>NZ_JBQUZM010000009.1:0-112394 GCF_056313845.1 Xanthobacter sp. DMC47 | reverse complement strand
CAAGGCGAGCGACGCCTCGAAGCTGGTCAAGTTCGCCGGCGACGTGCGCACCGCCTTCGCTGCGGGCAAGATCGGAACGACGGTCTCTCCCCGCGAGCTGATCAACGCGGCCCGCATCGGTCTCGTGCGTGGCTCCGACTGGCGCGGGGGTCTCAAGCTCGCCTTCGCCAATCGATGCTCGCGCGTCGACAAGGAAGCGGTCGAGCAGGTGGCGCAGCGGGTGTTCGGCTGACATGACGCCGATCGCCTTCGAGCAGCACCAACGGTTCCTCCAGAAGATCACCTGGCGCGTTCTGCGCCGGGTGCGATCTGCGGGGTGCCATACGATCACCCACCAGGATCTCATGCAGGAAGCCGCCGTTGCCTGGTGCATCGCGAAGGAGCGCTGGAACCCGGAACTGAACGTTCCCTTCATGTCCTACCTCGGACGTGGGGTGATGCAGCACCTGAACCGCTTCGTGCAGAAGGAGATCGACGAGCGTCTCATGGCGCCGTTCGAGCTGGATCACTCGGAGGAGGAGGTTTCGGGCTCGCACCACGAGATCATCCCCGACCAGAAGGCCGTCACGGGCGAGGACGCCGCATCCCACAACAGCGTGCGCGCCTTCGTCATGAAGCGCCTGTCGCCCACGGCGCGCAGGTTCGTCGAGCTTCTGGAGAGCCCGCCTCAGTGGCTCTACGACGAGGTGAGGGCTCTTCAAGCCCGCGCCGAATATGGCCGTCAGCGCGGCCTCTGCTCCAGCGCGCCCAGCGGCGTCACCGCTGCGCTGGTTATGGACGTGCTCGGCGTCGGCAAGACCGAGCGCGGCCCCATCTACCGTGAATTGAAGCAGATCTCCTTCGAGGTCCAACAGCAGGCCGCCTGATGGAACACGTCCCGGACATTTCACACGCGCCTGGCTGCTTTGGTTCGGCCATGACGTTCAGCGAGGAAGCCGCCGAGTGCCGAGGGTGCATCTTCGCCGGCAAGTGCGCGCCCCAGTCGCATGAGCGCCGGCAGGCGATGCGTGCCCGGCTGGGTCTCGAACCCGAGCCTGCGCCGAAGCGGGTCACGCAGAAGCGCACCGCGGAAATGACCGGCGGTCTACCGAAGAAGGTCGCGGCGCTGCTGGAGCGCTTCGAGAAGACCGGCATCAAGATCACGGATGCCCTGCGGGCGAACCGGAACCCTTTCGAGGATCAGCGCCCCGTCTTCATGCGGCTGACCTGTCACCTGCTTCTGCGCCTGCCCGACGGCTTCTCGCGCATGAACCTGATGACGGCGTTCCAGCGCAAGCTCAACTGGAGCGAGGGCACTGCGTCGGCACACGTCAGTCAGGCGATCGCGGTGCTGACCGCGCTCGACCTGATCGAAAATCTCAACGGCACCATCAAACTCAAGAGGTGAGCATGGAAAAGACGATTGTGGTCGACACGGACGAGGTGCAGCCGACTGTGGCGCCTGAGCAGCCCGCCCCCGAACTCGATGCCGAACCCCCTGCCCTGCCCCAGCCGGCGATCCGCAAGGTCATGGTGGTGTACGACTTCATGCGTCAGGACGGCTTCAAGGGCACGCATCGCCTCTTCGTCAACGGCGTCGCCGACCTGCGCACTCAGGCCGACGTGGAGCACGTCGAGCGCATGATCGCCGAGAACGGCGCCTTCGTCTCTGTGGTCATCACGAACTGGAAGCCCCTGGAGGGCTGATACATGCACGCGCTGCTGGCCGCACGGTCGAGTTTTTCCATTGGTGAGTCCATCCTGACGACCGAACGGCTGGTCGACGAGGCGAAGAAGGTCGATGCGAAGTTGATCGGGCTGACCGACACGATGTCGGTCACAGGTTTGATCGATCTGACCAATCGCGCCAAGAAGGCCGACATCAAACCTCTGATCGGCTGCCGGCTGCGCGTAGTGGATGATCCGACGTGGCGCAAGCCCAAGGGCGAGAAGGTGAAGGCCCCGCCCGAGTATTTCCTCACCTGGTACGTCCTCTCCCAGAAGGGGCTGGAGACGCTGTTCAAGCTGCTCAGCCTCGCCAACTCCGAGGAATATTTCTACAACACCTCGAAGATCGGCTTTGACGACCTCTACAAGGCCCTCGCCGGCCTGACGGACGAGGACGTGGCGATCTCGACGGGCGACATGCAGGGCGTCCTGCATCATCCCAACCATCTCGATATCCTTCGTCGGATTATCGACATCATCGGCAAATCGGGCGTGTACGCCTGTCTCGTGCCGGTCGACGCGCCGGTGTTCGACGCCGCCAACAATCTGGCCGCGCGCGCGATCTCACGGCTCGACATTCAGCCCCTCACCGTTCGCCCGGTGATCTACGCGCAGGACGAGGCCGACGCGGCCGAGGTGATGGGTGCGATCGCGCGCAACGTGAAGATCTCCGATCCCTGGCACAATTCGCCCTACGTGCGCGACTTCCATCCGCGCACGACGAAGGAGCTCCTGGAGGACTGCAAGGGCGCGATCAACCGGCTGCGCACCCGGTTCGGCGTCGCCAATGCCCAGCTCGTCTTCGCGCAGGGGCTGAAAATGACCGGCTTCCTCGCCGGCCGGGTGACGTTCGAGTGGAAGAAGGCGCCGGTGTCCCTTCCCAAGATGGCGCCCGACGAGGTGCGCGCCGTCATCGAGGAGTGCAAGAAGGGCTGGACCGAGCGGTTCAGCACCAGCGTTTTCGGCCACAAGCCCACGGCCGAGGAGCTGAAGGACGTGTACCGCCCTCGCCTCGCCTACGAGCTCTCCGTGCTCAAGACGCTGGGCTTCGCCGGCTACTTCCTGCTGGTGCAGGACGTGGTGCGCTTCGCGAAAACGAACGGCATCCTGGTCGGCCCAGGGCGAGGCTCCGTGGGCGGCTCGCTCGTCGCCTATCTGATGGGCATCACCGACTGCGACCCGATCCGCTTCGAGCTCCTGTTCGAGCGCTTCATCAACCCTGACCGTCAGGATCTGCCCGACGCCGACCTGGATTTCATGTCCGAGCGCCGGCACGAGGTGGTGGAATATCTGGTCGGCAAGTACGGGCGCGAGCGCGTCGGCGGCATCTCCAACTTCGCGACGCTCGCATCGGCGTCAGCCATCCGCGACGTGGGGCGTGTGTTCGGGCTCGATGAGAACGACTATCGCTGCTCCAAGTTCGTGCCGAAGCTGCACGGGGTGCCGCTCAAGCTGGAGAAGGCGGCCGAGGAAGTGCCCGAGATCGCCGAGTTCCGCGATCGCTACAAGCCAATCTGGGACGTGTGCAGCACGCTCGAAGGCGTCATGCGCAACCTGGGCCAGCACGCGGCCGGCGTCGTGGTCGCCGAGTGCCCGCTGGTCGAGCGCGCCGTTGTCGAGAGTCGAAAGGGCGAGGCGGTCGTCAACTGGGACAAACGCATCGTCGAGGATCAGGGGCTGATCAAGATGGACATCCTGGGTCTGTCGACCCTCGATCTGATCCACCTGACGCTCAGCTACATCCGCAAGCGTCACTCCGAGCGCGTGAACCTTCTCCGCATCCCACTCGATGACGAAAAGGTGCTCACCAACTTCGCGACGGGCAAGACGACCGGCATCTTCCAGTTCGAGTCGGGCGGAATGCGCCGGCTGCTCAAGGAGCTTGGCAAGGACGGCACCATCACCTTCGACGATATCACGGCTGCGACCGCGCTCTATCGCCCCGGCCCGATGGACTCGGGCATGATGGACTCCTACTACAAGCGCAAGCAGGGCCTGGAGACCGTCGAGTACGACCATCCGAACATGCGTGAGCCGCTGGCGCCGACCTTCGGCGTGATGGTCTACCAGGAACAGGTCATGAAGGTCGCCCAGGTCGTCGCGGGCTACTCGCTGCCCGAAGCTGACAAGCTGCGCAAGATCATGGGCAAAAAGCTGCCCGAGGAGATGAAGAAGGAGCGCGGCAAGTTCGTCGAGGGCGCGATCAAGACCGTCGGCATGGATGAGGACGAGGCGGGCGAACTGTTCGACAAGATCGAGAAGTTCGCCGGCTACGGCTTCAACAAGAGCCACTCGGTCGAATACACCCTGATCTCCTATCAGAGCATGTGGCTCAAGACCTACTACCCGGTCGAGTTCTACGCTGCGGCGCTCACCCTCATGAAGGAAGAGAAGCTCCAGGCGCTGCTGAAGGATGCCCGCGCGAGCGGCATCGAGATCGTCCTGCCGGATATCAACCTGTCGACGGACCAGTTCGAGATCCTCACCGACACCAAGCTCTGCATCCCGTTCGGCCGCATCAAGGGTCTGTCGGCGAATGCGGCCAAGGTGATCGTCCAGGCGCGCGGCTCGAAGCCTTTCGAGTCGATGGAAGACTGCGTCAATCGGGTGAACCGGCGCATCGTCAACAAGGCGAAGATCGAGCTGCTGGACAAGATCGGCGCCTTCGCCTCGGTCGAGCCCACTCAGCCCGTGCAGCTTCACCCCGACCGGATGCGCGACCAGCGTGACCTCATCCCAGGGCTGGTGGACGCCGCGGTGACGATCGATCGCGACTTCCCGACCGATCGCGACACCAAGAAAGCGATCCTCGACGTGGTGAACGACTATTACGAGGAGATGGGGCCGGGCGGCGGCAAGGACGGCCAGCCCGTGCGGCCGATGTTCGGCAAGCAGGCGCGCTTCATGGTCATCTTCGATGCGCCCTCGCGCGAAGAGGAGGAGCAGGGCCAGATGTCCTGGGGCCGCGCGTTCAATGCGGTGTCGAATGCCCTCTATGAGAACGAGCTGTCTCGCGCCGACGCCTACTGGACGGCGCTGATCAAGCGGCCCAAGACCGGCAAGCAGGTGACGCCCGACGAGATCGCGCTCTACCAGAAGTACCTCGCCCGCGAGTTCGAGATCCTCAAGCCGCCGGTGATCGTCCTGATGGGCTCGACGACCGTGCGAAACTTCATCCCGGACTTCAAGGGCAAGGCGTCCGACAGCGCCGGCCAGATCGTCTACAGCCGCGATCACGACGCCAATTTCGTCATCGGCTTCAGCCCAGGCGAGATTTTCCACGATCCCGAGAAGCAGCACGCGATGAACGACGTTTTTGCCTCTGTGGCTTCGCTGATTCCGTAAGCGCGCGCTCGTTTTCGCGCTATAATTAAATCGAAATTGATTGAACGGTGCAGCATGTCCGAAGAGGCTACGAAGTCCGTCTACAAGGTGCGCAATCTGATCGATGCCGCCCAGCTGAAAAAGGATCTGACCTATTCGCTGGCGGATCTGTCGACGGCGATGGTCGGTCAGGCATCGCTGTTCGCCCACTACGGCACGCTGGCTTCCCGCGCCTCGCGCCAGGTCGACGATGTGAAATTCCTGCTCGAAACGGTCGAGGCCCGCACCTATCGCGTCAAGCGGGATGCGCTCGTCACCAAGGGCGACAAGTTCACCGAGAAGCAGCTGGAGAACGCCGTCGCGACCGATCCCGAGGTCGTGCGCTTCAAGCGTGCGCTGAATGAAGCCAAGCAGATCGAAGCCTCCGCGAAGATCGCCACAGAGGCGTTCCGGCACCGGCGCGACATGCTGGTGCAACAGGGCCTGATCTCCCGTGAGGAGATGAAGGGTGAGGTTTCGATCAATCGACGCAAGGCGCTCGATGATGAGATCGAGGCTCAGAAACAGCGGTTCGCGGACCGCGCTGCGAACAACAGTTGAGGCACTTGATGACCAACACTATCGAGACGCCCGAGGAGATCTTCGCTCGCGCCAAGCGCAGGGCACGGTGGTCTTTCTCTTCCGGGACCATGCTCGCCATCACCGCTATCTTGGCGATGATCACGCATATCGTGGTCTGCATCAAGACCAGTTCCTGGGTCCTGCTCCTCATCGGCCTGTTCTTCGCCCCCGTCGGCATCATCCACGGCGTCGGCACCTGGTTCGGCGTGTTCTGACTATTCGCCAGCAGTAACCGCGCACTCTAGCGCAGTTTCTGCTATAATATAACTAGCAGAAAGTCAGTATCTAGACAGCCTGCGAGTACAAAGCACTAAGCGCAAAACTGTAAAGGAACCCAGTTATATGGCACTGAATAACCCCGCCCTCCTCGCGATGCTCCGCGGTGCGAAGAACAAGTACAGCCGCAACAACGGCAAGATCGTCAAGCTCAAGGAAGGCAAGACGACCGTCCGCATTCTTCAGCCCGACCCGGCCAAGCCCTTCTGGGCGGATCTCGGCGTCCACTGGATCAAGCCGGGTCTCAACGAGAAGCCCGTCGCCGTCGTCGGCTGCCATGACGCTGTTCACGAGGCGCCCTGCCCCGTCTGCACCGCCATCGAGCAGGCGAAGAAGTCGGCGATCGACGACGAGTCCCTCAAGATCATCAAGGAGTGGGACGCCCGCAAGAACGTGCTCGTCAACGCCCTGATCCGTTCCGGCTCCGATGCGTCGGATGATCCGGTCGTCCTGGAGCTCACGACCGGCACCTTCGGCAGCATCCTCTCGGTCCTGGAGGAGTACGCCGGCGAGGTGAACGTGCTCGATCCCGAGGAAGGCATCGACTTCACCATCGAGCGCTCGGGCAAGGGCTTCGACACCCGGTACACCGTGATGCCGGCCGTCAAGTCCAAGCCCGTGCCGAAGGGTGCGATGGACAAGGTGTTCGACCTCAAGGAGTTCATCGAGAAGGAGTTCTTCCGCGGCGAGGAGACCAAGGCGATCAACAACATCGCCTCGATCACCGGCACCAGTGTGAAGTCGCTCCTCGGCCCGCGCGGCACCGCCCTGCTCACCTCGCCCGCTGCGTCGGTCGCGGAAGAGGTGCCGGCGCCGACCTCGACCTACAGCGAGGTCGATCCGCCCTTCGAGGTCGATGAACCGAAAGCGGAGCCGGAGAAGCCGGCTGCGCCCAAGCCCGCCGCGGCGAAGCCCGCACCGGCGGTTGAAGACAAGCCCGAGCCCGAGGCGGCTGGCGATTTCAACGGCGCCATCAGCGACGAAGAACTCGACGCCCTCCTCGGCGAACTCGGCGACTGATCCGGGAGTCGCTCACCCGGAGCGGCGGCGGTGCCTTTTGTGATCTCGGGCACCGCCGCCCATTCTTTCCACGCATCATACTTGTGGATTTAATCACAGTGAAAACTCGTGGCTTTCTGCTCATCGACGGCTCGAACATCGGCTACAAGGAAGCGGCCGGCACGGAGCTCAAGGTCGGCGAGCAACACACAACCGCGATCTACGGCATGTTGCGCACTCTGCGCCCGATGATCGCGACCTTCTCCATGCTGAAGCCGATCGTCCTGTGGGATGGCGCCAGCTGGCGGAAGAAGCACTTCGCGGAATACAAGGCGACGCGCGACATCGAGGCGCCGAAGAACAAGAGCCAGGAGATCCAGCGCGAGCTCCGGGCGCAGTTCAAGACCCAAATCCCCTTCATCAAGCGCGCCCTGACGCACCTCGCCGTACCGCAGATGTGGGCGCTCAATCTCGAAGCCGACGATCTCGCGGCCATCCTCGTGCGCCGCTACGCACCGGCCGGCAAGAAGATCATGCTGATCTCGGCTGACAAGGACTGGGTGCAGCTCGTGCAGCCCGGCGTCGGCTGGCACGACCCCATCAGCACGCACAAGATCCGCAAGATCACACACGAGACCATCGAGACCCATCTGGGCGTCAAGTCCGCGCGTGCGTGGCTCGAACTCAAGGCGCTCGTGGGTGACAGCTCCGACGAAATCCCCGGCGTGGGCGGCATCGGCGACAAGGGCGCTGTGGAGCTGCTGAACACCTACGGGTCGGTTGCCGACTTCCTCAATCGCACCATCGACAGCACCATGCCGAAGCTGCCGAAGAAGTTCGAGGACTTCGCCAAGAGCGACGAGAAGCAGGACATCTTCAAGCGCAACCTGCGCCTGATGGACCTCAATTCGAGCGCGGTGCCGGCCCCGATCAACCTCAAGGTCGACCAGGGCAAGTACGACGAAGAGGCGTTCGCCAAGTTCTGCAACGCCCTGGCCTTTCGCTCCATCACCAAGGACCTGTCCGAGTGGTGTGAGCCCTTTCGCATGAGGGTGCAATGACCAAGGTGGAGATGGCGACGAACAAGATCGCCAAGGACTTCGACGCGCTCGCCAAGGCGATGGACGCCTCGATGGGCCAGCTGACGGACGATCAGGTGGCGAAGGTGTTCAGCTTCCTGGGGCTGACGCTCACCAAGGTCCAGCAGCAGGTGCTGATCAACCGGCAGGCTCGCGTGACCGCAGGCGGGTTCTCGCTCGACATGGAGCTGCCGACCGCACCGAGTCCCACGCCCCCTGCCCTGACCTATCCGCCGGGTGTTCGCGGCAGCATCCGCACACCCGAGGGGCGTCTGTTCACCGGCGAGGCCGCCCCAGCCGCGCGCGACATCCAGCAGGAAGACGATGCCGACGGCGTCGGCTTCATCGAAGAGTAGGAGCGAACTATATGGCATCGGCAGAAGACATCGCGAAGGAGATCGCGGGCGCGATCGGCGGCAACGACGAGGAGTCGACCGTTCGGCAGTTCCTCGACACGGGCTTTCCCCCGCTGAACTTCGCCTCCTCCTCGAACTGGAACGACGGCGGCCCCGTCGGTCGGATGATCGAGATCGCCGGCCCGCCCAGCTCCGGCAAGACGGCGCTTGCGACCCGCATGATGGCCGCTGCGCAGAGCCAGGGCGGCATCGCCGGCTTCATGGACCACGAGCGTTCGTTCTCCCTGCGCCTGGCTCCCCAGCTCGGCCTCGACACCACGCCCGGCCGCTTCGTGTTCAAGAAGCCGGAGACCTTCGAGGCCTCGCTCCAGATGTGCGCCGTCGCGGCCGCCCACATCCGCGAGAAGAAGCTCATTCCCAAGCAGGCGCCTATCTGTTGGGTGTTCGACAGCCTCGCGTCGATGGTGCCGCAGTCGGCGCTCTACGAGATGAAGAACGGCAAGGTCATCGGCAAGAAGTCGCTCGAAGACCGCAACATGAACGACAACTCGGCCCTCGCGCGCGCCACGTCGAACTCGTTCCCTGCCTTCGCCCAGGTCTGCGAGGATTATGGCATCTGCGCGATCTTCCTCAACCAGATCCGCATGAAGATCGGCGTGCTCTTCGGCGATCCCCGCAAGACGACCGGCGGCAACGCGCCCGAGTTCTATTTCTCGCAGCGGCTCTGGCTCTCGGCGTCGCAGATTAAGGTGGGCACTGAGGTCGTCGGCCAGGAGGTCACGGGCAAGTTCATGAAGAACAAGATCGCCCGACCCTTCCGCGAGGCCAAGTGGCGCTTCATGTACCGCGAGGACGGCACCGGCTACTTCGACCGCGAGCGTTCGCTGGTCGAGTTCCTCAAGGCCGAGAAGTGCCTGGAGACGGAGGGCAACTTCCTCGTGTTCGAGGGCACGAAATACCACCCCGAGAAGCTTGCCCGCAAGATCGAGGCCGAGGGCAAGTTCGATGAGTTGGTGAAGCTCCTGCCGGCCACCTATGAGCCGCCGGTCGTGGCGGAAGTTGATCTCGACAGTGAAGACGCTGCGTAAGGAAACAACGCATGGCCCCTCCCAATCTTCCCGCTCCTAATCCGAACTACAAGCGGCCCACGATATATTTGGTGGATGCTGCTTCGGATGTGCGAATCGGATTTGAAATTCCGATACACTCCCAAACGCAGATCCCTCGATGTGGTGAAGGTATTGTTTTCTATCAGGACGGGATACAGCATATCTATGTGGTTAAGTCGATCTGCCACCATTACTTGAACGACGCAAGTAGTGTGGAGATTATGCTGAGAGTCGAACGTCTGCGATGATCTCACCACTCACCGACGAACAGATCGAGGCGCTCTTCGCGGAGCGCCTCACCATCGACGAGTTCGAGAAGCGCATCGGCTGTCCGGTCGTGCGCCCTCGCGCCATCGTCACGGCCGATTATCGCCCGCACAAGCGCGATCGGTTCTTCCCGACCATCACCGGCGGCGTGGTCGTCGGCGGTATGTTTCGCTAGGAGACCCAGGTGACGCTCAGCGTGAATGGCAAGGAGTTCAAGGCGTTCATCAACGCCGACTGGGGTCCGGGAGCGATCATCGAGGACGAGGTGGTCTATGTGGACGGTCTGCCGTTGGAGCATACCGACTACAATCAGATCCACGACGAGTCCCTGGTGGAGCTTCGCGGCGGCTGGATCTTCCCCAGCGGCAAAAACTGCGTGGACGCGGTGCAATTCGCCAAGCAATGGTTCGAGCAGCAGCGAACGCGCCATGTCATCTGTTCGGTCGACACCGAGATGACCGAGCTTTTCAAGGCTCACATCATGAAGTTCCCGGGTGCGAAAATCGTCTAACCCGCTCACACAGACCACTCCCGACACGCTATAGTTCGGTGTGATTCACGAGATCGGGTTGAGGGTCATGAAGGTCATCTCGGTGTGGCAACCTTGGGCAACGCTCATCATGCTGCGCCATAAACTCAACGAGACGAGGGGCTTTCCGGCTCCTCGCTCGCTTATTGGGACGCGGATCGGCATCGCATCCACCAAGCAACTGCGACATGAGCAGAAGCAGGCGCTATGCGACCCGGACTTCATGGCTCATTTTCTGCCTCTGAACGTCCCGCACTTCGACAAGCTGGTTCACGGGTGTCTCCTCGGGACGGTCGAGCTTCATTCGACCGAGCCGATCACCGAGGAGCTGATGGAGGACACGACCGACGAGGAGCTGGCCTTCGGCTGGTACTCCCCGGGTCGCTACGTCTGGCGCCTGCGAGACCCGATCCTGTTTGACGAGCCGATCCCTGTCCGCGGTCAACAGGGCATTTGGGAGTTTTCGCTAAATGACGAAGCCGCTAAAGTCGTGGCTTTTCCCGGTTAAGGTGGGCCGCCGCACAGTCGGCGGAATTTACATCTCTGACAAGGGCAATGAGCTGTTCCTGGTTAACCGCAAGGCCGGGCAGATCAACAAGGGGCAGGCGCCGACCATCTCCGACGCCATTCGTGACGGCACAGCCTCATGGGGCATCGAGGAGGAAGCGCTCCTCTCCATGCGGGCGCGCGGCGTGAAGATGGTCGGCGTCAAGGTGCGGGAGAGCGGCGAGGTGTGGCTCACCTACCTCGATCGCTTCTTCGACCGCGCGAACCTCAGCCAGCCGCCGCGGTTTCTGCGCGGCCCGATGCAGCGCTTTCTGTCCATCAACCAGTTCGCGCGACGGCCGGGAAAGCTCCGACTGTAGCGCGCATGTCCCGTCACAAACCCAGCTCGACTCACGCTATGTTTAGTCAGTTCTTATTGAACGACAAGGACTTAGCAAATGGACAGAGTGATCGGGTTGGCTCCGATGGGCGGTCGTATCAACCAGGCGCAGGTCAACAAGAAGACCTACTTTCGCATCTGCGATGCGATCGCCAGCGCCGGCTTCGACAAGAACCTCGCGGGGATCGTGAACGCCGATTTTCGCAAGCAGCATCCCGAATTCCACTACCGGCTGCTTAAGCAGATCGAGGTGGACAACTGGGGCTGGTACGCCGAGATCGCGGCCTTGAAGGCGCTGCACTCGTTCATCGGCAGCCCGACGACCGAGAGTGCCGCCCAGGGCCGGCTCTTCCCCTGCATCAGCGCCGCCAAGCGGAAGAAGACCGAACGGCTCAAGAAGGAGCTGATCATCGGCATCAACCGCAAGCGTCTCACCGAATACCTCGAAGAGGTCGACGTGGTCGATCTGCTCGAACAGGTGGACGAGCACATGACCAAGCTGGAGGCCGAGAACGCGAAGCTGGCCGAGCGCAACAGCAAGCTCTTCGCCATCTTCGATCGAACCAAGACGCGGTTCGACAACGGCCGCTTCGTCGTGCGGGTGCCCGCCGTGTCGCGTTCGATCTCTGCCTAGCGATCAGCGCATTTTCCCAGTCGCACGCCTCTCAGCGCGCGCTATAACAGTTAAGTCAAAACTGATTTAACACGCAGTAGACAACTCAGGAGATCACATGAACAAGCCCGTCTTCACCGGCCCGGACGCCTTCCGCGCCGCGATGGCTCACATTCTCAGCACCATTCCCCAGGGCGAGCACGGCGACATTCCGCTTCCGTTTGCCGGGCTCGGCCCCAACGTGAAGATTCGCCGGGTCGTCATTCCCGAGGGCGGCAGCATCGTGGATGCGATCGCGAAGACCGTCGCCGACATCGGCGCCGAGATCAACGCCGAGCGCGCCAGCGAGCAGAACGGCGTCAACGCAGTGTCCGCCGACACCGCCTGCGACTGTCCGGTCTGCGATCCGACCCAGCTTGCCGTCGACGATCAGAACGACGCGCAGGATGAAGGCCAGCGTGAAGATCCGCTCGCGAAGCTCTTCCGCTCCCGGGCCAAGCGGCTCGTCGAGGCGTTCGTGGCCATCGCCTTTCCTGGGGTCGATGCCTGGACCTCGGAATCGAGCTTCGGCAATTCCAGCGGCTACACATTCGACCTGCACGTCACCGGCATCGAAGACCTGGACACGGCCGAGACGATCACCATCACGATCCCCGACAATCTGATGACGACCGCCTCCAACCTGGAGCTCGCGAGCGGCCTCACCGGCGTGCTGAACTACGTCGGCGCCTCCATCAACGCTCTCGTGGACTGATCGGAGGCCACGATGACTGAGATTTGGAAGGCTGTGGCGGGATACGAAGGTCGATACGAGATTTCGACTCTCGGTCGTGTCCGCAGTCTTCCAAATTCTCGTCGCTCCACGCCGCTCATCTTGACGCCATCCCTCGCGAAGCGGGGCGGATACTTGGTCGTGAGACTGACGAATATCGTCAACGGCAAGTGGCGTCAGGAGTCATTCAAAGTACATCGCCTTGTTCTGAATACATTTGTCGGCGCTGCCCCTCCCGACCGGCCATTTGGTTTGCATCGTGACGGAAATCCACTCAACGCTGCGCTCTCCAATTTGTATTGGGGAACACAGCGAGAGAATATGGACGATCGTCGCCGTCATGGTCGTGGAAATATCGGCGTTCGCAATCCGCGCTGCACGTTGAGCGAAATGCAGGTTGCCGAGATTAAGGAACGCCTGAAGTTTCGTCAGCGTGGCGATATCGCCCGTCTCTCCCGCGAGACCGGAATTAGTTACCGCACACTTTGCGCCATCGCCTCTGGCGCGAATTGGAGTTCGACATGACCGCACCCTACTTGCTGTTGTCTGACCTGCATTGCCATAGCTGGTCGCAATTCTCGACCACCAACTCTGACGGGGTGAACTCTCGCCTTCAGATCATCCTCGACGAGATCAAGCGTGCGGCCGGGGTGTTGGCAGCGGCAGGTGGGGACACGATCACACTCGCGGGTGACTTGTTTCACACCCGCGGGTCGGTCGATCCCGAGGTCTTCAACCCGGTCAGTTCCCTGATCAAGAAGCTTCAGCAGGACGGCTTCGTGTTTGAGGCTATTCCGGGCAACCACGACTTGAAGGGTAAGCACACAACAAAGCTGGGCAACTCCTTTCAGAGCTTCGATGAGTTGTTGAAGTTCGACATCATCACCCACCCCGCCGAGGTGCATGATGACACGTTGATGATTCCCTGGCAGGCGACGACGGCCAACCTGCGCGATGCTGTCAAGATGCTCGCGAAGGACTACGAGCCAGGCGAATTGGCGAATATCGACCTGATCATGCACGCGGGCATCGACGGCGTGCTGACGGGTGTGCCGGAACACGGCCTGACCGCGTCCGAGGTCGCGAGCTGGGGCTTCCGGCGCGTGTTCGCCGGCCACTATCACAACCACGTCGTTCTCGAAGGCGGCAAGGTCATCTCGATCGGTGCCACGACGCAGCAGACGTGGGGCGACGTGAACACCAATGCGGGCTTCCTGCTCGTTTGGCCGGACAAGTTCCAGTTTCACGCCTCTCACGCGCCGAGCTTCGTCGATGTGGACGAGACGACCGATCCCGATGAGCTGCCGCTTATCGTGGACGGCAACTATGTCCGGGTGCGCGGGATGCGCATGTCGGCCTTGCAGATCGAGACCATGCGCGAGGAGCTCGTCGAGATGGGCGCCCGCGGTGTGTCGTTCCAGGTGACGCGCGAAGTGACGACCGCCCGCGGCCCCTCCCCCGTCGCGAAGGCGGTGAGCCTGGACGTGTCGGTCCAGAACTTCGTGAAGGACATGAAGAGCGCCCACGAGAGCGCAGTTCTCTCCGAGTGCAGCGACATTCTTTCGTCGGTGCGATCAATCACCGTGTGATGCCGCCCGACTTCCACGCGCAGCGAGCGTAGATTTATCGAGTAAGAGCGAGCGAGATCACCATGACCGAAATGTATACCGTCCGCATGAAGCGGAAGCAGATCGTGACCATCTATGACACCCGCGGCAAGAAGATCCGCGAGGAGACACGGTTGCTCGATCAGGTCTACACGGACCTGCCTCATCGCACGGCCCTGATGTATCAGGAGAAGTTCCCCGACGCCGACGTGAAGATCGAGCTCCAGGTGCCGGAACGCGAGGTGCGGTCCAAGGCGAAGCACAAGTTCGCCACGAGCGGCATCGCCGAATACTCGCCGCGCAAGCGCTCATCGGCCGAGGAGAAGCCCGCCCGCAAGGATGAGGCGCCGGCGGCCCACGATTACAAGGCCCTGGTCAACGAGATGATGAAGGAGGCGGCCGAATGAAGTTCGGCACGATCGAGATCGACAACTTCCTGGTGATCGGGTCGGCGAAGGTCAACCTCGCCGATCGCGGTCTCGTTCTGATCCAGGGCGAGAACGCCGACGACACCTCGGCCCTATCCAACGGCGCCGGCAAGTCGTCGCTCATGGACGCGCTGTGCTGGTGCCTGACGGGCACGACGGCCCGCGGCGTCTCCGGCGACGAGGTCGTCAACAACACGGTGGGCAAGGACACCCGGGTTATGGTGCCCATTGTCGAGGGTACCGACACCTATGAGGTGGCGCGCCATCGCAAGCACAAGCCCAACAAGAACGCCCTGCACCTCACCCACATCGACGCGGCAGGCACGCGCACCGATCTGACGAAGGGCACCGACAAGCTGACGCAGGAGGAGGTCTACAAGATCCTCGGCTGCGGCTACGAGGTGTTCAAATCGGCGATCTACGCGGGTCAGGAGCAGATGCCCGATCTCCCGGCGATGACCGACAAGTCGCTCAAGATGCTGATCGAGGAGGCTGCCGGCACGGAGATCCTGGAGCAGGCATACAAGGAGGCCAGTCAACGGTTCCAGAAGGCGTCGCACGCGCGCGACCGGGTCGACGAGGAGCTGAACCGGACCAGGGACCAACTCGCAGCCGGAGAGACGATCGCCGCCGGCCTCTCCGACGACATCAAGCGCTGGCACGACAACCAGGCTGTCGTGATCACCAATGCGAATATCGTCGTGGCTGAACTCGGCACCAAGGTGCGCGCGGCCAAGGCCGACATCGAGAAGCTGGACGAACCGTCGGTGCGCGACCAGCTCATGGCGGAGCAGGCGAAGCTTGACGCGGTCAAGAGCGAGCTGGAGATCGAGCGCACCTTTGCGCACGAACTCGCCAAGGCAGAGGCACGCGAGAACGCCGTAAAGCTCCAGCTCGCCGACATCAAGCAGGACCTTCACAACGAGAAGCGCGGCCTCGACAAGGTCAAGGAGAAGATCGGCACCCCTTGCCCGTCCTGCGGCAAGGGGTTCTGCGAGCACGACATCGAGGATGTCCGCAAGCTCGCCGCGGAGCGCATCGACGCGCTCACTCTCAAATATGACGAGCGACAGATCGAACTGGAAGACGCGCGCAAATCGCGTGAGACGTTCGCTGAGCGCTTGGAGAAGCATCGCGCGTCTATGACGAACGTCAGCGCGACAAGCGCTAAGATCGACGCTCTGAACAAGCTCCTGCGCGAGATCGCGGTCATGAAGACCGACTTCAACCGGCTCGCGGGTCAGCTTAAGGATGCAGCGGCCCGGCGCGACGACGAGCGAAAGCGAGAACACCCCTATTCCGCGCAGCTGGAGCGCGCGAACAAGGAGATCCTGCGCATCAAGGGTCTGATCGTCGACCTCGAAAAATCGCTGGTCATCGCCGAGGAGAAGTTGGAGATCGCCAACACGGTCGTGAAGGTGTTCGCACCGGCCGGCGTGCGCGCCCACATCCTGGACACCGTGACGCCGTTCCTCAACGACCAGACCGCCAAGTATCTCGGCACCCTCAGCGACGGCAACATCGGCGCCACATGGACGACGCTGGTGAAGACAGCCAAGGGCGAGCTTCGTGAGAAGTTCTCCATCGAGGTTGCGAAGGCGTCCGGCGCCGCGAGCTTCGCTGGTCTGTCGGGCGGCGAGAAGCGCAAGGTTCGGATCGCGTGCGCCCTGGCGCTCCAGGATATGGTCGCGTCCCGGGCCACCAAGCCGATCGACCTGTTCATCGGCGACGAGATCGATCAGGCGCTCGACACGAACGGCCTTGAGCGCCTGACCGCGGTGCTGGAGGAGAAGGCGCGCGAGCGTGGCACCGTCGTGGTGATCAGCCACAACGATCTCAAGGACTGGGTCTCGCAGGTGCTGACGGTGAGCAACACCGGCGGTGTGGCAACGGTGAAAGAAGAGATTGCCTGACCCACACCCATCTTCCAGCGACATTCGCGCTATACTAGTTCAGTCATTTTTGATTTAACACGGGATGTGCGAATGTCGGAAAATCTGGCCCCGGTGATCGAGAAGCTGAATACCCACGCAGCCTCGATCACCGAAAAGATCTGGAAGCTGTCGGCGCCGACGGTGGGGCAGGGTCTCAAGGAAGACGGCACCTATCGCTCGCGCAAGCTGCACGGCACCGAGGAGTTCTTCTTTAAGGGCGTTCGTGCCGGCGCCCGCGGGCTGGTCATCGAGTTCACGCCGGTCGACGCGGCCGACTACACCCAGCTTGAGTTCGCGCAGGGAAAGGCCATCGACGCCTTCGGCGAGGAATTCGAGAAGGAGCTGATCGCGGCCCTCGGCTCCAATGCCAAGACGTTCAACAACGCGGTCAACTCGGTCGTCACCCGGGCTCGTCGTGAGGCCGGCATCGTGCCCGAGCCCCGGCACAAGGACGAGTACGACGCCAACGAGCACTGGGGCTCGTTCTGATGAACAGCCTCTTCGCCTGGTTGCTGTTCTGGCACCTGGCCGGCACGCCGCCCGTCGAGCGTCCCGTCGCCATCCTTCCGAGCATCCCACAAGTCCCCGTGCCGTATTGGTTCGACCGCGACAACCGTCGCGCTCGACGCCGCGCGGCCGCCCTTCAGAGGCAGACCACCCATGCTTGATTTCGTTCGTGTCGCAGCCTGCGACCCCTCCCTGCGCAACGTCGGCCTGGCAAAGATGGTGCTGGACCTGCGGTCCTTGACCTTCGAGGTCGAGGCGCTCGACCTGATCGAGACCGAGAAGCAGACGGGAAAGACCGTCCGGCAAAACTCTGACGATCTGCGCCGCGCCCAGGATATTGCGGTGCGCTTCAAAGCGTTCGTCTCGGACTGCACGCTCTGTTTCAGCGAGATCCCCTCGGGCGCCCAGTCCGCTCGGGCCGCTCTCTCCTTCGGCGTCGCCATCGGCATTCTCGCCAACTGCCCCATTCCCCTCATCCAGGTCATGCCCTCGGAGACGAAGCTCGCTGCCGTCGGCACCAAGACTGCCTCGAAGGAGGAGATGATCGAGTGGGCGATGGCGAACTATCCCACGGCCAAATGGAAGACCGTCAAGCGCGGCGGCGTGATGGTGCCGACGGAGAAGAACGAGCATCTGGCCGATGCTATCGCGATCGGTCACGCCGGCATCAAGACGGATGAATTCCGCCGGATGCTCGCCATGTGGAAGGCGGCTGCATAAGCGCCCGCCTTTTTCAAGTCTGTTGCTTAAGTCGATTTTGACTTAACATCTACGCCCATAATCCGAGACCAGGAACGACAGTAAATGGCTCAGTCTGTACCTGCGCTTGCCGCGCAGCCGTCTTTTCGCGCTCAGATGATCACTCGGCGCACCTACAACCGCCCGCTCAACGACGAAGGCACGGTCTTCGAGACCTGGGCGCAGACCGTCGATCGCGTCATCGGGCATCAGCGCTGGCTCTGGGAGCGCGCCAAGGGCTCCGCACTGAACGAGGACCAGGTTCAGGAGCTGGAGGTTCTGCGGAGCCTCATGCTCGACCGCAAGGCAATGACCTCCGGCCGCACGCTCTGGCTCGGCGGCACCGATATCGCCAAGACCCGTGAGGCCTCGCAGTTCAACTGCTCTTTCGAGCACGCCGAGGACGTGTACGACGTGGTCGACGCCTTCTGGCTGCTGCTCCAGGGTTGCGGCGTGGGCGGTAAGCCCCTCAACGGCATTCTGAACGGCTTCACCAAGCCGGTCACGGTCGAGGTCATCCGGTCCGAGCGCACCGTGGCTCAATGGGAGGCCGGTGAGCGCGGCGCCGAGAAGAACAAGACCCGCACCTATGTGCGCGAAGACGGCAAGAAGGTTTGGCACCTCACGATCGGCGACAGCGCCGCGGCCTGGGCGAAGGCGGCCGGCAAGCTGATGGTGATGAAGGACGCGGTCGACGTCGTCGTTCTCGACTTCACCGAGGTCCGCGCCGGCGGCATCCGTCTCAAGGGCTATGGCTGGATCTCCTCCGGCGACGGCGAGATCTCCAAGGCCTTCGTGGCGATCTGCGAGCTGCTCTCCCGGCGCGCCGGTCAGCTGCTCACCAAGCTCGACATCATGGACATTTTCAACTGGCTCGGCACCACGCTGTCGTCCCGGCGTTCGGCTGAGATCATCGTGATGGACTCGGATGATCCCGAGGCTGAGCGCTTCGCGACCGCCAAGAAGGAATACTGGAACACCGGCAACCCGCAGCGGTCCCAGTCCAACAACAGCCTCATCTTCTACGAGCGCCCGTCCAAGCTGGAGTTGAAGGGCCTCTTCCAGATGATGATCGATGCCGGCGGCTCCGAGCCCGGCTTCATCAACGGCGCGGAAGCCCGGCGGCGCGCCCCGTGGTTCAAGGGCGTCAACCCCTGCGCCGAGATCCTTCTCGGTAACAAGAGCTTCTGCAACCTCGTCGAGGTGGACTGGGGCAAGTTCATCGACGACCCGGTCGGCCTGGAGGAGGCCATCTACATCGTCGCCCGTGCCAATTACCGCCAGACCTGCGTGGATCTGCGCGACGGCGTGCTGTCCACCAGCTGGCACGAACTGAACGAGTTCCTGCGCCTGTGCGGCGTCGGCCTCACCGGCTTCGTGAAGTGGCTCGACAAGCGCAGCAAGACCCACTCTCGCGAGGCGATCGCGTCGGATCTGCGCAAGTACCGCCTGGCCGCGGTGAATTCCGCCAACTCCATGGCTGACGAACTCGGCCTGCCCCGCCCCAAGGCCGTCACCACGGTGAAGCCTTCCGGCACGCTGTCGAAGATCATGGACACGACCGAGGGTGTGCATCGCCCGATCGGCAAGTACATCCTCAACAACATCAACTTCTCCAAGCACGATCCGCTGGTCGAGCTGCTCAAGGACGCCGGCTATCGCGTGTTCCCGCATCCGAGCGATGAATCGTGCGTGATCGTGTCGTTCCCCGTCGCCTACGAAGACGTGGAATTCGAGAAGATGACCTTCGGCGGTCGGGAGATCGAGGGCAACAACGAGTCCGCCGTGGCCCAGCTGGAGCGCTACAAGCTCCTGATGGAGAACTACGTGGACCACAACTGCTCGGTGACGATCTACTACGATCCGAGCGAGGTCCAGGACATCGTCGAGTGGCTCTATGCCAACTGGGACAACTACGTGGGCGTGTCCTGGCTCTATCGCGACGATCCGACCAAGACGGCTGAGGATCTCGGCTACCAGTACCTCCCGCAGGAGGTGGTGACGGAAGAGGTCTATCGGGAATACCTGAACAGCCTCAAGCCTATCAACATCGACGGCGCAAATTCGCTGGAGGAGTTGCAAGACGCTGACTGCGCGACCGGCGCCTGCCCGGTGCGCTGATGGCCGTCTACGTCGATCCGGCCTGCCATTCCTTCGGCAACATGGTCATGTGCCATTGTTGGGCGGACACGCTCGATGAGCTGCTGGAGATGGTCGACCGGATCGGCGTCCAGCGAAAGTGGATACAGGGGCACCCTACCCTCTCGTTCGGCAAGCACCGCAATGCGAGCTGGGTCTACTTCGATATCAGCAAGGGCAAACGTGCCCTTGCTGTCAAAGCCGGCGCGATCGAGACCGACAAATACGGGCCGATCGCGTGGCAGGCAGAACGCGACCTCGCTTCGGGCGACACCGTGCTGATCGAGCACGCGACCCGAAAGCTGGAGACGATCGCCCAACTTCGCAAACGGAAAGAGACCTGATGGCGGCCCTCGGCGCGATGATGGTTGGAGGTGGACAGACCTCCAAACGGCAGGAACGTGACTTCTACCCTACCCCGCCGAATGTCGTCTGGTCGCTTCTCTCTGTCGAACGCTTCAAAGGACCCATCTGGGAGCCGGCATGTGGAAACGGCCAGCTCGCCATGGAGCTCGAAAAAGGTACGGGCTGTCAGGTGTACGGCACCGACATCGTGCCCCAGGGCTACGGCAAGGTGGCCGACTTCCTCAAGACCAGGCCGAAATCCGGCCGGCTGAATGCCAATATCGTCACGAACCCGCCCTTCAACCTGGCGCTGGAGTTCATCGAGCACGGCATGGCTTTCAACCCGCTCAAGATGGCTCTGCTGCTCAAGTCCACCTACTACCACGCCGCGACCAGGCTCCCGCTCTTCGAGAAGTACCCGCCTTCCATGGTCTATCCGCTGACCTGGCGCCCGGACTTCCTCAACCTCGGCCGCCCGACGCTTGAGGTCGCGTGGTTCGTCTGGGATCGCGAGTTTGACGGCCAGACCGGATATCGACCCATTCCGCGCTTCGACACGCTCGCAGCCGCTTTGCGCGCGCTATAAGTTAAATCGAAATTGACTGAACTGTGAGGGCTCATGACGACGATTTCGGCGAAGGTCATTGAAGACAGCCTGTCGGATGAAGGCATCCGGCTGACGACGATGGAGCTGCGCTACCCGCGGCCGATCCATTCGGAGCTGATGACCCATCGGGTTTTCTCCCGCAACGCTTCCAGCTCCCGGGCGATCCCGGTGTGGAAGCTGATCCGCGATGTGCTCGCCGATCCCTTCATTCCCTATTCGTTCGGCCTCAACCGGCCCGGGATGCAGTCGCACGAGGAAGCGACCGGCTTCCGGCGCCTCGCGGCCAAGATGGTCTGGCTCGCGGCCATGTACCTCGTCGTCGGCCTCGCCTGGCTGATGGCGAAGCTCGGCATCCACAAGCAGATCGTCAACCGCATGATCGAGCCGTGGTCGCACATCACCGTCGTGGTGACATCGACCGAGTGGGAGAACTTCTTCAAGCTGCGCCGTCACCAGGACGCTGAGCCCCACATCCATGTGCTCGCCGACGTGATCTGGATGGCGATGGACGAGAGCGAGCCGAAGCTGCTGTCGCCCGGTCAGTGGCACCTGCCCTACGTGATGGATGACGAGCGCACCATCCCGGTCGAGCTGCAGAAGGACATCTCGGCCGCTCGCTGCGCCCGCACCTCCTACCTGACGCACGATGGTCGCCGGCCCGACACCAACGAGGATCTCGCGCTCTGCGGCCGGCTGGTGAGCGCTGACGTGTTCCACGCCTCGCCCTTCGAGCATCAGGCGACGCCCGACCGCAAGCGCATCCTCTTCGTGCCGCACGGCATCACCCAGACCGACGAGTGGGTCCGGCCTCACCTCCACGGCAACCTGACCGGCTGGGTTCAGCACCGCAAGGAAATGGAACGGCTCTTCGCAGCCCGCTGAAGGATCACACCGATGACCGAACAGACGAACGACGAGGGCTACCCCATCGAGGTGCTGGTCTACGACATGACCAACCAGCCGGAGAGTGACCTCGCGCCGGGCTTCTACTGGGATCTCCACAATCCCGAAGTGCCGATCGAGGCGCACGAGCCACACCTCATCGGCCCCTGTCTGACCGCGGAGTTCGCGCTCGCCGAAGCCCAGAACTTCATCAAAGACGCCATGACCGATTTCACCGCCCAGGCCGACGAGCAGACGGCGTGATCAAGCCCTTCGGCATTCCCTCCCCTATCGGAGCAAACACCGTGTCCCCTGCCTCTCCCCATCTGTTCCGCGTCGTTCCCGTCGAGTTCAAGATCGTGCGCCCCGGCGCCGAGGTGCCGAAGTATGCGACTGACGGCGCGGCCGCGGTCGATCTACACGCTCACCTGGAGCGGCCGCTCAGCCTCTACCCCGGCGAGACGCTCATGATCCCGACCGGCATCGCCATCAACATCAACGACCCTGGCATCGCCGCATTCATCTATCCCCGCAGCGGCCGCGCCACGAAGGAGGGCCTGACCCTCAAGAACACCGTCGGCGTCATCGACTCGGACTACCAGGGCGAGATTTTCGTGGCCGCCTACAACAAGGACCGCAGCGTTCCCGTATACATCAAGCCCGGCGACCGCATCGCCCAGATGGTGTTCGCGCCCGTTCTGCGCGCTGCGCTGATCGAGGTGAAGGAGTTCGACGCCGAGACCAAGCGCGGCGCCGGCGGCTTCGGGTCGACGGGGGTCTGATGTTCGCGCTCATCGGGGCTCACCGGTCTGGCAAGACCACGACGGCCAAGGCCGTGGCCGAGCGCATCGGCATTCACTATCATGATGCTGGCGTAACCCGCATCATGCAGGAGATCGGCTTCAATCCCGTCGCCGATCTGTCGATTGATGATCGCCTGAAGGCGCAGAAGCATCTGCTCATGCGCTACGTCGAGGAGATCAAGGCGATCAAGGGCGCGTTCATCACAGACCGGTCGCCGCTGGACTTCATCGGCTACACCCTCGGTGAAGTGACGATGCACAACACCGACCTGGAGGTGGGTAACGCCATCATCGACTATATCGATGCGTGTGTGCGGGTCGCCAACACGCACTTCGACAGCATGATGGTGCTGCGCCCCCTGCCCTTCTTCACCGTCGATCCCACAAAGCCGCCGCCGAACCTGGCTTACCAGGAGCAGCACCAGCTGATCGTCGAAGGCGCGACGCAGCGCTTCAACGGACAGCGGTACTTCTTCGAGACGACCGATCTCCAGGAGCGGGTCGACCTCGTGATGGAGATCATCGCCCAGCGAATGGAGAGCTACCGGGACGCGAACAAGCAGCGATCCCTTCACTGATCCAGGCATCCAAGCACCGCTTCTGCTATAGACGATTCGTCAGGTTGACGTTCGGAGAGGACAGATGCGGAAGTGGTTGCTTGGGCTTGGCTTTCTGGCCCTGATGGGTGCTCCGGCGGTCGAGGCGCAGTCTGGCTCCTCGGTCGCCTTCTATTATCGGCTGTGCCAATCGCCCGACGTGATGGACGGCTTTGCCTGCGATCAATATTTCCTTGGCGTCTACGCGGGGATCATGGGGTCGGCCGTGAAGACGCGCCAATTCCCGTTCTGCGGTGTGGTTAATGCCGGGCAGATCAAGACCGCATTCATGGAGATGGCTTCCGCGGCAGACCCCGAGACCCTCAAGCACGACATGACACCCTTCATGCTGGCCGCCATAGATCGCAAATTTTCCTGCTAGATCAATAAGTTCCTGCTTATTTCGATTTTTATTTAATGTCTTCCGCGTTGCGCTCGCTATAACTGTTAGTGAGCGCAACGTGAGAAGAGATCAATGCTTGTAGCCGAGCTTCCAAATAACGACGCATACGCTATCGTCGGCGGCACAGTCGCGAAGGCGTTCACGATCGATCTGAACGAGGCAACGTTCAAGATCCTTTCGGACACGATCTATTCCAACAAGGTCCGAGCTGTCGTTCGCGAGATCCTGTGCAATGCGGTCGACGCCCACATCGAGGCGGGCCGCCCCGAGCACTTTGTCGAGGTCACGCTCAACGACCACGAGTTCTCGATCCGGGATTTTGGCAACGGCATCCCCGAGGACCAGCTCACCGACATCTATTGCACCTACATGAAGTCGACGAAGGCGAAGGACCCGACACAGACGGGCGGCTTCGGCCTCGGCAGCAAGGCGCCGATCGCTTACACGGACCACTTCACCGTGACCAACCGCAACGCCGGCCGGCAGTCGGTCTATGTCGTGCATCGCGGCACCGAGGAGACGAAGGGCGCGCCCGGCATCCGCCTGATGACCGCCGGCCCGACCGAGGAGAGCGGCCTGACCGTCTCGGTGCCCATCAAGAGCAAGCACGACGTGTCTGAGTTCTGCGAGTGGGTGGAGCGCATCACCAACGAGGGTGGAATGCGCGTGAAGCTCAACGGTAATGAGCTAACGCGCCGGCCGCTTGACAACCTCAAGCCCGGCGACTTCGCCCTGTCATACGAAGGCTGGGGCGGCCGCAAGATTCGACTGCTCTACGGCAACGTCGAGTATCCGATCGAGATGGACCATTTTCAGAAGGAATGGAAGGAATTCGGGGATCTTTTTGGCTCCAGCGCCATACTCACGCTCCGCGCGCTCCCCTCGACCATCACGGTCGCGCCTTCGCGTGAGGCGCTCTCTTTCGATGAACGCACCATCAAGAGTGTTCGGGCGCTCATTCGCAACGCCCTGACTCAGGTGCGCACGACCTATAAACGGACGATCATCGAGACCTGGCGCCGAAGCTTCGAGCAACACTCCAAGGAAGTCGGCCCGACTCATCATTGGTCGAACAAGCGCAGCGCCACGATCTTTGATCGGAATCTGGACACGCTCGGTTGCGACTCCTCCGCGTTCGACCATCGATTCGCTATCGGCGTCGAGCAGGTCTGTTTGATGATGATGAAACACCATCATCTGCGCGGCGAAAGTCTGAGCAGCACCTGGACCTATCTGCGCCCTACGGTGTTGAAAGTCCTCAAGGGTGTGCCGCCGGGCTCCCGCGAGTTCTCCCACACACAGATCGCGCAGCGTCGTTTGCGGGTCATCATGCGTCGGCTCGTTCGTGACATCAACGTGCCGTTCACGATCTACTACCGCGATATCAGCGGCAACATGCCTGTTGCTGAGCGGACGGCATGTTCTAATTACGGCTTCCCGGCCCCTGAACTCGTGATCTCTCATTCGCGTGAGGCCGGCGTCAATTATCACGGCTGCGACGGCGTCTACCTCGTGTCGAAGTTCCTCACAGAGGAGCAGATCAACCAGATCGCCAACAAGGCCGGACGGTTCGGCATTTACACGAGGATCGTTCCCAAGCCGGTTCCGGTGCCGCGGGTCAAGAAGCCCAAGCCCGAGCCGAAGCCGGAAGTCACTGCGACGTGGCGTGAGTTTTCCGCCAATTATACGCACGCCAGCTGCAACGATTATGGCTTTAGCTATTATCGAATCGGCCATAATGAAATTGCCGATCCCGCAGCCTATGTCCGCTATTTCTGCTACCAGAACTGCGGCGTCAAGCTCAAGGATATCACTCTTCCTGCGCAGGTCGCCAAGCTCTACCCCAAGACTGTGGTAGTGCGAAATAAGACCGAACTCGACAAGGCCGAGGCGCGTCACATCCGCGAGCTGGACGAGGTTTTCCTCGACGAGATCGAGAACCACTTCAAGAATAAGCACCTGCCCAAATATATGGGCGTGTTTCGACTCGGCATCAGCAGCGAACATCGGGCGCTGGCTCGTGTCGCTCGGCTTTCACGGCGCGCGGCCCACATCGTTCTCGGCATCCCGTATCGCAGCGATGCCCAGCTCGACCGTCTGTTTGAGATGGCACGGGTCGCCGACAAACTTAAGGAACACGCTGACAAGCGGTCCTACGTGAATACGCCCTGGGCCGATATCGACCTCGACGAACGACTTCGCCGCTATCGGGCGATTCCCGTCGATATGAAGGTTTGGGAGACGATTCCCCAACATAACGAAAAGAACGGCGCGCTGGCGATGTTCGACGAGAACAAGTTGGAGAATGTCCGGTGCGACAGCGCCGACAAGTTCGCCGATCTCCTCACCATGCTCCTCAAGACTGCCGACAAGTGGAAGGATTCGACATGCAAGGCGGTGTGATTACTGTCACCGGCGCCATCATCAGCGCGAACGGGGTGACGCTATTCCAGCCGAACGGGCAGTCGCTCGTTCTGCCCCAGTCGGACTATCGCACGCGCGATATTCTGGACGCCACGATGGGCGAGCTCGCCAAGGGTGGCAAGGAGTCCGTCACGATCAACCTCGACGATTTCACCATCGTCCAGCGGGTCGCGGCCGCCCTCCCCGGCGCCGAAGTCATCGTGGCCGAGAGCGGCGCCGTGACCGTGAAGACGGAAGACGGTGTCGTGGAGAACCTTCAGGAGCTCGAAGGCAAGCTGTCCGGCGCCTCGCCTGACGCGATCCGCGAGTTCGTCCGTAAGGCTGCGCTCCAGACGCGCAAGCACAGCGCCGACGAGTTGCGGAAGTTCATCAAGCGGGGCGATCTGCCCGTCGCCGATGACGGCTCGATCATCTGCTACAAGATCCTGGACAAGACCTCGGAGCCGGGCCGCTGGCTGGACTGCCACAGCAAGGCAATTCCCCAGGGTCTCGGCTCGGTCGTCGAGATGCCGCTGGAGGAGATCAACGAGGATCGTCGGCAGGCCTGCGGCACCGGGCTTCACGTCTGTACGGTCGGTTACGTCAGCGGCTTTTACTTCCGAAATCGGACCATCACCCTGGTGAAGGTCCAACCCTACGATGTGGTCGCCGTTCCCCAGGACGAGACCACCAAGATGCGCGCGCTGGCGTATCACATCGTCGCGGAGATTCCCGAGCGGCTTCACAAGGTGCTCACCGGCGGCAAGGGGCTGGAGACCGACCCCGAAGGCGCGGCGCTGCTCGCCGAAGTTGTCGCCGGCCGGCACACCGATGTGACCGAGTGGGTCAAGGTGGTCGAGGGTAAGCCGTTCGCCATCAAGACCGGAAAGCAGGCGACGCCCGTCAGCTACAACGTCCAGACCTTCAAGCCCAATACCGCCTACGTCGACCCGAAGGAGGTCAACAAGGCACTCGCGGCCATGAAGGCATCCCCGGCCGACGCGATCACCGCCGCGGTGCAGACCGGGCACGTCAAGGCGCCCCCGATGGAGCAGAAGCGCACCGAGGTCAGCAAGCAGACCCCCGCGCCGGCCGCTCTCAATCACCCCGCTGTCACGACGCGCAAGATCGAGGAGCCGGCGTCGAAGACAATCGGCGGGTCCCAACCCGTCAAGGCCAAGAAGCCGAAAAAGCCGGCGAAGGACGCGCCCTACGAGAAGCGCCTGGCCTACGCCAAGTGGATGTTCGAGCAGAACATCTCCCTGCGCCAGATCGCGGCCGAGCTCGGCATGGACCGCAAGTCCCTGACCAAGCACCTCCGCAAGGACTGAACAAGCCACCCTGATCCAACCGACATCCGACGCGATATCGCTAGACTTTGATTTAGCGATATCGCTGTTTCGCAGGAGATCACATGAACGCGCAGGAGATTTTCGATCAGGTGGCGACCCACCTCTTCGCGCAGGGCACGCGCTGTTTCGACGCCAACGAGGACGCCTGCGTCTATTTTGGCCCGAACGGCATGAAGTGTGCGGTCGGCGCGCTCATTCCCGAAGCCGACTATCGCGGCGAGATCGAGGGCGAGAACGCCGCCGATGCGATGGACATTCTCGCCCCGCACTCTCAGGTCTGCGCCGACCTTCGCGCGCATGAGAATTTGCTCAAAGAACTCCAGGATGCCCACGACCGCCTGGCTAGCTGGGCGACTTCTCACACTATGCGCGACGCCCTTCGCGAAGTGGCTGATCAATTCTACCTCAACCACTCCATCGTCGACACCCTCTCCTTCAAGGACCGCTGATCATGAACCAGCACGTCAGGCCGGCGCGCGCCGGCCGCTACATGCACACCTTCATGGGCACGAAATACTGGCCCTTCGATCCTCGCCCGGACGAGATCCACATCGTCACCATCGCCCATCATCTGGCGATGCGCTGCCGCTGGAACGGCGCCACGACCAAGTTCTACTCGGTCGCCGAGCACTCGGTGCATGTGTCCCGCTTCTGTGACCCCGAGGACGCCCTGGAAGGACTGCTGCATGACGGCTCCGAGGCCTACAACGGCGGTCTGATCCGGCCCCTCAAGTACACCCCGGAGTTCGCGGAGCCCTTCAAGAAGGTCGAGACCCTCAACGAGCGCGTCATCGCCCGCAAGTTCGGCCTGCACTACCCGTGGCCGGCGTCGGTGAAGGTCGCCGACGAGATGCTGGCGACGACCGAGGAACGGCAGCTGATCGTCAAGGCTCCCGGCGAGGAGTGGGAGAGCGGGAAGCTCCACGACGACAGCGTCGCGGCCGACATCATCCTGCCCTGCTGGAGCCCCGAAGAGGCGAAGAGCCAGTTCATGGCGCGCTTCTGGGAGATCATGGAGCGGCGCTGATCCGTCGCCGGGTCCCACGATGACTGACGAGCGCAAATGGCCGGAGCTCTCTGAGGAGCTCTCGCGCAAGGCTTTGGACGTGGTCCACGACTGCGTCCATCGCTACCTGGTCGACAAGACCATGACCAAGGCTGAGCTGAAGGCGGCGACCGACGCCGTCTACAGCACGATCACTGGCCTCGCCGACTGGAAGGCCGCAGACCTCATCGAAAAGGTGCAGAAGGAGCTCGACCTGTGAGCAAGTACGAGGGCAAGGACAACTACGGCAAGCCCAAGAGCGCCTATCTTGAGAAGATCGCGGCGCTTTCCGACATGGACCTGGTGAAGGAGATCGACAACAAGGTCTGGCTCTCGGCCTTCGCCAACAACAACCCGCGCTCGGACGCCCACTGGCAGACGGACGCCTGCTACGACGAAGCGCAGCGGCGCTCCAAGCCGGAGCTCTACGAGCAGGGCTACAATCGCGCCAAAGCCTCTTGCGGCTACTGATGGCCGCCTTCGACAAAGACGCCTGGATCACCCGCGCGCTGAAGGCAAAGTCCATCGTCGCGCGGGAGGACGGCACCATCTGGCGCCCCAGGCGAGGTAAGGACGGCACGATCCAGCTCACCCAGGTGAAGGTGTCGACCCACGCCAAGAGCGGCCGGGTCTATTTCAACCTCACCTTCGCCGGCATCACCAAGAGCGTGCTGGTCAACCGCGTGGTCGCGCTGCGCTTCCACCCGAACCCGCTCAATCTGCCGGAGGTGAACCACATCGACGGCGTGAAGTCGAACAACGCCAAGGCCAATCTGGAGTGGTCGACCGGCGCCGACAACGAGAAGCACGCACATCGGACGGGTTTGAAGTCCACACGGGGCTCATCCAACCCGAACGCGAAGCTCACCGCGGCCGCAGTGATTTCCATTCGAGAATCCGAAGCGTCCGACGCTGCTCTTGCTATACAATACGCAGTTTCGCCCCGAACAATCTCGGCCATCCGTGCCGGCAGAACATGGAAGCACGTATGAAAGCCATCGGGCTCGACACTGAGACCACAGGTCTGCTCCATCCCGATCATCGGATCATCGAGTTCTACGGCGCGCTTTACGATCTCGACCCTGATCTGCCCGCCGGCACGCGGCGCAAGATCGAGGAGCTGCATCTGCGCATCGATCCGCAGCGCTCGATCGCAGCCGACGCGCAGCGCGTTCACGGCATTTCAGCCCGTGACCTGATCGGTTGTCCCATCTGGAAGGACGTTGCCGAGCGGATCGCCGACTTCATGCGCAAGGGGGAGTGCCTGGTCGGGCACAACATCATCACCTTCGACAAGCCCTTCCTCGACCAGGAGTTCAAGCGGGTCGGCGTCACGCCGGTCGACCGGCCGCTGTTCGACACGATGGAGCACGCGAGGTGGGCCACCTACAACGGCAAATCGCCGACGCTCCAGGAGCTCTGTTTCGCGTGCGGCGTCCTCTACGACCCGGCCGCGGCGCACAAGGCGGACTACGATGTGGACGTGATGATGGAAGCGTTCTTCCGCGCCCGCGGCTGGGGCTACTTCCAGGACTTGAAGGAGGCCGCATGAGACCCGAGAACGACAACATGCCCCCGCTGGGGCCGGGAGCCATCATCTACAGCGTCGGCACGCTGGAACCCGGCACGTTCGGAGTGGTGCGGATCTCGATCGGCGCTGATGCGCGGGTCCGGCGCTTCCCGCAGATGATGCAGCCGCACCCGGCCTGCGATTATCTGTCCTCGCGCCTTGCGCCCTCCCCTCCCCCGCCCAAGCCCGATCTTCGTATCGTCTGATCGCTATTTCGCGAAGGAGCGTTACCGCCAATGCGCGCAATCAAGTTCGCCGCAGCCAACAAGACCTATGTGAGCAACGACGACTGGGACGAGAAGGAGAACGGCCCGTGCTGCGGCCTGCCCGTCTACGTCAACGGGAAGTACCACACCAGCATCTGGAAGCCCTCGCTCAAGTCCCGGCTGCGGCTGCTGTTCGGCGCGACCGTCGCCCTCACCGTCTACGGGAGCCAGCCGCCCGTCGCCGTCCAGGTTTCGAGCATCAAAGAATCCGACTAACTCCCCTACAGGTCACGCAATGTCCCAGCCGAATTCCTCAAGCGGTGCATCTATAAATGATGATGACAGCGACGAACTGCTGTTTCAACAACTTGAGGAAATTGAGCGAATGGACCCGAAGCTTCATCAGGCGGAAAACACTGCCGCCATTTCCGACGATCAGATCGATGATCTGCTCGGCGAACTCGATCTCGCGGACGCGGGCGAGGATATCATCGACGAGCCCGTGGTCGAGGGTCTCGAAGAGGAAGACCAGGACGCCGAGGCGCTGGGCCTCAAGGAGCTCGACGAGGAAGGCGACGATGCCCCGGTGGTCATCGACGAGCTGACCGAGCTTGACGAGGAAGTGAGCCGCGAGCTCGAAATGGGCCTGATGGTCGCCGAGGTGATGAGCGAGACGGTCGCGGCCTCTCCCGGCATCAACCTGGACCCCGAGCCGGCCCCCTCCCCTGCCGAGAAGAAGCCGCGCACCCCGAAGGCTGCGAGCGCCCCGAAGGTCGAGCGCGACCTCGCCGCCCTGCCCCGCGAGACGTTCGTGCTGCTGACCTCGCAGAACGACGACGACCACTTCGACCTCGACGCCAACAAGACCGCCGTACTCGCCCTGCGACCCTCGCAGAAGAAGATCGCCGACAAGTTCGACAATCTCTTCGCCGCGGTGAACGCCGGCCGCGATCCGAGCGTCTACGTCACGGCCTGCCTCAAGACGCTCGTCGCGAAGGGCACGGTCACGACCAACGACCTCGTCACGGCGCTCACCGAGAGCAAGTACACCATCGGCACCGCCCGCAGCCAGGCAGGCCAGGTGATGGCCCTGTTCGCCACGCTGAAGATCGGGACGCGCTCGGGCCAGACGCTCACGCTCAACCCCGACTCGCTGCTCGTGGAGAAACTCACGAAGACCGCCTGATCGCCCTCATGCGATCACTCTAAATAGGGCGACCGCATAATCGCCGTCGCCCTATTTCGCTAAAACGTGCTTTCGTGGAGATGCGGCAAATGGGTTTTCGTTCTACCTTCAATACGCTGGACCGCTGCTTAGCGCTGAACGCCACGCTAATCGGCTCGTTCGTTGGTGCTTCGGGCTTTGAGCGGGGCCGTCGCTCGATGTCCATCCACCAGGTGGCGTCCATCTATATCGCCCGGAACGTCGATGACGCCCACAGCGTCGACGAGGTGAAGTTCGCGACCGACCCTAAAGAGCTAATCGGCTTTTTCGGGGAATGCGAGAACGCGCGCATTATGGATCGCGTTCTTTCGGGACGCTGCGGTTCAGCGACTTGACGAAGGGGCGAGGCCGCCCCTTCGTTGTGTCGTTCCTTCGCCGGGACGCCTTTTAGCGAAATCGCGCTCTACCAGTTTTCCTGATTGCGCGATTACCCGGCGTCGTTCTTCCGCGCTTTCACGCGGCCTACATTTCCCGCTTTCCATAGAGGACGGTTTGGAGATCGAACGCTTCCGCGGTCTCGCCGTTTTCCTCTATCGCCTCTTCGCCCATGGGCCATACGTCGGCGCCAAGCATGAGCATTTCGGTGCAGAACACCCGCAGATCGACCGAGAAATTCCCCACAGTTATGGGATGCGGCGCCGGCAGCTCTCGCTCCAGCAAAAACGCCTGAACCGATTTACACAAATGCTGGAGCAGCTGCTCCCGCAAGTCTCCGAATGCACATTGCCCTAACCTATACATCACACGGACTCGCCCTTTATTACATTGTACCCTGTCTGTTCAATGGGGCACCTCGATGGCCCCAACGGTATGCAAGCACATGGGTCCAGTCAATTACAATTGCCGCACAATTGCCATGTTCTAGTAACGTTCGTTAACTTGCAAAGCTAATCGGGAGTCCCCCGTTACCGTCGGGCTGCACCTGACCCGCTTACCTACAAGTTACCGCAACGACAGATATTAAAGCGCCTCCAATGTGTCGCGTGCGCTCCCAAGCTGTAACGCAATGACCCAGCTTCGCCTGCGTCGGGATGTCGCAGGAACATTAGGCACGGTTTATAGCCAAGTTCACGCAACCGTCGCGGGTATCACGGTTTTACGATCTATCCGCTCAGTGCTCGTCTGCGCTCGCTATAATCATCATGTAGCGAGTTCACACACTGGAGCACACATCGTATGCAGCCCGTCTTCACCGCCGCCAACCTGATCAACGAGCCCATCCAGGATGGCGACGCCGGCTTCATCCTGCGGAAGGACGGGTCGTTTCAGATCTTCTCGACCGGCCAGATCGACCCCAACACCCTCACGGCGCGCCAGCAGGAGCAGGGTCAGCTCCTGACGCTCTTCGCGCTCGTGACCAGCTCGCCGCAGATCCGCGACATGCTGACCAACATCGTCAACGATGTCACCGGCGGCGGGCCGCTTATCGATCTCGGGATCAAGCACTAACGCGAACGCGGGATAGAGGGGTAGGGCGCTTTCGCGCGCCCGCTCTCTCCCCCTTTCGCTAAATCGTTCTTCCGCACAAACGAGAGATCGCCATGATCACCGGAAAGACACTCATCGAGTGGGGCTTTCAGCAGGGCCGATGGTTCAAGGATGGCATCCGTGCCGCGAATCTGTATCGCGAGCAGGGGCTGTCCGACGACGAGATTTTCGCCGCGCTCCAGCTTATGGTGCCGGTCGAGACGCAGATGCGCACCAACTCGATCCCGTTTGAGGTCTTCCTTGAGCCGGAGAACGAGCTGGAGCGGTCCAATCTCGAAGCCGTCGTCAAGCACATGGACGCGCTCATGCGCGTGCCGACCGTCGTTGCCGGCGCCGTGATGCCCGATGCCTGCCCCAGCGGCAGTCAGGATGGCACGATCCCGGTCGGCGGTGTGGTCGCGACCAAGAACGCGATCCACCCGGGGATGCACTCATCGGATATCTGCTGCTCGGTCGCCATCTCCGTGTTCAAGCGGACGATGGACCCGAAGCAGCTCCTTGACGCCGTGCAGGCTGTCACGCACTTCGGCCCCGGCGGCCGTAAGATGCCCGTCCACCCCACGTTCCTGCATTCCCTCCTCACCCAATTCGAGGACAATGCGTTCCTCAAGGGGCTGGAGAACTACGCCATCGGGCACATGGGCTCCCAGGGCGACGGCAATCACTTCGCATTTGTCGGCACGCTGGCCTCTACGGGACAGACTGCGCTCGTCACCCATCATGGTTCACGCGGGCTGGGCGCCCAGCTCTACAAGCGCGGCATGGCTGCTGCGAAGCGGCACACCGCAATCCACGCGCCCAAGGTGCCGGCACACAACGCCTGGATCGACTCCGAGTCCGAGACCGGCGAGCACTACTGGGACGCGCTCCAGATCGTTCGCGCGTGGACGAAGCTGAACCACTTCTCGATCCACGACACCGCGGCCGCCATGATCGGCAACAAGGTGGAGACGCGGTTCTGGAACGAGCACAATTTCGTCTTTCGCAAGAGCGACGGCCTGTTCTACCACGGCAAGGGCGCGACGCCGTCCTGGAGCGGGTTTGCCGCCGACGACAGCGGCCTGACGCTCATTCCGCTCAACATGAGCGAGCCGATCCTGATCACCCGGCACTCCGACAACAAGGGCGCGCTTGGCTTCGCGCCGCACGGGGCAGGGCGCAACATGGGCCGGCGAGCGTTCCTGCGGGATAACACCGGCGTCGAGGACGAATTGGCCGATCTGCGGGGCAGGGGACTCGACATCCGCAGCTACTGCGGCACGCCCGACCATTCCGAGCTGCCCTCGGCCTACAAGAACGCGGCTGCGGTGCGGGCGCAGATCGAGAAGTTCGACCTCGCCGAGATCGTGGACGAGGTCATCCCCTACGGCTCGATCATGGCCGGCGACTGGGAAAAAGACGCACCCTGGCGCAATCGCTAATTCGCGTCCTCGCGAGTTCGCGCTATAACTAGAGCATCAGTCGATTTTGACTTAACTAAGGAGACTGGAGTATGGACCTCTTCCTCACCCTTGTGACGCTCGCGATCTGCGTGGCGATCGTCGTGAAGGCCAACAAGTTCCTGCGCGACGTGAAGCTGTGGCACACCGAGATGGGCACCGAGAAGACCGAGCTGCTGGAATACTGCACCACCTACCGGCAGACGCTCCTCGACGCCTCGGAGCGGCTCATGAACCTCAACAAGTCGACCCGGGCCTCCGAGATCGCGCTGGAGAACCTCGCCCGCGACTACAAGAGCCTCCTCTCCGAGAACATGCGGCTCCAGAACGCCAGTGCGGTCGCGATTGAGAATGGTGCTCTGCGCGCCGAGAACGCCCGTCTGAAGGAGGAAATCGGCGAGCGTGCCCAGGAGCTCGATGACGCCGAGGTGGAGCTGCGGGAGACCAAGCGCGCCCTCATCGAGCAGGACAACAACATCTACGTCACCGGCGGCTACGTCACCGGCAGCGTCAATGCTGAGTACGTCGGCGCGCCGCCGGCCGCCGCCTGATGGACGGCATCAACGCCGCGTTCGAGCTGATGGGGGCAGTCATGCTGCTCCCATCAGTGTTTCGGGCGATGCGGCTCAAATCGGTGCAGGGCGTTCATATCGCCACGCCCATGTTCTTCTGGCTCTGGGGCCTGTGGAACGTCGTCTACTACCCCGCGCTCCACCAATGGCAGTCCACGCTGGCCGGTCTGGTGCTCTTCACCGTCAACACCGTGTGGCTCTGGCTTGTCTGGCGCTACACCCCGAAGGATCGGCCGGCATGAGCGCCCTCAGCATCAATCAGATCACGAGGGCTGCTCAGGCGCATCAGGCGGCCATCCGACGCGAATGGGTGAAGCTCCACCCCGACCGGCCCGACAGCTGCCCGGTGACGCCCTGGGATGAAATCCCGCCCGCGTCCCGGGCAGTTCTCGTCGCCGCGATGCGTGTCGCGCTGACCGCGGCGTTACAGACTGAGCGGCCCGTATAGGTCTGTAACCAGAAGTGCCGTCATAAAGATACCGAGGCCGAGTGCCTCGGCGAATGGCCCAAGTACCGGCAGAAACGGGGCCAGACGTTCCCAGCTTCCCAAAACAACATTTTGCACGGATTCGCTCCCGCAGTCGCAGTTGTTGACTGCTATATATCCTACCAGACCCAAGCGACAACCGCTAACGCGCGTGCGAATATTCATTATCAGCAACGCGCAAACTTCTGGTGAGCGTCATGACAACGAAAGTTGTTGCCCTTAGCGACGACGAAAGTCGGATTATCTCAACGGTTCTTCAACCTTCCAAACGTCTCCCGGTGATCTCCGCAATCATCGAGAAGATCGCGGATCGAGCCGTGCCGCTCTACGGCATCCTGTTTCTCTCCGAGAAGCACCTCTGCAACGACACGATCGACTGGCTCGACGATCGCTGCCAGGAGGTCCACGAAGGCAAGGCCTCGCACAACGTCTGCCGCACGAGCACCGGCTACATCGTCTATTGCGACGAGGAGAACGGCGCCGGCGACATTCCGCCCGACCTGTTCGAGTGTATGCAGAAGGGCAGGGACCTCGGCGCGGAGTATCTGCGCTTCGATGATGCCTGGGAGCCCGATCACACGCTCGATCTGCCCGTCTTCGAGGAAGATCCGCTCGATGTGCCGAGCGTGATCGCCAAGGGCGACAAGGCGTATGCCGCCAAGCTTAGCGCCGCGCTGGCGCAGGTAGGTGCCCTGTGAGCCACACCGACGTTATCACCGACACCTGCACCTGTTGCGGCCGCGTGGAGAACATCGATCTTCTGGACGCGGGCGGTGAGGAGTTCGGCAAGAGCGAGACCGATCTCGAATGTATTGCCTGCTACGGCCCCGACTGGCTCCCCCTCGCCGATATCACGATCCATGAATCCTGCTGTCCGAGCCTGGCGCCGATCTACCGGCAGTACCTCGACAGCACACTCTACATGCGAGGTCGGTGAAATGAGCCGCATCAGCATCCGCTGCGAGAAGTGCGACAGCACCCGCGTTCTGAAGGACGCCTACGCCGAGTGGTCTGACGAGGAACAGGATTGGGTTCTCCAGGCCGTCTTTGACTACACCATCTGCGACGACTGCGGCGCCGAGGAGTGCGCGAAGGAAGTCGCTCTTCCCGAGGAGAGCGCGTCGTGACTGAGATCAGCGAAATCGCCTATTCGATGCTCAAGAAGCACGGCACGCCGACCGTCACGTCGCACTCTGCGGCCTGCGCCTGGATCACGACCGTCTGGCCGGACTGGCCCACAGAGATCAGCCTGACCGTTCGCGATTGCGTCGCCAACGTGGTGCTCGCGCGGTCGTGGAACCGGCAGTTCAAGATGGAAGCTGCCGAGGACCTCTACGAGGCCGTCCAGACGTTCGTCGAGGCCTGCGGCGGCAATCCTCCCGACTTCCTCAAAAAGGCATTTGCCCGCGCGGAAACCGCGCTGGTCAAGGCCGAAGGGCGCGAGTGAACATGAACCACATCCTCGAAATGCTCCGCAATGAGAGCCGGTCAGAGCAGCCGCGGCGTCTAATCGTCCAGGATCGGTGCGATCGCCGGCACATCTTCACCAAATGGCACCTGCGCGGCGACGTGCTGGTGCGCCCGAGCAGCATCGTCGATGGCGAGTTCTGGCTGCCGGTCGCGAACATCAACCACATCGCACTCACCAATGGTACGGACTGATGCCGATCAAATATCTCAAGTGGATCACCCGCGACATGCTCCAGAAGCAGCCGGAGGCGCGCTTCGTGTTCGGCGACAATATCCAGCGCGCCGGCTACGGCGGCCAGGCGAAGGAGATGCGCGGCGAGCCGAACGCGATCGGCCTCGTGACCAAGTGGGCGCCCGTAATGGAGGAAGATGCGTTCTTCTCGGACGAGGAGTTTGTCGATCCGCTGGTGCGCTGGCCGCGGCTCTACGTCAATCACGACATCGCGCGCATTCAGCGCGCGATAGGCGCGGGCCAGGTGGTCTATGCGCCGTTCGATGGCCTGGGAACCGGCCTCTCACAACTGCCGACCCGAGCGCCGCGGCTCTACAACGCGATCGTGGAGCGCTTCCGCAGTTTCCCCGGCGAGGAATGCCCCTGGCCGCTCGTCGAGGGCGTCGAGCCGGTGGAGCTGATCCCATGAGCGACGACAGCAGCGTGTTTCATATCGACACCATCGATCCTGAATTCGCAGCAGCGTTTGATCCGAGCAAGCCTTGGGTCTTCGAGTTCGACGACGAGGGACAGGAGTGTTTCGCGACCGAAGAACAGGCCTGCGCGCGCCAGCGCCAGTATCGCGCGGCCAACGGCTTTAACCCGATGACCGGGGAGACCCACTCGTGACCGGCACCGCAATTGTTCGCCGCGACTCCATCGAGGAGTTGATCGGCCATCGAAACCGCGCCGTCGAGCTGTTCGCCCAGGCGCGCGATCTCCTCAGCAGTGCGACACAGGCGGCGGGACGCGCCTCGCCGTCGACCACCTATTCGATCTCGCCCATCCCGCGCGACATGCCCGACGAGAAGGATTGGCGCGCGACCGTCGACCGCGCCGTCTGGAACCACCTGATCTATTCGACCGGGATGGAGGCGCTCATGGATCACACCGCGCGCCAGCAGTTCCGAAACCAGCTTGAGGCCGATCCGCCCGAAGTGACGGTCGACAACTGCTTCGCTACCATCCAGACGCTGCTCGGCTCGGCCGATGAGATTTTCCGGCGCGGCATCGCCGAGGTCTTCTCGAAGCTGGACCGGCGCTTTCGCACGCACGACGGCTTCAAATTCGGCAACAAGGTCATCCTCACGAACGCCGTCAACAACTTCGGCTGCTGGAACCACTATGGCCGTACCGACGAGCTGCTGCGCGACGTGGAGCGGACCTTCCACATTCTCGACGGGAAGCCCGTGCCCGAATACACCGGCAGCTTGGTCGCCAAGATCGCCGGTTCGATGAGGTGGGACGACATCGCCTGCGTGGTCGAGGATGACTACTTCAAGGCGCGGGTGTTCCAGAACTGCAACATGCACCTGTGGTTTAAGCGCGCCGACCTCGTCGAGAAGGTCAACAAGATGCTGGCCGCGCATTACGGCGCCGCCATCGGCAGCAGCGCAGCAGGGGAGGGGACTTTCACCCCGCGCGAGGGCGTCCACGCCAAGAACTTCGGCTTCTTTCCCACGCCGCCCGATGTGGTCGATCGCGTCATGCGACAGCATATGTGGCGACGCGAGGGTATGACGGTCCTGGAGCCGAGCGCCGGCCGCGGGTCCCTCGCGCTTCCGCTCGCGAAGGATGGCTATGCCGTGACCTGCGTGGAGATCCAGCCCGATCTGGCGAAGGAGCTGGAGGACGCCGAGTGCTTCAAGAAGGTCATCTGTGACGACTTCCTGCGCCAGGTGCCGGAGGTGCTGGGCACGTTCGACCGGATCGTCATGAACCCGCCCTTCGACAAGGGGCTGGATGTGGACCACGTCACCCATGCGGTGCGTTTTCTGAAACCCGACGGCCATCTGATCGCTATTATGTCGGCAGGAGCCGAGTTTCGGGAGGACAAGCGCACGCAGCGGTTCCGCGATCTGGCGCAGAAGATGAAGGGCGAGTTCTTCGACCTGCCGGCCGGCTCCTTCAAGGAGAGCGGGACGAACGTCAACACCTGCATCGTCGTCCTTAAGAAAAAGACCGACAAGTAAGCGAATATCCCAGTCGCAACCCGTTCTGCGTCTGTCATTATGCTTATGCGTTCAATCGAAATTGATTGAACTACGGAGAGCGACACCATGAAACTCAAGGTTCGCATCACGCAGGTGTTCCGAGTGGAGCGCAGCGTGATCGTTGAGGTCGACAAGCGCTCCGATGCGGAGCCGCCGGCCTTCAACGACCCTCGTTGGACGGAGACCTGGGACATCCGGGACGAGGAAATCACAGCCGCTCACGAGGCCGGCGATGCCTCCTGATTTTCCCGCCTGGCTGCCGTTCGCGGTCGCCTTCCTCCTGATCACCATTCTGATCGTCCTCGACTGCATGGCCGCGGCCCGTTGGGCCAAACGAGCGGCCGAGAAGGAGCAACACGATGCGTAAAATCCTGACATTCGCTGCGATCGCCGCGACGATCGTCGTCAGCGGTGTCGCCGGGTGCAGCGACGCCGATGTCGCTTCGCAGAACCTGTCGCGGGCGGCCGACCAGTTCGAGATCAATCGGCGGGTCGTCTTCTACAACGGCATCACCGGCGACTACATTCTGTCGGTCGAGGGGCTCTGTTCGCTCGGCAATCAGGACAAGGATGGCCGGCTGAGCGTCACCTGCAAGACCGGCCCGTCCTCCTACAAGAAGCACTTCCTCGGCCTGTCCGACAACGTGACCTTCTTCGCCGAGCAGATCAACGACGCCAAGGTCGGCGTCTACCACTACCGGGTCGTCTTCAAGCCGTCGGTGATCATCCCTGACATCGAGGTGCGGTGATGGCGACCGAAAACTGGGAACTGCTCCAGTCCGACGATGATGACGGCGGCCTCACGATCTTCCGCGACGTTGACATCGTGTGCGAGCACATTGAAAGCGTGGAGACGGGCAAGCTTCTTGTCGCCGCGCCCCATCTGTTGGAACAGGTGGGCGTGCTGACAGGCCTTCTGCGCGAGCTCCGCGACAATGGTCTGATCTATTGGGAGCCGCAAACCACTCGCGGCGCCACCAATCGATCTCTAATGATGGCGCGGATTGACGCCGCCCTCGCTTCTACGGAACAGGCGGCGTTCCTACCAACGCACCGACACGTCAAGAGCGGCCGCCTGGAACGTGTGATCGGCGAGGCCGAGGCCCAGGTGAGCGTCGGAAAAGTCGTATCCGCGAACACGCCCAGCGGTCTTGCCTGTGGCCGTGACATTCGTGACGGAGACCGTCTCACCGTCTACCAGGGCGCCGACGGCAAGCTGTGGGTGCGCTTCACCGACGAGTTCAACGACGGCCGCTTCGTTCTCATCGAGAAGGAGGCGCAGTCGTGAAGTGGCTCTTCAAACGGCGCCTGAACGTCGTCGACGGGCTGTCGATCGTCACCGGCGCCACACTGCTCACAAGTGGCTACCCGATCACTGGCGCCCTGGTTTTAATCCTCGGCCCAGCCCTGAGCAGCATCGGCGAGACCGTTTTTAAGACCAACGTCGAGAGGAGCGAAGGTCAATGAGCTTCGACTATCGGCTCAAGTGGACCGACTTCGGCGACGCGATCTCGCCGGCTCCCAAATACTCCATCTGCGACGCCAACGGCCATTATGGTCTGCGCCGCGACAACGAAGGCATCAGCCTTCACGACACCTATGAAGCTGCCGCCTCGGCGGCGCAGACCGATTTCGATCTGTACACCGGCCGTGTGGCCGGCGTGCAGCCGATGGAGACCGCGCCCAAGGACGGCACCTGGATCAAGCTGCTGATCGACTATTCGGCCGCCGGCCTCGACGCCTGTCCGCTGGAGGACAGCGCGGAGCCCGGCTGGACACTCGGTTCCAACAACTTCGAGAACACCGAGGTCGACGAGTGGTCGTGGATGGGCTGGGACTGGAGCCACGACTGCCTCCGGGAGACCCGGGCCGGCAAGCCGATCGGCTGGGCGCCGTTTCACGAACGTTCTGAGAACGGAAACAAGTTGCCCGTTTTCGGCAAGGTTTTTCCGACCGACCTCATCAACAAGCTGGAGGCGTTGTGCTCGCCGGCCGCGGAAGCGATGCCCGACGGCGAGCGGCTGACGCAGCTGGTCCGCGCCGGGCAGGCCGTGATCGAGGAGCTCAAGGGATGACCTATCGCTGTCCCACCTGCGCCTCAACCGACGACACCGCCTTCGTGCGGTGTCAGCACCCCATGTGTCCGGATGGGCGCGACCAGGGTGTTCACACCGCGGCGCCGGCCGAGAAGCCCCGCAAGCCGTTCAACTGGGATCGCCTGTGGTGCGTCCTGTTCGGCGCCTGCCTCGTGGCGCAGGCCTGGACCATGATCGGCAATCACCACCTCGAAGACCGTCTCTCCGCGACCCGCGAGCTGCTCAGCAGGACCAGCGGCATCTGCGAGGGGATCGGCATCGTGATGAAGGACGACTGAGCCATGTACAGCTACGAGACGGAACGCGACAACCTGTTCACCGACAGTGGTCAGCGCCTCTTCCTTGAAATCCGTGACCGGACGTTCGGCCTGCTCAAGACGGCCGGGGCGGCCCGCATGGAGGAGATGATCCGCGGCAGCGTCGGCAACTCCTGGCACATGCTCGCCTGCGTCGACCGCATGGTCGAACTCGGCGAGCTGGTGGAGCTCACCAAGCCTGGCGAGGTGGCCGGGCAGCATCGGGTGTTTGTCCGGAGCTGGCGATGAAGCACATCCCCTATTTCGAGGCGATGAAGCAGCTGCCGGCGCACGTCGCGGCCAAGATCGTGCTCGACATCTCCGGCTGCTGGCTCTGGACCGGCGGCGACAGCGGAAAGGGCAGGGGAGGGGGCTATGGCCGCACCTCCTATCTCGGCTGCACGACCGCGGTGCATCTCCTGGTCTGGCGCCTCACCGGCCAGCGCCAGCTGCGGCCCGGCGAGCAGCTTGACCATAACTGCGTGGTACGGCGCTGCTGCAACCCGGCACACCTCCAGCCGCGCACCCAATCCGTGAACATGCAGCTGGCCTACAAGCGACGCAAGCACGTCGCGAAAGCACCTGTCATCTGCATCGCTGCATGAATGCGCAGCGCGCGTCACTCAGACGTAAACGCACAACGCGAGCAGCGAGATAGCGCATTTTCAAAGTGCGCGTCTGTGACGTTCTAAATCGATCTCCACACGTTTCAACAGACCCGCCTCCGAGGCCGACTCAGAATCCGCTTGTTCCGGTTTTGTTCCCCATGATAGGACTTGGGTCCTAGACGTTTCAGGGAGCGACCACCAATGCGTATCTTCGTCATCGGCAACATCATGGACGTGGGAGAAGCCGCGCCGTCCATCACGACCCAGGTGGCTTTCACTCACGACGGCGCGGTGAAGGGGCTGCTCTTGATGCCGCGGCTCTGGGGCATGGAGTTCACCGCGGAGGAGGCGATCCGGACCTTCCGCGAGACCTTCGAGCGCGACCCGTTCGATCTGCCAGTCGAGGACGTGGCGGCGCGGATCTCCAACTCCACCAGCCGCTATTTCGCGCAGACCCAGCGACTGCGGGATGTGGCGGCCGAGCTGGAAGAGGATGCCTATCGGGTGAAGCGGGCCATCAGCGATCTTGAGGAGACGGAGGAGCGCGGCAAGGCTCGTTCGATCATCCGCGAGATCCGTCGCGCGGCCGCATAGTTACCGCTCAACTCCCGAAAGCAATCCAAGCGACATTGCGCGATACTCTCTTTGTCAGCAAAACAAGAGAGACGCGCAATGTTCGTCGCACTTAGTGTTCAAGAGAACGCACCGGACGAATACAACGGCTATTCCGGGTGCAATGTCGCGCGATTTGTCAGCAGCGACGCAACGGCAATTCAGCGTCTTGTGGACGCACTCAAAACACGCTCGGTGGCGGCGCTCAATGCGGTTCGCCCGTGCATGTTCTCTTATGGCGACACCTGGATCAGCGGTGAGTTCTGGCTCTCCGAGCAGGAGCGTGCGGTCTATCTGAACGCATGGTCGGTCGAGAACGGCATCGAGATCGAGCTGACGACCTCCGTCTACAACGATCGGCTCGACCACACCAGCGAGGGCAACACCGACCCGCTGTACTGGCTCGACTTCGTACAGCCGATGCGCGCGCTCGCCGCCGTGATGGCGCAGGGCAGGGCGGCGTGAACCTGCTCCTCTACATCGCTTTCGCCTGGCTGATCGTTTCTGCGATCAGCGGGCTCCTGATCAGCCGCTATATCAGGCGCGTCAAGCGCATGGAGCGGCGCTGGAGGGATCATGACCACAACAAACGACCTTGAGCGCTACAAGAAGGTGGCGCAGGAGCTGGCCGACCTGACGCGGCCGAAGTGCATGGAGTGCCGCACGGCCAAGACGACGCGCTGCTGCGCGGCCGAGCATTGCGTGCTCACCGCCATGTTCATGATTGACTATGCCGATCACCCGGCGTTCCGCGACGAGATCGCGCCTCTGATGGCGCACTATCGGGAAGCCGACCGCACCAACGTGAACACCATCCCGTTCATGGGCGACAAGGGCTGCATCGTGCCGCCGCATCTGCGGCCGAACTGCACCGCGCACCAGTGCGACATGAACTCGATCGGCATCTTCAAGGGCGACCCGGCCGGCACCAAGGCCTGGTTCCGGCTCTACGACGAGATGAACGAGGCCTTCGGCAACGTGGTCATGGAGGACGCATGACACAGTTTCTCAAGCGCACGGTGCGCCGGATCATCAAGCTGCACGAAGCGGGCTACGGAGACGACACGCTCGAAGCCGCTCTCCTCGAAGAGATGATGGCACAGCCCGGCGGCGCGACCCTCGGCGCTGTCATCCAGCGCTGCATCGTCTCGAAGCAGGGAAACAAGGAATTCTCCCTGAGCTTCTGCCCAAATCCCGACGGAAGCATCGAGCCGGCGAGAAAAGACTCCTGGATAGCGTGCATCGGGAACGTCGCGCCGGTCTGCCACATCAACGAGAGCGGCGCCGAAGTCTACAGCTACGGCAAGACTGCGCTTGCGGCCGTCGAGGGTCTGCTTGGTGATATTCGACAGCGACAGAGGAAAAAGTGATGGGAATACGCATTCATCGGGCAATGGGCTGGGGAATGCCCTTCAGCCGGCTCGCGGAGCTCAACGGGGTCGCGGAGGAAGACCTCTACAGCGATTGGCTCTACGATCGCTTCGACGGCAAGACGCCGGCAGATCTCACGGTTCCCGACGAGGTGTGCAAGGAGCTCTGGAACGAGCGGGGCGCCATACCCATTCTTCAGCCCGATCTCATCTCCACGAAATTCGCCTGCGGGCCGAAGGAGCGCGCGGCGCTGAAACCCGGAGATTTCGGCCGGGCCGAGGATCTGTTCACGGCGGTCTCGCGCGGCGTGGACACCACGACGGACGTGATCTTCTTCCCCACGCTGCACTATCGCGAGAAGTGGTATCGCCACGCTGACGACATGGATTATGCCTTCGAGGAGTGGCGCACGTCGATCCGCGAAGGCGAGACCATCCACGCGGTGCGCGGCGCCCAGGATTCGCCGGCCGAGCACGTCACCTATCTGCCCTACAACCCGTTTCCGTTCACCAACGACCTGATGTTGGCGGACGGAACGCGCAAGATGTGGGAGCATTACACCGAGGTGGAGAAGCACCCGGAGTGGCTGCCGGCCGTGCCCAGCGAGCTGCGCTGGTACTTGCCGAAGCTCGGCGTGCTCGACGAGAAGGGCGTGTTGGAGCTGCGGCCGGTGATCGCACAGTGGTGGGGCTGATGAAGCGTCTCAAAATTCTCAATGGCAAGCGAAACCCGATGCAACCTGCGATCGATTTCGCCCAGCTCAATGGGTTTGAAATAGGCCGCACCGCGCGCGGACATCTGGTGTTCACTCGCGGTGCGGCCAAGGTCTTCGCATCTGGAGCAACGGGCGACAGGCGCGCGGTGCTCAACATCATCTCAATCCTGCGGCGCGCTCTGGCGTCGCAGGCTCAGGGCAGCAGCGTGGCCGGGTCGGACCAGGTGTCGCCGTAGAACCTCCCGCCGGACGCGAACGCTGCAGTGAAGAGCGCCTGCTCCGCAGCAAGGGCCGCCGCATACTCTTCGGCCAGGGTGCCGCCCGCGCCGTTGTTCGCCCGCTTGGTCTTCGTGAGGTCCTCGACTTTCATCCGATACATGACCATCGAGTGGTCCTTGTTCTGGAGAAGCGAAGCCCACGGGCCGTAACGCCCCAGCGAGCCAAAGACAGAGTAGAGGCTCGTTCCGGTAGGCTTGGTGCCCTGCCAAGCGTTCACGCCCTCGGCGATGAGTACCGGATCGCCGAGGGTAGAAGCGAGCGCGGAGCCAGTCTTACCGAGCTGATTTCCGGGATAAAGCTCGCCGCTCTGCGCGTGCCAGAGGTAGTTGCTGGTCGGTCCAGTGCTACTGGCGAAGAACGTGGTGGCCGAGCCATAGCCAGCCGCCGCCGATTTGTTCCGCGTCCGGCGCAACCACTGAGAGACGAACAGTCCGCCGCTGGGCACAAGGTTGAGGAGGTATTGCGAAAGCGGGGAGCCGGCCGTCTGGATGAGCGCCCACGCATCATTCGAGCTGGTGGCCTGCCCGACCTGCGAGGAGATGCCGTGGATTCCACCCTTGCCGGTGCGCTCGACGCGGAAGGAGGCGTCGCCGGCAGTCCGATAGTAGCCGATGCCCATGTCCATGTCGGACGCAACGCCGCTTCCGACAATCGAGACCGCCACGTCGCGGGCGATGTTCCGCATGGTCCCGGAGGTCGGGACGACGCCCGCCGTCAGGCCGCTCTCCGAGTGTCCGAAGTCCAGAAGGACGAGCGTCCCCGGCGACATGCCGGGGTCCGGGTAGAGGATCGGCAGCGAGGTGTCAGTGACCTCGGAGTCCATAACAAGCGCATAAGGCATTTTCAGGCCCACCCTTTAGCTCGCACCACGCGAGCGATGAAGTTGCCGCCCACGGTGTAGCCCTGGCCGGTCCAGTGGAGATTGTCGGCCAGAAGGCTCGACGGAATGCGGTCCTGGCTGAGGTCGGTCAGGTCCTGCGAGGTGGCAGTGATCCCTGCATCCGAGAGGCCGTTCTCGATCATGTATTGGCGGATGTCGATGAACTGGTCTCCGAAGAGACGCGCCAGCTCCTTGTTGAGCTTCATCATGTTGATGTAGCCCGAGCCGCCAGACTCCTCGCCGGCATACTTGCCATTGCAGATGCCAACCACGAGCACCCGCTTGTTGAGCGGCGTGAGACGCTTGACCATTGCGAGAATGTCGTCACGCACGGTGGTCAGAGCGCCGTAGTTGTTTCGGCCAGCCCAGATGATAACCGTTTTCGCCTCGTGCAGGCCGGCGGTCTCAGGAATGAAAATCGTGCCGGCGGGGCACGCAACCGCCGAGCCAGGCGAGCTGCGGGTGAAAGTCCACGCAGAATCGCCATCCACAGTTGCCGTCGTAGCGGACATGGTGCCCGCAACACCCGCGAGAGTGCCGGTCATCGATCCGCCGTAGGTGCCCGAATTGAAGAGCGGGTTCACGCTCCGGGACGTGACTGCGACGCCGCCGCTCGCGGGGATCGTATCGCCACTCACCGAGACTGCGATAGGAACGCCACCCTGACGAGCGGCGATCTGAGTGGATGTCTGCCCGCCGATGCCGAGGTTCGTGACGGTGGCGCCCAGAGCGCTCGCCAGCACCGCCGGATAGGTCGTTCCGCCGCCACCTGCACCCGCAGTCATACTGTCGCCCCAACAGGCGATCGAGGTGGACGGAAACAGGTTCATAGCCACGAGGGCGGACGACACGAGCGGAGAGATCTCGGCAGTCGTGACGCCAACGCCGTTCGCCAGCCGCGCCTTGAACTTGCCGTCCGTGGTCACGCCGAACAGCACGCGATTCTTGGCATCGACGGCCGCGAAGAGATAACCGGTCTCGGGGTTGAGAGTCTTCCAGGTGACGCCCGTCGGATTGATCCGCGCAACAAGCGTGGGGTCGAGTGCCGCGACCGGAACCGTGGCGCCGTTGGCGATCCGCGCCCGCAGATGTCCCTCAGGCGTGATACCCAGGACGACACGACCCTTGGAATCGGTGATGCCAAAGACAAACCCGGTCGAGGGGTCGAGTAGGCGCCAGGTGATATTGGCCGGGTTGATCCGCGAGGTCAGATCCTGGCTCAGCATGGAAGGCGGAACGAGCCGCCCATTGGCGATCGTGCGCATCAGGCGACGCTCCAGGCGAGCTTGTCACCCCAGTTGCAGGGGATAAGCACGGCCTCGCCGGCTCGAATCCAGTAGCGCGGGCTCACCGCGGCGTTCGGGTTGGGTGCGACGGATACCCAGATGTCGGAGGTGGGCTGGACCTGAAACGCCGAGTTCATGGCGCCGGAGTCGGTCTGATCCAGGAACTTGTCGGTCGCCGCCAGGGCCGTGGTGCCCGGCGCACCCATGGACTCGGACCAGATCGCCTCGCAGAACAGACTGACGCCAGGGCCGACGGACTTGATGGCGCCGTACATGACGTGCGTCCCGGTGAAAGCCATTGGACTTCTCCACAAGCAATAGTTCCGACGAGTATACCATTCATTCAATTTTGACTTAAGCTGCTATTTCGTGCATTCGCTAAATCGCCACGCTTTTGCCACCCGACATCCATCACTGCGCGTGCGACGCTATATTCAGTCGATCTTGAATTGGATCAGCACATGCACTTCGACCTCAAACGCCCGTGCAAGGACTGCCCGTTCCGCAAGGACGTTGTCGGCTATCTCAAGAAGGGCAGGGCGCAGGAGATCCTCGACGCCATCCTGCGCGAGGACCAGACCTTCACCTGCCATAAGGCCATCACCGGTGAGCGGATCGAGGACGAGAGCGGCGAGCCGATCGCCTATGCACCCGGGGTGAAGGACCAGCACTGTGCCGGCGCGCTCATCATGGAGAAGCGGTACGGCTGGCCGAACAGGATGCCCCGCATCGCCATCAGCTTTGGCATTTTCGACCCCGACGCACTGCGGGACGAGGAAGTGGTATTCGAGAGCGAAAGCGCGATGGTCGCGCACATGGAGAGCACATGACCGCCCCTAAAGTATCCACGCTGGTCTGGAAGCGCATGAACGATTTCCAGGCGCTGATGATCGACGAGACGCACGCGATTGCCGCCGGGCATTGGAACGTCGGCCCTGAATGGTGCTGGGTTATCTTCAAGGAGCCGCGGCCCGCATCCACCTGCCTGAACGGGCTGCTCGCCTCCGAGGTGCGCAAGCGCGGCTCGGTCTATGGCGTCAACGCTCACACATCCGCCCTGAGAAGCCGTGTCGAGGAAGAAGGCAAGGCTGCCATCGAGAAGGAACTCGCCAATGACTCACGCTGAAATCCACGCCCAGGCGACCGACGCCATCGAGAACGTGATCAAGGCAGGCCACCCCGAGGTGGTCCTCAACGATCTCAGCCGGCAGAGGCCTCTTGCGCAGGTCGCCATTGCAGGCTTGAAGATCACCCCGAAGGTCATGGCCGCGATCGCCGCCGGCGAGACGCTGACGGAAGATCGCATCAAGGCCATGCTGGTCGAGGAGCTGAGAATATCGTGAGCGAAGATCAAACCGATATCACGGTTCGCCGTGCCCTCACCAATCTCGTTGCCCGCGATACGAGGGAGATCGACCACCTCGCCGAGCGCCTGAACAAGCAGAGCCTTGAGCAGACGGCCCGGGATATCGTGAAGCTGGAGCAGCTTCTAAAGCGCACCAAGATCGCGCTTGAGGAAATGGAAGGATGGGACGGCTCGCACCGACGCCGTATGCTCATCGAAGAGATCGAGAAGGCCCTTAAATGAATGGCACCACGCTGGCACCTGCCAATATCGTCCAACTCGGCAACGTGCGCTTTGGCAACCAGCTCCCGCTGACGCTGATCGCCGGCCCGTGCCAGATGGAAAGCCGTGCCCACGCCCTGGAGATGGCAAGCGCCCTGAAGGAGATGGCTCAGCGCCGCAACATCGGCCTGGTGTTCAAGACCTCCTTCGACAAGGCGAACCGTACCTCGGCCTCGGCTGCACGCGGCATGGGGCTTCATGCGGCCCTGCCTGTGTTCGGGGAGATCAACGAGACCCTGGGGCTTCCCACGCTCACCGATGTGCATGAGATCGACCAGTGCGCACCGGTGGCCGAGGTGGTGGACGTGCTCCAGATCCCAGCCTTCCTGTGCCGGCAGACCGACCTGCTCGTTGCGGCCGCGCGCACCGGCAAGACCGTGAACGTGAAGAAGGGGCAGTTCCTGGCGCCCTGGGACATGACCAACGTGGTCAGCAAGCTCACCGGCGCCGGCAACCCACGGGTGCTCGTCACCGAGCGCGGCGTCTCCTTCGGCTACAACACCCTCGTCTCCGACATGCGCTCGCTGCCGATCCTCGCCAGAACCGGCGCACCGGTGGTCTTCGACGCCACGCACTCGGTTCAGCAGCCGGGAGGGCAGGGGACCTCATCAGGCGGACAGCGTGAGTTCGTCTCCGTGCTGGCTCGTGCCGCCGTCGCCGTCGGTGTGGCCGCGGTATTCATCGAGACCCATCCCGATCCCGACAAGGCACCGAGCGACGGCCCCAACATGGTGCCGCTCCGGGAGCTCGAAGGGCTGATCGCGCATCTCCAGATGTTTGACCAGGTGGCAAAGGGCACGCATCAGCCAACCGTGCTGCATCCGGTCCTCGACCCGGTCCCCTAATCACACCACTCCACGGTGAAATAGTTGATGCGCCGCTGCCCACACTTCGTACACACGAGACGCGGCTCAAGGCGCGCCAGCTCCAGATAGGGATCGAGTCCCTCGACCGGAAACGGCGCCTGGTGCCCACAGCCGATGCACACAGCCATAAGGCGATGGCGATCCGTGAGCGCACCAGGGGTGAGCTTGTATTTGGGGATACCGTTCACGGTTTGTTCTTATAAGGCACATCGCCATTCCCGTCCAGCGTGAAAGACATCTCACAAGGGATCTCACGCCCCAACAATATTGCCACCCGAACGCCTTCGCTGTTCGTGCGACGCTATAGACATCGAGAAGCGCACACGAACGACGAGGTAGACGACAATGGGTCTCGATATGTATTCCCTCGCAGCCAATCCGGGCCTGTTCAACGGATTGGCTGGCGAGCTGCCGGATCTGAACAACGTGCCGGAGGCTCCGGCGGATCTTCACTATTGGCGCAAGCACGCCAATCTGCATGGCTGGATGAAACGTCTGTTTCATCAGAAGGGCGGCACCGGCGATTTCAATCTCCAGTTCGTCAAGCTGACCGCCGAGGACCTCGATCAGCTGGAGAAGGACGTGCAGCAGGCTCGGCTTCCGCACACCGAGGGCTTCTTCTTCGGCGCCAGCGAGAACTCCATGCGCGAGCGTGCCGACACCCACGACTTCATTCACAAGGCACGCACGGCTCTGGCCAATGGCAAGGAGGTCGTGTACTACGCCTGGTGGTGAGGAGACATGGCACTTCTCACGCATCGGTCCAAGTTTCACGAGGCCTAGGGGTTAACCGCCCCTAGGCTTTCGTGTATCTAAATACCTCCGACATTAACACCAGGCCGGACCAGGCGATTCCCCGATGAACGGACGCACGCTTAATCCTGCTTAACTCTGCTAAACCGCAAAACGCAAAATCTCACCCACGACACCCAAAAACCGAGTGTCTGCAAGGGTAGAGAAACGACGCTTAACTTAACCGGCTTTCCATCGAAAAAGAGCAGAGAGAGACGCTCTCATAACCACGCACCAAAATCGTGGAATAGAGATCGACCGGAGATTGCTGATCACCATAGAGCAGAGAGTGAGCGACAACGCACAATCAAAGGCCGGTCACTCTCCAATCGAAATCCGCAGCCACACCCAGAAGATATAATATACATAGACAGACAGAGTACATTCTCTGGAGATGGCGTTGGAAGAGACACCTCCGGTACGTGATAGAGAAGCGCGTTTCCTATAGAGATGCACTGACGTGCAAATAGAGGGGTGAGAGGGTGTGTAGTGTGAGCGGTCCGCGCCGCGTGCCAATCGCCTCACCCTCTGAAAACGCCTCGCTACCCGGTTTGAATGCCAACGAACACGCGCTATATTGAACTTGTGAGCATCGAGCGACTGCAAACGCTTGATTCTCGCGTTGCTGACAGGCTCCGGCACTCGTGTCGTCGAGCTTGACCTCATGAGGCTCTCAGCCCCGGTCCAATCACCGGCTCAGCTGAGAGCCTCACTTTTTCGGGCCGCCTCCCACGTCCCGTTTCCATGGAAATTTTAGGAACCGAGGCACGGCCCAAGGGCCAAGGAACCATGGCTCCGCATGGAGGCCTCTGGAGACCTACCCTGGTTGAGGCACTAAGACACCCCGTGCCAACCCATGGCAGTCCATGGAGTACCTCGGACCACACCTCGGCTCGCCTAGGCACACCATGGCACGAGCCGCCCCGTTGAATGCCATGGTTCACCTCGGGACACCTAGGCACGCCATGGGACAGAGCCTCACGAGCCATGCACTGCCATAACAACCCATGAGCCGCGTGCCACATACCTGCTCGCGTGAGCGTAAAAGCACGCGCACGCGCGTGTATAGCGCCATCCAGATGCCTAGAGATCAGCGAATGTTCCTAATTTTATCCCTCACCGCGATCAGCATAATCAACATTGTCAGCAACGACGCAGCGCAAAACGCACTGCACACACAAGGAACACGACAATGTCCAACACCGCTTCTTCCAAGATCGCCACCAAGACCACCAAGTCCTCTCGCGCCAAGAAGGCCGCAGCGACGACCGCAGCGCCTGCCGAGACCGTGACGAACCTGCCGGCCGTCATCGAGACCGTGACCCCGGTCGAGACCGTCGCCATCACCGAGATCCTCGACCCCGTCGTCGCGGCGCCCCAGAGCGAAGAGCCTGCGACCCTCGATGCCGCGGTGATCGTGGACGACTTCGGCGATGAGGTGGTCGTGATGGCGCAGCCCGTCACCGACCTTGAGCTCCTGAACGACGAGATGGCGAGCCTCGTTGCCCCGGAGAGCTCCGACTTCGACACCGATGCCGAGTTCATCAAGGCGCTCGCTGAGATGGAGATCGAGCCCAGTGCCGAGAGCGCCCCGACCGCTGCTGCTGTGGGGATCGTCGACCATCACTCACAGCTGGGGAGCTGGGGCGTCAGCGAGGAGTCCAGGGCCGCGCAGGCCGAGGCCCACGAGATCCCGACCGCCTACGACGAGCTCCTCGCGACCATCGCGCCGGAAGAGATCGACGAGATGGTGACGTGGATCGCCGACGAGATCGACACCCGCGCCGACTTCGAGGAGCGCAAGAACCCCGAGAACTCGAACATCCAGCGCACCTTGAAGAAGGCCCGCGAGCAGCTCGTCACCAAGCGCGCCGCCAAGGTCCTCATCGCCGCCAACGTCGACCCCGCCTTCATCAACCGCACCCTGCACGATGGGGCACGCTACAACGTCTACGCCCTCGGAAAGCTCGCGGATGTGGTCTACGCGATCACGGACAAGGGCACCCTCGGCAACGCGATCAATCGGGCCTGCATGAAGTCCCTGTTCGCCTGTCGCGCTGCGGGGTTCACCTTCAACCTGGAGACCGCGAAGGCCGCGGCGAGCGACAAGGTGCAGATCGATGCGGCGATCAGGAAGGTCCTGATCCGTCACACCGTCAGCTCCTCGACCGCACCGACCCAGGCCTCCTCGACGATGCAGGCGCTTGCGACCCTCGGGGTCGTCAAGGCCGAGGGATCGACCCGCAACCCCACGTACAAGCTCACCGAGCACCCGGTCGTGGAGAAGCTGGAGGTGATGCTGAAGGCTGCCTGATCACCGTACCCTAGTCTCGCACCTCGGGGCGTCTCTCACCAAGGAGGCGCCCCTTCTTTTGGCCCGCACAGGTCCATGGAACGCCATGGTTCTAAAGGGGAAACCCTCTGAATCGGAGCGGATTTTTGGAACGGCTAGGGTCAGTGGGACCCGGTGAAACCCGTGGCCCCGGCATGTGGAACGGCCAGGTAGAGGTTTAGGTACAGGCCACGGGAGACCACGGGGCACCTCGGGGGTCCATGGTCACGCCGGCCATGGGGTGCCTCGGGGGTCCATGGGAGCACTCCATGGCGTTTCATGGTCGTCCATGGCTCTCCGGTCGCTATAGGTGGTCCATGGGGCTCCACACGCGCTCCCACCAGGCGCCGACCGCATCCCTTTGTGAGACGTGCGACTGTAGATCGTCAGCAACGAGGACTTACGTCATGCACGAGATCACTCAGGAACAGTTCAACGAGACCATCAGCTCCGTTCTGTGCGAAGTGTTCGAGTTCTTCGGCCAGCCATACTATCTTGAGGTCCTCACGAACGAGAAGGACTTCGTCGGACGTGTTGTCGAGCTCCCCGAGGAATACCACAATCTGAGCTGTGTGTTCGAGTACGATCCGTTCGCGTCCGAAGATCGCTATGCGTTCCAGAGCGAGCCGAACGCGAAGACGACGCTCTATGCCTATGACTCGCTCGCCGATGCGCGCCAACACGCCTCGCAGCTCCTTCACGAGAGCCTGAAGCGCTTTAGCATCGTCTGAAGCGCCTTCACGTCCCGACCGACTTCCTAAGCTGACACTGCGACTATGCAGTGTCAGCAACGCACACGAGCGAGTCTCTCCCATGAACTTCAACTGCACGTCCTACAGCTACGACGAGAACACCGACACGATCAGCGCCATCGTTGCTGATGACGCCAACGTGCTCATCTTCAAGATCACCTATCAGCCCTGCGAGAGCATTCACATCAAGCGCGCCGAGAAGTCCGCCTATGTCGAGCCCCACGTACAGTCGAAGATCCTCGACGCCTTCGTGCGCGCGCTCCAGACCGCCTACATGACCCATGTCGATGCGTCCGACAGTCCTGCGGCCCTCAGCGCCGAGCAGATCTCCTTCAGCGTCGACATCTGACCCTCACGCTGCCGAAAGCATCCCTAGCTGACTGTCTCTACACTGAGACAGTCAGCAACGAGGAACAACGTCATGAGCGAGTCTTTGGAATGCTACGAGTGCGTCGAATACACCTATGATGCGCAACGCGAGCGCGCGCATGTGGTGCTGCGTCGCGCGATCGTGACGATAACCCCTCGCGCAGCGTCCACGACTCTCCTTGATGAGCGACACAGCATCGATGTGGATCTGCGCAGCAACATCATCACCTGCACATCCCTCGACCCCTCGCACGCTCTCAACGCAGCGCACGTCGCGCGGGACTTCAAGGAGATGTGGGATGACATTCTGGGGCAGGTCGGAGATCCAGCAGAGCTCGATGCGGAGACCCTCTACATCAGCATCTGATCTGGGGCGCTCCGGCGCCCCTTTCTCGTGCTGAGGGGCTCCCATGGCTCACCGCGGCGCTCCATGGTCCAGAACGGTCTAGGCCGGTCCAGGCTGGCCGCGGCCTCCCGTGGGCTCTCCATGGGGCCGCGCGTCCCATATGAAGATGCCACCCGGTGCCGACCGACTTCCTCGAAGCGCAATGCGACACTCTCAAGTGTCAGCAGAGACGAACGAGGGTTTCAGCCATGAGAGAGCTTGTCGGAAACATCGCCTTCCTCGCGTTGTGCGGGATGATGTTCTTCGCCTATTGCGTCCTGTGCCCGCCTGGGAGCTTCTGATCATGTCGCTGTTCATCGAGACCAATGTCTATCTCTCCGGCGTCGGACTGTCGTGCCCGGTTGGTGTTCGTGCTGTGGTGCGAGACCTGGAGCGGGGCAAGCGGTTCAGCATCGACGCGCCTGCGATCTACACAGGCATCAGCCACGCCTACACCGCCGCCCGTGTCATGCGCCGGTACTTCAAGGCGCACCAGCGGTTCCCCGACGTGCGTCTGCCCTGGAGCGAATGGGGCCGTCTTGCAGGCATCCCGCGCCGGGCCGATCATCACCAGCGCATCCAGAACGCTCCGGCGCGTTCCGTGGTCGCAGCCTGACAGGGGAGGGCAGGGGTGTCCGCTATCTACGCGCTCATCGTTGTGGTCTGCACGGGGTCCTCCGGGGCTCCGTGCAAGGTGCAGGTGGTGGAGACCGGGATGACCAAGGTCGCCTGTGAGCAGGCTCGGTACGCCCGCAGGGACCCAAGGCACAAGTGCGTGGTGCGGGTGGATGGAAATCGTCCTGCCGGGAAATAGGCGAGGGACGGGCCTTGCGGAAAATTTTGGAACGGCATAAGTCCATGGGACCCGCCAAATGCCTCGGACTACCGCGGCATTTGTCTACTTTATTTAGTATTATGTATTAGTAATACTGTATTATGTATGTTGTATACGGTAATATTGAATATCGTATGAAGTATTATGTATACGGTATACGCAATACAACATCGGCTGCATGTGCGAAGGCGGTATTCACGTCGGCTGCGAGTGCGAACAACTCTTTCACATCGGCTGCATGTGCGAAGTGTGCGACGCCCCATAAGTTGTTGCGCTGCCCCAACTTTTTTTCTGGGGTTCAGTCGATTTTGATTGAAGCGAATCACGAATCATGCGACTGTCTAACTGTCAGCAACGACTGACGCTCTACTAACGACAGCAACGCGAGACTTTCACATGACTGACATGAACACTTATCACTCTGCTCTCATCGAAGCGCTTGAGTCGCGCTTGACTTACGAAATCGCGAAGAACGCTGATTCGCTGAACATGCAGAAGACGATTGCTGATCTGCGCAAAGCAATGAGCGTCGTGAGCGTCGCGCAGATGATGCACGCTGCGAACGTCGATGCGACGTTCATCAATCGTGCTGAACGCTCTAACGCGCGTTACAACGTGTACGCTGCAGAGAAAGTCATCAACATCGCGCGCACGCTCGCGAACGTCGCGACGCTCAATCACTACACGCGCGCGATTCTCTTGAGCGCGAGCGCGCTCGAAGCGAATCAGCTGACTCTCTCGCAGAAAGACGCTGTTGCAGCTTGCAGCGTCGCAGTGAAGCTCTCAGACGCGAAGCGCGACAAGCTGCTCGTCAAGTATCAGAAGCACGCGAGCGCGAACACTGCGTCAACGCAAGCGTCGTCGTCGCTCAATGCGCTCAAGACGTTCAACATGATTCGCGAATCGCGCGACGACGCAAACAACGCGATCTTCATGTTGAATGACAGCGCGAAAGCACTGATCGAATCAGTGAATATCTGACAATCAACAGTGAGCGCGCGTGATATACGTCACGCGCGTTTTCTGCGAAGTGCTCTTGCGAATTAGACGCATCCTAAACTGCGCCTCCCATACCGCATCTTGTATACTGCATACCGTATACAAGATTCCGTAATACAGTATACTGTATCTATTATTGCCTATTACCTTAGTATGTCCAAAGAGCCACAGTGCCATCCGAGGGGGATGCCGCCTGTCGCCTCGCGCATCCTGACACATCCTTTCCACCCTGCACAGCAACTCTCCGGCCCGATCAAGTACCGATCAAGTCGGGCACCCGCTGTTCAACAGAGAGGATGATCGCCTCCCGGACCAGGCAGACTTCCCGGAAGACGATCCTTTCCACCCTCAGATCAGATCAGGGCGGGGCTTCTCCATGGTGCCGCCGTTGTTCTCCAGATAGGCGTAGAAGCACGCCTCCAGCAGCTCCTTCATGGTCATCCCGCGCACCAGTGCCTCCAGCTTGAAACGCCGGTGGAAGGCCGGGGCGACCTTGAAATTGAGGTCCGCGAGCGTGGTCGAGTCCGAGGGCTTGGACAGGTTCTCGGGCGCCTGCTCAGGGGCGGGCGGGGGAGCGATCAGACGGGGTTTGCGCGACGGGGGAGGGGGCACGTTGGTCATGCGGCTGCGTCCGTGGCTTTGGTGAGGATCTCGACGACCTCCTGGGCGAGTTCGTCGGCGCGGATGTTCAGGGAGACGAAGGAGGTCTCCGTCAGGGCGCGACCCGAGTTCTGTGCCATCTCGTAGCCGGTGCGCGCGGGAATGTCGGTTTTGGCGACGGCATAGCCGGCCGAGGTGACGAAGCTCTTCGCCTCATCGACGGCGACCTGGCTCTCCGCTGCGCGGTTGATGACGAACAGGATGCGCGAGCGGGGAATGCCCTTGGACAGGAGCTCGTGGGCGAACTTCACCTGGGGCGACAGGTCGTCGAAGGAGGTGGAGCAGGGCACGAGGATCAGATTCGCCTCACGGGCGATCTCCAGCGACGACACGTCCGAGTCGGGGCGGCCGTCGAACACCATCAAGTCGAACTGGTCTTCCTGGCGAATGGCGCTCTTGATCGAGGTGAAGGCCTCCGCGGCGATCTCGGGCTTCACAGCCTGATCCATCCGCATGGCGCACCAGTCGACCGAGGTCTTCTGCTTGGTGTTGAAGTCGGCGATCTTCACCCGCCAATCGGCCTTGGCATAGGTGCGCGCGATCAGACGCGCCAGGGTCGATTTGCCGACTCCACCCTTCTGTGAAAGGCAGGCAATGGTGAGCATAGCGGGCTCGCTGTTTCGCTAAAACCGGAACCCGCTATAGCGCAATTGGGCGATTCTGGGGAGCCCAGATTAGAGGCGTTCCCCAGGCACCAGCTTCCAGCGGCTCATGCCGCGGCCGATCAGACGGTTGTTGCCGTAGTCGTGAAAGACCGGCCGACCCTTGTAGAGCCCCATGTTGTCGAGCTTCACATCGGTCATGACGTTGGGCACCCCGGCCGGCATCTTCTTGAGCGGCTTGGTGCGCGCCTGAACCAGGATCGTGCCGCACGAGGAGATGTGGTGACACGGGGCGAACCACTTGGCGAGCTCGGGATCGTCCTGGAGCTCGCGCCAGGCCGTCCACTCCTGGATGTTGCAGAAGCGGCCGTTGTCCTGTGGCTCGACCTTGAGCACCAGGTCTGGGTTGAGCGTCATGGCGAACACGTCGCGATAGACGCCGCCGCCCAGCTTCTCGCCCAGGAGAAGCTGAAGGGTCTCCAGCGCGACGGAATAGGTGAAGTCCGTGGCCCGGTTGTAGATGGACATCAGGCCTTCTCCTCGATCTCGCGCATGGAGCGACGCATGGCGTCCATCAGCTCTTTCGCCGTGACCGCGCGCGGGGCCGTCAGGGGTTCGGGGAACAGTGTCGAGAGACCGCCGGTGGCGATGTTGCTGGTCATGGTGTCTTCGGTGAGCGACTTGCGGAGCTTGTCCGCCATTCGGCGCTCGACCGCGGCCATGTGGCCATCCAGAAGTGACTTCAACTTGTCCTCTTTGGGTTCAAGCTTGGAGAGCTCGTCGATCAGAATCTGATCGGCGCTCTTGCCGCGGATCACGGGCACGCTGGTCTTGCCGTGCTTGCGGGGCACGGAGACGATGTCCTTGCGCTTCGACTTCTCGTTCAGCGCGGCCAGGATCTTCTCGACGCCGCTGACGGGCCGCATGACAGTCGTGCCCATGGCCATCGTGAAGGAGATCGGCTCTTCCTCCTCGGGCACGCTCTCGCCGATCGGCGCCGGCACGAAGTCCGGCATCATGAAGATCAGCTTGTGCTCAGCCGCGTTGCGGACTTCCACGACATGCCAGGAGTACCGAAACTCGTCGGATACCTTGAGCTCCTGACAGTCAGCGCCCGGCGGAATGAAATAGCGCTCCCACAGCCGCTGAAAGAACGGGGTGCCCGAACCATTTTCAGCGAACAGGTCTCGAACCGTCTGCATGGCTAGATCACAGCTGCGCCGGGCGAGATTGAAGGACACCGCTTCAAGATGGGCCGGGTCGAACGCGCTCGGCATGGCCGGCAGCAGGATCACGCTGCTGCCCCACCTTTCCAGCGTCACGTCCTTGTCGATGTGACCGAGAAAGGTTTCGTTCTGATAGACGGGAAGCATCAGGCGGCATCCTTCCGCCACAGGACGCTCGTGAGCTTGGTCGCAAGGTCGCGCCGGGCCGCGCTCTTGGACATGCCCTTGGCGAGGCCGTCATTGTCGATCCAGAAATCGACCGCGTCGGGATTGAAGGCGTCGAAGTCGTGTCGGGAGACCGGCGCCAGCGGGTTGTTGATGCCGATGACCACGCCGCCCATGCTCTTGATGAAGAGGCCCTGGTCGCGCCGGACGCAGACCGAATAGCTGCGGTCGGTCTTGCACTTGCCGAGGGCGATCCACATGAGAATGTCCGGGCCGAACATCTCCTCCAGCTTCTCGCCGAGGTCGCCGAGGATCTCGCGGTTCTCCCACTCGCGCCCGAGGATCGTGGTCTTGCGCTGCTTGCCGGCCTGGGTCAGCACGTCATCCCAGCTCAGACCGAGCTGGTGAACGGCGAACTCGCGGAGCGCCAGGCCGGAATCGATGATCTCGACCCCGAAGTCCTGCTCCAGGACCAGCTGCGCCTCGGTCTTGCCGGCGGTCGGGTTGCCACACACTGCGATAACGTGGGGAAACGACATCTTCATCTCCGGGGCTTCATTCAATTTTGATTTAATCGATAGACAAACCAAAGCCCTCCGCTCCCGCGGAAGGCTCAGTGAATGACGGAAGGGGTGTCGACCTGCTCGGTGGTTCGTCGCTCGGTGGCGCGCAGCATCCGTTTCAGCCGCGCGACCTCGCTGCGAAGGCGGGCATTCTCCTTCTGGAGCTCGTCATACTCCAGTGCAGACATGCCCCGTTCGTTGAACAGGTGTATAGTGCGAGCATCAGCTTTCATTGCGCTTAATATAGCGCGCATCTATTCCGCTGCTCGCTCAAAGATCGACCAGTCGAACTCTTTTCCGTCTGGAATGATGTTCTCCGCAAACCCTGGCGTCTGCTCGATGATGGCTCGGCGCATCCGATAGTGATCGCGCAGGGTGTAGTTCAGATTGCAGGTGTAGTCGGCGATGAACGCCACATTGGGCGTCGGCGCCTTCTTTGCGCGCAGACCGCGGCCGATCCGCTGACGCAGCGCGATCTCTGCCTTGCCGCCGCCGGCGAGCTGCACCAGGCCGACGGCCGGCACGTCGACGCCCACATCGAGAATGGTTGTGCCGATCAGCACGTTGATGACGCCCCGGGCGAGTGCCTGGAGCGCCTTCTTTCGGCCGGCATTGTCATGCTCGCCGCGAATGAACACCACCTTGAGCCCGGCGTCACGCATGGCGTCACGCAGGATCTTGCCGTGATCGATCTGCGTGACCAGGGTCATCACCGGCAGACCGTGATCGCGCGCCTTCAGCGCATCCGCGATCACCGCGGCGTGCATGTGCTCGTTCTGGACGTAGCCCAGCGTGCGGGCGCGCTGCCACGGCGAGGTCTTGTGCAGCTTCGCGTGCGGCTTGCAGTCGACGAACCGGAAATAGGGCTTCGCCAGGATGCCCCGGTCGATGAGCAGCTTCTCCGACACCTTGATCAGGATCGGGCCGAAGGCGGCCATCAGGCGCATATTGTCCTCGGCGTCCGCCCGCATGAAGGGCGTCGCGGTCAGCGCGAGCCGGTAGTGGGCGTTCTTGCAGTGCCGCAGGATCTCATAATAGGAGTTGCCGCCGGCCTCATGGGCCTCCTCGCCGATCACCAGCTCGAACAGCGACAAAAGCGCGATGGTCTGGGCGCGCAGCTTCGTCTTCGCCTCGACCCGCTGGCGCGCGCGCTCCTTCAGCTCGGCCCGGGTCGCCTGCTCATGGGTCGCCTTCTTCGCATTCTGCTCGATCAGCGCCTGGGTCTCGCGCTCCAGATTGGGCTCCTCCAGGCGCGCGGTCAGGGTCTGCACCATGCCGCAGTTGACGCCCTTCGTGGGCGTCCACTCGCCGTCACCCAGCACACCCACGTTGTAGCCAGCCGCGATGAAGCTGTCCTTCATCTGGTGCATCAGCACCCCGCGCGTGGTCAGGAAGAGGGTAGGGCGCTTGATCCGGGCGACCGCGAGCTTGGCGATCTTCGACTTGCCGCCGCCGGTGGCGATCTGGGCGATGCCGCGGCCATGTCGCAGCAGGGCCTCGACCGTCTTCATCTGGTAGTCGTAGCGCGGGTCGTCGTTGCCGAACTCGTCGACGATCGGGTTCTTCTCGCCCAAGGGCGCCGGCAGAGGCTTGCGCGCGATCTGCGGGCGATAGCCCTTCTTGACCAGCTCAGAATGCACGAGGTGCATGAAGCCGGCCGGGAAGGAATGCGTGTGGACAGAAAAGAAGCTGGAGCGACCATCCCAGCCGCCGCTGGTGTAGCTGAAGGTGTGTTCAGCCCCATCTACTTGATATGACAGGAGATCTGTCACGAACGCCCGGGCGTCGGCGTCGGCATTCACGAGCTTCGCGACAACGGCGTTGGCTGCAATTGTCAAATTCACAAGGCACCTACCTATTGCCATTTGTTCCAGGTGTGTTTAAATCAAAATTGATTTAACACGGAACGCCCTGTGCCGGTAGCCCTTTCTGTCTCCCCGAGCCGCCTTCGGCCCAACCCCTGGAACACGAATTTCGTGTCCCCGGAGAACGAAGAGAAGCTCCTCGCGTCCATGCGGCGCTTCAAGCTCTTCAAGCCGATCATCGTCCGCGAGATCGTCGAGGACGAAGAGACCGTCTACGAGATCCTCGGCGGTGAGCATCGCTGGGAAGGCGCCAAGCACCTCGGTTACACCGAGGTGCCGATCATGAACCTCGGCGTGATCAGCGACACCGAGGCGAAGGAGATCTCCCTCGCCGACAATGCGCGATACGGCGCCGACGACACATCGGCCCTCGCCGCTCTCCTGTCTGAGCTGGGCTCGACCGACGACCTCCAGAGCTTCCTCCCCTTCAGCGACCCCGATCTCAAATCGATCTTCGCAGCGACAGATATAGCGCTCGACGACTTGGACCTTGACGATCCCATCGCCGAGACGGTCGCCACGCCCGAGGAAGAGGCGGAACCCAAGCCGGCGAAGACCCACGTCATCATGCGTTTCAAGGTGACGATCCCCGACGGCGAGAGCGTCGCGGAGGTGATTGCCCGCACCAAGAAGGCGCAGGGCTTCACGTCGGGTGACGATCTCACCAATGCCGGCGACGCCCTGGTTCACCTCCTCCTCGGAGGCGGCTCGTGAGCGACCGGGACGATCGGGGCGAAATCCAGCTGCGCTTTCAAGAGTGCGTCTCCTGTCGCTGGCTTCAGAGCGGGCGCTGCGTGCGCTGCGGGGCCGGCGAGTTCTTCGAGGAGAGCATCGAGGAGCCCAGGGAGCTCGACGACGACGAGCTGATGCAACTCTATTCGGAAATGACCGATGAAGACTGACGCCATGCTGAAGGTCGAGTTCTTCGACCCCGATATCCTCGTTCCCTACGCCGGCAACGCCAAGAAGCACTCCGACGAGCAGGTCGAGAAGCTGGCCAAGCTCATCAAGAAGAACGGCTGGACCCAGCCGATCGTCGTCGACAAGGACAAGGTGATCATCGCCGGCCACGGGCGCCGGCTCGCTGCCAAGAAGCTGGGCCTGAAGAGGGTGCCGGTGGTGGTGCGCGGCGATCTCACCAAGGAAGAGGCGGACGGCCTGCGTCTCGCCGACAACCGGGTCGCCAGCACCGAATACGACACCGCGCTCCTCCAGCAGGAGATGCTCCGGCTCAACGACATCGGCGTCGATCTGGCCGATTTCGCGTTCGACAGCAAGGAGATCGCCGCCCTGACCGTCGATTTCGGCGAGTTCGACGAAAGCGCCTTCGTCGAGGATGTGGGCGAGGCGGTGGACGAGCAGAAGGAAGAGAACGCCAAGAAGCAGGAGGAGGTGGAGGAGACCGCGGCGCCGATCGCCGACGCCTTCGGCTTCAAGCGCATCTCGGTCGCCCAGTCGCGCCGCGTGCGCCGGTTCATGACCTCGATCGAGGACAAGACCGGTCAGAAGGGCATCGACGCGCTCATCGCCCATCTCGACGAACAGGGGCTCTGATGGCGAAGAAGCCCAACGTCATCTCTCTTGCGACCCGCAAGCCATTCCGGCTGCCCAAGAGCGTTCCCGAATTCCGGGATCAGCAGAGCGTCGAGACTCTGAAGGAAGCGGTGCAGCTGGCCGACGCCGGCCGGCTTCAGGCCGCCTTCGTTCTCGGCTGGGACCCGGTCGCCCAGAGTTTCGTGAGCTTCATGGTCAATCCCGACAACGCCGAGATGGGTGTGCCGGGCGCGCGCTTCTCGGTCGCCCTTCATGAGGCGTCCCGTCTCTATCTGGATGTTGGTCAGATCGACGCCATCGATATGGCGATGGTCGGCTGCTCGGCACCGGATGTCATGGAACCCGTGCCGGAGCTGGACTCGTGAAGTACGTCATCGACCGCAAGTTCACCTCGTCCGTCGAGCGCACGCCCCGGGTGCTGGAGATCGCTGAAGGCTTCGGCCTCGGCCTCTCCAACAAGGAGTTCGTGATCTATGACCACCTCGAAGTCGAGGTGAACCAGGGCGACGTGGTCTACATCACGGGCCAGTCCGGCTCCGGCAAATCACTGCTGCTGAAGGATCTGGTCGCCCAGATGCGCGCCGGCGGCCTCAAGGTGGCCGACCTCAACGAGATCGAGCTGCCCGACCGCCCAGTGATCGAGCTTGTCGGCTCCTCCACCACCCAGGCCGCGGATCTGCTCGCCAAGGCGGGAATCTCGGACGCCTGGATCTACATCCGCAAGCCGTCCGAGCTGTCCGACGGGCAGCGCTACCGACTGAAGCTGGCGAAGGTCATGGAGGATGACGCCGACGTGTGGGTCGCCGACGAGTTCGGCGCCATCCTCGATCGCGTCACTGCCCGAGTCGTCGCCTTCAACATGCAGAAGGTCGCCCGCACCCTCGGCAAGACGCTGATGGTCGCGACCACCCACACCGATCTGCGCGATGAGCTCGCGCCGTCTCTCACCATCACCAAGCGCTTCCGCGAGCGCGTGGAACTGGAGGCCGCATGAAGGGCTATTGCGTCATCATGGATATCGACGGAACGCTGGCGAACGCCGAGCACCGTCTGCACCTGCTGCCCAAGGGCGCTCATTCCGGCCCGGATGCCTCCTGGGACGCCTTCTTCGCGGCCGCGCGCTTCGACAAGCCCAACCATGAGATCGTCACGCTCAACAACCAGCTCGCGCGGGACTTCCCCGTGATCATCTGCACCGGGCGGCCTGAGAATGACCGGCGCATGACGATCGAGTGGCTGAGCCGCAACAACATCAAGTTCCACACGCTGATGATGCGGCGCGACGGCGATCGCCGGGACGACACGGTGGTCAAGAAGGAGATGCTCGACGCCATCCGGTTGTTCGATTACGACCCGATGTTCGCCGTCGAGGATCGCAAGCGGGTCGCCCAGATGTGGCGCGACAACGGCGTGCGCTGCCTGCATGTGTGCGAGGGCGACTACTGATGACGCTCTCCCTCACCATCGGCTGGTGGATCGTGCCGGTCCTTGTCACCCTCGTGAGCTATCTCGTGGTCGTTCTGACCACGCGGCCGCAGACCAGTTCCTATGACTGGTACGGCTTCGGCACGCTCTTCGACGGGATCATCATCCTTCTCGGGCTGCTCGCCGCGACCATCGTGTCGCTCGTCGCCTGGCTGATCTGGGCGCTGCTGTGATCAGGAAGACTCTCCGCATTCCCTACAACCTGTTCGTCGCCTTCGACCAGGTGCTGAACGTGCTCCTCCTCGGCGAGCCCCACGAGACCGTCTCGCTGCGGGCCGCGAAGGCGCGCGAGGGCGGGCAGCGTTGGGGCTGCGTCCTGTGTCGCATTCTCGACGCCCTACACAAGCAGCACTGCGCGCGCGTGCTCGAACGACGCAGGAATCTGCGATGAAACCCGCTGAGAGCGTCACCGGCGGGCGTTTCGACCCCGCGACGTATGAAACCCTGTTCGCGCGCGACGAAGCGCCCAGGGCGCGTTTCTCGCTGCTCGGCGAAATGATGGTGGAGCGGGGCACCAAGGACGACTGGAACCTGCTCCACGACCTGCACTACAAGGCCGAGAACCTGCCGACGGGTCCGCGCTTCTGGCGCCTCACGCTGCATGGCGAAACCATCGGCGTGCTCGTCACCGGCAATCCCAAGGGGCTGCTGAAGGAACGGCACATCGCCTTTCCGACGATCAAGCCGGGGGCAGGGGAGACCAAGCTCACCAACACCTATCGCTACATCTGGGTGAACCAGAACCTGCGGGTGATCTCGCGCTTCGTGGTGGACACCATGTATCGCGGCATCGGCTGCGGCTATCGCTTCATGAACCTCGCCTCGCGTCTGGAAGGCAAGACGTTCATGGAGATCCAGTCCTCCATGTCCAAGTTCAACTTCTTCGGGCAGAAGGCCGGCTTCCGGTTCGTGAAGCCGCTCAACTCGAACACCTACGACGCCGGCATCAAGTTCTTCCGGTCGACGTTCGAGGCCAACCCGCAGGACTTCGAGGCCATTCTCACCGAGATCGCCGAGATGAACCCGTCGGCGCGTGACCGGGCGATCGAGGACTGCCGGGCGTTCTATTACCGGCACAGCGCGCTGGAGAAGACCGGCTCGAACCGGGATCGCGGCCGCGACCGGGTCGCCGGCATGGATGAGCGCACCCTGATCCGCTCGCTTCAGCAGATCGTGCTCGCCTCGCCCATGTACGGGGTCTGGAAGAACCCCGACGCCGGCCGGACGCTGCCCGAGCGTCTCCCCCTGACCGCGTTCGACTGGCAGAAGCCGGGTGAGCCGCTGAAGATCCCGGAGCTGCAATGAGCATCGCCTTCACCGACAAGCAGGTCGAGATCGTCAACAAGATCCTGGAAGCGGCGGACGCCGGGGAAGACCTGGCGTTCGAGAAGCTGTGGAAGAGCCTGTCCTACTATCCGGTGACAAAGCAAGCGGTGCATCAGTCGCTGCGCCGGCTCACACGGGCCGGGTACATCCAGACATTCTATGGAAAGAACCGTGTGATGACGTTCCGCCCGACCCTCGACGCCTACAGCAGCTTCCGCAAATAGCCGGAGACATCGTTTGGATTTCCGCAGCCATCTCCAGAGAATTATAATATACTGTATCTAGTATTATATCTTTCTGGAGATGGCTCCGGATTTTCAGCCTCCGGTGGTTTAATCAGGATTGATTTATGTCCAAAGAGTCGCCGACGAAGACGAAGAAGCTGACCGAGGCCCAGTGGGCCGAGATCGTCACGCTTTACGAGCTCGGGGAGCACAGCGCCGCGGATCTCGCGGAACGCTTTGACGTGACCCCGTCGGCGCTCTCCCAGCACTTCAAGAAGAACGGGATCGTCAAGGGTTCGCGTGCCGGCGAGGTCGCCAAGGCCGTCGAGAAGGAAGTGAAGGCAGCGCACGTCGCCGCGGTCGTCACCTTCGAGAGTAAGCGCCGGCAGCGTATCGAGGAGACCCGCGAGAACACCTACCTGTTCCTCGACAACATCAGCAAGAGCACCATGAAGCTGCTGGTGGACGCGGCCAAGGCTTCGCTGTCGCCCAAGAGCGTCTATCCCGACCTGAAGGCGCTGCGCCTGGCTGCGGCCATCATCGAACAGACCCGGATCGGTCGTCTCGACGTGCTCCAGGCCAACCGCGATATCGACGAAGAGTCGCTGCCCAACCTCGTCATCGACGATCTCACCGACGACGACATCAAGGCTCACCACGCCCGGAACGAAGCCGAGAGCGACGACGACATCCTGCCGAGCGAGGAAGACGAAGACGAGATCATCTCGGAAGAGGATGATGAAGAAGCATAGGCTCACGCTCCACGCAAAGCAGCGTGAGGTCTTTGCGGACACGCATCGTTTCCGGGTGGTGGTTGCCGGCCGACGCTGGGGCAAGACCCAGCTGTCCAAGATCACCATGATCCGCATGGCGGCGCGCAAGCCCAAGCAGCTGATCTGGTACGTGGCGCCGACCTATGGCATGGCGCGCTCGATCCTGTGGGACGAGCTCAAGGACGCCATCCCGCGCGAGTGGGTGAAATTCAACGGCATCAACGAGACCCGGATGACGATCCGGCTCGTGAACGGCAGTCGCATCGAGCTGAAGGGCGCCGACAAGCCCGACACGCTCCGCGGCGTCGGCCTGAACCTGGTCGTGATCGACGAGGCGCAGGATATCGTCTCCGACACCTGGTACAAGGTCCTCTACCCGACCCTGTCCTCGACCCTCGGCCGCGCCCTGATCATCGGCACGCCGAAGTCGTTCAACTGGCTCTACGATCTCTACATGCTCGGCGAGCGTGGCGAGACCTACACCGACGCCAAGGGCCGGATGCGGCGCAACAGCTACAAGAGCTGGCAGCTGCCGACCATCACGTCGCCCTTCATCCCGAAGTCGGAAATCGAGGAGGCGCGCCACAACCTCGACGAGAAGTCGTTCCGCCAGGAGTACGAAGCCTCCTTCGAGACGATGGCTGGCCGCGTCTATTACGCCTTCGATCGCAAGAAGCACGTCGGCGACTACAAGTTCAACCCGAAGCTGCCGATCTGGATCGGCCAGGACTTCAATATCGACCCGATGAGCTCGGTGGTGATGCAGCCCCAGCCGAACGGCGAGGTCTGGGTGATCGACGAGATCATCCTGCCCAGCTCCAACACCCAGGAGACCGCCGACGAGGTCGCCCGGCGCTACTATCGCTGGCTGAAGACCATCACCTTCTACCCCGATCCGGCCGGTCAGAACCGCAGCCACGCCCGCGGCGAGTCCGACCTCGACATCCTGCGCGAGGCCGGCTTCAAGCGGATCAAGTTCCGGCGCAAGCACCCGAAGGTCGCCGATCGCGTCAACGCGGTGAACCGGATGCTTCAGACCGCCGACGGCATGGTTCGTCTGAAGATCGACCGCAAGTGTAAGAACGTCATCTCGGCGCTGGAACAGACGATCTACAAGGAAGGCTCGCGCGAGGTCGACAAGAAGGCCGGCGTCGAGCATCCGGCGGACGCTCTCGGCTATGCGATGGAGATCGAATTCCCGGTGCGCGGCATCAAGGTCATGGGTCTGTCTGTCTGACTTGTGGTTAAATCAATTTTGATTTAACATTAGGGCTCTTTGGCTCTCCAGGTTCGGCATGGCTGCGATCAATCAGACGGTTCTGAAGACGTTCCTGAAGCGGCGACATCCCGATTATGCGGATCGTCTGACCCACTGGGACTTTCTTGAGAGCACCTATTACGGCGGCCGCGACTGGTTCAAGGAGAACCTCTTCCGCTACATCAAGGAAGGCCAGAAGGAGTACGAGGATCGTATCGGCCGCGGCTACCGCTTCAATCACACGCGCGAGTCCGTCGACCTCGTTCAGAAGTACATCTTCAAGAGTCCTGTCCGCCGCAACTGGGACGATGCGAACCCGGCGATCAAGGATTTCTGGACCAATACGACGCTGACCGGCCTGGACATCAACCAGTTCATGCAGCTGGTCTCCACCAACAGCTCGATCTTCGGTCGCCCCTGGATCATCGTCGACAGCAATGTGCCCGAGAACGTGGTGTCGGTCGCCGATGCCAAGGAGACCGGGGCGCGTGTCTACGCCTACATCGTCAAGCCGCAGAACGTCCTCGACATCGGCTTCGACGACAAGGGCGGGCTCAACTGGATTCTCGTGCGCGAGACCAAGCGCGACGACGCCGACCCGATCAAGGCGACCGGCGAGGTGCGCGAGCGCTTCCGTCTGTGGGAAAAGGACCGCTGGCGCCTGTTCGAGTACGAGAACAAGCCCAAGAGCGGCTCTGAGGACCCGAACGTCGTCCTGGTCGAAGAGGGCATTGTCTCGATCGGCGAGGTGCCGGCGTTCCCGGCCGATCACGTCATCGGCGATCACCGCTACAGCTCGCCCGGCCTGATCGAGGACATCGCCTATCTCGATCGCGCCTCGGCCAACTATCTGTCGAACCTCGACGCCATCATCCAGGATCAGACCTTCTCGCAGCTCGCCATGCCGGCCCAGGGTATCCCCTCGGGTGAGGACGCCGCCGACAAGCTGATGGAGATGGGGACGAAGCGCGTCTTCACCTATGACGGCGAGGGCGGCGGCAAGCCCGAATTCCTGTCGCCTGATCCAAAGCAGGCTGGCGTAATCCTCTCCGTGATCAACAAGATCATCGGCGAGATCTACAACACGATCGGCGCCAGTGCCGATCGCACCCAGACCGACAACGCCGTCGGGCAGGACAATTCCTCCGGCGTCGCCAAGGCCTACAATTTCGACCGGCTGAACTCGCTGCTGACCTCGAAGGCCGCGGCGCTGGAGAACGTCGAGAACCGCCTCGTGCGGCTAGTCTGCCTCTACAACTCCATCAAGGAGCCGGAAGAGGAGATCGTCTCCTATCCCGACACATTCGATGTCCGCTCTCTGTTCGACGAGTTCACGCTGGCCGAGCGCCTGTCGCTGATCGACGCGCCCGAGGGCGTGCGCCGCGAGCAGATGAAGCAGGTCATCGAGAAGCTCTTCCCGCAGATCGACAGCAAGGTGAAGTCGGCTCTGATCTCGGAGCTGAATTCCTGGCCGAAGGACCCTGTCGAGCAGGCGGCCCGGCTCTCTGCCGCAACCGGCAAATTCTCCAATCCGAGCAGCACCCGTCAACCCAAGAACCCGAGCGATGCCAATCGTCAGGGGCAGGTGACGGACGCCACTCAGAAGAAGACCTCGGTCGCATGACCAAGGCAACCCCCATGGGTCAAGCGATCGACCCGAAGCATGACCGAGAGAATGGTCAAGGAGTGAACATGAAGTTCGAGGATTTCCGTCTCGATTCTACCCCGCGTATCGGTTCCGGCATCGGCTGGCTGCTCGCGTCCCAGGTGGGGCCGCGCATCTATCTGGCGCCCGAAGATGGCACCGGTGGTGGTGCGGGCGCTGGTGATGGTGGCGACGACAAGGGCACCGGTGGCGACGACAAGGGCGCTGGTGCTGGCGACGGCGACGACAAGGGCACCGGTGGTGACGGCGGTGCGGGTGATGATGCCGGCAAGGACGGCAAGCAGAACCTGTCCGACGACGCGGCGAAGATCCTCAAGGATCTGATGAAGGTCAAGGACAAGAACAAGTCCCTGTCGGCGGACATCGCCGCCAAGGATGAGGTGCTGAAGAAGTTCGAGGGCATCGACCCCGAGAAGGCACGCAAGGCCCTGAAGGATGCCGAGGACGCCGAGCGAACGGCGGCCGAAAAGGCTGGGGACTTCGACCGTGTCAAGGCCATGATGGTCGAGGCGCACAAGAAGGATCTTGAGACGCTCAATGCGCGCGTTCAGGAGCTGGAAGCGGCGCTCACGACCAAGAACAAGGTCGTCGATGAACTCACCGTCGGCAACGCCTTCGCGAATTCCGCCTTCATCAACGAAAAGCTGGTGCTGTCGCCGTCCAAGACGCGGCAGATCTACGGTGGCCACTTCGACATCGAGGACGGCAAGCTTGTCGCCTTCGACAAGCCGGCGGGCGCCAAGGATCGCACCAAGCTGGTCGACGGGGCAGGGGAGACCCTGAGCTTCGAGGCTGCGCTTCAGAAGCTTGTCGAGATCGACCCGGATCGTGAACGCATCGTTCGCTCCAGTATGAAGCCGGGAGCCGGCTCCACCACGAGCAATGACAGCAAGAAGGACACCAAGCAGCAGCCCCTGCGTGGCGTCGACAAGATCAGCGCTGCACTGCTCGCGGCAAAGACGGCTTCCAAGTAACGACAAAATACGTCCATCGGGCGTATTTTTTCACTTGGCGAAACCTTACCGCCTGACTTATACTAGTGGTTAAGTCGAAATTGATTAAACCCGTGCTCGCTGCATGGGTTTAGTCAAAATTGATTGATCGTCAGTCGGTGTTCCCGGAGTTTGAAACCATGCCTCTCCTGCGTGTTGAGTCCGAAAAGCTCTCGCAGAACCAGCTCGTGCAGGGTGTGATCGAAGAGATCATCGACCGTGACGACCTGTTCGCCCTCTTTCCGTTCATTGGCGTGAACGGCAAGAGCTACGACTACGTTCGCGAGAAGACCATTTCCGAGGCCGAGTTCCTCGATCCCTACGACGCCGTGCCCGAGGGTGGCGCGACCTTCGACGAGGTCTCGACCAAGCTGAAGATCCTCGCCGGTGACGTGGATCTGGACAAGTTCCTTCTGGCGACCCAGTCCGACACGAACCCGCAGCTCGCGATCCAGCTGGCCTCCAAGGCCAAGGGTCTCGGCCGCAAGTTCCGCCGGACCCTGGTCAACGGCGACTCTTCGGTGAATGCCAAGGAGTTCGACGGCCTCACCAAGCTGACCCCGTCCGCTCAGACCCTCATCGCCGGCGCCAACGGCGCGGCTGTGTCCTTCTCCATGCTCGACGAGCTGAAGGACATGGTGAAGAACGGCGCCGACTGTCTGATGATGCGTCAGGGCACCTGGCGTGCAATCCGCGGTCTCCTGCGCGCCTTCGGCGGCAACGACGCGACCATGATCCAGATCGAGAACTTCGGCAAGCCGATCCCGGCTTACGACGGTCTCCCGGTGATCGTGAACGACTTCATGCCGGCCAACGAGGTCCAGGGCTCCGCGAGCAACACCTGCTCCATCTTCGCCCTGCGTCTCAACGAGACCGACGGTTTCCACGGCATCTATGGCGGCCCCAACGGCGGCATGGCGGTCGAGGAGATCGGCACCATTCAGAACAAGGACGCTGTCCGGCACCGCGTGAAGTGGTACTGCGGCACGGCCCTGAAGGCCACCCACGCGGTGGCCCGCCTGAAGGGTGTGACCAACATCTGATTTGCAGTTAAATCAAAATTGATTTAACATCGATCGGGCGGGGGCAACCTCGCCCGTTTCGTTTGAGGGACCATGCACACAATCGAGATCTACGGCACGCGCAGCTGCAATTTCTGCTACCGCGCCAAGCGCCTGTGCGAGATGCGCGGCTACAAGTACGAGTATTTCGACATCTCCGACAACCCGGACCTGCGCGCCGAGTTCGTCACGCGCACCAACGGCGCCCAGACCGTCCCTCAGATCTTCGTCGGCATTACCCGGATCGGTGGCTTCAACGAGCTGGCCGAGGCCGAGCGCACCGGCGCCCTGCAACAGCTCATCGGAGGTGAATGATGTATCGGCTGAAGATCACCCAGCCGGGGTTTGAAGGCTATACCGGCGCACTCGGCCCGGTCGATTTCGACAATGGCATCTCGGTCGAGCCGGTGCCCGTCATCACGGCGGATCGTCTCGCGGCGACCATGATGATCGTGACCATCGACGACGAGGGCAACGAGGTCAGCCAGGCCGGCGTCGCCGCGCGCATGGTCGGCGGCGTCACCATTCGTGCCGATGTGGTCGAGGCGCTCGGCAAGGCCAGCGAAGACGACCTGATCGAGGATCGCCGTCGTCTCGCGGAGAGTCAGGCGCGCCCGCCCGTCTCCAAGCTCTACACCGTCGCGGAGCTGAAGGCGGTCGCCGACGACAAGGGCATCAACGGCCTGCGCGAGATCGCCAAGCCGTGGGGCGTGAAGGAGCGGTCCATTCCCAAGCTGATCCAGGAGATCCTGGTGGCGCAGGACGAGTTCCAGAAGCGCGTGAAGGCCGCCGAGGCCAAGGCTGAAGTCGACGAGGGCAAGCTCGCCGAGGACACCAAGCCCATCGAGTTCGCCTACATCGACCCGGCGACCGGCGGTGAGCTGACCGTGACCGCGCCGCCGCCGGCCCCGACCCAGGCGCAGGACGTGGAGCAGGAGGTCGCGCCCGAGGGCGAAGACCAGAAGTCCGGCGATGACGAGCCCGACGGCGAGACGCCCGACGACGAGAAGCCCGCGGAGGAGCCTGAAGAGAAGCAGGGCGCCGCGGATGACAAGGAGGCGGGTGAGACCGACTCCAAGGACCAGTCCGGCTCCCAGGGCGAGGACTGACCGATGAACGTGTATCCGGCCGGTCTTGCCGCCAATGTGGTCTTCGAGCTCGTGGATCTGAACGGCGCGCCCGTGACACCCACGGCTCTATCGTATCGCGTCGAGGACGATGCGGGCGGTGAGATCGTGCCGGATACCGTGATCGCCGTTCCGACGAGCGGCCCGCTCACCATTTCCGTGCCGGCGCCGGCCAACACGCTCGTGCCCGGCAAGACCGATGGCCTACGCACCGTCGTTCTCTCCGTCACGGTCGCAGAGGGCACCTTCGAGGTGTCCGAGAGCTATCTGCTGCGCGGCCGCACCCGGCTCGTCGTGCTGGAGAATTCCTTCCAGACGTATGAGCAGGCGATCCTTCTGAGTTCCCGGATGCCCGGTATGACCGGCTGGAACGCCGCCGGTGTGAATGATCGCACGGTCGCGCTGATGGAGGCCTTCACCCGTCTCACGCGCTTCCAGTACCGGATCAAGCGCTACGACGAGTGGGAGAACGAGCAGGACTATCTCCTTCCCCGTGAGGAGGAGATCATCACGCCCCTGCGCTGGAGCACGCTCACCCTCGGGGAGTGGGGCTCGACCCTGTTTGGTCGCTTCCGCACTGCGATCAGCCGCGCCCAGATCGCCGAGGCGGCCGACATTCTCAGCTACGACCCCGTCAACGAGAAGCGCCGGCAAGGCATCCTGTCCGAGACCGTTGGCGAAAGCTCGATGATGTTCCGGTCCGGCAAGCCGATCGAGGCCGGCATCTGCAAGTCGTCGCTCAATGAGCTGCGCGGCTTCCTCTACACCCGCGTGATGACGACCCGCGTATGAAGCCTGTCCACTCCATGTCCGCGTCGGCCGACGCCGCGGCCGCCCGCTACGGCGACTTCGTCGAGAGTCTGCGGGCGATCTTCCAGCGCGCCATCATGAGCCCCAAGCTGGGCACGCCGCGCCATTTCGCCCAGGTGGACGGGGAGGGCTACGAAGTGGCTCGCCTGTTCATTAGTAACGAGGAAGCCATCATCTCCCAGGAGATCGATCGGCTTGCCGGCCTCGCGACCAGCAATCTCTACGCTCAGATGGGCGTCCCCACCCCGGCCGATGTCACCGACGAGCAATTCACCTACCTTCAGGACGTGAAGGATGGCCTGCTCCGTGAGATCGTCATCCAGGTCGAGCGCGATATCCTGTTTCTGCACAACTCGCTCCGGCGCGCCTACATCCAGGCTTCGCTCACGGCGCGCGGCAACAACGTCCCGCTTCAGCTTGCGATCATGCAGGCTCAGACGACGAACGCCAGCGAGCTGCACTTCTTTTTCCATGATCGCATGAACCGCAAGTGGCCCAGCCGCAAGTTCGTCCGCGCCGTCTGGCGTCAGGCGCTTCTGGCTGCCTACAACGAGATCACCATGATGATCCTGGTCGATCACGGCATGACGACCGCCCGGATCAGCCACATCGATCCCGGCGCGTCCAGCAACGGCGTGATCCTGTCGCTGGTGCCTCATGGCGAGCTGCAGTCCTACGTGGACATGCGCGACCAGATCTTCCACCCGAACTCCGATGCCATTCTCGAAGGAGCCCTCTGATGTTCCTTCCCAACAACCGCGGCATGATGCGCTGGCCCACGGGCTACGACATCAACGGCAACACCGTCTACAGCGCACCGGTGATGACCCCCTGCGCCGTCGTCAAGCTGCTCACCACGTCCGAGAAGACCAACGTGCGAACCGACAGCTCCGGCTCCGGCTCCAGCGCTGAAGAGACCATCGAGAAGTCGAAGATTCTCTTCCCGGTCAACGTCGCACCCGAGCAGAACTGCCTCTTCGAGATCGCCGGCATCGTCCTGCGGATCACCGGGTCCCATCGGCGCTACTCGGTCACGGGCACGTTCGACCATTTCGAGTGCGATCTCATGCGGCACGGGGAGGTTTGATCGTGGGAATGAAGATCACCGGGCTGAACGAAGTCGTCGCGGGGCTGCGCAACGCTGCTCAGCGCGTCTCCCAGGGCGCACAGCGTGTCGTCTACGGGGAGGCTGACGAGATCGTCCGGGAAGCCCAGCTGAACGCCCCGGTCGACAAGCACAATCTGGAACGCGCGATCACCCGCGACAACGGCCGGCTTTCCGGCTTCCGGTTCGTCATCACCATCTCCGTCGGCGGCATGGTCGGCAACGTGGACGTGACCCGCTACGCGCTGTTTATCCATGAGAACTACAGCTCGCTTCGGCCCGGCCCGGGCACGATCCAGAAGCGGGCGGCCAACCCCGGGCGCTACATCGGCGAGAAGTTCCTGGAACGCGCGCTGAACGCGCGCCGCGGCCGCGTCATTCGGGTGGTCGGAGAGTTCGTCGACCGGGAGTGGCGCCTGTGAACCTCAATCTCTTCGCCCATATGCTTCAGGACGCCGGTGCCGGCGAGATCGGCCAGAGCATCTTCGTCCATCACATGCCGGCGACCGTGCGCTCGGGTCTTCTGGTCAAGGCTCCCGTCGAGGGCTCGGTCTTCAACGCCGAGCTGCCGGGCTACATCTGTGGCAAGTTCCAGGTCATCTCGCGCGCTCCGACGTATGCCGATGCTGAGATCCTGATCAAGAAAGCCCTCGATGCGCTGCACACGCAGCAGATCCAGTCCTTCGATCCGCCGCAGCACGGATTTCGCCAGATCAACCAGATCATTCCGAAACACTATCCGTGGACCTATCCACGCAGTGACAGCTCGGACATCGAGTGTTCAGTAAATTTTGACTGCTCTGCGGTCATCGAGTAAAATAACGTCTGAATGTTCAATAACGCCTAACACTATGCCTGTCCTGCGGAGTCGAAAGAATGGCCTCGGATACCAAGAATGTGAAGCTCGGTGTTTGCACCGTGACCTACGGCGGCGTCGATCTCGGCTACACCAAGGGCGGTGTGGACGTGGAAGTGGCGACCGAAACCCATGAGGTGATGGTCGATCAGTTCGGCAAGTCCCCGATCAACGAGTACATCATGGGCCGCTCCTGCACCGTGAAGGTGCCGCTCGCGGAGACCACCCTGGAGAACCTCGTCAAGATCATGCCGGGCGCGACCCTCGTGACCGACTCCGTCGACACGACCAAGAAGAAGGTCGTGGTCGAGAACGGCATCGGCATCTCGCTGCTCGACCTCGCCAAGGAGCTCATCCTTCACCCCGTCGCCAACGCGCCGACCAACAAGGCGGACGACTTCGTCATTCCGCTGGCCGGCACCGGCGGCAATCTCCAGTACGCCTACAAGCTGGAGGAGGAGCGCATCTTCAACGTGACGTTCAAGGCCTACCCGGACCCCGACGACAAGACCCTCTTTGTCGCGGGCGACAAGTCCGTCACTGCCGCTTGATCTTGAGCGCACGTTAAGTCAAAATTGACTGAAGCCCTATTGTGGGGCTTCAGTCCAACTTTGGGTTCTTTCAAGCATGACCGACACCACTCAGACCTATCTCGATCTCGACGCCCTCGTTCCCGCGCAGGTGGGGGTGAAGATCGACGGCGTGACTCACGTCATTCAGCAGGTCTCCGTCGAGATCTTCATCGAGAATGTGAAGCTGATCCAGGCCGTGGGCGAGACGCTCACCCCGGATGCCGAGGTCGAGCTGATCGTGAAGCTGGTCAGCAAGTCTCTGCCAACCCTCGGCGAGGCTGGTCTGCGCAAGCTGACGCTGCCCCAGCTGCGCAAGCTGATGGAATACGTGCGCAAGCACAACGGTGAGGGCGACCAGCCGGCGTCCGAGGAGGGCGCCGAGGAAAACCCTCAGACGGCGCAGTAACGGCGATCTCCTTCGGCTTTCTCTTCGCGAAAGTCATGAGGGAATACGGGATGACCCACGACAAGGTGCTCGCGATGCCGATCTCCTTGTTCTGGTTTCTCTACGGTCAGATTGACCGTATGCGCGCTGAAGACGATCTGCGTCGTCTCAATGTCGCTGCGGCCAGTCAATCGCCAGACGCTGCAACGAGCCTGTCCGGCAGTTTCCGGGCCGAGCTCAAGAAGGTGGTGAAGATCGATCCGGTCAAGGTCGTCATGGCTGAGCGTCTGGATCGAGCAGGGTTTGAAATGCTGAGGAACATGGGAGGCTAAACCCCGATGTCGGGTATCCGCGTAGAACTCGAACTGGATACTGGCGAGTTCACTTCGCGGGTCCTACACGCCGGGGAAAGCCTTCAGCAGTTCAATCGGAGCGTCGGCGCCGGCATCGTCTCTATGCGCGCCATGGAGACGAGCAGCCGTTCCGTCCTGTCCACCCTTCGTGATCTCTCCATCGTCATCGGCATCGGCAGCCAGGCGCTGAACACCATCCGGCAGGTCACGACCGGCTGGGTTGGCGACATCGTCCGCGTGAACGCCGAGATGGAGCGCATGAGCGTGCTGATGCGCACGCTCAGCCGCGCATCCGATCCCGTCCGCGAGGCAGCCGAGAACGTGCGCTACCTGCGCACGACGGCACTTACCGCGCCGTACTCGCTTCAGGCCCTCTCCGACGTTTTCGTCAAGCTGAAGTCGACCGGCATCGATCCGACCAAGGGCGCCCTCATGTCGCTGGTCGACGGCGTCGCCGCGTTCGGTGGCACCGAGGAGACGCTGAAGCGCGCCACGATCGCCATTCAGCAGATGGCCGGCAAGGGCGTGATCCAGATGGAAGAGCTGCGCCAGCAGCTCGGTGAAGCCATCCCGCGCGCAACCGAACTCATGGCTCGCGGCCTTGGTGTCGCTTATTCCAAGCTCGTTGCCGACATCGCGACCGGCCGCGTCGAAGCTACGACGGCGCTCAAGGCCCTCGAAGTCGAGATGCGCAACGTGTTCGGCGGCGCGGCCCAGGAGCAGATGAACACCTTCACGGGTCTCGTCAGCACCATCGGCACGAGCTTTCAGGATCTGGCGATCAAGGTCGGCAACACCGGCTTCTTCGACAACCTGAAGCGACAGCTCTCGGATCTGCGCTCGGCGCTGTCGAGCAACGCCGCAAACGTGCTCGCCAACGATATCGGCAATGCGCTGAACACCGCGGTCACGATCCTGCGCGACGTGGTGGACTGGGTTATCCGCTATCGCCAGGAGATCATGAACGTCGGTCAGGCGATCCTGTATGCCTTTGGCGGCACGGTCGTCATTCGCTCCATCCTGTCGATGAGCTCGGGCATTGCCGGGCTGATCACCCAGTACCGGCTGCTTCAGGGCTCCATCGCTGCCGCCAATGTTGGCATCCAGATGAGTTCGGCCGCCGGCGCGGCCGGTCTCTCCGGGATGACGATCGCCGCGCGGTCGCTTTGGGCTGCACTGATCCCGATCGGCGGAGTGCTCGGTGTTGTGGCCGGGTGGCTTCCGCTCGTCGTCGGTGGCGCGGTTGCAGCTGCGAGCTACTTCGGGCTCTTCAGCGACAAGCTCAAGGAGACATATCAGGACGCCCAGAAGTACGGTATCCAGACCCGTCAGCAGGCCGACGAGGTCGCCAAGTACCTGGACCGCAAGGAGCAGGAGCTCGACCAGATCATCAAGATGCGCGATGCGCGCCTTGCCATGTGGAACGAGCAGGGCGGCCGGCATTTCCGCAAGGCGATCAGCGAGGCTTTCGACCCCGAGATTGAGGCGCGTCAAGCCGAGGTCGACAAGCTTCGTGCCGAGAAGAAGAAGCTCAACGAGGATTTCGAGGGTCGCGAGGCTCAGCGGGGCGCCCAGACGCGCGTCGATGCGATCAACAAGCAGATCGCCGACGAACAGCGCGCCTACGACAGCCGCGCCATCACCCTCAAGCAGGCCTACGAGAAGGAGCGCGTCGACACTGCGGCCAAGAACAAGTCGGTCGCCGAGCTGGATCAGCGCTATGGCGAGGAGTCACGCCGGATCTCCATGGACCTGCTCGACCGCAAGATCGAGCTGTACCAGGGCTATTACGACGAGCTGGCGAAGCAGGCCCAGAGCGATGTGGAAAGCCAGCGCCGCGCCGCGCAGCTGGCTCTCGACACCATCCGGCCGATCCTGAACCAGCTCTACGACGACCGGGCCTTCAAGCGCTCTCAGTCGATGGGCACGCCGCTCATTCAGCCGACCCTCGACGACGACAAGCTCTACAAGAAGGGGCAGCAGGCGCTCGCCAACCTCAACGCCGAGGTTGTCGGCCTGAAGGCATCTCTCTCCGGCGCCAATGCCGAGGTGGTGGAGCTCAACCAGAAGCTGATCGACGGCAAGTACGGCGACGCCGATGTGAAGCGCGTCCGCGAACTGATCGACGCCCTGGTGATGGCGAAGGCAGAGAAGGAGGCCCTTGATGAGGTGATGCAGGGTCGGAAGAAGTTCGACACCGACGTGCGAAACCTCATGATCAAGTTCCAGGAAGAGATCCTGGCCGCTCAGACCGAGGGTATGAGCGAGGTCGACAAGCTCTTTGTCCGTATCAACTCGGGGCTCTACAAGGGTGTCGGGAATGGACAGACGCCGCTCCAGAAGTCCGTTCAGGATGTGACTGCGCAGCTCGGTGGTGCGAACACCGCGGCCGCAGCCGCTGGCGCCAGCATTCGCACCAACGCCTTTGGCTCTGCGACCCTCAGCGCCGGCAACACGTTCGTTTCGGTCGTGGATAAGGCCAACGAATCCTGGAGCCGGCTGCGCGCCAACATCGAAGGTACCAACCCGGCCGGTGTGTTTCAGAAGCTCGCCGCCGGCGGCCAGGCGTTCGGTATGTGGAAAAATGCCGTTGGTGCCCCGGATTACAAGCCCACGAGCACCAGCCCTCAGCCCAACGAACAGGCGGCGGTCGCTACAGTCGATCCTCTTCTCCAGAAGGTGATCGAGCTTGCGCGCACCCTGTCGCCGGTCGGCTTCAATATCGTCGAGGGTGCTCGATCCATCGAGCGTCAGAAGGAGATGGTCGCGTCTGGCAAGTCCATGACGATGAACAGCAATCACCTGACCGGCTCGGCTTTCGATTTCGTTGCCGTTGATGCCAACGGAAAGCGCACCTATGACGAGGCCCTCATGCGCACCGTCGCCGACGCCTTCAAGGCTGCGGCTAAGCAGCTGGGGCTTGGTGTCAACTGGGGTGGCGACTGGCAGAAGTTCAAGGATACGCCACACGTCGAGCTTCAGAGCCAGTATCGGCCGGTTAACAAGAACGATTCCCAACTGCCTATTCCGAACAACTTGACGCCGGAGCAGCAGGCTAGCGCTGCTCAGCTCAGGCAGATGGAACAGCGTGTGAACGCCGAAAAGTTCGACGCGGGGCTGAAGAAGGCCATCGACGATCTGAAGACCTCGATCACCGAGGTCGGCGATGCTGCTGAAGGCACCAATAAGCGCGTCGCGGCCATGCGTAAGAGCATTGCTGACGGCAAGTATGGCGACAACAAGAACCCCGACAGCGATCGCTACAAGGAGGTTCTGAAGCTTGCCGGCCAGCTCGACGCTGCCGAGACGGCTGCTGCGAAGAAGAAGCGTGACCGCACGATCGCCGACACGGCGACCGAGGGCATGGTGCGCTCGCAGGAGGATCTCGCGTCCCGGTCTGAGGCCGCGATGCGCCGGATCTTCGACCCGCAGCAGCTGAAGTCCAGCGACGCCTTCTTCCGCAAGCAGAAGGAGCTCGCCAAGCAGACCGATGCCATCGGCAACTATTTCGGCTTCGACAGCGACACCTACAAGCGCGCTCTCGCCGATGCGACCAATCAGCTCCAGGAATTCCGCAATCTGGAAGTGCGTGAGGCTGTCGCCTCTTACGCGCAGCAGAACCAGGAGCTGAAGCGCTCGCTGATGACCGAGAGTCAGGCGCGCCAGGATGAGACCGCCAAGGAGATCGACCGCGCCCGCAAGGTGCTGGAAGCCTTCCGCGGCAGCGCAGAGGAGCGCGCCCAGATCGAGGAGGTGGTGCAGACCCGCATCGCACTTCTGCGCGCCAAGGCGGCCCAGCAGGGGCCGTGGGCGCAGCAGCTCAAGGAGTGGGGCGACCTCTGGGGCAACATGGAGAAGTCGGCGACCAACGCCCTCAACTCCGTGACCGACCAGATCGCAGAGCTGGTGACGACCGGCAAGGCCGACTTTGCCAGCATGTTCCAGTCGATCGCGAAGGACATGGTGAAGCAGTTCCTGAACTTCAGCGTGTCCTCGCTGCTCGGCAACATGGGCGGCAAGACGGGTGGCGGCAGTGGCGTCTCGATCATGGAGCTGCTCGCCAAGATCGGCGCCAAGCTGTTTGGCGGCTTCCGGGCGGCCGGCGGCCCCGTGCGCAGCGACAAGGCGTATGTGGTCGGTGAGAAGGGGCCGGAGCTCTTCGCGCCCGGGATGCGCGGCAGCATCATCCCCCACAACCTGCTTCGCTCGATCCAGGCGCCGAGCGCGATCGTGAACCAGTCCGTCACGCCGCAGAATGTGCAGGCGATGACTTTCGCGCCGACAATCCAGTTCCAGGGCAACGGTGGGTCCCATGCCGAGAACCGCGATCTGTCTCAGCAGATGGTGAACGGGATGCGGCAGATGGTGCGCGAGGAGATGTTCGAGTTCGTGCGTATTCAGCAGGGTCCGAACGGAATTCTTGAGAGGTAATAATGGCTCTGGACACATTCAATCCGCCGGTGCCGCCCTCTCCCGGCACCGGTAACAGCCCCGAGATCAAGCTTCTCGAAGCGGAGTTTGGCGACGGCTACACGCAGATCACCCGCGACGGAATGAACCACATCCGTGACGTGGTGCGTCTGAAGTGGGACATGCTCTTGCCGGCGCACGCCGACGCCATCGTGGGGTTCTTTCGTGTGAAGGGTGGCGACACGGCCTTTCTCTACAAGCCCGTGATGTTCGCGGCACCGGTGCGCTGGACCTGCAAGGAATGGTCGGACGACACAACCGACCAGGGCTTCCGCGTGGTGTCGGCCACCCTGCGACGCGACTTTAACCTTGCGTGATAAGTCAATTTTGATTTAACATAGGCTCTCAGTCAGAGGGCCTTGATGTCTCTTTCCGCGGTCATCCAATCCCCCAATCCGGGCGAACGTGTCGAGCTGTTCCGGCTCGATGCGTCCTCCGTGGGTGGCCCGGTGCTCTTCTTCTGCCAAGCGGCCAAGGAGACCGCTGGTGTCACGTTCGGCGGGCAGTTCTACACCCCGACAGATGTACTCTTTCAGGGGTTGGAGACGAGCGGCGCGGGCACCTTGCCAACGCCGAAGCTTAAAGTCGGCAACGCCAACAAGATTATTCAAGGTCTTGTGAATACCTACGGCGATCTGCTCGGCTGCAAGCTGTATCGACTTCGCACATTTCGCCGCTTTCTCGATGGCGAAGCCGAAGCAGATCCTGGCGCATTTTTCGGGCCGGATCTGTTCCTTGTCGAGCGCAAGACGAACGAGAACGCCGTCTATATCGAGTGGGAGCTTTCGGCGACCTTCGATCAGCGAAACAAGCTGCTGCCCGGGCGCGTGGTTCTTCGTGATACTTGCCTCTGGCGCTATCGCGTCTGGAATGAAGCGACGGGCGACTTCGACTATTCGACCGCGCAGTGCCCCTACACGGGTGTGCCGTGTTTCGACCGTGGCGGTGATCCGACCACGCCGGCCAATGACTCCTGCGGCCGGCGTCTGTCTGACTGCGAGGCGCGTTTCGGCGTCGGCAATCCCCTGCCGTTCGGCGGCTTTCCCGGCGCCGCGAGGGTACGTCCCACATGATCCTTTCCCCCGAAACGGCTGAAGCTATTCGTCAGCACGCGCTGCGCGAGTACCCGAAGGAGAGCTGCGGCCTCGTGGTCGCCGGCACCTATCAGCCCTGCTTCAACTATGCCGCTGATCCGCTGACGCAGGCGGTCATCTCGCGGCAGGACTATCTGCGCGCCGGTGACGCCCTGGAGGCGATCGTTCATTCCCATCCCAACGGGCCGATCTGGCCGAGCGCGGCCGACATGCGCGCTCAGATCGCCACTGCGGTGCCGTGGATCATCGTCGGCACTGACGGTGAGCGTTGCGCCAAGTTCACCATGTGGGGCGACAGCCTGCCGATTGAGCCGCTGATCGGCCGCAGCTTCATGCACGGCGTCAGCGACTGCTTCTCGCTGGTGCGCGATGCCTTTCGCCTTGGCAAGGATGCGCTCGCCGCCGAGGGCATGGAGTGGCCGTTCGAGCCCATGTCTTTCGCCGACGTGCCGCGTGACGATGATTGGTGGAGCGCGGGCCAGGATCTCTATCGCGACGCTCTCGGGCCGCGCGGCTTCCGGGAGATCAACATCTCCGAGGTGCGGCCTGGCGACGGCTTCCTGTGTAAGATCCGCTCGGACAAGCTGAACCACGCCGGCCTCTACGTCGGCAACAACCTCATCCTGCATCACCTCCCGTTCAAGCTGTCGCGCCGCGAACCCTTCGGTCTGTGGGGTCGCGCTGCCGATATGTGGGTGCGTTACGAAGGGCCGGGCTCGTGAAGCGCAAGGTGCATCTCTACGGCCGCCTGAAGAACGAGTTCGGCGGCCCCTACGACCTCGATGTGAGCACCGCCGGTGAGGCGATCCGCTGCCTTCAGGCCAACTTCAGCACCTTCCTGGATGTGCTCCAGGAGGGTCAGTACGAGGTGGTGCGCGGCGATGCCGAGATGGGAATGCGTCTGGAGCTCGACGACATCAACAGCTTCCAGCTGGGCGCGGCGGACCTGCATTTTATCCCGGTGATCGGTGGCGAAGGCTCCACGGCCGGCACGGTGAAGATCATTCTGGGCGTCGCCCTGGCAGCAACTGCGATGGTCGCATCGGGTGGCACTCTCGGCGCTGCGCTGCCCCTCGTGGGCTCTCTCACCGGCATGACCTACGGCAACCTCGCACTCCTTGGCGGCGGCCTTGCTCTTGCTGGCGTGTCGACGCTCCTCAGCCCGAAGACCTCGGGTGAGAAGAAGGACGAGAGCTACACGCTCACCGGCCCCACGAACAACTACGAGCAAGGGAACGCGATCCCGCTGATCTACGGGCGCTGCGTGGTCGGCTCGGTCCTCATCTCCTCCGGCGTCGACATCGAGGAGCTGCCGAAGCTGACATGAACGCTCATTCGGATATCCACGCCCGCAAGAAGTTCGCGCTCGCGCCCTCGTCGGGAACCGAGACGCCAAACAGCCTGCGCTCGCGCGCCAAGGCTCGCCTCGTCGAGCTGCTTGGTGAGGGTGAGATCGGCGGCCTGGTTGATGGCGGTCGCTCGATCTATTTCGACACCACGCCGCTGCTGAACGAGCAGGGCAAGCCCAACTTTAAGGGCGTGACCTGGGATATTCGCACGGGTCTGCCGGATCAGCCCTACGTCAACGGCTCGCCCTATGTCGAGACGCCCTACGCGGTCGAGGCGCAGGTCAAGAACGACGGCTCCATGATCCAGCGGACGATCATGGAGCGGAACGCCGATGCGGTGCGTGTCGTCGTTCGTATCCCGGCACTCGCCTATCAGGACCCCGACAGCGGCCAGATCAAGCCCACGAACGTCACCTATGCCATCGACGTGCGCAACTATGGCGGCGCGTGGGAAGAGCGCGAGCTGATCAAGATCTTCAACGAGAAGACCACGAGCCCGTACCAGCGGGCGACGCGCGTCTCCCTCGACCCGGCCGGCTATCCCTGGGATATCCGCGTCCGTCGCGTCAGTAAGGACTCTCGAAAGACCGAGCTTCAGAACGAAACGTGGTGGGAGAGCTACACCGTCCTCGTCGAGGGCAAGTTCACCTACCCGAACTCTGCCTTCATCTACATCGAGGCGGACGCAAAGCAGTTCGGCCAGAGCAACATTCCCGAACGTCGCTTCGACGTGTACGGCCTGAAGATTCAGGTTCCGACGAACTATGACCCGGTCACGCGCGCCTACACCGGCATCTGGGATGGCACCTTCAAGAAAGCGGTGTCCGACAATCCTGCATGGGTGCTCTATGACCTGCTGAGTCATGATCGCTATGGCCTCGGCCAATTCATCGACGTTTCCACGATCGACAAGTTCGGCGCCTATCAGATCGCCCGCTATTGCGATGAGCTGGTGCCGGACGGCTTCGGCGGCATGGAGCCCCGGTACACCTACAATGGCGTGATCCGCAGTCGCGAGGAGGCCTACAAGGTCGTTCGATCGATCACCACGGCTTTCCGTGGCATGGCCTATTGGTCGCTCGGCCAGATCTTCTACTCCGCGGACATGCCGGCCGATCCGGTGAAGCTGGTGACGCCAGCCGACGTGATTGGCGGCCGCTTCAACTATTCCGGCACTGCGCTCAAGTCGCGTCACTCGGTCGGGATGATCACCTGGAACGACCCCAGTGATCTCTGCCGGCCGGCGGTCGAGGTTGTGGTCAATGAGGATCTGATCCGCAAGTTCGGCTGGAACGAGACGAGCGCTCAATATCCGGGCTGCAACTCGCGCGGACTGGCGCACCGGTACGGGCGCTGGATGCTCTACACCGAGGAGAACGAGACCGACACGGTCGAGTATGAGACCTCCTGGGATCACGCCAACATCCAGCCCGGGCATCTGGTCGCCATCGCCGATCCCGCGAAGGCGCAGGTGCGCAATGGCGGTCGCCTGGCTGAAACCTCCACGACCTGGCAGACCCTCGACAGCCCGTTCGAGCGGGTAGTCGGCACGACCTACTATCTGATGGTCGAGCTGCCCGACGGTTCGATCGAGACGCGCCAGATCGCGGAGTTCTCGCCCGAGGGTGATCGCGTTCGCGTCTTCCCGGCCCTGAGCGCCACGCCGGTGCTCGGCGCCATGTGGGTGATCGCCGGTGACGTGCAGCCGCGCCTGTTCCGGGTGCTCGCGGTCACGGAGACCGACAAGCACATCTTCAAGATCCAGGGGCTCCTGCATGACCCGACCAAGTTCGCGCGCATCGAGCAGGGGCTGAAGCTCGACCCGGTCAACTACACGCGGCCGCGCACCTCGATCAATCCGCCGACCAACCTGACGGCCGTCGAGAGCCTCTATTTTCAGAACGGCGTCGCCAAGGCGCGCTTGTCGGTGTCGTGGACCCCGTCGAACGACTTCATGGCGAGCGGCTATCGTGTGAGCGCCGACACGCCGAACGGCTTCGTCAGCTATGGCGAGGTCGCCGGCACCTCGATCGACATTGACGATGCCACGCCCGGCGCGTGGGTCATCTACGTCCAGGCTGTCGCCATCACCGGCCCCAACTCGGCGGAAGAGAGCCTGGAGCTCACCGTCAAGGGCTGGGAGGGCGTCGACGCGCCCTATGTGAGCCATCTGGAGATCGTTGGTCGCGGCTCGGAGACCACCTTCGGCGGCAGCGACTGCGCGCTGTCCTGGCGCAACAACTTCCCGGGCAGCACCTACGAGCTGGGCTCCGAGCCCAACGGCGCCGGCACGGGCAACACCAACCCCTTCTTCCGGGACAACCTGATCCGCATCGTCGACGTGGACACCGAGCAGGTGCTGCGCAGCGAGAAGCTGACCACCACTGAGTACACCTATCGATTCGATCAGAATTATGAGGACAGCGCTCGTCTGGGCCTCACGCCGCGGCGCAAGTTCCGCGTCGAGGTGACGGTTCGCGACACCATCGGCCGCGAGAGCGTCGCTGCGAAGCTGGTGGTCGAGAACCCCGTTCCCGATCTCATCATCCCGACCGTGACGGCCGGCGTGGAGAGCGTCTTCGTCAGCTATGAGGTGCCCGAGGATCTCGATTTCGCGGGCGCGCTGATCTGGATTTCGCAGGACGCGAGCTTCAACCCGCTCACCACGACGCCGGCCTATGACGGGCTGAACAACCTCGTGTCGCTGCCGGCCGAGAAGTTCAAGACCTACTATGTCCGCATCGGTGCTTACGACAGCTTCGGCCGCACCGGCATCAACATCTCGCCGCCCATCCAGGTGACGGCGAATGGCTACGAGGTCGACCAGACGCCGCCTGACCCGCCCGGTGAACTCACGCTCTCCAGCGAGGTGGTTCGCGGCGACGATGGCACGATCCGCGTCAACCTGGTCGCCGAATGGGAGCCCAGTGCCTCCGAAAACCTCGCCAATTACGAGGTCGATATCCAGCTCGACGGGGGCAACTGGATCTCCTTCACGACCTCGACGCCCCGTTACGAGTGGCCGTCGGTTCAGTCAAATTCGACTTATCATGTCCGCATCCGTGCGGTGTCGAAGCTCGGCTCCCCGTCGATCTACACGCCGATCGGCTCGATCCTCACGGCGGCGAACACTGTCCAGCCCGGCGCGCCGTCCAGCCTGACCGCGGTTGCGTCGCTGCGCAGCGTTTATCTGCGCTGGGTGAACCCCAGCGACCCCGATGTCGCTTCTGTTGAAGTCTGGAGCTCGCTGACGAACGATCTCGCGAGCGCTGTGCTCGTGGGCTCTTCGCAGGGGATCGCGTTCACGCACGCTGGTGTTGCGACGGGCATCGAGCGCTTCTACTGGGTCCGGGCGCGCAACACCTCCGGGCTCGTGGGGCCGTTCAACGCCGCCGCCGGCGTCTCGGTCACGCCTGGTCAGGCGGCCGAAGGTGACATCGCCGCCAATGCCATCACCGCCGACAAGATCCTGGCCGGTGAGATCAACGGCAGCCACCTCAACATCAACACCCAGCTGCCGCCCACGATCACGGTTGGCACCACGGGCGTGTCCATCGGCGACCCGGCCGCGCTCATCAACCTGAACAGCACGATCATCGAGCCGGGCAAGATCCTGATCTCCGGCGCGACCACGCTCGCCAGCTGGCGCGATGGCACCGACGCGACCAAGATCAACGGCGGCAACATCGCGGCCAACTCCATCCAGGCGAACTCGCTCACGGTCGGCCTGCGCGGCGTGGACATCGCCGGCATCGAGTTTGGCTACGTCGTGGCCGAGAACAAGGTGACGTGGACGGCAGGCGTCATCACCTACATGAACAGCGCTGGCGCCATGACGACGCAGGCGATCAGCGCCGGCAACGCCACCTGGACCAGCGGCACGCTCTATGTGGCGTGGCAGGTGGGGCAGGTGACTCTGACCGCCTCCTCGAACATCAACGCAGTGTCCGGCGCCAACTTCGTTCGGCTTGCGACCTATCGCGGCGCCCGGGATCTGGTGGCGAACTATGGCCGCACGATCATCGACGGGGCCTCTATCGTCACCGGCTCGATCACGGCGGACCAGCTCAGCGTCGGGGAGCTGATCACCAACAACGCCCAGATCAAGGGCGGCATCATCACGAACACCCACCTGGCCGGCAACATCACGTTCGACAAGATGGCCGGCGGCACGCTCTCGGCGGCCTCCGCGGTCAAGATCGGCGGCGATCGCTTCACCCTGTGGGCGTCGAGCCAGACCCTTGAGATCCACGATGGTCAGCCTGGCACCCTGTCGCGCCCGGACATCACCGGCCGGCTGCGCGTGAAGATCGGCAAGCTCGGCACCGACCCGACCGACTACGGCGCCCAGTTCTACGACGCGGCCGGCAACATGATCTTCGGCACCGGCGGCTGGGGAACGAATGCCATTCCCTCGTCGGCGCTTCAGCCGCTCAACGCGGCGACGGCCTCGACCTTCATCAGCAGCGCCCTGATCACGAATGCGATGATCGAGAGCCTCGACGCCGACAAGATCAACGCGGCGTCTCTGTCCGCCATCAGCATCGACGCTGGCGACATCCGGGCCGGCACGATCGGCAACGCCGACGGCACGGTGATGTTCGATATCACCAACGGCTATCTCCTGATCACGGAGACGCCATGACGATCGGCGGCGTCCTCATCGGGAAGTTCGAGTCGCTTCCGCGCCTGCGCGTCGCGAAGCCTGGCTTTGACGTGCGCGACCCCGAGCTGACCAACGAGCAGCTCGCCTTCGACAGCAAGTGGCCGGAGATCCTGTCGGTCCTCAAGGCCTCCTGGCTGACGAGCGGCACGACCCAGACGGAAAGCTACTCTGCAGACGGCGTCACCTACACCCGATTCTATCGAACTGTGATGCTCGATGAGCCTTTGCCCTTCGAGCCGATCTGCATCGGCTGGCAGACCAGCACGAGCAGTGGGCAACGAACCTATCTCCAGCTGCCGGCCTGTTCGTACACGGATCGCTGCACGTTCACGATGCTTAATTCGGGCAATGATATTGCCTACATGATCTTCGCGAACCCTCTGATCGCGGCAGACTCCCGCGAGGCCGACAACGGCGGCGCCAACGGTGTGCTCGTCGGCCGGCACCCCTCGCGCGGACTGGGCCTGTTCGTGTCGCGCAAGGGCGCCAACGTGAAGACCTGTCCGTCGAGCGACCTGCGTCTCACCAGCGAGCGGCCGGTCTTCCAGATTGCCGAGTGCGGCGTCTACTGGGGCACACCCTCGGGCGGCAGCATCACGCGCACGGTTTCTCTGCAAGGCTCTTACCCGGACACGCCTCCGGTGATCATTCTCGCCAACGAGAACCGCACGAGCGCGCCCGGCCGAACGGGACCGACCGTCGCATGGGTGAACGCGAGCACGATCACGATCAACGTGCCGAGCAACATCGCCCAGTCGGTGCAGTTCTTCATTCCCGCCTATGACCCGACCTACGTGCCCGGGCCGAGCAGCACTGCGACGCGCCGCATTCGCGCTGACCTGGAGTCCGGGCTCAAGATCAGCCGCAAGAACGTCGATGTGAACACGGCGACTGGCACCAACCTGCTGTTCGACGCCTCGCGCTCGGCGCTGCACGTCACCGAACGTGTCGCCATCAACAGCCCGGGCATCGCCACCAACAGCAAGGTCCAGCTCGCCAGCAAGACGGTCGGGCCGGCGCTCGGCATCTTCGGCGCCTATCACCTCAGTCGGTGGTGGTGTACCTTTGGCGGCCTGGACATGGAGCAGGCGGCCCGCGCGCAGCCCTCGTCGCTCCCGCCCGCATCATCCATCAACTATCAGCTGATGAGCTGGATCAACAAGGACAAGACGTTGCGCGCCGTCTGGCAGGCCGGTCACGCCACGCCGAACCTGCGTGTTGCCGTGATCGAGCACTCCGCGGCGGTGATCAGCAATGGCGCGATTTACTCCGGCCCGGCGTCCGCGAGCGACAGTTTTTATGACGACTTCTCTGGGGCTACGATCGGTGCTGCCCCGCCTGGCTGGACACGCCGTTTTCAGGCGTCGTCGAATATGAACCTCATTGCCGAGGCTGTAAGCGGTGCTCTGTCGGGCAAAGCGATCCGCTGTTCTTACAGCCTCGGTTCTACACCTGCAGCGTCGACGTTTGCGGAGTTCACGCTCGACGCTGCCGGCGCCAGTGTGACCGACTGCGACATCCTGGCCGGCGCGCGCATGGTCAATGGTCCGATCGTGTTTCCGTTCGAGATCATGTATCGCCGCTCGGCCTCGAACGTTCATCAGGCCGCAGGTCTGGTCTGCGATGTGTCGGGTGGCGTGGCCTCCGAGCAGCGCATGTGGTTTGGCCCGACCTATGATGACGCCTCCGGCTCCGTCGATTTTCCCTGGCTCTATGACACCTGGTACTGGGTCAGGCTGAACGTTCGCGGCGATCAGCGCCGAATGAAGGTCTGGCAGCGAGGCACGCCTGAGCCCAAGAACTGGAATATCGCCTTCGTCGGTCCCGGTTCTTCGGCCGGCTACGTGGGGCTGACGCAGTGGGGCTCAACCACGCCGTATGCCTATATGGATTTCTTTTCGGTCTGCACGACGGGTCGCCCGGCGTGGGGTCCGCTGTGAGGTGAGCCATGAAGTACGTCGAGGGAACGATCAACATCGCCAACAACAGCCATGTCGTCACCGGCAACGGCGTGTCCTGGCTCGGCGTGATCGAGCCGGGCTGGTTCCTGGTGATCGAGTCCCTGATCGGCGCCTTCCAGATCTCGAAGGTCACGGCCACCACGCTGGAGCTGACCAACAAGATCAACCTCGGCACGATCGCCGGCGCTTCTGGTCTCGACTATATCGCCTGCAAGGACTTCTCCCCGCACTACGGGCTGATCATTCCCGGCAGCCACGATCTGGACAAGGTGACGCCGCTTCAGAAGGCGCTCGAACTCTTCGACAAGGAAACGCCGTCTACCGACTAGATGTTAAGTCAAAACTGATTTAACATAGGCATTCGGTGGAGTGACGTGCCGACAGCCTGAGAGTGTGTAGATGGGTCAGTATCGCCAGGGTACGGTCTCTGTAACCGAGGGTTCTCAGACGGTGCTTGGCGAGGGCACGTCCTGGCTCGCCAACGTGCAGCCGGGCAATCTCTTCTCGGTCAGCAACGACAACGTCTGGTACACCATTGCCGCGGTCGGCGGCGACGGCGAAATGACCCTTGAGACGCCCTACTCGGGCGAGACGGAGGAGGATCTCTCCTATGCCGTCCATCGGGACTTCACGCCCAATCTTCTGATGCCGTACCCGACCTATGGCGACACCAACACGGGCAGCCTGCTCGGTGTCGCCATGACCACGCTGGACGGCGCCATCAACACGCTCTCGGCCGGCTCTGTCTTCGGCGGCACGATCTCCAGCCAGTTTGTCGTGCAGAAGGGCTACACCGGCGCTCCGACCAAGGCCGCCGGCCTCGTCGTCAAGCGCGGCACGCTGATCGACGCCTCGATCCTGTTCCGCGATGATCAGGCGAACCGTCGCTGGGAGTTCAACGGCTTCAACGTCGGCCAGATTGGTGATCTTCACACTGCCGGCAAGGTCGGCCTGGGCGAAGAGCCCGGCGCCGAACGCCTGCGCGTGGCCGGCGATACCCGCATCGGCGGCAATCTGGTCGTCACCGGCTCCATCACGGGCAGCCTTTCTCTGGCGCCCAGTGGCGTGACGCCCGGCACCTGGTCCAAGCTGACGGTCAACGCGGCTGGTATCGTCACGGCAGGGAGTAACCCGACGCCGGCCGACATTTCCGGCGCGCTGGGCTACACCCCGTTCAGCTCGCTCGGTGGCACCGTCTCCGGCAACCTGATCGTCACGGGAGACCTGACGGTCCAGGGCGATACGGTCACGCTCAACACGTCCACGATCGAGGTCGAGGACCCCATCATCACGGTCGGCCGGGCAAACACCGGTGCCGTGAGCTATCTCGGCCTCAAGGCTGAGCGCGGTGCCTCCGACGCCTACCTGGTGTTCAACGAGAGCAACGACCGCTGGCAGGCTCTGATCTCGTCCAACGATCTGTCCACGGCCGGCACCCTCGGCGCCATCGAGGCGGCGACGTTCTACGGTGCCCTGTCGGGGAATGCAGCGACCGCGACCAAGCTCGCGACGGCGCGCACGATCAACGGTGTGAATTTCGACGGCTCGGCGAACATCTCCTTCAACACCGATGCGGTCGCTGAAGGAGGCTCGAACCTCTATTTCACGACCGCGCGCGCCCGCGCCGCTGTTTCCGGCTCCAACGGCGTCTCGGTCAACAACACGACCGGCATTATCACGTTCGACGCGGCCTCCGCTTCCATCGCCATCGCAAACGTGTCCGGGCTTCAGACGGCTCTCGATGGCAAGGCCGCGAGCGGGCACGTTCACACGGTCGCTCAGATCACGGACATTGCGTCCAACTATCAGGCGCTCACCGCAAAGAACGCCGCGAACGGCTATGCCGGCCTGAATGCCAACAGCCGCGTGACCGCGCCGCTGGAAGGTCTCATCTACAATTTCGCCAGCGTCACGGCTGTCACGGATCTCGACAATCTGACCGTCGCTGGTGAGTATAATCTCGACGTTTCCGGCAAGGCGAACACCCCTCCGGCCTTCCCGAATGGTTGGATCTTCGTCCGCGTTCAGACCCACACGTTCAGCTCGGGTGGTTCCTACTGTCGCCAATATGCGATGGATATGGATACCATCGACATGAACATCTGGGCGCGCCAGAAGACGACCGGTGCGTGGTCGAGCTGGACGCGGATTGCAGGGACCGTAGGTAGCGCCGCGGGCAACCTGGTCGCGCTGAACGCAAGCGCCAAGATCGACAGCACCCTGTTGAGTCTGACTAAGAGCGACGTGGGGCTTGCCAACGTCGACAACACCTCGGACGCAAACAAGCCCGTCTCCACGCCTGTGGCGGCTGCTCTCGCGCTCAAGTCCGATGTGTATCGGACGATCAACACCCAGACTGGGGCGACCTACACGCTTCAGGCCGGCGACGTGCTCAAGTACGTCCGCATGACCTTCAGCGGCGCCAAGACGGCGACGGTGCCCAACAACAGCTCGCAGAGCATGGCCGTCGGCGCCCAGCTCGACATCGCCGCATTCAACGGCGACATCACGCTCTCCGCGGACAGCGGCGTCACGCTCACCGGTGCCGGCACGGTCATCAAGTCGGGGACGGGCGCGACGCTCATCAAGACCGCGACCAACGAATGGGATGTCCTGGGGGCCTCGACGTGAGCCGCTTCTCCCCCGGGTTCATCAGCGCGCGACGCCAGGTGATCAAGGAGTTCCGAGCGGCCTACTCGGATGCGGGAAACCTCTCCTCCTACACCTTCGCCGCGGCCGACATTGGCGCACCGAGCCCTTCTCGCGAGGTGTTCGTTCTGATCGCCATCTTTCATGGTGGTGTCGCGACCCGAACGATCACCAATGTGACGATCGGTGGCGTCGCGGCAACACTTGAGGCTCAGATCAACAATCCGGCGCTCCAGGGCTTCCTCGTCGCCCGGGCAGTGGTTCCCACAGGCACCACGGCCGATATCGTCGTGACCTTGAATGGAAACGCGGGCAGCTGCGCGATTGCAGTTCACCGTGTCGTCAACCGGGCATCGACGAGTGCCGGGGTCAGTGATGTTTCGTCCACCACGCTGTCCGGCGCCTCCATCTCGCTCACCGGCATCGATACGGCCGCAAACAGCATCGTCTTCTCGATCGTCATGTGGGGCAACACGACAAGTGCTCAGTCGATCTCCGGTCTGTCCGCCGTAGTCGATGCGAGCGTGACGCCTGAATCGACTGGTTACGCCAGCTTCGGATCGACACCGCCCCAGACTTCGGCCAGCTCTAACGCTACGCTTATCTGGAGCTGGACCACATCGCGCAACGGATTGGCTGCCGCGTGGGTCTTTCCGGGCTGATCTAGTTGGACAGAGCGAAGGCTCTTCCGCTATAATAAGTCAAATTTGACTGATGCCCGAGCGACTGTGGCGTCTCACCTCGATGGAGAGAGAGATGCCTGCCGAAAGTCAGGATGCAACCCTCGCTGTTGTCGTAGACCGCCTGGACCGGATGCAGCGCGATCTGGTCGAACATCGCGACAAGACCGACAAGAATTTCGAGAAGCTGGAGAGCGATCTCGCCAGCCTCAACAAGAGCCAGGCCGAGACCACGACCAAGATCGCCAAGGCTGAGGGCGGCTACATGATCCTTCTGGGTCTGGGGTCGATCCTCGTGATGGTCGTGACCCTCTGGGACAAGCTCTGGGGCAAGACTCATGGCTAAGAGCATCAATGAGGTGCTCGACGCCATCCTGGATCGCATCCTGGAGAGCGAGGGCGGCCTCACCAACGACAAGGAAGACCGCGGCGGCATCACCAACTATGGCGTGTCGCTGAAGTATGCGCGCGGCAAGCCGGAGATGGATCTGGACGGCGATGGCGACATCGACGCCGCCGACATCCGCCTGGTCACGCCGGCGATCGCCAAGCGGCTCTTCACCGAGGACTTCTTCATCCGGCCCAACTTCGGCATCCTGCCGGACCAGGTCTGGGCGCAGATGTTCGACATCGCGGTGAATGCCGGCGCCAAGCGTGCCGTCATCCTGCTTCAGCGCGCCCTGACCAGCCTTGGTGCGCGCATCCATATCGACGGCCTTCTTGGTGAACAGACCAAGCTCGCCGCCTTCAACATGATCCAGCAGAACGGCGCCGCCGCGGTGAACAACGCGCTCGTCGATCAGCGGCTCAAGTTCTACGACGCGATCATCGAGGATAACCCGTCCCAGGCGGTCTTCCGCAATGGCTGGCGAACCCGAGCCCGGAGCTTTCTTCAGTGACCTATCGGCGCCGCAGCGACCCCGACCGGCTGGCTTACGCCCTGTTCGAGCAGAACTGGCGTATCCGGCGGATCGTGATGTTCCTGGCGCTGATCTACATCGGCGGCCATGTGTCGTGGATCATCTTCCGCGGCGCGGACACTGCTGTGAACCAGCAAATCGGTCTTGCGCTCGTCGCGGCCGGCGTCGCGATCATCGGCTCCTATGTGTTCGGCGGCGTCTGGGACGACAACGACAAGCGGAAGAACTTCGTGTTCGACATGGATATGCCGTCGCGCCGGCCGCCCAATCTTCGTGACGATGAGGACCCGCTGAAATGATCACCGCGATTGCTACCTTCGTCGGTCTCAAGACCGGGACCGTCAAGTGGGTGCTCATGGGTATCGCTGCCCTGTTCGTCGTCGCGCTCGTCGGGGGCGGCTACCTCTATGTGAAGTCCATTCAGGACGATCTCATTCAGGCCCGGGAAGACCTCGTGAAGGAGCGCATCGCCGCGGATCTCGCCCGCAAGTCCCTCGACACCATGCGTAAGGAGGTCGAGCGACAGGCCGCGGCGATGAAGCAGCTCAACGATGAACTGGCGGTCGCCCGGGCCGAGTGGAGCGCCAAGCAGGACGAAATCAACAATGTGGATACGACCGATGCGCGCAAAGCTTCTGCTGATCTTTCCCGTCTGTCTCATGACCTTAATCGGATGCTCGAACGCGCCTCACGACCGTGAGCTGAACCTGACGGTCGAGCGCACCAAGACGGTGCATCCTCCGCTGCCGGAGCCGATGAAGCTGAGGGATGAGAAGTTCGTGTCCTGCGAGAACGGCACCATGGTGTGCATGACGCCGGAGGACGCGAAGATCATTCCGCAAAACAAGAAGGAAATGGGCCGGTGGTCCTCTGAGATCATGGGCGTTGTGCGCTACTACCGCGGCCAAGACTAGAGAGTATAGAGATTCAGAGTCTCTATATACTTTCTGTCGATGGCTTGGATATTCTTCCGGCTCGTGGGTGTTGAATGGCTTCGGAAAAGATTGAACGTCTCTCGTCCTTCGCGTCCATCTTCAATGACGTGACGACCTACCCCACGCTGTCGGATGTTGCCGAAAAGCTCGGTCTCAGCGTCAAGACGGTGAAGAACACCGCCGGCATGATCCGCCGCGAGCACGCACTGGGTCACGACGTTCCGGCGCTGATCTCCCGCATGGCGAAGGCCGACGCTCCCCGGCCCACGGGCATCGAGTTCCGCGACATCGAGACGGTGCCGGAGCCTTACGAAGAGCCCATCGACACCCTCTTGGAGCGGGTGTTCACCCAGAATGAGCGGTTCAGCCGCTACCAGGGCCAGAAGGCCTGCATCGACATCCGCATCAAGACGCCCGGCCCCTTCGGCGTCGTGGGGCTGCCCGATCATCACCTCAATAATATCGGCACCATGGCACGGCGCGCCTTCGACGACGCCAAGGTTATCGCCGATCATCCGGCCCTCTACGCCGTCGGTATCGGCGACTGGCTCGACAACTTCATCGTCGGCTTCCTGGAGCGCGAGCGGCGCAAGGACGTGATGAGCCATGCCGATGCCTGGCGCATCCTGGAGCACTATCTCGCCATTCTCGGCCCAAAGCTGATCGCGGCCATCTCCGGCAACCACATGGACTGGACGACCAGTGCCGGCGGCGTCGACGTGATGAAGAAGATGTTCGAGGATATGGGTCTTGGCCCCATTTATGACCCCGACGAGGTGCGCGTGCGTCTGCTGTCGGGCGAGAGCGCCTTCACCCACGTCGCCCGGCACAAGTTCCGCGGCAACTCCCGCTTCAACAGCGTCCACGCCATTACGGTCTGGATCTTGGAGAACTGGCAGGGCGAAGACGTGGTCTGGGGCGGGCACATCCACGTCGCCGGCCATACCGCGATTCAGAAGCAGTGGATGGGGCAGAGCAGGGTGGTCCACGGCATCCAGCTGGGCACCTACAAGTCCTTCGACAGCTACGCCAAGCGCGAGGCGTTCCGCGTGAACACGCCCTTCCTGGTGCCCATGGTGGTCCACGTTCCCGAGACGCGCGAGACCCTGTTCTTCGAGGACATCGACCGCGGCGTGCAGGTGCTGGACTTCCTGCGCAAGGAATACGGTTACGCTTGACCGCCTGTTAAATCAATTTCGATTTATGTTATAATGGATGGACTAACCGAGGAGAAATGGAATGGCTAACGCTGTTCGCGACAGTGAGGGAACTGCGATCTTCCCCGATGATATGGAACAGATTGCGGCCACTTACGACGACGCCGGCAACCCGCTTACCATTACTCTTTCGGACGGCAACTCGACCTGGATTCGGACATTCACATGGAATGACGATGGTCGTCTGCTTACTCGTAGTCGTTGGGTGCGCCAGTGATCGATATCTCTGATATTCTTGGCGCCGGCGGTGCCACGCAGGCGCAGGTGGCAGGTCTAACCGGCCAGCTCAGCCGCCTTAAGGCCGCGTCCGCGCTCGACATGGATCAATACGTCGGCGTCCCGGAGCGGGTGGTTCTCGGCCCCCAGAACACTGTCTCTCCCGCTACGTTCTTGTTCAACAATAGGGTCATCGCAGATGGCCTCATCACGAGCATCGAATGCTGCGGCGGTAGTGCTGGTGCCTCGCTGGCTATCAAGACGTTCGTTCTCGGCGGCGACGGCGCGTATCAGCAGATCGGGCCGGACTATATAACGCCCGGCACCAACACGAATGCGTTGACCGTGTTCGATAACCTTGCCATTCCGGTATCGAGGGGACAGTACATCGGCCTATTCTCGCCGACCGGCGCCCTTGCCTACAAGTCGTCCGGTGAAGGCGATGGATGGCGGCGGAACCCCGACGCGGGAACCGGGGCCTCCAACGTCCGCAGCTTCTCGGCTGGGTCGTTCGTCACCAACACGCCGATCCAGATCAAGTTTCGGATTACCTATCCGAGTCTCAATATGGGCGCCATGCGTGTGTCCTCTCTCCGCACGGCCCTGTCTCGCAAGAAAATCATCTATCCGCCTTCACCCAAGAAGCTCCGCTTTGTATTCGATGGAAATTCTCTTCAGCGACGCAGCGATGGCGTTCAACACTACCCCGCGTGCATCGGTGGGGCCTGGAATGTTCCCATCGTCAATTATGGGGTGCCCGGCCAGACGACGCAGCAGATGATCGCCGATGCCGCGACCGAGGTGGACCCGAGGGCGGCCGAAGCAGACTACTTCAATATTCTGGTTGTGCAGGAGATGGGCAACGACCCCATTCAGAATGTCCTCACGGCCAAGCAGGTCGTGGACAACATGGAGAGCTATTGCCTGGCTCGCAAGGCAGCAGGCTTCGATCTCGTGATCCCAACAACTCTGCACTCTCTGACCACTCCTACCGGCAATCTCACACCAGCTCTTGCTGCGGCGATCAACGTCGAGTTTCGTTCGAGGTGGCATACTTTTGCGGACGGCATCGTGGACTATGAATTGCGGTGTCCGCAGCTCGTCTACACCGATCCCGACTACTACTACGATGGTGTGCATTGGACCAATGCTGGTCATCGAGTGGCTAAGAACGCTGTCCTTGAGACGGTTCTCGACGTGCTGGCGGCTTAAATCAATTTCGACTCAAGGAACCTCCAATGCCCACTTTCGGACCCCGCTCGCTGAAGAACCTGGAGAAGGTACATCCGCTCCTGCGCAAGGTGCTCGACGAGGCTATCCAGCATCACGACTTCACCGTCATCTGCGGCAACCGTGGCCGCGCCGAGCAGGAGGAGGCCTATCGGAAGGGCAACTCCAAGGCGCGCTTCGGCCAGTCGCCCCACAACTACGATCCGGCCGTCGCGGTCGACGTGATCCCCTATCCCTTCAAGGATGCCGACTGGGACGACATGGAGAAGTTCCGCGAGATCGCGAAGCACATCCTGGCCGCGGCCGACAAGCTCGGCATTCCGGTGCGCTGGGGCGCCGACTGGAACATGAACGGCAAGACCTCGGATGAGCGCTTCGTGGATACGCCGCACTTCGAGCTGCATCCGTGGCGGGACTACGTGCGCTGAGATCAGTTCTTGCAAAGTCAAGAATAGATCAATTTTGATTTATGGGGTACTCTATGAGTATCAGTCACGGAGTACCCCATATGAGCTCTCCCGTTGATCGCGCCATCAACCGTCACATGCGGCGCGATGCGAAGCGCAAGAACCACGAACCCCTTCTGAGACTGGCGAACGAGGAGCTCAGCAAGAAGATCGTCAAGCCCAACGATGTGCCCGTCAAGCCGCTGACCGACGCTCAGCGGCTTTATGATTCCGCCATGCACGCGAACAGCGTGACGTTCGGGGTGGGACCCGCGGGCACCGGCAAGACCTGGTTCGCCGCCATTCGCGCGGCAGAGGCGCTCAAGAGCAAGCAGATCGAGCGGATCATCATCACCCGGCCGGCGGTCGAGGCCGGCGAGTCCCTGGGCTTCATGCCCGGCGAGATGGATGAGAAGTTCGAGCCCTACTTCCGGCCGGTGCGCGACGCGCTGGAGGAGAAGCTGGGCAGCGGGGCACTCGAATATCACCTGCGCAACGGCACCATCGAGGCGCGCCCGCTGGCCTTCCTGCGTGGCGCCAGCCTGAAGAATGCCTGGCTGATCGCCGACGAGATGCAGAACGCCACCCGGACGCAGATGAAGATGCTGCTCACCCGGATCGGCGAGAACGCTCGATTCATCATCAACGGCGATCCCACCCAGTGCGATCTGCCCAGCCCGAGTGCCTCCGGTCTCGCGGATGCCATCAACCGGCTCCACGGCATCGCCGGCATCACCACGGTGCGTTTCACCCATGAGGACGTTGTGCGCTCCGGCATCTGCCAGGAGATCGTTCGAGCCTACTCGAATGACAACGATCAGCCTCTCGCTGCTCGCTATAATGACGATGCAGCAGGTGTGAGACGAACGTTGGGCGCAGCATGAAATGGGATGATGAAGAGGTTTTCGGGCTCGATCTGAGCGTGGACGAGTGCGACGAGGTGATGTACCAGTTCTCTCGGAAGGACTGGGTCGCCCACGAGCGTCACCTGTTCTCGCACAAGTGGTTCGATTACCGCTTCATGCACCCGGTCCATGCGACCTTTCTCTACGCCCACGAGTATCGCAAGGCCTATCGCGATGCCTTCGCGCGCAACATCGACAAGCGCGCGAGCGAACACATTCAGCCCTTGAAAAAGGAGAACGTGTTCGAGTGCGACGCGCAGGTCGTCTCCGGCATCTGGCATGGGCGTCAGTTCGCTGACGCCCTCGGGATGCCCTACGACACCTTCATCCGCGAGGCCATCGGGAACACCCTGCGCTACTGGCAGCAGCGGCATCTTCCCCGGGCATGGCAGATATACTCCGAGCGCGTGTGTGAACGTGTCGCCGAGCGCTGGGACCAGATGCAGAGCGGCGCGCTGCTCTATGGCGAACACCCAGAGTATCGCAACGACCGGTACGTCGGCAGCGCCCCGCAGAATGCGCACCACGAATGGCTGATGGGGCAGGCCATGCGGCGCGACAACCCGGCCGAGCCTCTGCGTCGGTTCGTCAACGAGATGCACATTCTGCCGATCGAGAAGATCGAGGGACGTTTTGGCATTGAGATGACCGAGCGGGTTTGCCTTCAATAGACCGATCGTCTCGTCGCTATACTAGACGCATGAGACGATGAACGAGCATGAGCGTTGCAATGGGCGGGGTCGCGGCCAGCGGCTCCCTTTTTTTCGCCTCATGCTTAAATCAATTTTGAATTAACGTGCGGAGGGTTGATGGTGTCGGCAAGTGAGGAAGAAGAGCTGACGCCGGCCGCATCGAGCGCGCCGACCTACACCTACGATGACGGGTTTCAGCAGAAGATCCTCGCGCTCGCCATGCGCGACAACTCATTCATGGCGCGTGCTTCCGGCCTGCTCAGCCCGAGCTATTTCGGCAACGAGGTCGATGCGGCCCTGGCGAAGGTAAGCCTCGACTTCTACGGCCGCTACAAGACGACGCCGACGATCAAGAGCCTGCCGACGCTGATCAAGGACGCTCTCGATCGCAAGCTGATCAGGAGCGACCTCAAGAAGGACCTCGGCCCGCGGCTCAAGGAGCTGCTCAAGACCGATATCTCGGATCGCGAGTTCGTCCTCGACGAGATCGGTTCGTTCTCCAAGCATCGCGCCATGGAAGACGCCATCGTCAAATCGGTCGAGATCCTCGACCGCGGCGATCCGCGCAAGAAGTTCACCGAGATCGAGAAGCTGATGCGCGAGGCGCAGCTTGTCGGCATCACCGAGGACTTCGGAGAATACGACTACTGGGCCGAGATTCACAGCCGGCACCAGGAGCGACTCGATATCGCTTCGGGCAAGATCAAGAAGGACGGCATCACAACCGGCAGCGCCGAGCTCGACAAGCACCTCTATCACCATGGCTGGGGTCGCCGCGAGCTGTCTGTGATCATGGGCGCCGCCAAGGCCGGCAAGTCCATGTCGCTGGGCGAGTTCGGCAAGAACGCCTCCCTGGCCGGCTACAACGTGCTCTACGCCAGCTGCGAGGTGGCGGCGAAGATCATCGGCACCCGAACCGACGCCAACATCTCCGATGTGGCGGTCAGGCTCCTCGGTGACACTCCGATCAAGGTCAAGGAGGCGGTCGAGAAGGCCGCGGCCAAGGCCGGTCACTTCAAGATCCACGAGTTTCCCTCGGGCACGCTCAAGCCCAGCCAGCTGCGCCGGCTGATCGAGCGCTACAAGGCCCGCGGCATCGTCTTCGACCTGATCATCGTCGACTATGCCGACATCATGGCGCCGGAGTATCGCTCCGACAACAGCATCGACAATTTCCGCAGCATCTACATCGACTTGCGCGCGATCGCCTCGGAAGAGAATGCCGCGGTGCTGACGGCCACCCAGACCAACCGCGAGGGCGCGAAGGCCATGGTGGCGAAAATGACCGACGTGGCCGACGACTTCAACAAGATCCGCACGGCCGATATCATCATCTCCATCAACTCGAATGAGGCCGAGCGAGCGTCCGGCGAGTCCCGTCTCTATTTCGCGGCTTCGCGAAATAGCGAAGACGGCTTCACCCTGCGTATCAAGCAGGACCGCGAGAAGATGCGCTTCCTCACCAAGGTGCTCGGCAAGGAGTGATCTCGTGGCTGGCATGGACTTCGACGAGATCCGCGAACACCTCGACCTGGAGCAGTGGTTCGACCGCGAGGGCAGGGCCTACAAGATGGGTCGCGGCCGCTCCGGGATGCAGATCAACGCGCAGGAGTGCCCGGCCTGCGGGGACCGGCGCTGGCGCGTCTACCTGAACGCGGAGAGCGGGGTCGGCAACTGCTTCGTCTGCAACGAGACGTTCAACAAGGTCGGCTTCATTCACAAGGCGCAGGGCGGCACCTGGCGCGACACGCTCGATCACTGCCGAGAGGCCATGCGTGAGCAGGGCTGGCGCCCCAAGCGCACGGTGACGGTCGCAGTCGACGACGGCGAGGTGAAGCTCCCCACCTCATTCGCGCTCCCCACGCGCGAGGGCGAGAACCTGACCTATCTGGAGCAGCGCGGCATCACCGGTGACATCGCGCGATATTTCCACCTGCGCTACTGCCACACGGGCAACTACGGCTTCCTCGACGAAGGGAAGCCCCGCTACCAGAAGTTCGACGGGCGCGTCATCATTCCGGTCTACGACCTCGACGGCACGCTCAAGACGTTCCAGGGCCGCGATATCACTGGAGAGGCAGAGGACCGAAAGTATCTCTTCCCCAAGGGCCTCCCAGGAACCGGGCGCTTTCTCCTGAACGGCCAAAACGTCGGCCGAGCCAGGCGGGCTGTGGCAGGGGAGGGCGCCTTCGACGTTGCCGCCATCAAGATCGCCTTGGACCAGGATGTGGAGCTGCGGGACGTGGTGCCGATAGGTACGTTCGGCAAGAGCCTCTCCTATGGCGACATGAGCGGCAACGATCAGCTGGGGCGCCTCATCCAGCTGCGCCGGCAGGGGCTCGAGGAGCTGACGTTCATGTGGGACGGCGAGCACAGCGCCCTTATGGCGGCCATCAGCGCCGGTGAGATCGTCAAGCGGATCGGTCTGCGCGTGCGGATCGCGCTGCTCCCGGCCGGCTGCGACCCCAACGAGGTCTCTGCGGCGCAGGTACAGCAGGCGTTTCGCGAGGCGCTGGAGCTGACGGCCGCCCAGGCCGTGCGCTGGCGTCTCCGCAGCCCATATAAAGTGCCGTCGGCTTCAGTCGTTTTTGACTAAACTACCGCGTCACACTCGCTATAAATGATCTGCACACACGACACGAGAAGACGATGACCGACACGAAATTCAACGTCTATCGCACTTCGCTGCACGATCTTCCAGGCAACCGCGGGATCGGCAAGGAGTGGCACGAGCTTCTCATCGTCAACACGAAGCTGTGTCGAACGCTCCATATTCAGCGCTGGGGTGCTAGCGGCAAATGGGGCTCGATGGATGTCGAGCGGCTTGATCGTGCCTACGATCACACCAAGCAACGCAAAGCGGTCGAGAGCGTCGTTGCAAGGGGGTTTGAGGTCCAGAAGATCGACGAATGGTCGGATTGGTCTCTGGAGGACCTCCAGAAGAAACTCACTGCCTACTGGTTCAAGCTGGGCGCGACCAACGTGGCTTTCATCGCGCCCGAAGCTGACACCTCCGGTATGCGCGAACCCGAGCCACCTATCGAATACGTCGAGGAGGACGGGAAGTTCAAGGCGAAGCGTCCGCCGCCGCGCACCTTCGAGATCCCCGAGCCGACCGTCGAGGAAAAGATCGCCGAGAATGAGCTGTGGGGCATGTTCTGATGCCCTTCATTCCCGACGCACGCGCCGCTCGTGCGGCCGCTCTCGCCGAGATCGAGCGCCAGAAGCACCTCGCGCACCAGATGTCCGTCGCCGAGCTGATCGTTGCCCTGCGTGAGCCGCAGCGCAAGTTGGTCGTGCTCTTGAATAACCGCGCCCAGTCGCTCCAGGCCGATATCGATCTGGAGGACAACATCGAAGAGTTGGTCGAGACCGGGCAAATTGATTGGGGACTGTTCTAATGGCTGTTCGCTACGGAGTCGTGAAGACCTACAGCGCCGACAACCGCATGTCGATCACCTGTCCGGTGTTCGGCGTGGAGACTGAGCTTCGCGCGTGCTTTCACCTCGATTACAAGGTCATGCGCGGCCAGGCACCGGCGGTTCGCAAGGGCTGTCAGGCGGCCATGCGGTGCAGCAAGTGCCCGATCTGGCACATCAAGGCCGAGATCGCGCGCGACGGCAGCGACCCCTACTACTCGCCCGAGCCCCGGCACGGGGCGCTCTCCACCTCCGTCCTCGGCCGCATCGCGCCGATCGTGGTGCTGGAAAGCGTGATCGAGTCCATCGGCGCCAGTGACGGCGAGAAGGCGAAGCTGCGCGAGTGCAACGAGGCCGCGCGTAAGGGTGTCCGGCCGGCTGCCGTGCCGACACGTCAGCGCATCGCGCGTTCGCCGGTCCAGGCCGAGCCTGTGCCCATGCCCGAGCCGGCCGTGCGTGACGCCCTGGTCGACGCGGCCGTGACGGGCAACATCGCCGCCGCGATCACCAATGCAGCGAAGGAGAGTGCAGCGTGAACATCGAGGAGGTCCGCGACGCGCTCTGGGATATCGCCAAGGCGAAGGGCAGCATCAACAAGAGCGAATTGCTCAAGCAGCACCTGGAGGACCCGTTCTTCCGCGCGGTCTGCGTCTACGCGCTCGACCCCTATCGCACCTATGGTGTCTCCGGCATCGGCGATACGTGCGAGGAGATCGGCTCGTTCGTTCCTGAACGCATCGATCAGATCGAGGATCTGTTTCTTCGCCTCGGGCGTCGCGAGCTGACCGGCAACGCCGCCAAGCGTGCCATTCAGACGGTCGTGGATTCGATGACCCTCAAGGGGCAGATGGTCGTCGACATCATCCTCACCAAGGATCTCGGCTGCGGCGTCACCGCCAAGACCATCAACAAGATCAAGCCTGGGCTGATCCCGACATTCGACGTGATGCTCGCGCAGCCGCTGGATCGGGAGAAGCTCCAGTTTCCCGTGGCGGTCGAGCCGAAGTACGATGGCATTCGGTCGACCTGCATCGTTTCCGGCAAGGGCGCGGTCTTTCACACACGCACCGGTCACGTCATTCCCGCGGTTGCGCACCTCGGCGAGCATGTGATCGAAATGATCGAGCAACTTCGGTACAACGTGAAAGAGGACCAGTATGGACGTTTTCCGCAGGAAATGCGGCGCCTGATCTGGGACTTCATCGGTGACGAGGAGGGAAATACCGTCCTCGATTGCGAGATCATCAGCGGCACCTTCAACAAGACCGTCAGCGACGTGCGCAAGGCAGATGTGAAAGCGGCCGATGCCGAGCTGCGCTTCTTCGACGTGGTCAGCTGGGCAGACTGGCAGAGCCCCAAGCCTGTCGTTCCGTATCGAGACCGCCGGCGCGTGCTCACGCATCTTCTGCAATATGCGCCGACAAAGCTGTATCTCTCGGCTGCTCCAAGCTACATCGCGTCATCCATATCCGAGATCGAGCACTACTACCGAGCCTTCCGAAACAAGAACCTCGAAGGTGCGATGGTCAAACAGCTGGATGCGCCTTATGTGCGCAAGCGTTCGGCCAGCTGGCAGAAGATGAAGAACCAGGAGACCATCGATCTTGAGGTCGTCGGCGTCTTCGAGGGCACCGGCAAGTACACCGGGCAGCTCGGCGGCATCATCGTCGATCACAAGGGCGTCCAGGTGCGCGTCGGCGGCGGTTTCTCCGATCAGCAGCGCATCGACCTGTGGGCTGATCATCCGATCGGGCGTATCGCCGAGGTCGAATTCCACGAGGTCACGCCGGACGGCAGTCTTCGTCACCCCCGTTTCGTGTGTTTTCGCAGCGACAAGGAGGACTAGTATTGTAACCCGTGACCACTTCGGTTAAAGTGGTGCGTGTGTGTGTCGTGTGCTGACGAGGGGCGGGCATTTCGGTGCCTGCCCCTTAGTCTATGCAGACCTCGAACTTGCTGAACGGCGCCTTCAACATGCCGTTCTCTTTCGTCACCAGTCCGGTGCCCAAGAGAACGGTCACGTCATCATGCACCCGCCGATAGTCACGCTTTAGGTGCTTGGCGAGATCGCTGATGCTGCGCTCGGGATGCACGCGCAGATGGCGGAGCACAGCAACTCGCTTCTCAGTCGAGAGAGCAGCCAGCGTCTCAAGGGGCAGGTAGGTCAGCTCACGCTCGGCGACCCGCTCACCGCGGTCAGCCTTATTCCAGGCGTCGACGAAATCGTGACCCATGCGCTCCAGCGTCTCGTCGACGGTGCCAACAGACACGATCTTCGTTTTATCCATCAGTCCCTCCGTGCCTTTTGAACGTCCGCGAGGAAGTCGGCGATCAGTTGATCCGGCGTCGAGAAGGTATATGCGACCTCCTCCTCACCATAATGGATATGATCACCCTTTCCGCGCTCGTTGTCGTAAGCAACGATCCGTCTTCCTTCAACGCCGTAGAACAGCGAATACTTGTAGAGGTGCCCGGACGGTTCAACCGGACTTGGCACCAGCCAGAGCTTCAACTCCACAACAGCGCCATCGGGCAGCGTCGTCTTCCGATGTAGGAGAAGCTCTGCTTTCATCGTGCTCGACTTTCGCACAAAATCGCTATGTCGTCAAACGTCATAGCGCGTGCCGCCTTCGGAGCGCACCCAGCTCGGCGACAAGGCTGAATTTGCCCTCGCTTATCATTCGCACCAGGGCGCGGAAATAGCCGCCCGGGTTCTTGATATGGTTCCGGCCGGCGGCCACATCATCGGTGTGGAGCTGGAGCACGAACACCAATGCCGCAGCCGCCCGAACCGGCCCGAGTTTCTCCTGCGCCTCGCGCCAGGCATCCTCATGGGCGCCGATCGTCGGCCGGAGAAAGCGGGCGGCCGCCACAAGGTCGGCATCGCTGCGCACATCCTGGCCGTAGTCGGCGAGGGCAGGGCAGGCTTCCACCACGAGCCCCAGTGGGACCCGGTGCAGGCGCTCGTCGGCCGAGGCAGGCGGCTCAGCCTTCCCCTGGAAGGCCCTTGTACAAGTCTCACTAGGAGAATCGTTGTTGTCTTCTTTGTGGCGGCACGAACTGCCGGCATTGCCCGCTTTATAGAAGGTTTCTTCGACCTTTTCCCGCAGGCTTGTGAACAGGTTCGCCAGCCCTTCGATCGGGGCGGCCGACGAACGCCGCGGCACGGATGCGCGCAGGCGCTCCAGCTCCTCCTCGAACTCAGCCCGGTCGATCTCCGGGAAGTGGACCTCAAGCGCGTACAGCGCCTCTTCCGTAGCCCGGCGCGCGATGGTGATCTCGTCGAACTGGCGCGAGCGGATCTCCTCCAGCTGGCGCTTGCGCAGCACGAGGCCGGCGAACTCGGCCCGGCGCGCATAGAGCGGCGTCAGATCGAAGCCGTAGGCGTCGACCACATCGCCCTCCTTGTTGCGCACAGCGAAGCGCTTGCCGTTGGCGCTGTCCTTCGGCGTGAGGAGCTGGAGATCCACCAGATCGCGGACGGCGTGCCGAATGGCGCGCTCCGAAAGACCCGATCGCTCGACCAGGTACTCATTCGAGGGCCAGATCATCAGCCGGCCCGCGACCTCCTGCTCGCCATAACAGCCGACGAGCTCGCCGAGCACCAGGCGCAGGGCAGGGCGCAGGTCGAATGCCTTCTCGGCATCCCGCGCGGCCGCGGCCAGTTCCTTGCGTGAAACGCCTCGTCGCTCATCGAGGACGAGCTTCCTCCCGGCCAGGGCGGCATGTCTCAGCCGCCGGCCCCCAACAGGCACCGTCTCCATCTTCCGCCTCCGAGCTGGAGGCAAAGCAGGGGCGTTCACCCCGAAGGGTGTTTTCTTGACAGAGCTGGGAGGGGAGGTCATAACTGGAGCTGTCTAGGACTCCAGTGATTCGCCTCTGACCTGTGATCCCTTCACGGCTCTGCGGTATCGCTCCTTAAAAGGCCTTCAGGGTTGCCGCCCTGGAGGCCTTTTGCTTTGCCGCATCTAGCTGATTGATCGCTTCTCCGTCGCACCAAAGAACTGTTCGACCGCGTGCGTGAGGGCCGCGGACTGGGACTCATAACGACCGGACGAGATCATCTCGTCGATCCGTGCCTTCACGTCCTGATGTATCCAGATCGTGGTCTCACGGAAGCCAAGCTGCCGGCGGTTCTGCCGCATACGCGCAACGCGCTCGCGCTCCTTGTCGGTCGCCATACGCCCCTCACGAGAATCGAACAGAGGTTGCTAGTTATGTCCGATTCGTGCGCCGGCGCATAGACACCGCCTCGCGCGCCCGTGATCCGTTCGCAGAAGGAAGATTATGGAATGCGGGCCGCGTTCGTCGTGAATTCGCCCTGGTATACAAACGTGGCGTCTTGACACCCGATTCAGCCGGTGCGACGTTCCGTCAGTCAATTTTGATTTAGCCGATTCAATCCACGAAACCCGGGCGACGCGCTCTGACAGTCACGCTATAAATGATGTGCAGATGATGATGTCTGCGGCTGCTCAAATGACGCATCTAGGGGACAGAGAGAAAGCTGGAGATCGCGGAACATGATTGAATATGGCGCTCCGTTCAAGGAGACGAGGCTCACCAAGTTTGTGGCCGAAAAGGTCGACGCGCTCTCCGATGTCAAGAATCAGCGCGCAATCGCTGTGGAGCTTGGCTACTCGAAGTCCTCGACGATGGTGTCGATGATCCGCACGGGTCAGGCCCGGGTTCCGCTCGACAAGGTGACGCCCCTCGCGAAAGCGCTCGGCGTCGACCCCATCGGGCTGTTCAAGATGGCGCTGGAGCAGTATTGGCCGGAGAACGGCCCGCCGATGGAAGAGGTTCTCGGCGACGATCTGTCCGCCAACGAGCGGACCATCGTCGAGTACATCCGGGAGCTTTCCGGCGGCACTGATCCCGCGCTGACGCCGCGGATCAAGGAAGAGCTCAAGGCCATCTTCACCCCCAAGACCAGGGGCGAGCTGGTCGAAGCGATCGCCGAGCGTAAAGCCGACGGAAAGGGTGCGAAGGCGAAGTGACCCCTCCTCCGAGGGTCCGAAAAAGCGCCGCATGGCGCTTTTTCAATGGCGTAGTGGATCAATCAATATTGACTAAAAGGGTACGTCATGAATATGTGTGAGCCGAGCTACAGGACGCTGCCGATCGACGAAGCGTTCGCCTACGCCGAGACACTCACCGAGTTTCGGCAAGAAACGAGCGGGTCGCTCCAGGTTCTCGCCGGTGTCCATCGCGACGATGGTAAGGTCTACGTGCTGATCCCGCCGCTGGGTGACGCCGTGATTCTTCCGCGATAACCCGCTCGCTTTCCGTGTAGCGCGACTTATAGTCAAGATTGACTAAACTAAACGAGCGAGAGTCATGAACAAGGAACTTGAGATCCTTCGCGCTGCGATCGTGAAGGTCACTCACATGCTGACCGGCCAGGGTCTCAAGGTCACACAACGCGGCATGGACGCCTATGTCAGGGCCGATCACAATGGCAAGCCCATTCTGGTCAACATTCCGTACCTGCCCGACAACGCCGATGAAAGCCTGATCCTTGCGATCCAAGGCTTTCTCGATCATGAGATCGCCCACATCTTCTTCTCGGATTTCAAAGCGTCCAAGAAGTTCGGTCAGCAGGCCGGCGAGGCGGCTCATTCTCTCTTCAACATCGTTGAGGACAGCTACATCGAACGTGCTATGGCAAAGAAGCTGCCGGGCACTGCGTTCAATCTGGACCTTCTGCACGAGTTCTTCCTCGCGAAACTCACCAAGCCCGCGCTCGAAAAGGTTGCAGGCAATATCGCCGAAGAGATCGCGGTGCTGATGCCCGTGTTCGTCCGCAGCTGGGCGGGTCAGAAGGCGTTCCAGCGCTACATGGAAGAGACGAAGATCGCGGAACGCCCCGACATCGCGATGTTCCTCAAGCGCGTGCCTCCGGCGCTGATCGCGCGCGTCCCCAAGATCAACAGCACGGCCGAGTCGATCGAGGTGACGCGGCAGCTGATGGACGCGCTCATGAAGGAGCCCCCTCCCCCGTCGAGCGCGCCATCGAAGGAGAAGGACAAGGACAAGTCCGGCAAAGGCTCGCCCGAAAGCGGCGGTGCGTCGGGTGAGACCGAAGAGCCGACCGAGAGCGATCCGTCGGAAGAGTCTGGCCCCGAAGAGGGTGCCGGCGAGAAGCCCGAGAAGAAGGATAAGGGTGAGAAGCCCAAGCCCAAGAAGGCGAAGGAAGAGCCCGAGTCTGACGACGAGGAGGAAAAAGAGGAGGAAGAGGAAGACGCTGAGGGTGATGGCGCCGACGATGGCGAGGAGCCCGAGGAAGACGCCGACGAACCCGAGGAGGATACCGACGACGCTGACGGCGACGAGCCCGAGGCTGACGACGAATCCGAGGAAGATGGTGACGGCGAGTCTGACGAGGAAGACCCCGAGGACGAAGACGGTCACGACTCTGATGAGAGTGACGAGGCCGACGATGAAGACGGCGCCGACGACGAGGAAGGCGGCGAAGGAGAAGCCGACGACGAGGAGAGTGAGGAGGGCGAAGGTGCCGGCGACGGATCTTCTGACGAAGATGGCGACGAAGGCAGTTCGCCCGGCGAAGGCTCTGGCGAAGCAGATGAAGAGGGCGCCGGCGCCGGCCCGCCGAAGGAGCTGGAGATCGAGGAGGATGAGGGTGGAGCTCACGCGCCTCCGACAGAGACCGGCCGATCGGTGATGTCCGCCCTCAAGGAGATCAAGGAGACCGACTTCGAGAAGGCGATCTCCGACACCCTCTCCAAGAGCGCAGCGGTCGCGGCGATGAGCGCCGATTACGTCATCTACACCAACGAGTTCGATGTGATCGAGGAGGGTCGGATCTCCGACAGCCTCGATGATAGCGCGATCGCCAAGATCGACGACCAGACCAGTCACATGATCGGCAAGATGCAGAAGGACATCGAGCGCATGATGGCCGCTCAGTCGCAGGTGATGAAGGTGCCGGGCTATCGCTCGGGGCGTCTTCACACTGCCGGACTGCATCGGCTGATGGCCGGCGACGACCGCGTGTTTCGTCGGAAGTTCGAGAACGTCTCGAAGGATACGGCGGTCGGACTGCTGATCGACAACTCGGGCTCGATGGGTGGTGGTTACAGTCGTGGCGGTGAATCGAAGTTCGCCGTTGCAATGAAGGCGGGCTACGCCCTGGCGCAGACGCTCGATCGCGTCAATATCACCAGCGAGTGTATGGGCTTCACCACCACATATGCTTCCTCTTACCCGCCTTCTACACCAGGCGTGCGCTATGCTCGCGTCGAGCCGCTCTACATGCCGATCTTCAAGAAGTTTTCGGAGCGCTTCACGCCGACCGTGCGTAAGCGGTTTGCGTCGGCGATCTATGCCAGCACGGTGCCATTGCAGAACAACGTCGACGGCGAATGCGTGGCGATCGCTGCGCGGCGTCTTCTCGCCCGCAAGGAGAAGCGCAAGGTCCTGCTCGTGTTGTCGGACGGCCAGCCGGCTGCTGGGGGCGGTAATCCGTATGCCTTGCATGAGCATCTGCGGCGCACGGTCGAGGATGCAACTAAGATGGGTGTCGAGACGATCGGTATCGGCATCATGGATAACTCCGTGAAGCACTACTACCCGCGGCACATGGTCCTTCATCGGGTCGAGGATCTGCCCGCGTGCGTGATGGGCGAGCTGCGGCGCATCCTCACCGCCTGATCCACGCGCATATTTTGCCGGGCGGTTTCAGTCGATTTTGACTTAACACCCTCGCGCAGTAATGCTAGTTTGAATCGTAAGCACACACACTCACGAGGTCACAATGTCGACGGTTGCTGAAAGCGACGAAAAGATTACGTGCCAGATCGACGGCGCCAAGACGCACTCGATCGCCCACTATCTCAAGAATCACCATCCCGACTGGACGCTGGAGCGCTATCGCACCGAGTTCCCGGATGCGCCGATTCTGTCCGAGAAGGCTCAGCGGATGGCGAATAAGATCCGCGCGGAGAAGGCGGCCAGCGCCGCTGATGGTTCCGCGGCGGCTCAGAGCGCGGCCAGCGAGACGAGCGAGACGACCAACGAGGGCTTCGCGCGCCGGAAGTTTCACGAGGTGTTCGGCTTCGACGAGTCGACGCCCGGCGTTACCTCGACGCGCGGCGGCCCGATCGTGATCAAGACCCTCACCGATCTCGACGCCGACGCCCAGGCGCTCGTGCCCGATATCGATCGGCGCTACGTGTTCCAGCCTGATCTCTGCAAGGTCGTGATCATGGGCCTGGAGCTCAACATTCCGACCTATCTCTGGGGCTATCACGGCACGGGCAAGACCACGATCCTCGAACAGGTCGCGGCGCGCACCAATCGGCCGTTCATGCGTGTGCAGCACACGGTGAACACCGAAGAGAGCCACATCGTGGGTCAGTACATCGTCAAGGATCAGTCGACGATCTTCCAGCCCGGGCCGCTCACGCTCGCGATGGTTAACGGCTACGTCTACTGCGCCGACGAGTACGACTTCGCCATGCCGAGCGTTCTCTCGGTCTACCAGCCGGTGCTCGAAGGCAAGGCGCTGGTCATCAAGGATGCGCCGCCCGAGTTCCGCATCGTTCGTCCGCACGAGAATTTCCGCTTCGTCGCGACCGGCAACACCAACGGCGGCGGCGACGAGACGGGTCTCTACCAGGGCACCCAGATGCAGAACGCCGCGAATTACAGCCGCTTCGGTATCGTCGAGGAAGTCGGCTACATGGACCCGCGTATCGAGACCGCGGTCGTCGCGCAGCAGACGGGCATCAAGGCGAGCGACGCCTCGAAGCTGGTCAAGTTCGCCGGCGACGTGCGCACCGCCTTCGCTGCGGGCAAGATCGGAA
>NZ_JBQUZM010000007.1:0-207777 GCF_056313845.1 Xanthobacter sp. DMC47 | reverse complement strand
GGACGTGGTGGACTTGCCGATGCCACCCTTGCCGTAAAACGCGATCTGTCGCAGCGAAGCCATCTTGCTCTCCTTCGAACCTTCAAAACGAGGATTCGGTGGTCTCCGGACCGGTGCGCAGGACGCGGATCTGTCCGGGGACGTTGCACTCAGGCGCGGATGCGGACGGGGCCCTTCCGGAGCCCACCAGCCAGCAGCCTGGCGCCTGACAGGGGAGTAGCAACGACTGTGCCAGCGATTTTCAGGCGATTTTTTCTTTTTATAACAACTACTTACAGAAACACGTCGGGCATGTTCAAAACCCGACACACGGGTTTTGCGGCTGACACGCCAGTTTAGGGCTGTTTGAAACAGGACACTCCCGAGCCGGCGATCCGGCCTGTCGAAACCCGACAATGGCTGGTCCCGCCGACCTGTCGCGTTTTCGACCCTCCTGTTCGACATGGCATCGGGCGACGCAAAACGGGCCGGCGATGCCGGCCCGTTGCTGTCCATCAAACAGAGGTCTCGCTCCGGCGTCAGCCGATCAGCTCCTGCGCCTTGCTCAGCGCCGCGACGAAGCGGTCCACTTCCTCGCGGGTGTTGTAGAGGCCGAACGAGGCGCGGCAGGTGGCGGCGACGCCGAACCGCTCCAGCAGCGGCATGGCGCAGTGGGTACCCGCGCGCACGGCGATGCCGTCATTGTCGATCAGCGTCGCAAAGTCATGGGCATGGGCACCGGCGATCTCGAACGAGATGATGGCGCCCTTCTCCTTGGCCGTGCCGATGATGCGAACCGAGTTCAGCTCGCCGAGCCGCTCCTGCGCATAGCGGCACAACTCATTCTCATGGGCGCGGATGCGCGCCTTGCCGATGGACTGGATATAGTCCAGCGCGGCACCGAGACCCGCTGCCTGGACGATGGCCGGCGTGCCCGCCTCGAACCGGTGGGGCGGGTCGCCGTAGGTGACCGAATCCTGCCGGACCACCCGGATCATCTCTCCGCCGCCGTTGAAGGGCGGCATGGCCTGAAGATGCTCATACTTGCCGTAGAGCGCGCCGATGCCCGTGGGGCCATACAGCTTGTGGCCGGTGATGATGTAGAAGTCGCAGTCGATGTCCTGCACATCCACGTCGAGATGGACCGCGCCCTGCGAGCCGTCTACCAGCACGGGGATGCCGCGCGCGTGGGCGATCTTCACCACCTCTTTCACCGGCACGGTGGTGCCGAGCACGTTCGACATCTGGGTGATGGCGACGAGCTTGGTGCGGTCCGTGAGCAGCTTCTCGAATTCGTCGAGGAGGAAGTTGCCCTCGTCGTCCACCGGCGCCCACTTCAGGACCGCGCCCTGGTTTTCGCGCAGGAAATGCCACGGCACGATGTTGGCGTGGTGCTCCATGATGGAGAGGACGATTTCGTCGCCCTCCTGGATGCGGGCCTTGCCGAAGGTGGCGGCGACGAGGTTGATCGCCTCCGTCGCGCTGCGGGTGAAGATGATCTCTTCCGGCCGCGCGGCATTGAGGAAGCGCTGCACCGCGTGACGGCCGCCCTCGTAGGCTTCGGTCGCGGCATTGGCGAGATAGTGCAAGCCGCGATGCACGTTGGCGTATTCGGAGGTGTAGACCTGCTGGATGCGGTCGAGCACCGCCTTAGGCTTCTGGGCCGAGGCGCCGTTGTCGAGATAGACCAGCGGCTTGCCGTTGACCTTGAGGTCGAGGATCGGAAAATCCTCGCGCACGCGCATCACATCGTAGGAGCCGTTCGAGACCGCGGGGTGAAGAGCGGTCATGTTTCACTCCCGTCCCAGCAGCCAGGCGCGCGTCGCCTCGGCGAGGGCGGTGCGGATGCCCTCCTCGCCGATGGCGTCGATCACCTCGCCGACGAAGGCCTGGATGAGGAGCGCCTCGGCCTCCTTGGCGGGAATGCCGCGGGCCATGAGGTAGAACTTGATCTGCTGGTCGAGCGTGCCGGTGGTGCAGCCGTGGCCGCACTGCACGTCGTCGGCGAAGATCTCCAGCTCGGGCTTGTTGCAGGATTCCGCCGTCTCGGTCAGCAGCAGCGCGCGGCTGAGCATGCGCGCATCGGTCTTCTGGGCCGCCTGGCGCACGGCGATCTTGCCCTGGAAGATGTCCTGCGAGGCGCCGTCCAGCACCGCGCGGAAGGATTCGCGGCTCTCGCCGGCCAGCGCCGCATGATCGACGGAGAGCATCGTGTCGGCGTGCTGCTTGCCCGCGAGCAGGCTCACGCCGCCCATGTGCGCCTTCACGTTCTCGCCCGCGAGATGCACGAGGAGCTGGTTGCGCACCACGGCGCCGCCGGTGGTGAAGAAGGTGTTGGAGAAGGTCGCGTCGGCCTCCACCTTCGCCAGCATCGTGGCGAGATGCACGGCGTCGCTGCCCTCGGTCGTCACCTTGATGCGCTCGAAGGACGCACCAGCGCCGACCACCAGCTCAAGGGCCGTATTGACCTGATAGGCGATGCCCGCAGGCCCCTCGTGGCTCTCCACCAGGGTGAGCCTGGCGCCATCTTCCACCACCACCAGCGAGCGGGTGAAGGCGGCGACCGGCGTCTCCGCCGTGGTCACGAACACCAACTCCACCGGCCGCGCGATCGACGCGCCGGCGGTCACGTGCACCACCACGCCGTCGCCCATGAGCGCGGTGTTGAGGGCGAGGACGGCATCCGACGAGGCGACGGTGCGGCCGAGATGGATCGCCGGAAGGCCCGCAGGATCGGCCAGAGCATCGGCCATGGAGGTGATGGCGAGGCCGGCCTCCAGATCTGCGAGGTCGGACAGCTCCGGCACGAAAGCGCCGTTCACCACCACGAGACGGCGGAAGCCGAGCGTGGAGAACAGGCTGCCTGCAGCCACCGCCTTCGCCTTGGCATCCGCGTCCGGCAGCGGCGCCAGCGGCTTCGCATCGCGCATCAGCGCGCGCAGGTCGGTATATTTCCAGCTTTCCACCCGGCGGTGCGGCAGGCCGGCATCCGCGAAAGTGTCGAAAGCCGCGGTCCGCTGGGCTGCGACTTCAGGTCCGCCCGGCAGGCTGGCGCGCACGGCGGCGAAGGTCTCGGCCAGCGCCAGTTCGGCGCCGGTCTTCATGGGACGGACGATTGCCGGGGCTGCCGTGGCCATCACGCCGCCTCGCTCTGGTACTGGGCGTAGCCAGTGGCTTCCAGCTCCAGCGCCAGTTCCTTGCCGCCGGTGTGGACGATGCGGCCGGCGTTGAACACGTGCACCACGTCCGGCACGATATAGTCGAGCAGGCGCTGATAGTGGGTGATGACCAGCATGGAGCGCTCGGGCGAGCGCAGGGCGTTCACGCCGTTGGAGACCACCTTGAGCGCGTCGATGTCGAGGCCGGAATCCGCCTCGTCCAGCACGCAGAAATAGGGCTCCAGCAGCATCATCTGCAGGGTCTCGTTGCGCTTCTTCTCGCCACCGGAGAAACCGACATTCACCGGGCGCTTCAGCATCTCGGTGTCGATGCCGAGCTGCTTGCCCAGCTCGCGCACCTTGCGCACCAGCTCGGGGGAGGTCAGCTCCACCTCGCCGCGCTTCTTGCGCTGGCTGTTCACCGCCGTGTGCAGGAACGCCATGTTGGAGACGCCGGGGATTTCCAGCGGATACTGGAAGCAGAGGAACAGGCCCTGCGCGGCGCGCTCGTCGGGCGACAGATCGAGCAGGTTCACGCCCCGGAAGATGACCTCGCCCCCGGTGATCTCGTAGCCCGGCTTGCCGGAGAGAACGTAGGAGAGGGTGGACTTGCCGGCGCCGTTCGGCCCCATGATGGCGTGGACCTCACCGGGATTGATGGTGAGGTTCATCCCGTTGATGATCTTGCGCCCCCCAGCGATCTCGGCATGGAGGTCCTTGATTTCGAGAAGGGGAGCCATGGTGAAGATCCTCTGGTTATTGTTGCCCGGCGACGCGATCTGAAAAGGGATGGAAGGCGTCAGCCGACGCTGCCTTCCAGGCTGATGGAAATGAGCTTCTGCGCCTCGACGGCGAACTCCATGGGAAGCTGCTGGAGCACATCGCGAACGAAGCCGTTCACCACGAGCGCCACGGCATCTTCCTGCGAGAGGCCGCGCTGCATGCAGTAGAACAGCATGTCTTCCGAGATCTTCGAGGTGGTCGCCTCGTGCTCGAACTGCGCCGTGGGGTTCTTCGCCTCGATGTACGGCACGGTGTGCGCACCGCACAGGTCGCCAATGAGAAGCGAGTCGCAGTTCGTGAAATTTCGCGCTCCGGCCGCCTTGCGATGAGCCGACACCAGCCCGCGATAGGTGTTGTTGGACTTGCCGGCCGAAATGCCCTTGGAGATGATCCGGCTCGTGGTGTTCTTGCCGAGATGGATCATCTTGGTGCCGGAATCCACCTGCTGGCGGCCGTTGGAAATGGCGATGGAGTAGAACTCGCCGGAAGAGCCTTCGCCGCGCAGCACGCAGCTCGGATACTTCCAGGTGATGGCCGAGCCGGTTTCCACCTGCGTCCAGGAAATCTTGGAATTCTTGCCGCGGCAGTCGCCGCGCTTGGTCACGAAATTGTAGATGCCGCCCTTCCCTTCGGCATCGCCGGGGTACCAGTTCTGGACGGTGGAATACTTGATCTCGGCGTCATCGAGGGCGACCAGTTCCACCACGGCGGCGTGCAGCTGGTTCTCGTCGCGCATGGGCGCGGTGCAGCCTTCGAGATAGGAAACGTACGAGCCCTTGTCGGCGATGATGAGGGTGCGCTCGAACTGGCCCGTATTCTTCTCGTTGATGCGGAAGTAGGTGCTGAGTTCCATCGGGCAGCGCACGCCCGGCGGGATGTAAACGAAGGATCCGTCCGAGAACACCGCCTGGTTCAGCGTTGCGTAGTAATTGTCAGTCGCCGGCACCACGCTGCCCAGATACTGCTTCACCAGATCCGGATGCTCGCGCAGGGCCTCCGAGATGGGCATGAAGATCACGCCGGCGGCCTTCAGCTCCTCCTTGAAGGTGGTGGCCACCGAGACGCTGTCGAACACCGCGTCCACCGCGATCTTCGGCCGCTCGCCCTCGGGAATTTCCACGCCCGCCAGGATTTCCTGCTCGCGCAGCGGGATGCCCAGCTTCTCGTAAGTCTTCAGGATTTCCGGATCGACCTCATCGAGGGACTTCGGCGCCTTGAACTTCTTGGGCTGAGAATAATAGTAGAGGTCCTGATAATCGATGGGCGGGTAGCTGACGCGCGCCCACTCCGGCTCCTGCATGGTGAGCCAGCGGGCATAGGCGTCGAGGCGCCACTGCAGCATCCACTCCGGCTCTTCCTTCTTGGCCGAGATGAAGCGGATGACCTCTTCCGAAAGGCCCTTCGGCGCCTTTTCGGATTCGATCTGCGTCTCGAATCCGTATTTGTACTGGTCGACGTCGATGGAGCGAACCTGTTCGACTGTGTCCTGTACGGCCGCCATCGGGCCCTCCGTTCAACTGTCAGGCTGCGGCGCCGGGCGCCGCGCGCGGGGGTGGGGAGCGGAGCCCGAACGGCTCCGATCTCGTATCAGTGGAGGGAATACCCGCCGGGACCAGCAGGGATGGCTCCGAGCGGAGCCGATCGTGCCGACATCCCCACCGCGGCGCCGCCGGGCATCATGCCGGAACGCAGGTATTCTCCACCGGGCAAACCACGGCGCACTGGGGCTTGTCGAAATGCCCCTCGCACTCCGTGCACTTCTTGGGGTCGATCACATACATGTCCCGCTTGAGGCTGATGGCAGCATTCGGGCATTCGAACTCGCAGGCACCGCAAACGGTGCACTGGGACGCGACGATCTTGTAGGCCATGGGCTAGCTCCGCACTGTGCAGATTGGCAGGCGCAGACCCTCTTTCAAGCACCGTGCCATCGGGCAAATGATTGATTTTTAATTGTTATTCTTTCTGTTCGAAGACCTGCCCCGCTGTCGTTCACCCGACACGGTGTCGCAAGTGCGACAGCCCGACAGCCTCGCCCGGTTCGCCCCGCCTGATCGCCGGGGAATGGCAGCGGGCACAAAAAAGCCCTCCCCGCGGTGCGGAGAGGGCCGAACGTCGGTTGAGATGCCAAAGGCCGCTGACGGCGACCCAGGCGGATCAGAAGCGCTTGATTTCGATGTCGTGCTTCTTCAGGGCGTAGCCGATCTGGCGGGGCGTGAGGCCGAGAAGGCGCGCGGCCTTGGCCTGCACCCAGCCGGCGCGCTCCATGGCGTCCACCAGCCGCTCTCGCTCGGACAAGTCCTCATCCGGGATCGCGGCGCGCACCGGCACCGCCGGCGCCGGCGCAGGAACCGGAACGGTCAGCGGCGGCAGGCGCGGCACGGTGTTGGAATTGGCCGCCTCGCCGCTGATCGGGGAAAGCGGCGGCATCACCGGCAGGGGAATGTCCATCGGGCGGCGCGTCTGCGGAGCATCGGCCGGGCTGCGCCACAGAAGCGCCGACAGGCATTCGTTGTGACGGCAGGCGAAATCGTCGCCGACGATGTTGCCGCCCTGCGCGAGGGTCGCCGTCCGCTGCACGCAATTCTCCAGCTCGCGCACATTGCCGGGGAAGCCGCAGCCCATCAGCACGTCCATGGCGTCCTGATTGAAGTGCAGGTCGCGGCCGTTTTCGCGATTGAAGCGGTCGAGGAACTCGTTGGCCAGGAGCGGGATGTCGCCGCGCCGGTCGCGCAAAGAGGGCACGATCACCGGGATGACGCTGATGCGGTAGTATAGATCGGCACGGAACTCGTTCTTCGCCACCGCCTCTTCGAGGTTCTTGTTGGTGGCGGCGACGACGCGCACATTCACCTTCAGGGTGTGGCTGCCGCCGACCCGCTCGAATTCCTGCTCCTGCAGCACACGCAGCAGCTTCGCCTGGAAGGCGGGGGAAATCTCGCCGATCTCGTCGAGGAAGAGCGTGCCCTTGTCAGCCAGCTCGAAGCGGCCCTTGCGCGCGCCCACCGCACCGGTGAAGGCGCCCTTCTCATGACCGAACAGCTCGGATTCCAGAACGGATTCGGGCAGCGCGGCGCAGTTGAGCTTGATGAACGGCCCCTTGGCGCGGGGCGAAAGCTCATGGATCGCCTTGGCGATCAGTTCCTTGCCGGTACCCGATTCGCCGCGCAGCAACACCGGCGAATGGGACTTGGCGACGATCATGATCTTGTCGAGCAGGCCGCGGATCTCGCGGCTGTCGCCGATGATGCCATCCACATAGACGCGCTTGCGCTCGCGGCCGGCGTTCGACGGCTTCAGCTCCGACAATTCCTTCTGCAGGCGGCCGCTTTCCGCCATCAGCCGCTCGCGGTCACGCGAGACGACGCGATGAAGCTGGACCGTCTGGCCGATGAGGTTCGCCACCATGGTGAGGAAACGCACATCCGAATCGAGCCGGAAGACGGAGCGGCCGTCCCACACGCGGTCGATGGTCAGCGTTCCGATCACCCGGGAAGCGACGCGGATCGGCACGCCGATGAAGGACACGCGGGTGTCCTCGCTGGCGCCGAGCGCCTGCGCGTCGGCCTCGCTGAAGGCCGGGTGGGAGGCGACATTCTCAGCAATCAGCGGCACGGCGGTCGCGATCACCTGACCGATGGCCTTTTCCGGCAGACGCGCGCGATAACGCGCATCGGTGCCTTCGTTCCAACCGCCGCCGACCGTGATGTCGGGAATGCCGTCATCTTCCAGCAGCGAAATCACGCCATGGCGCATCTGCATGAAGGACGACAGAAGATTAACAACGCTGGAAAGCGTGGTCTCGAGGCGATTCGGGGCCGTCAGAATCTTCGAGATCTCGTAGATCCCGGTCAGAGCCACGTCGCTCAGTGAAACGAGGGGCACATGAGATCGAGGCTGCTCGCGCTCGATTTGCAACGCTTCCTGATGAACCATGGTGCTCTCTCCATCACCCCAGGCACCGTCCCCACCCATTTTGTATGATTAGCGACACTTTGATTTAGTTTCATTCGCATGTCGTGCCCAAGGTGAGGGCAAGATTTGATGCTTGTTTGGGCACGCCCCCGGCAATTGTCGCATTTGCTGCGACAACTTGGCCATTTCCGGCGTCCGCTTCGCCTTGGATTGTCTGAGAAGGGACGAATTGGCCACGTCGCCGGCAAAAAGATTTCGCGGCGCGAAATCATGCCGCCTCTACTTGCCGCAACTTTCCGCAGACTGCCTTTCGCAGTGCAGCGTGGCCCGCCACCCACGACCCGCCACCGCGCTCACGCCTGCGCGATCGGCGCCCCTGTAAACAGGGCCAGGCGGGCGGCGGCGGTGTCCGGGCGCTCGGCCCGCAACAGGTCGGTCATCTCCGGCGCGGCCAGGGGCCGGAAAAAGAGGAAGCCCTGCGCCAGCTCGCAGCCGTTGTCGCGCAGGAAGCGGGCTTGGCCGGCAGTCTCGAGGCCTTCGGCCACCACCCGCATGCCGAGCTTGCGGCCCAGCTCGATCACTGCACAGACGATGGCGGTGTCGAAGGCGTCGCGCTCGATGTCTTTCACAAAGCTCTGGTCGATCTTGATGGTGTCGATGGGCAATTGCTTGAGATGGATGAGGCCGGCGTAGCCGGTGCCGAAATCATCCAGCGCGACGCGCACGCCGGCGCGGTTCAGTTCGTCGAGGATCGGCGCCACGTGGTCGGAGCTGCGCCCGAGGAAGACGGTCTCGGTGATCTCCACGTCGAAATGCGACGGCTCGACGCCCGCGGCGTGGAACTGGCGCAACAGGGTGGGCGCGAGGTCGCGGTTGGTGAACTGGGCGGGCGCGAGGTTGATGGCGACACGCCCGCAGTCGTAGCCAAGCTCGATCCAACCGCGAACGTCGCTCGCCACCCGGCGCACCATGCGCTCGCCGATCAGCACCGCGAGTTCGGGGTCCGACAGCGCAGCCTCGAAGGCGGAGGGCGAGAGGATGCTGTGCGGCGAGCGCCGCCAGCGCACCAGCGCCTCCACCCCGGCGAGGCGCCCCGTGGTGAGGGAAACCTTGGGCTGGTAGTAGGGCACGATCTCGTCGTCGGCGAGGGCGCCGATCATGGCCCGGTTCAGCGCCACCCGTTCCAGCACGGCCTGGCGCATGGCCGGGGCATAGACGACCACGCGGTTACGCCCCTGCTGCTTGGCGGCATAGAGCGCGAGGTCGGCGTCCTTCATCAGCTCGCCGTAGCTACAATCATGCTCGGGACAGGCGGCGATGCCGATGCTGGCCCGCGTGGAGAAATGCCGGCCCGCATGCAGCAGCGGCCGGCGCAGCTCGGCGAGGACGCTCTGGGCCAGGCGGCGGCCGAGCCCGACCGGGTCCGGCCCCTCGACGGCGCAGACGAACTCGTCGCCTCCGAGCCGCGCGATCAGCGCCGGCTGGTCGATGAGGGCGTCGAGCCGGTGCGCCGTCTCCATGAGCACGGCGTCGCCCGCATCGTGGCCCAGGGTGTCGTTGACGTCCTTGAGTCCGTCGAGGTCCATTAGCAGCACGCAGATGCCCTGCCCCGGCTTGCGGCGGGCGAGCGCGGCCTCCAGTCCCTCGTGGAAGGCGGCACGGTTGGGCAGGCCGGTCAGGGCATCGTGGCTTGCCGCATAGCGCGCCTGGCGTTCTGCGGCGCGGCGGTCGGTGACGTCCACCAGCGCGGCGACGAGATTGGGCGCGGGGCCGGAGGGCGTCACCGCGGCTGCCAGCACGACCTGCCGCTCCTCGCCGTCGGCGAGCGTCACCGTGGTTTCAAACTCGGTGGCGATGCCATCGCGGCGCAGGCGATCACGAAGGGAGTGGGCATCCTTGCCACCGAGCGCCGCGTCGCACAGGCCCCCGCCGTCGGGCAGGTCGAGCGTCCCGCCGTAGAAGCGGCGCGCGGCCTCGTTGGACTTGATGTGCCGGCCGTCGTCCAGTCGCGCGACGACCAGCGGAATCGGCACCGCCTGGAACGTATTCTCCAGGATGTCCTCGCTGGCCCGGAGTTTCTCGTTGGCCTCGCGCTCGGCACGCACCACCGACCAGAAGCGCCGCTCCGTCCGGTTGGCGCGGGCCGCGATGAGGGCCAGCATGGTATTGAGGACCGCCACCGCGAGGGCGAGGCCCACGCCCATCTGCCAGCCCGTCGAACGGTCGAGATAGCCGAAGAGCAGCAGCGCACTGGCCCCGAACCCGCCGGACACAAGCCAGCCGAACGGGATGGGCACCGCCAGGTAGAAGACCGTTGGCAGCAGCATCACCACGAACAGGGCAAGGTCGCTGTGCGAACTCACCAGCACCGCAATGGCTGCCGATATGCCCCAGAGCCACACGAGGTAGATGGCGGTCATCCGCCCCGGCGTCGTCGCTATCTGCACCGCCACCAGGCAGAACAGCGACAACGCGACGACCGCGAAACGCGCGCTGACCGCCACCACGAAATGCGCGGTTCCGGCGAATCGCCAGTCGCTCATCAGGAACAAGGCATTGAGGATGACCGAGGCGGCGAACAGGAAACGCCCGTGGCGCCGCGCCTCTTCGAGGCAGGCGACCCTAAATTGCTGCTCCACGGCCCCGTCGACGAACTCGCCGCCGAATGCGCGAAGACGAACGTCTTCCGCGCCTCCAGCTCCGTCCGAGTTTCCGACCTGGCCCGTGATACCTCTCATGTGACGGATTCTAATGGCCAGTTCCGCGCGGCGCCAGCACGCGGCACGGGCGAACGGGGCGTAATCGTACCGCCGGCCACGATTTTCTTCGCACGTTCTTTACGGCCCCATGGCTCGACAGGCCGAAGGTGCCGGAAATGTAATTTCGGGTAGCGATACATCCGGAAACTACTCTGGGCTGCAGAATTACGATTCGCACCCGTCGCGCTCCCGATCCAGCTCGCAGGCCGGGCGCGTTGCATGGCGGCCACGGCGTGCTGTACTGCGACAGGACGACGCCAATGGAGCCGCAGATGCTGAAGGACAAGCGCATCCTCCTCCTCATCGGAGGGGGCATTGCCGCATACAAGTGCCTCGATCTGGTGCGCCGCCTGAAGGAGCGCGGCGCCACGGTCCGCGCCATCATGACCGAGGCGGCCGGGCGATTCGTGACGCCGCTTTCGGTGGGCGCGATCACCGGCGAACGGGTGTTCACCGACCTGTTCGATCTCACCGCCGAGCACGATATCGGCCACATCCGCCTCTCGCGGGAGGCGGACCTCCTCGTGGTGGCGCCGGCCACCGCCGACCTGCTCGCCCGCATGGCGCACGGCCTTGCCGACGACCTCGCCGCCACCTGCCTGCTCGCCACCGACAAGCCGGTGCTTGTGGCCCCGGCCATGAATCCGCGCATGTGGGCGCACCCCGCAACACGCCGGAACGTGGCCCAGTTGAGGGCCGACGGCATCTCGGTGGTGGGCCCCAATTCGGGCGCCATGGCCGAGCGGGACGAGTTTGGCGAGGGCCGCATGGCGGAGCCGATGGAGATCCTCGCCGCCATCGAAGCTCATTTCGGCGAAGGCGCGTCCCGGCGGCTCGCCGGCCGCCGGATCCTCGTCACCTCGGGCCCGACCCATGAGCCCATCGACCCGGTGCGCTATATCGCCAACCGCTCCTCGGGCAAGCAGGGCCATGCGATCGCCGCCGCGGCCCGCGCCGCCGGAGCCGAGGTCGTGCTGGTCTCCGGCCCGGCCGAAGTTCCGGATCCTACGGGCGTGCGGGTGATCCACGTGGAGAGCGCCCGCGACATGCTGGCGGCGGTGGAAGAGAATCTGCCCGTGGACGCCGCCGTCTTCGCCGCGGCAGTCGCCGACTGGCGGGTGGCCGACGCTTCGGAGCAGAAGATCAAGAAGGACGGTGGCGGCGCGCCCACCCTGACGCTGGTGGAGAATCCCGACATCCTCGCCTCGGTCTCGCGCCACCACACCCTGCGTCCGCGCCTGGTGGTCGGTTTTGCGGCGGAAACCGAGCAGGTGGTGGCGCATGCGCGGGACAAGCGCGTGCGCAAGGGCTGCGACTGGATCGTCGCCAATGACGTGTCCCCCGCCACCGGCATCATGGGCGGCGACAGCAACACCGTGCACCTCGTCACCGCCGCCGGCGTGGAGGATTGGCCCTCGGCCACCAAGGCCGAGGTCGCCCGCCACCTCGTCACCCGCATCGCCGACGAACTCTCGGGAACCCATCCGTGACACCGCCCCCTGTGAAGATTCAGCGCCTGCCCCATGCCGCCGGCTTGCCTTTGCCCGCTTACGCGACCCCCGGCGCCGCCGGCATGGACCTCGCCTGCGCCCTGCCGGCCGACGCGCCGCTTGTGCTGGCGCCGGGCGACCGCGCCGCCATCCCCACCGGCTTCGCCGTCGCCTTGCCGGACGGCTACGAGGCGCAGGTGAGGCCGCGTTCGGGCCTCGCCAAGAACCACGGGGTCACGGTGTTGAATGCCCCGGGCACCGTGGATTGCGATTACCGGGGTGAGATCGCCGTCCTGCTCGTCAACCATGGGCGTGAGAGCGTGGAAATCAGCCGGGGCATGCGGATCGCGCAGATCGTGGTGGCGCCCGTGGTTCAAATAATGCTGGAAGAAATCGGAGAATTGAGCCAAACTGCACGCGGTTCCGGTGGTTTTGGATCAACAGGCCTCGGTTCCACGTGATTTAGCCGTCGGTGGACGGCAGGGAGCAACCTCGCCTTTCGAGAAGCCCGTCCTTAAAGGAAGCCGTTCCTCCGATGCCGCGCCTTTCCGACAAGAGCCTCCTCGCCATCGCCGCCGTGGTGGATGTGGCCGTCCACGCCCGCGGCGCGCCGGTTGCCGCCAAGGCCCTGGCCGCCCGCCACGGACTTCCCCCCCGCCGGCTGGAGCCGGTGCTGCAGGCCCTCGTCCATGCCGGCGTCCTGAAGGGCGTGCGCGGCCCGCGCGGCGGCTACGAGCTGGCGCGGGAACGCCGCCGGGTGTCCGTGGCCGAGATCGTGCGGGTGGTCGAGGGCGCCGAGGAGGAGAAGGAGATCATCCTGCCGCCGCTGGTGACGGAAGTGGTGCAGCCGGCCGTGGCCGCGGCCGAGGACACGTTCGACACCGCCCTCGATGGCGTGACGCTGGAAGACCTCTGCCGCGCCGCCGACGACAAGGGCCACGGCTCCGAGCACGAGAGGATCGACTTCGCCATCTGACACCGGCCTCCGGCCGGACCGCCGATCCGGGATCGACCCGGAGGCAGAAAAGAGGTCTATTTCAGCGCGCGAGAGTTCCCCTTCGGGGAAGAGCGCTCCCCGCCTTCGAGGATCATCCCCGACCAAGCTGCCCGAAGCTGCGCCGGCGCACCCGGACCCCACGGCCCGCCCGCAGCGCACGAGACGAGACAAGAAGGAGATCGCCCATGGCACAACCTGCCGCCAAGATCGTGTCCTCCGCCCCCCTCGTGGGCCGGGGTCGGGTCTATGATTCCATCACCGAGACCATCGGCAACACGCCGCTGGTGCGGCTCAAGCGGCTGCCCGAACTGCGCGGAGCCAAGGCGGACATCCTCGCCAAGCTCGAATTCTTCAACCCCATCAACAGCGTGAAGGACCGCATCGGCGTCGCCATGATCGACGCGATGGAACAGGCCGGCGTGCTCGATGCCGACACGGTTCTCGTGGAGCCGACCTCGGGCAACACCGGCATCGCCCTCGCCTTCGTCGCGGCCGCCCGGGGCTACCGGCTCATCCTGGTTATGCCCGAGAGCATGTCCATCGAGCGCCGCAAGATGCTCACCCTGCTCGGCGCCGAGCTGGTGCTGACCCCCGCCAACCTCGGCATGAAGGGCGCCGTGGCGCGCGCCGAGCAGATCATCGCCGAGACGCCGAAGGCGGTGATGCCCCAGCAGTTCAAGAACAAGGCGAACCCCGAGGTGCACCGCCGCACCACGGCCGAGGAGATCTGGAACGACACCAACGGCAAGGTGGACGCCGTGGTGGCCGGCGTCGGCACCGGCGGCACCATCACCGGCATCGGCCAGGTGCTGAAGCCCCGCAAGGCCTCGCTCAAGATGATCGCGGTGGAGCCGGAGGATTCCCCGGTGCTCTCCGGCGGCCCTCCCGGCCCCCACAAGATCCAGGGCATCGGCGCTGGCTTCGTGCCGGAGGTGCTCGACCGCTCGATCATCGACGAGGTGGTGACGGTGGGCAACCAGACCGCCTTCGACACCGCCCGCGCCCTCGCTCGCTACGAAGGCATTCCCGGCGGCATCTCCTCCGGCGCCGCCGTGGCGGCCGCGCTGGAACTGGCGGCGCGGGAGGACATGGCCGGCAAGACCATCGTCGCCATCGTCCCCTCGTTCGCCGAGCGCTACCTCTCCACCGCGCTGTTCGAAGGCCTCTGAGCCTCTGCCCGCGCCCCGGCACCGGCCAGGGCGCGGGCGAAAACTGCTTTCTGCCCAAGCCGCTGGAGCCGCAGCAGCGCGGCATGGCGCGCCGGGTCATAGCCGGTGCCTCCGGCCCGCGCCGCCTTTCGGGCATGACGCAGGGCGCGGGCGATGCCCGCCGGCCCCTCGCAGAACACCTCGAGCCCTCGCATCAACCGCCCCACCTGCGCATCGGCCGCCTCCGCCGCGAAGGCGTGCGCCCGCCTGTCCTTCCCATCTGCACCACCCATGCCGGTTCCTCCAGATCCCGGCCGATGCTGGAGCGGCGCGGGAGACAGGAGGATAAATTCCTATTTCGCGAGCTTGGGCATGCCTCGCGACAAGTGGCATATATTGCTGTTTCTATTGAATTTTCTGTCGGTGAGATACAAACGGTGGTTGCACGCTCTATCCGCCTCCTCTTGCAAGAGCGGATGATTGATGTAGGAATTTTTACCTACAGTGAGCGTTTCCCATGAGCCCCTTGCCCGCCGCCGCCCCCTCGGCCTCCCGCCCTTCCGCCTCTGTCCACGCCTCGCGCGGGTATCCCCGGCCCGGGCTGAAACCCTGCTGCCATCTGGCCGTCGCAATGGCTGCGGCCGATGCCGGAATGACCGTGGAAGCCTTGCTGGCGCACAAACGCTCGACCGCACCTGTCGCCCTCGCGCGGCAGCTCGCCATGTACCTCGCCCACGTGGGGCTGGGGCTGCCGCAGGCGGCGGTGGCGGCGGCCTTCGGCCGGGATCGCTCGACGGTCGCCCATGCCTGCCGGCGCATCGAGGAATTGCGGGATGCCGTGGCCTTCGATCAGAAGGTCGGCCGGCTGGAATCCTGTCTGCGCTGGGCGGCGGAGGCGTGACATGGCCACCTCCGGACCGGCACACGAATCGCCCGTAAAATCAAAGCCTTCCAGCCAAGGGCGGCGACGGCCGGCGGCGGACGCGCCGGGCTTCAATCCGGCGGAAAGCCCCCTCGCTTGGCTGGCGCGGCGGCAGGGCAAGGACGGCCGCGCCATGGTGGATGCGGCCCAGTTGCAGGCGGGGGAACGGCTGAGAGCTGATTTCACCCGGGCCAATCTGACGCCCCGCGTCACCAGCCGCTGGAGCGAGGTGTCGGGGGCCGGCACGCCGGAAGCCTTCACAGACATGGTGCTGGCGGCCAAGCTCCGGGTCACCCGCGCGCTCACGGCGGTGGGGCCGGAATTGTCCGGCGTTCTGCTGGACGTCTGCTGCTTTCTCAAGGGGTTGGAGACGGTGGAGCGGGAGCGGGGATGGCCGGCGCGCACCGCCAAGGTGGTGCTCTGCCTCGCCCTCGACCGCCTCGCCGCCCATTACGGCCTCTCCGCCGCTGCGACTGGACGCAACCGGGCGCCGACCCGCGCCTGGCAGGCGCCCGAGGCAGTGGAAGCCGAATCGCAGTCAGGACAATGACTTGGCTGTCTCGCAAATAATCTGGAAGGCGGCGGCCACGTCGCCTTCCGTGGTCTCCATCGCCCCCGCCTGGAAGCGGATAGCGAGATGCCCGTCGATCCGGGTGGGGGTGAGATAGAGGGCGCCGCCGTCGTTGATGGCGGTCAGGATCGCCAGCATGTGGGCGTCGAGGTCGCGCCCGTCGCCGGGGTCGTGGCGGAAGGTGAAGAGGGAGAGCACCGGCGTGCTCGCGAGCGAGAAGCCGGGCTCCTGCGCCAGCCGCGCGGCCAGCCCCTGCGACCAGCGCACATGGTTGCGCATCATCTCCCGAAGACCGTTAAGTCCATGCGCCCGCAGGACAAACCAAAGCTTCAGCGCGCGGAAGCGGCGGCCGAGCTGGAGCGTCCATTCGCTGTAGTTGGTGATGTCGTCGTGGCCGTGGGTCTTCAGATATTCCGGCTGGATGGACAGGGTGCGCAGGTGGTCGTCCACGCTCCTGATGTAATGGGCAGAGCAATCGAACTGCACGCCCAGCCATTTGTGCGGATTGAGCACGATGCTGTCCGCCGCTTCCACCCCCGCCCACAAATCCCGGAACTCGGGGCAGATCATCGCCGTGCCGGCCCAGGCGGCATCGACATGAACGAACAGGCCATGCCGGTGCGCGATTCGGATGAGTTCAGGTGCCGAATCCATGGCGCCGGTGCCGGTTCCACCGATGCACAGCACGAGTCCGGCCGGCCGGTGCCCGGCGGCGCGGTCGGCGGCGATGGCGGCCTCCAGAGCGGCCGGGTCCATGCCCCGCAGCGGCCCCGCCGTCGGTATCCGGATGAGGTTGTCATGGCCGATGCCCGACACCCACGCCGCCCGGTCGATGGAGGTATGAACTTCCGCTGAGGCATAGACCCGCAGCCGCTCCCGCCCCGACAGGCCGGTGGCATTGCCGGTGAAGCCGAGTGCCCGCTCCCGCATGGTGAGGAAGGCACAGAGGGTGGCGGAGGAGGCGGAATCCTGGATCACCCCCGTGAAATCCGCCGGCAGGCCCACCGCCTGGCGCAGCCAGTCCAGCACCACGCCTTCCAGCTCGGTGGCGGCGGGCGAGGTCTGCCACAGCAGGCACTGCGCGCCCATGGCCGAGGAGAGCATCTCCGCGATCACGCTGGCGGGGCTGGCGTTTGCGGGGAAGTAGGCGAAGAAGCGCGGGTGCTGCCAATGGGTCATGCCCGGCACGATGATGCGGCGGAAATCCTCGAACAGCGCATCCATAGGCTCTGCCTCTTCCGGCGGGCTTTCCGGAAGCTGGGCCGCGATCTCGCCGGGCTTCGTGCGGGCGCGGACGGGCTGATCCCGCAGCGTCTCGCGATAGTCCGCCGCGAAGGTTGCCGCCTCGTGCGCCCAGTGGCGGAAGGTGTCCCCGTCCATCTTCGGTCCTCGTCACTACCCGAGGGGGGACATAGCCGACTTCACCGCGGTGGCAAACGCGACAGCTTGGGCGGGACGGCTTGCCCTCCCGCCTTCGTGTCCGCCGCCGGCCCTTCGCCATGCTAGTGTCTCTGGGGAAAGGGCTTTCCCCGGAGGCTCCGGCGCACTAAGACGGCGCGAAAGCTCCGGATGCAGGCGGCCCGCCGCCCGTCGCCGCAGAGCCCGAGAAGACCACAGACACGACCACAAGACGCGCCCGAATGCGCACGGCGCGACGCAAGAACGAGGCCCGCGAGGATATGCCCCAATACCGCTCCCGCACGTCCACCCACGGCCGCAACATGGCCGGCGCCCGCGGCCTGTGGCGCGCCACCGGCATGAAGGACGGCGATTTCGGCAAGCCGATCATCGCGGTGGTGAACTCCTTCACCCAGTTCGTGCCGGGCCACGTCCACCTGAAGGACCTCGGCCAGCTGGTGGCGCGCGAGATCGAGAAGGCCGGCGGCGTCGCCAAGGAATTCAACACCATCGCGGTGGATGACGGCATCGCCATGGGCCACGACGGGATGCTCTATTCGTTGCCGTCGCGCGAGATCATCGCCGACAGCGTGGAATATATGGTCAACGCGCACTGCGCGGACGCCATGGTCTGCATCTCCAATTGCGACAAGATCACCCCCGGCATGCTGATGGCCGCCATGCGCCTCAACATCCCGGCCGTGTTCGTCTCCGGCGGCCCCATGGAGGCCGGCAAGGTGCTGCTCTCCACCGGCGAGCGGAAGGTGGACCTCATCGACGCCATGATCTCGGCCGCCGACGACAAGGTGTCGGACGCCGACGTGACGGTGATGGAGCGCTCCGCGTGCCCCACCTGCGGCTCCTGCTCCGGCATGTTCACCGCCAATTCCATGAACTGCCTCACCGAGGCGCTGGGCCTCGCGCTGCCGGGCAACGGCTCGGTGCTCGCCACCCACGCCGACCGCGAGCGGCTGTTCGTGGAGGCCGGCCACCTCATCGTGGACCTCGCCCGCCGCTATTACGAGCAGGACGATGCCGGCGTGCTGCCGCGCGCCGTGGCCTCGTTCAAGGCGTTCGAGAACGCCATGACGCTCGATATCTCCATGGGCGGATCCACCAACACGGTGCTGCACCTGCTGGCCGCCGCCAACGAGGGCGAAGTGCCCTTCACCATGGCCGACATCGACCGTCTGTCGCGCAAGGTGCCGGTGCTGTGCAAGGTCGCGCCGGCGGTGGCCAACATCCACATGGAGGACGTGCATCGCGCCGGTGGCATCATGGCCATCCTCGGCGAGCTGGATCGCGGCGGCCTCATCCACACCGACCTCCCCACCGTCCACGCACCGACCATGGCTGACGCGCTGGACCGCTGGGACGTGAAGCGCACCAAGAGCGAGAGCGTCGCCACCTTCTACCGCGCCGCCCCCGGCGGGGTGCCCACCCAGGTGGCGTTCAGCCAGTCCCGCCGCTACGACGACCTCGACCTCGACCGCGAAGCCGGCGTCATCCGCGACGTGGAGCACGCCTATTCCAAGGACGGCGGCCTCGCCGTGCTCTACGGCAACATCGCGCTGGACGGCTGCATCGTGAAGACGGCGGGCGTGGACGCTTCCAACCTCACCTTCACCGGCAAGGCCCGCATCTTCGAGAGCCAGGACGCGGCGGTGGAGGCCATTCTCTCCACCGGGCGCATCCAGCCCGGCGACGTGGTGCTGATCCGCTATGAGGGACCGCGCGGCGGGCCGGGCATGCAGGAGATGCTCTACCCGACCTCCTATCTGAAGTCGAAGGGCCTCGGGAAGCTCTGCGCCCTCGTCACCGACGGGCGCTTCTCGGGCGGCTCCTCGGGCCTGTCCATCGGCCACGTCTCGCCGGAAGCGGCGGAAGGTGGCGCCATCGGCCTCGTGGACGAGGGCGACACCATCGAGATCGACATCCCGAACCGCATCATCCGCGTGGCGGTGTCGGACGAGGTGCTGGCCGAGCGCCGCGCGAAGATGGAAGCCAAGGGCGCCGCCGCCTGGAAGCCCGAGAACCGCAAGCGCGTCGTCTCCCAGGCGCTCCAGGCCTACGCGGCGCTCACCACCTCCGCCGCCCGCGGCGCGGTGCGCGACGTGAACAGCATCCGGCGCTGAGCGTTCGTCGCAACCGCCGCCGCCCTCCGGCTTGACCGGGGGCCCATCCAGCGGCTGCGACAAAACCTTGGAGCGCGGGGGCAAACATCACGATGGGTCCTCCGGTCAAGCGGAGGACGCAACGGCCGTCTCACCGGCAGGTGAGGCGGCCGTTGTCGTTGGCGATGTCACGGCCGGGGCTGCACCAGGAGACGGCGGTGGTGGCTTCCGACCAGCGGCCGTTGCGGTCCTGGCAGGAGGCCTTCAGCCACCCGGCCACCACGCGGATCTCGCGGCAGCTCGCCATGTAGGAGCCGGGCGGGGGACGGTCGCTGAAGCCCGACGAGCCGCCGCGCGAGCAACGCAGGTCGCTGTTGTCGTTATAGATGTCCGCCCCCTGCAGGCACTGGGAGAGCTGGAGCGGCACCGAAGTGCGGAAGGTGCCGCCGCGGTCCTGGCACATGGCGCGCAGGAAGCCGCCGCTCACGCTCACGTCCCGGCAGGTGGAGCGATAGGAACCGTAGGGCACCGGCGTGGTGTTCCAGCCGGAGCCGGACGACGCGGTGGAGGAGGCGCAGCGCAGGATGCCGTCGTCATTCACCACCTCCCGATTGCTGCACCAGGAGAGATAGAGCGAGGAGGCGAGCCACGCGCCACGGCGGCTGAGGCAGGTGCCGCGCAGGGTGCCGGAGTCGAGCGACACGTCCCGGCAGGTCTCCTGGTAGGAGCCGGGCGGGGGATAGTCCCCGGCGTGCTGGGAGGTGAAGGAGCGGCAGGCGAGCCGACCCTCCACATTGGCGATGTCGGCGCCCAGCGGGCAGCCGGTGAGGGAGAGGCCCGCCTCGCGCCAGTTGCCCCAGCCGTCGCGGCAGGTGGCGGAGAGCCAGCTGCCTTCCAGCCTCAGGTCGCGGCAGGAAGAGGTGTAGGAGCCGGCCGGCGGGCGCTGCACCACCGGCGGCGGAGCCGGCGGCTGGGGCCGCGGCGGCGGCGACGGGGCGAGCGTACCGTAGAGCGATCCCGGCGCAGGCATCTCCTTGCAGATGAGCTGGCCGTTGCGGTTGGCGATGTCGCCGTCGCAGGAGGGGAAATCATCAAGGCGCGAGACCACCCATTCCCCCGCGCGGGTGGCGCAGAAGGCGGCGAGATCGCGCCCCCAGCGGACCTGCACCTGACGGCAGCTCTCCAGATAGCTGCCCTGCGGCACGCCTTGCTGCGCCGTCGCCGGGGCCGCGGTGAAGGTGGCGGCCACGGCGATCACGCCGGCGAGACCCCTGAGCGCTGCACGGAACGTCATGCCGGAGCCTCCCGAATCGGCATCGAAGTACCACAGGAGGCATAGCAGGAATCGACGACACTTTCCGCTACGGCACAAAAGAAAAGGGGCGCCGCAGCGCCCCTTCCCCGTTCAGGCCACTCCGCTCAGAAGCAGGCGAGATTGCCGTTCTGGTTGGAGATGTCGCGGTAGTTGCGGCAATTGTTCATGTTGAGCGCGGTGGGGTTCCACGAGCCGTTCACGCGCTGGCACTGGGCGCGCAGCACGCCGCCGAGGCCCATGGTGATGCCGCGGCAGGTGCGCATGTAGGAGCCCGGAGGCGGCTGAAGCTGCTGGCGGGTGCGGCACCACAGCTGGCCGTTCTGGTTGGAGATGTCGGTTCCGGGCTGGCAGGTCAGCGTGTTCAGAACGGAGGGCTGGAAGTTGCCGGCGCGGGTGCGGCAGAAGGCGCTCAGCACGCCGTTGCGGAACTCCACGCGGGTGCAGCTCTGGCGATAGGAGCCGGGCGGGCCGAAGCCGGGGTTCGGCGGGATGGGACCGGGGCCAGGACCGGGACCAGGACCAGGACCAGGACCCGGGCGGCGCTGGCACCACAGCTGGCCGTCCTGGTTGGAAATGTCGCCCCGGCAGGACGGGAAGTCGTTGAGCCGCGTCACCACCCACTGGCCGTTGCGGGTGGCGCAGAAGGCGGCGAGGTTGACGCCTTCGCGCACCTGCGCGTCACGGCAGGACCGCAGATAGCTGCCGGGCGGCACCGACCGCGCCTCGGCCGCCGTGCCGGCCATCAGGCCGAGCGCCAGAATGAGGCCCGCAAGGCGCAGGCCTGTCGCCAAAAACGAACGCATGTTTTCCCCCCAGGCTTTCGTTACGTCGAAACCGCGCCGCTTCTAGCACGGCCCAGGTCCGGGCGCAGCATCGACACGGGCCGGCCGCTTCGCTAAAAGCCGAGGTCGAACAAGGCAAAAGACATCCGATGACCATCCGCCTCCACCGCGGCGACCTGCCCGCGGACTTCGTGGCCTCCCCCGTCGTGGCCATCGACACCGAGACCATGGGCCTCAACCCGTTCCGCGACCGGCTCTGCCTGGTGCAGCTCTCCAACGGCGACGGCAGTGCCGATCTCGTGCAGATCCCGCAGGGCGCCGGCCCCGGCAGCGCGCCCAATCTGGTGCGGCTGCTGACCGACCCGAACGTGACCAAGCTGTTCCACTTCGGCCGCTTCGACATCGCCGTGCTCCAGCACACCTTCAAGGTGATGCCGCAGCCGGTGTGGTGCTCCAAGATCGCCTCCCGGCTGGTACGCACCTATACCGACCGCCACGGCCTGAAGGACCTGCTGCGGGAGCTGCTCAACGTGGACATCTCCAAGCAGCAGCAAAGCTCGGACTGGGGCGCCGCCGACCTCTCCGATGCCCAGCTGTCCTATGCCGCGTCCGACGTGCTGCATCTGCACGCGGTGAAGGCCAAGCTGGAGGACATGCTGGCACGCGAGGGCCGCACCGGGCTCGCCGCCGCCTGCTTCGCCTTCCTGCCGGCCCGCGCCGCCCTCGACCTCTCCGGCTGGGCGGAAGAGGACATCTTCGCCCATTCGTGACCGGCACACGCCGATAAAGGCGTTGCAACCCAGAGGCTTGGGCACGGCCCTTGCCTCGGCGCGCCATTTCGGACACCTTGTGCCCCGCGCGTGGGGCGACGCGCCGGACGCCAGCTTCAGGGGGCGTGCAGCCGACGAGAGGCGCCAGCGGGGCAGGCCCGCCGCCGGAACAGGGCCATGAACCGACACGTGCCGCCACACGATTTCGATGCGCGGGAGGCCGAGGCCTTCACCCCGCCGCCCCCGCCGGACTTCACCAAGGCGCGGCGGCACAGCGCCCGCGTGCGCTGGATCAAGCGGCTGGTGCCGCTCGCCATCATTCTGGCGATTGTCGGCATCGGCACGGTCTCGATCCTGTCCCGGCTCAAGCTGACCATCGACCTGCCGTTCGACATCGGCCACCTCACCCTGTCCGGCTCGCGCCTGACCATGGAGCTGCCCAAGCTCTCCGGCTTCACCGACGACAACCGCGGCTACCGCATCACCGCCAAGACGGCCGTGCAGGATCTCACCCGGCCGGACGTGATCGAGCTTTCCGATATCGAGGCCCGCCTCGAACTCGCCGACAAGGGCTGGGCCAGCGTCAACGCCAAGACGGGCAGCTTCGACACCAAGAAGCAGTTCATCACGCTCGGCGACGGCGTGGACCTCGCCATGAACGGCGGCTACGGCGGCAAGCTGGAAGACGCCGAGGTGGACATCAAGGGCGGCACCATCGCCACCGCCCATCCGGTGGTCTTCACCTATCTCGACGGCAAGCTGGTGGCCGACCGCCTCGACGTGACCGACCGCGGCGCGCGGGCACTGTTCCAGGGCCACGTGCAGCTCGATTTCCGCTTGAACAACCTGCCCGGCCAGAAGCCGGATGGCGCCAGTGCGGGCGCCAGCCCGGCCGGTGCCGCGCCCGCCACCCCTGCGACGACCGCCCCGGCCCGCGCGGCCGATGCGACGCCCGTTGCGGCCCCCACCGCGCCCCCCGCCCCGGCGGCCACCGGAACCGTTACGGTCCCGCCCTCTCCCGCGGCCCCGGCGCTGGCGCCGGCGCCCCTTCCCCCGCGACGCCCGGTCCCTGCTCAATGATGTGTCATGCGACGGCCCTCCTGGGCCGCCTTCCGGTTTCGAGCCTCGCCTTGGCGCTGGCCGCCTTCCTCGTCGCCGGACCGGCTGCGGCGCAGGCGCCCAGCTCCAACGTGCCCAACGCGCTGCAGGGCTTCGCCCGCAACCGCGACCAGCCGGTGCGCATCAATGCCGACGGGCTGGAGGTGCGCGACAAGGACAAGGTCGCCGTCTTCTCCGGCAACGTGCTGGTGACGCAGGGCGACACCACGCTGCGCTCCAAGGACCTGCTCGTCTATTACGAGGGCTCCATGAGCGGGCAGGCCGGCGGTACTCCCCAGGCCGGCACCGATCCGGCGCAGAAGGGCCAGATCAAGAAGCTGGAGGCCACCGGCGGCGTGGTGGTGAAGACCAAGGAGCAGACCGCCACCGGCGACACCGGCGTCTTCGACATGAAGACCAACACCGTCACCATGGTCGGCAAGCCCGTGGTCCTGACCCAGGGCCCCAATGTCATCCGCGGCCAGAAGCTGGTGGTGGACCTCGTGAGCGGCGTCTCGAAGTTCGAGGGAGGCCGGGTGGAGAGCCTCATCGTTCCCGGCAGCTTCAAGGACATGGAGAAGCCCAAGCCCGAACAGGGCGGACAGCAGCCCCCCAAGCGCTGAGCCTCCTTGGCGGCGGTTCCGGCATTTGTCATGCCGCTGTCAAGTAAAATTATTCCCCTTTTGTTTCAACCGGCTAATCCAGCTTTCGCAGAACTGGCAAACGCTCGCGCCTGAAATCGGCCCGCCTCTTGCATGGAGGCGTTGCATCCCCGACTGGGACGTTCTAAACCTTCCAATCTGGGGGCCGGGTTTTCCGGAGGTCGCGTTGAACGTCCTGTCCATGTTCGGCAAGTCGAAGTCTGGGGGAAAGTCCGGCTCGGGCAGCGCCCGCGGCGCGGAGGATGCGCGCGACCACGATCCGAGCAACAGCCCAAGACAGCACGACCCACGTCAGCACGACCCACGCCACCAAAATCTCCCCTACGAGGCGGGCGCACGAGGCGCCCGCGAGTGGGAGGAGGACGATCCGCGCGCCGACGCCGGCTATGACGACCGCACCGCGCTGGACCCCCGCCATCGCGCCTACATGCCCCCCGATGCCACCTATGGCGACGACGCCGATGCGGACGAGGACTATCCCGCATCCTATCCGGGCGACGGGCGGGACGCCCTGCCCTTCAATTCCACCGGGGCGCTGGCCGCCTTCGGCCTCGCCAAGTCCTACGGCGGCCGCAAGGTGGTGAAGGACGTGAGCATGAACGTCCGCCGCGGCGAGGCGGTGGGCCTGCTCGGCCCCAACGGCGCCGGCAAGACCACCTGCTTCTACATGGTGACCGGCCTGGTGAAGGCCGATGCCGGCCGCATCGAGCTGGACGGCCACGACATCACGCCTTTGCCCATGTATCGCCGCGCTCGCCTCGGCGTCGGCTACCTGCCGCAGGAAGCCTCCATCTTCCGGGGCCTCTCGGTGGAGGACAACATCATGGGCGTCCTCCAGGTGTCGGAGCCCAACCGGGCCCGCCGCCGCGAGGAGACCGAGGCGCTGCTTGAAGAGTTCAAGATCACCCACGTGCGCAAGTCGCCCTCCATCGCCCTGTCGGGCGGCGAGCGGCGGCGCCTGGAGATCGCCCGCGCCCTCGCCACCAAGCCGGCCTTCATGCTGCTGGACGAGCCGTTCGCCGGCATCGACCCCATCGCTGTGGGCGACATCCAGGCGCTGGTGCGCCACCTCACCTCGCGCGGCATCGGCGTGCTCATCACCGACCACAATGTGCGCGAGACGCTGGGCCTCATCGACCGCGCCTACATCATCCATTCCGGCGCCGTGCTGATGGAGGGCGATCCGGAAGCCATCGTCTCCAGCCCCGACGTGCGGCGGCTCTATCTGGGCGAGGAGTTCCGTCTGTGAGCACCGCGCCCGCCATCGCCATTGAGGGGGCCGCATCATGGCGATGAGCCCCAAGCTGGAGTTCCGGCAGAGCCAGTCTCTGGTGATGACGCCGCAGCTCATGCAGGCCATCAAGCTGCTGCAGCTCTCCAACATGGAGCTGGTGGCCTATGTGGAGGCCGAGCTGGAGCGCAATCCGCTGCTCGAGCGCATCACCGAGGGCGACGCGGGCGGACCCGAGCCGCAGCCCGAGGTGCGCGAGACGCGCGGCGAGGAGATGGCACGCGGCGGGCTCGACGGCGAGCCGCCCCCGACGAGCGACTGGACCGGCCAGGACAATGAGCAGAGCCGGGCCGCCATGGAGACCCGCCTCGACACCGACCTCGGCAACGTCTTCCCCGACGATGCCCCCGCCGACCGCGGCGTCGCCGGCGGCGGCTCCACCGCCTCCAGCCCCTCCATGGGCGAGTGGAGCGGCGGCGGCGAGCGCGGCGACGACTACAATCCCGAAGCCTTCCTCACCGCCGAGACCACGCTCGCCGACCATCTGGAGGCGCAGCTCGCGGTGGCGGTGAACGATCCTGCGCGCAAGCTCATTGGCATCAACGTCATCGGCCTCATCGACGAGACCGGCTATTTCACCGGCGACCTCGACCTGCTGGCCGAGCAGTTCGGCGTGCCGCGCGCCGAGGTGGAAGCGGTCCTCAAGCTGATCCAGACCTTCGAGCCGTCCGGCGTGGGCGCCCGCAACCTCGCCGAATGCCTCGCCATCCAGCTACGGGAGCGCGACCGCTTCGACCCCGCCATGCAGGCGCTGGTGGCCAATCTCGAACTCCTCGCCCGCCATGACCGCAACGCGCTCAAGCGCATCTGCGGCGTGGACAACGAGGACCTCGCGGACATGATCGGCGAGATCCGCCGGCTTGATCCCAAGCCGGGACTGGCGTTTGGGTCCGGCGTGGTCCACCCGCTGGTGCCGGACGTCTATGTGCGCCCCGGCGCCGACGGCACCTGGATCGTGGAGCTGAATTCCGAGACCCTGCCGCGGGTGCTGGTGAACCAGAGCTACCACGCCACCGTGGTGAAGCACGCCAAGTCGCAGGAGGAGAAGAGCTTCCTCGCCGACTGCCTGCAGAGCGCGAGCTGGCTCACCCGTTCCCTGGACCAGCGCGCCCGCACCATCCTGAAGGTGGCGAGCGAGATCGTGCGCCAGCAGGACGCCTTCCTGCTGCACGGCGTGCGCTTCCTGCGGCCGTTGAACCTGCGCACGGTGGCGGATGCCATCGGCATGCACGAATCCACCGTCTCGCGCGTAACGTCCAACAAATACATCTCGACCCCGCGCGGCGTGGTGGAGATGAAGTTCTTCTTCTCCTCCGCCATCTCCGCCTCGGGCGGCGGCGAGGCCCACTCCGCGGAATCGGTGCGCCACCGCATCAAGACGCTCATCGAGGCCGAGGCGCCGGAGGATGTGCTCTCCGACGACACTTTGGTGCAGAAGCTGAAGGACGAGGGCATCGACATCGCCCGCCGCACGGTCGCCAAATACCGGGAGGGCATGAACATCCCCTCCTCCGTCCAGCGCCGCCGCGAGAAGATGGCGATGCGCAGCGAGGCGAGCTGAGGGGCGGTTCGCCGCGCCCACAAAGGCCAGCGGCGTTGACTTTCCGGGCCGTGGCGTATATCGCACCACCTTCGCGTGGGCCAATGGGCCTGCATCCCGAAAAACCGACCGAAGAAGCCCGTCCATGAGGCGTGGCTGAACACGAAAGCGAGACAAGAATGTTCGCGGTCATCAAGGCAAACGGCAAGCAGTATCGCGTTGCCGCCGCCGACCAGATCACCATCGACCACCTCGACGCCGAGGTCGGCTCCGTCTTCACCTTCCCGGTGCTGATGCTGAGCGGCTCCTCCGTCGCCATCGGCGCGCCCCATGTGGACGGCGCCACCGTGACCGGCGAGATCGTCGAGCACACCCGCGGCGACAAGGTGATCGCCTTCAAGAAGCGCCGCCGGCAGAATTCCCGCCGCAAGCGCGGCTTCCGCGCCGACCTCACCGTCGTGCGCATCACCGAGATTTCCGGCCTGGGCGAGAGCGTCAAGGCTGACGCCGCCGGCGTCGGCGCCTGATCGAGAACGAGGAGAGCAACAATGGCTCATAAAAAGGCAGGCGGCTCGTCCCGTAACGGTCGCGATTCCGATGGCCGCCGTCTTGGCGTGAAGCGCTTCGGCGGCCAGGACGTCATCGCCGGCAACATCATCGTGCGCCAGCGCGGCACCAAATGGCATCCCGGCACGAACGTGGGCATGGGCAAGGACCATACCCTCTTCGCGCTCATCGAAGGCAAAGTGTCCTTCAGCACCAAAGCCAACGACCGCACCTACGTATCGGTCGTTCCTGCCGCCGCCGAGGCGGCCGAATAAACGGCGAGACCTGATAAATGCAGGATCCCGCCGGTCTCGTCGATCCGGTGGGCGCCTGAGCAGGCCTCTCAACGCTCAGACACGAACCGGGGAGACGGGACAACCCTCTCCCCGGTTTTTCTTCGTCTGTGCCCTTGAGGAGCCCGCCATGACCCTGTGTGAGACACCGTCCGGAGCGCCGCTCGCGGAGAGCTGTATCCCCGTCCTCGAAACCGAGCGGCTCGTGCTCCGCGCGCCGCATATCGAGGACGTCGCTGCCGTCGCGGAGCTTGCCAACAACCGCCGGATCGCGGAGATGACCGCGAACCTGCCGTTTCCCTACAAGTCCTCCGACGCCCACGCCTTCGTCGAGACGCTGGCCGCCGTGCCCGATTCCGCCACCTTCGCCGTCTTCCTCAAGGGCGAGGGGCGGATGTCCTTCGTCGGCATGGTCAGCTACGGCCGCCGCCCGCCCGAGCCCGCGCCGGAGATCGGCTACTGGATCGGCGAGCCGTTCTGGGGCCGCGGCATCGCCACCGAAGCCGTCCGCGCGGTCATCGACTACGCTTTCTCGGAGACCGGGGTCGCGCTCCTCCTCGGCTCGGCGCGCGTGGTCAATCCGGCGTCGCGCCGGGTGCTGGAGAAGTGCGGCTTCCAGTGGTCGGGCGTCGGCCTGTGCCGGGTGAAGGCGCTGCGCGCCTCGGTGCCGGTGGACCAGTTCCAGCTCGAGCGGCGTACCTGGGCCTCCATCCGCGCCTGGGGCTCCACCGCCCTTCCGCAGCATCGCGCCACCCACTGACGTTACGTCCCGTGCGCCCCGCTGCCCGCCGCATCTTGCGCGGCGCGGCGGGGCGCGCCATCAGGGGGCACGTCATCTCATCGGGGCCGCCGCCATGTCGAAGAAGCACGAGAAGCACGAGAAGCACGGCGAGGATCTGCCCTATCGCCCCTGCGTGGGGCTCTGCGTGTTCAATGCCGCCGGCAAGGTGTTCGTCGGCCGGCGCCTCGGCGGGCCGGAGCATGTGGACGCCACCCATTCCTGGCAGATGCCCCAGGGCGGCATCGACAAGGGCGAGGAGCCCTATGCGGCCGCCCTGCGCGAGCTTTACGAGGAGACCTCCATCCGCTCGGTGACGAAGCTGGGCGAGGTGGAGGAGTGGCTCTCCTACGATCTGCCCGGCCGCATCGCCGGCGAGGCCTGGAAGGGCCGCTACCGGGGCCAGACGCAGAAATGGTTCGCCCTGCGCTTCACCGGCGCCGACGGGGAGATCGACATTCTTCGCCCCGGCGGCGGCCAGCACAAGCCGGAATTCATGGACTGGCGCTGGGAGGACATCGACGCGGTGGTGGACCTCATCATCCCGTTCAAGCGCGATGTCTACATCGAGGTGGTGAAGCAGTTCCGCCGTTTCGCGAAAGGCTGAACCTTATCCGGCCTAGGGGTGCGCGCTGTGCGCGTGCCCAGCGAGGTCGGGCGGAAACAGCCCGGCCTGGAAGCAGGTGCTCATGTGCTCCACCTTGGCGATGGCCCGCGCCGCCGCCACCTGATCCAGCACCTCCGCCGCCGTCTCCCTGAACAGCGCCACCCAGCGGGTGAAATGCTCGGGCTTGAGCTGGAGCGGGATGTGGGCCGCGAACGGCATGCCGGAATAGCGCGCCGTGCCGAGCAAAGTGCGGGACCAGAAGTTCTGCACGATCTGGTAATGCCCCTCCCAGTCGGGGATGGCGCGGGCGAAGACCGGGCCGAGCAGCGGGTCGGCGGCGGCGCGGCCATAGAAGCTTTCCACGAGCTTTTTGAGATCGTCCTCGGTGACGGAGAGCGGCGCGCCCGGCTGCTCGTTCAGCCCGCCCAGCCCAGCGCCGCGATCCTCCACCAAAGCAGCGAGTTCCGGTGCGGCCGGGGCCTTGCGGTGCTCCACGTTCAGCGGCGGATCGAAGCGGGAGACGATGTCGCGCAGCGTGTGCGCGCGCACCCGTGCCATGGGGCGGTCGAGCACGAACAGCCCGTCCGCCACCCCCGCCTCCCTCGGACTCGCTGCACGGAAGGCGGCCATCGCGGCCGCCATGTCCTCCCCCTCGCCCACATAGAGCGGCAAGGGCCGGCCAGCGATGGAGCGGGTGAGAATGAACAGGCCGGGGCGGGCCGGCGCGGCCTCGGCGGCGGCGAAGGCGTAGCCGGCGAAGTCCGTTGTCGCCCTCTCGGTGACGTCGCTCATGGCTTCTTCTCCGGAGCGACGGGCGCAGCCTCCGGCGCGTCCGTCTCGATCACGCGCAGAACCGGGCCGCGCAGCGGGTTGGCGCGCTTCTGCCCGGTCTTCTGCCACGGCGGCAGGATGCGGATCATGGTGCCGGGCACGATGCGCGGCATGATGGGCGTGTTGCCCTTGTCCCACTTCATGGCGGGCACCTGCTGGATGACTGTTATATACGGACGGTACGAACGCCCCGGCCGCGATGCAAGGGCCGCCCGGCCTCCACTCCGCTCATTTGTTGGGCTCGCCTGAAATTCAGGCGAAATGCGCCGGTCCCTCGTCCGCCGCGCTCCCGGCCTCCGGCAGCCAGATGGAGAAGACGGCGCCCGATCCCGGCGGGCTTTCCACCGCCATGGTCCCGCCCGCGCGCTCGATGAGCGTGTAGCTGATGGAGAGGCCGAGCCCGGTGCCGCCTTGCGGCTTGGTGGTGAAGAAGGGATCGAACACGCGGCCGATCCGATCCTGGGAAATGCCCGTGCCGGTGTCCGCCACCTCGATGCCCACGCCCGTCAGCCGGCCGTGCGTCTCATCCCGCGTGGTGACGGTGAGGGTGCCGCCCTGCGGCATGGCGTGGACGGCGTTGACCATCAGGTTGATGAGCACCTGCTGCAATTCCACCCGGTTCATCATCACAAGGCGGGTTGCGGCGTCGGTGCGGGCGACTTGGATCTCGCTGCGCGAAAGCAGGTGCTGCACCAGCAGCAGGGCATCGCCCACCACCTCGCCGGGCGCCACCGGATCGAGATGGCCGGCGAATTCGGCGGGGCGTGCGAACTGCAGCAGCTTGGAGACGATTACGTTGATGCGGTGGACCTGCTGGTCGATGAGGTTGAACTCGGTCCGCACCGGCCCCGCCGCGCTTCCCAGCACGTCGCGCGCCACATCCAGATTGCCCTGGATGACCGCCACCGGATTGTTGATCTCGTGCGCGACGCCCGCCGTGATCTCGCCGATGGCGGCGAGCTTTTCGGACATGACGAGCTGGCGCTGGGTGGCGGCCAGCTCGGCGTTGGCGTCTTCCAGCTCCTGCGTGCGCGCGGCGACGCGACGGTCCAGCTCCTCGGTCCACCGGCGCAGCTCCGCGTCGCGCTCCTGCAGAAGGTCCAGCATGTCGTCGAGATGATGGGCGACGCGGCCGATCTCGTCCGAGGTGGCGGGAACACCGGTCCGGGCGGACAGGGTGCCGCCCTCCACCGCCGAGATGGTGGCGTTCATCGCCTCCAGCGGGCGGAAGATGGCCGCCGCCCAGCGCAGCAGGACGGGAATGGCCACCATGGCCACCAGCAGGAAGCCCACCGCCACCGCGGCAAGGCTCGCCCGCTTGAGCGCGAGGAACGGCGCCTCGAGGAAGCCCACATAGAGCATGCCGATGCGTTTGCCGTGGCTGTCCACCACCGGCTCGTAGGCGGAGATGTACCAGTCGCTCACCACGAAGGCCCGGTCGAGCCACACGCGCCCCTCGCCCAGCACCGCGTTCCGCACCTCCTGCGAGACGCGGGTGCCGAGCGCACGCCGCCCCTCGAACAGGCGGACATTGGTGGACACGCGCACGTCGTCCACAAACAGGGTGGCGGTGCCGGCCGAGCCCTCGGGCAGGCTGCCGGGGCGGTAGACGAGATCGTTGATGGTGTCGATGAAGTCGAGGTTCTGGTTGAGCAGCACGCCGCCCACCAGCGCCGCCCGCGCTCCACCCGGCATCTCCACCGGCGTGCCGGACTGCACCACCATGCCCCGGTCCTCCGCCTCCCGGCTGGTGGGCACGGCGCCGGGGGTGGGCACGAGGGCGATATGGGCACGCGCCGCCAGCTCCGGAGAGAGGCGTTCCAACTCCTGCGGGCCGAAGATGTCGATCTCGGTGGAGGCGGTGCCGGCAAGCGCCCGGCGCTCCACCGGCCACATCTGGCTCGCCTCGCGCGCGGCGCCGGCGGGCGCAGCGGCGAGGCTGTGGCCATCGGCATCGATGAGATAGAGGAAATCGAGCCCCATCATCTTGCGGCGGGCATCGAGGAAGGCCGCAAGGGCGGCGTTGTCGCCTGATGCAGTGATGCGGGCGAAGGCGACGGAATCGCCCAGCGCATGCAGCGTTTCGTCGGAGCGCTCCCGGAGCCGGTCGAGATACTGGCGGGCGATGGTGAGGTCGCCATTGACCTTGGAGATGAGCAGCCGGTCGAACTGCCGCGTCCACCAGGTGACCACCAGCGCCAGCACCGCCGGCAGAATGATGAGCGTCGGCAGAAGCGCGATGGCGAGGAGCCGCATGCGCACCGAGCGCAGCCGGGCGAGGACGCCGTGCGGCGGATCAACGGCCTTTTTCGCCGCCTCAGCCATTCCAGGCCTTCAACTTGCGGTCCAGCGTCTTGCGCGAGACCTTGAGGCGGCGAGCCGCCTCGGCCCGGTTGCCGCCGGCCTCGGCCAGCACTTTGAGCATGTGCGCCTTCTCCACCGCGTCGAGGGCGACACCGGGAGCATCCTCCTCGTCGACGCCTTCGGGCACCACGTCGCGCGGGAAGTCGCCGAGGATCAGTGAGCGCTCGATCACGTTGCGCAGCTCGCGCACATTGCCGGGCCAGGGATAGCGGGTGAGGAAGGCGAGCACCGGAGCGGTGAGGTCGAGGGGCGGCACGCCGAGCCGCGCGCTCAGTTCGGCGATGAACAGGCGAGCGAGCGGCGCCACGTCCTCCGGACGCTCGCGCAGGGGGGCGAGGTGGATGTTCACCACATTGAGCCGGTAATAGAGATCCTGCCGGAAACGGCCGGCGGCCACCTGTGCCGTGAGGTTGGCATTGGTGGCGGCGACGAGGCGCACGTCCACCGGGACTTCCCGCTCGGCCCCCACCGGGCGCACCTTCCTGTCCTCGATGACGCGCAGCAGTTTCGACTGCATGGCGGGCGGCAGCTCGCCCACCTCGTCGAGAAAGAGCGTGCCGCCCTGGGCGTAGAAGAACAGCCCCTCGCGGGAGGAGGCGGCGCCGGTGAAGGCGCCCTTGAGGTGGCCGAACAGCTCGCTCTCGATGATCTCCGGCGCGATGGCCGCGCAGTTCACCGGCACGAAGGGCTTGGCCGCGCGGGCCGAGACGGCGTGCAGAGCGCGGGCGGTGACTTCCTTGCCGGTGCCGGATTCTCCCGTGATGAGCACGGTGGAGGGCATGGGGCCGACGCGCTCGATCATGGCCCGCACGGCGCGGGTCGAAACGCTGTCGCCGGCCATCAGCGGCGCGGCGGCGCCGGGCATGGCCTTCAGTTCGCGGCGGAGCACGAAATTCTCGCGCATCAGCCGGCCACGATCGAGACAGCGGGCGATGGCGTTGAGGATCTGGTTGGAGCGGAACGGCTTCAGCACGAAATCGGCGGCGCCGGCCCGGAGCGCGGTGATGGCGGTCTCCAGATCCGCGAAGGCGGTAATCAGGATCACGTCGCGGTAGAAGCCGGAGCCGCGCAGTTCCTCCAGCCACTGCAGTCCGGTGCGCCCGGCCATGATGTTGTCGAGGATGATGAGGTCGAACGGCGCCGCCTCAAGGAGCCGCGAGGCGGTGGCGACATCGGGGGCCTCGGCCACGTGGCGGCAGCGCGTCTGGAGCATCCGCACCAGGAAGTTCCGCATGCCCGGCTCGTCGTCCACCACCAGGATGGAGGCGCCGGCGAGATGCGGGCTGAAGGCGACATCCTCCGACGCCTCGGAGCCACCCTGCGCGGCGGGATCGGGGATGGAAGGGGGCATAGGGGGCATGGGCTATCGGCCGTCCGTCTCGGACCCTCGCCGGCACGCGACAAAGGCCGTCCGCGAAAGACGATGGGCGTGACCTCAAGGTCCCCGGCCGCCTCGCCTGCTCTTCACGGCATCCATTGCGCAAATCAGCCGGCTCCGCAAACCGGAAAAGGGCGTGCCCCGCCACCCGGAGGACCGGGCGCGCGGCACGCAGATCGAGCCGGGAGGGCGGAGCACGCGCCGATCAGCCTGCGTTGCAAGCTGATCGGACAACGCGTTCTCCTCTCCCAGGTGAGAGGGCGATTCACCGATCAGATTGTTCCAATCTGATCGGATCGCGCTCTAGCGGAACAGGATCACCGCCTTCTGCAGGGTGATCCAGATGCCCCAGGCCAAGGGCACGCCCACCACCAGCCAGGCCAGCACCACCACGGGCAGCGCGGTGGTGCCGCTTGCGACGGGGGTGGAGGAGCGGGCGGTGGCGGCGAGCGGGCCGTCCTTGGCCTCCTCCTCGAAATCCTCGAAGTCGGCGTGGGTGGCGTCCTCGCGGGCGACCTCCACGGCCTTCTTCTTCAGCTCGTCGTCCTTCATGTAGAGGTGCTCGGCCACGGGCTTGACCAGAAGGTTCGCGACGAGGCCGACCACGAGCAGGCCGGAGAGGATGTACATGGTCTGGTCGTAGGCCGCCTGCTGGGGGATGCCCGAGGCGATCTGGTATTCGCGCAGGTAGTTCACCAGCACCGGCCCGATGATGCCGGCGGTGGCCCAGGCGGTCAGCAGCCGGCCGTGGATGGCGCCCACCATGTGGGTGCCGAAGATGTCGGCGAGATAGGCCGGGATGGTGGCGAAGCCGCCCCCATACATGGACAGGATGATGCAGAAGGCTGCGACGAACAGCACCACCGAGCCCATGTGCGCCAGCGTCGGGACCGCGGCATAGAGGCCGAAGCCGAGCACGAAGAACACCGCATAGGTCATCTTGCGCCCGAGCTTGTCGGAGAAGGAGGCCCAGGCGAAGCGCCCGCCGATGTTGCACAGGGAGAGAAGCCCGGTGAAGCCGGCGGCGATGGCCGCGATCTGCGCCTTCTGCCCCGCATCGAGCTGGGAGAAGGTGAGATCGAGGCCGATCAGCTTGCCGCCGAACACTTCCTGCAGCATGGGCGAGGCCATGCCGATGACGCCGATGCCCGCCGAGACGTTGAGGCACAGCACCGCCCACAGCAGCCAGAACTGCGGCGTCTTCCACGCCACGTCGAGATGGACATGGCGGTGGGTGACCATGGCGTTGGCGGAGGCGGCCGGCGGAGTCCAGCCCTTGGGCGCCCAGCCCTCGCGCGGCACCCGGTAGCCCAGCGCGCCGCCGACCATGAACACGAAATAGATGGCCGCCATGGCGAGGAAGGTCTGCCACACGCCCACCGAGGTCGGGGAGGCGAAATGCTGCATCAGCATGTTGGCGAGGGGCGCGCCGATCATGGCGCCGCCGCCGAAGCCCATGATGGCCATGCCGGTGGCCATGCCGCGCCGGTCGGGGAACCACTTGATGAGGGTGGAGACCGGCGAGATGTAGCCGAGCCCGAGGCCGATGCCGCCGATGACGCCGGAGCCGATCCACAGCATCCAGATCTGGTGCAGGTAAACGCCCAGCGCCGAGATCACGAGGCCGCCACACCAGCAGAAGGCGGAGACGAGGCCCGCCTTGCGGGGTCCCGCCGTCTCCAGCCAGCCGCCCCAGATGGCGGCGGAGGAGCCGAGCAGCACGAAGAACAAAGTGTACATCCAGCCGAGCTGGGAGATCTGCCAGTCGCAGGAGGTCGCGAACAGGCCGGCGACGAAGCTCATGTCGGCCGGGCAGGCCACCGGCTTGGAGACGCCCACGGCGCGGGACAGCGGCAGCCAGAACACGCTGAAGCCGTAGGCCATGCCGATGCACAGATGGATGGCGAGGGCGGCCGGCGGCACGAGCCAGCGGTTGAAGCTGGCCGAGGCGATGGTGCGCTCGCGGCTCAGGAACGGCGGCGGCGCAAATGTGGTGACGCTCATGTCTCCTCCACGGTGTTTCCGCGCCAATTGGCTTGGCGCTTTTCGCGCAGCCGAAGCCGCGCGTGGCGCCGCTCCCTCAGCAAGGGCGGGGCCAACGGGGAGACATTCAGGTTTTCAATGACTTGATAGGTTGAGGCAGGGGCGAATTGGACAAATTGTCCATCCGAGCGTCCGCACGTCGGGTCAAAATGGCCATCCCGGCTTGGTTTGCGGACGTAAAAAACCCGCGCGGCCGGAGCTGCGCGGGGGCTCTTGATCGGGGATCCTGGTCGGGGCGGTCGTCCGACCGGGCGGGCCGGACGCTGAAGATCAGTTCTGCCCGGCGGCCGTGTGGACCAGCGTGCCCACGTGCTCGCCGCGCAGGGCTGCGGTGAGCCGGCCGGGGACGAGGCCGTTCACCACCTGCACCCGCTCGATGTGGCGGGCGGTGCCCATCACCTCGACCAGCGCGCGATCGAAGGGCAGCGTCGCCGGGCCGTTGGCCTTGGCGAGCTCGGCATAGCTCGTCTCGGCGATCAGCTCGGCCTTGGCCCCGTCGGCGCCGTTGGGATCGGCGGTGTACACGCCGTCCACGTCCTCGACGATGGTGAGGCCGGCGGCGCCCAGCGCATCGGCGAGCAGGAAGGCGCCGGTGTCGGCCCGGTGGACCGGAAGGCGGCTGCCCGTGAACTCGTGATGGTGATAGGGCGGGAAGGCGCTGCCCACCACCGCGCGGGTGGCGGTGAGGTGGATGGCGAGCTGGCTCGCGATGGTCGGGTGCTCGATGTAGGAGACACCCTCCGGCGCCAGCAGCGAGGCGAGGATGTGGCCGTTCTGACCGGCCTCGGAGGCGGCGAGCGGGGCGAGCGAGCCCACCGGCAGGCCGAGGTCGAGGCCGACGCCATAGAGATGGCGGGCGCGCACGCCGGCGCCGGTGAGGATCAGCAGGCGATGCTCGGGCAGCACCTTGCGGATCTCCTCCACGATGGGAAGGATCGCGGATGCGCCCTTGTCCATGATGGACCGGCCGCCGATCTTCACCACCTGCAGCCAGGGCAGGAGACGGATGGGGCGCACGCCGGCGACGGGCCGGGTCAGCGCACCGTCGAGGAGGGTCTGGCTCGCGAGCGGCGAGGCGACATGCTTGATGGTGGACGCTTCGGTCATGATCGTGCCTCTCAGCTCGCGGTGATGATGGTGCCGACGTGCTCGCCGGCGAGGGCGCGGGTGAGGTTTCCGGGCACGAGCCCGTTGACCACCTGGACCTCGCGCACATGGCGCGCCTTCTTCAAAAGGTCGAGCATGGGGAATTCGAGGATGGAGTCGGCAAGGCCACGCGAGAGCATTTCGTCCACCGAGATCTTCGGGATGAAGGTGGCGGCCGTGTCGGTCTTCGGGTTGCCGGTGTAGAGGCCGTTCTCGTCCTTCACATAGATCATCGCCTTGCAACCGAACTGCTCGGCGAGCAGGAAGCAGCCCGCGTCGGTGCGATAGGGCGGGATCACGCCGGCCGGGGCCGGGCGGGTCCACAGGCCGTAGGGCGGCATGCCCGAGAACACCACGCCGTTCACTTCCTTGAGGTAGAGCGGCACGGCCGACATGCCGGCGCCGTCCACCATGGAAATGCCGTGCTTGGCGAGAAGCTGGCCGAGCATGGCGGCGTTCTGGTCCGCCACCGAGGCGCCGAGCTGGGAGAGCACGCCCGCCGGCAGGTTGAGGCCGGCCGCGATGGAATAGAGGTGGCGGGCGCGGGTGCCGGCGCCGGTGCCGATCAGGAGCTTGTGCTTGGCGCGGGCAGCGACGATCTCGTCCACGAGGGGATAGAGCGCGGCGCGGCCACGATCGATCACGCTCTGGCCGCCGATCTTGATGACGGTGGCATCGGGGAGGATGCGGAAGTCCGCCGCGGCGTCCGCCGCCGCCAGAAGCTCCGCGTCCGTCAGCGAGCGCTGCATCAGCAGCGCGTCGAGCTCGGCCGTCGTGTTCGCCATTTGAGATGTCCTTCTTAGCTGGCCCGTGGACGTCGGCCCGCCGGGGGGCGGTTTGCCGGTCCGGGGCTCCTGACCCTGCGCAAGCAGCCGCTGGACGGGATGCTTGAACGGGACCGGAACCGTCTTGGGCCTGACTTAGTTTTGCTGGAAGGACAAAGCAATACGTGAAAAGTATGCGAGTTATTCTCAAGACGGCGCAGATGCTGCCCCGTCTCCGGGAAGAATTCGCGGTTTCCGGAACGTCCGGAAGGAACGACACGGAACGCAGGAATTCACATGCCCCTGAGGCAGGCCGACGAAATCTTCGTCAGCCGAGCCAGATGCCGAGCAGCGCCGCGGCGATGACCCACAAGGCGAGATTGCCCCAGAAGGCGCGCTTCGCCTCGGCGCGGCCGATGCCTTCCAGCGACCCTGGCGAGAGGCGGATGCCGTCGCGGGTCGCCTCGTCCAGCTGCTCCACCACGCGGGCGGTGCGGGTGAGGAGGCCGGGCAGGGTCGCGGCGAAATGGCCCATCTCGCCGAGGCCGGAACCGGCCCGCTTCAACTGGCCCACCGGGCCGAGATTGCCGGCGATCCAGTCCTCCACCACCGGCTTTGCGGTGCGCCACATGTCGAGCTGCGGGTCCAGCGAGCGGGCGACGCCCTCCACCACCACCATGGTCTTCTGGAGGAGAAGCAGTTCCGGGCGCGTCTGCATGTCGAACAGGGCGGTGACTTCCAGCAGCAGCGCCAGCAGGCGGGCCATGGAGATCTGGTCGGCGGTGCGCGAATGGATCGGCTCGCCGATGGCGCGGATGGCGAGGGCGAAATCGTCCACCGAATGGTGGAAGGGCACATAGCCCGCCTCGAAATGCACTTCCGCCGTGCGCCGCCAGTTGCGGGTGATGAAGCCGTAGAGGATTTCCGCGAGGAAGCGCCGCTCCTTCACGCCGAGCCGGCCCATGATGCCGCAATCCACCACCACGAGGCGGCCTTGCGCATCCACGAACAGGTTTCCCGGGTGCATGTCGGCATGGAAGAAGCCGTCGCGCATGGCCTGCCGCAGGAAGGTCTGCATGACGATGCGGGCGATCTCCTTGGGATCATGCCCGGCGGCGATGATGGCCTCCTTGTCGGAGAGCTTGATGCCGTCGATCCACTCGGTGGTCAGCACCTCGCGGCCGGAGCGGTCCCAGTCCACGCGCGGGACATGGACTTCCGGGTCGTCCTGGGTGTTCTCGGCCAGCTCCGCATAGGCGGCGGCCTCGAGGCGCAGGTCCATCTCCATGGAGACGGAGCGGGCCAGTGTGTCCACCACCGTCTCCAGCCGCAGGCGGCGGGCCTCGGCGAAATTGTGCTCGGCGAAGGCGGCGATGCGGCGGAAGGTGCCCATGTCGGACGCGAAGCGGCGGTTCACGCCGGGCCGCAGCACCTTCACCGCCACCTCGCGGCGCTCACCGTCCGGCTCGATCACTTCCGCCTTGTGGACCTCGGCGATGGAAGCGGCGGCGACCGCCGGGCCGAACACGGGGAAGATGTCCTTCACCGGCCGCTCGAACGTGTCGGCGACGGTCGCCTCCGCCACGGCCTGCCCGAAGGGAGGCATGCGGTCCTGCAGCACCTCGAGGTCGCGCGCCACCGAGGCGCCCACCACGTCCGGCCGCGTCGCAAGGAACTGGCCGAGCTTCACATAGGACGGGCCGAGCCGCGACAAGGCGGCGGAGAAACGCTGGCGCCGGTCGCCGGCATCCTTGCGGGCGATCAGCCGCGCGACGTCGAGCAGCGGGCGCGCCAGCGGCGGCGCGGCGGCCGGCGAGACGAGCGAGAGCACACCCTCGCGCGCGAGCACATAGCCGGCCCGGGCGAGGCGCCAGGCATCGGCGACGAGAAGGAAGATCATGGCCGAAGCCTCCGGCCGCAGGGCACCGCCATCAGATGCGGAAGCCCGAATGGAGGGCGACCACGCCCCCGGTCATGCGGGTGAAGGTGACGCGGGCGAACCCCGCCTCCCGCATCATGCCCGCGAACGCTTCCGCCGGAGGAAAGCGGCGGATGGATTCGACGAGATACTGGTAGGGCTCCGCATCCCCCGCCACGCGCTTGCCGATCTCGGGGATCACGCGGAAGGAGAAGGCATCATAGACCTTGTCGAGCAGCGGCACGTCCACCTTGGAGAATTCCAGCACGAAGGCGCGCCCGCCCGGCTTCAGCACGCGGCGCATCTCGCGCAGGGCGAGGTCGATGCGCGGCACGTTGCGGATGCCGAAGGCGATGGTCACGGCATCGAAGCTCATGTCCGGGAAGGGCAGCGCCTCGGCATTGGCCTCCTGGAAGGCGACGCGATCAGACAGGCCGCGCTTTTCGGCGCGCTCGCGCCCCACCGCCAGCATGTCGGTGTTGATGTCCGCGACGATGGCGTCGGTGCCCGGCCCGCCGGCCTCGACCACCCGGAACGAGACGTCGCCCGTGCCGCCGGCGAGATCGAGCAAATGGAAGGGCCGCGCGCCCTGCGGCGGGCGCACCTTGGAGACCAGCGCATCCTTCCACGCCCGGTGCAGGCCACCGGACATGAGGTCGTTCATGATGTCGTAGCGCCGCGCCACCTTGTGGAACACGTCGTCCACCAGCGCCTGCTTCTCGGCGAGGGGCACCGTGCGATAGCCGAAATGGGTATCGGCCCCGCTGTCGCGGGTGTCGTCGGTCGCCGGGGCGGAATTGAGGTCCGTCATCTTGTTTCTGGCCGCGCGCTGTTGCCGTTCGGGCGCGACCTTATCGGATGATGCCGCACGGCGCCATAAAGCCGGCGTCGCAGCCGGACCGGCCCTGCGGGGCCGGCCTCAAGCGTCAGTTGCCCTTCGGGCCGCGGGGGTGCCGGGCGATGCCGGTCACGTCGAATTCGAGTCCAGCCTCAGTGTAGCGGGAATTGGCCGGCGCCTCTTCGGTGGCCTTGCAGCCACGCGAGGAGAAGCTGAGGGGGAAGCGGAGACGGCGCTTGCGGGCGTCGATCTCTTTCCGCAGCGGGAAGACGGGAACGTTGATCGTGATCGTCATAGCCACGCTCCAAAAGTATTCGCGCGTCGAGTTAAGCGTGGAAGAGTTACAAATATTAATCACTTGGTAACACTTCCATGCCGCGGAGGCGTGCTTCTATGGCACATCCCCATAACGCTGGCTGAAGGCGGCGTTTATTGGGCGTTCATGGGGATGAACGAGGGCTTAATCGCGAAGCGCGCGCGCTGTGGCGGAAAGGGCGCGCAGGAAGCCGGCGAAAGACTATTCGGCGGCGGCGCGGGCGATGCGCCAGTGGGCGAGGATCGCCCGGAGCGCGGCGGGTTTGAGCGGCTTGTTGAGGATCTCCATGTCCGCCGCGCGGGCCGCGTCGCGCACCTTCTTGGAGCGGTCGGCGGTGATGAGCACGGCGGGTATTTTCCCCAGTTTCCACCTCAGCGACATGATCGCCTCGATGCCGTGGCCGCCGTCCAGATGGTAGTCCACGAGGGCGACGTCGGGCTTCTTCCGGCGGTGGCGGATGGCCTCAAGGGCACCCTGCGCGCTGGCGGCGGTGATGACGTCGCATCCCCATCCGGTGAGCAGCATCTGCATGCCGTCAAGAATGGCCGGCTCGTTGTCGATGGCGAGGATGGTGAGGCCGTCGAGCTGCGCGCCGCGGCGGGCGGGGCTGGGCGCCACCTCGCGCTCCTCCGGCATGGAGACGGCCACCGGCAGTTCCACCGTGAAGGCGGAGCCCTTGCCATGGGTGGAGCGCAGCGCCACCGGATGCTCCAGCACGCGGGCGATGCGCTCGACGATGGACAGGCCGAGGCCGAGGCCGCGCGCCGCCTTCGCCCCCTGGTCGAGGCGCTGGAACTCCTGGAACACCAGCTTGTGCTTGGAGCGCGGGATGCCGACGCCGGTGTCGTAGACCTCCACCCGCACCTTGCCGCCCACCCGCCGGCAGCCGACGAGGATGCGGCCGCGCTGGGTGTATTTCACCGCGTTGGAGACGAGGTTCTGCAGCAGCCGGCGCAGCAGCCGGCGGTCGGAGCGCACGGCGAGCGAGCAGGGCAGGAAGGTGAGTTCGAGGTTCTTCTCCCGCGCCAGCGGGGCAAATTCCGTCTCCAGCGGCTTCAGCACGTCAGCGATGCGGAAGGCGGAGAACTCCGGCCGCATGACGCCGCTGTCGAGCCGCGAGATATCCAGCAGGGCGCCGAGGATCTCCTCCACCGATTCCAGCGAGGCGTCGATGTTGCCGGCGAGGCGCTCCTCCTCCGATCCCTTGGCCCGCTCCACCATGCTGGTGGCGTAGAGGCGGGCGGCGTTGAGCGGCTGGAGGATGTCGTGGCTGGCGGCGGCGAGGAAGCGCGTCTTGGAAAGGTTGGCCTCGTCCGCCTCCGCCTTGGCGATCTCCAATGCGCCGTTGAGCCGCTCCAGCTCCTCGGTGCGCTCGCGCACGCGCCGCTCCAGCGTCTCGTTGGCGCGCTCCAGGGCGAGCGCGGCCTCGACGCTCGCCGTGATGTCGGTGAAGGTCACGGCGATGCCGCCGTCCGGCATAGGGTCCGAGCGCGCCTCGATCACCGCACCGCGCTGGTGCAGGCGCTCGGAGAATTCGGGGTCGGGGCTCACGTAGCGGGTGACGCGCGTGGCGATGTCGCCGCTTTCCGCATCGTCGGCGGGCGCGGCGGCAAGGATGTCGGTGAGCGGCACGCCCACCGCGTAGCATTCGCCCGGCAGGTCCAGCATCTGGCCGAACTGCCGGTTCCAGCACACGAGGCGCAGGTCGCGGTCGAACACCGCGATGCCCTGGCGCACATGGTCGATGGCGCTTTGCAGCAGCTCGCGATTGTACTGGATGGCGGCGGAGGCATCGTCCAGCAGCTTGAGGGCCGCCTTGGTGGAGACGGCCCGCTTGCGCAGGAGCAGCGAGAGCACGAGGCGGGAAGAGGCCGCGCCCACCGCCGAGGCCAGCAGATGCTCGGCGTGGCGCACCATGCCCGCGTCCGCCTCGCGGTGGGTATCGAGGGCGAAGCCGTGCTGGCGGGCGTAGCTGTCGAAGGCGGCGCGGGCGCGCTCGGCGCCGAGATAGCGCTCCACCGTCGCCATCAGCTCGCCGAGGGAGACGGAGGACCGCCAGCGCAGGAAAGCCGGACGCGCCGGTGGCCGGTCGCCTGCCCCCGCGAACAGGCGCGCCTGCGTGCGCTCGATCTGCGAGGGGCGGGTGAGAAAGGAGACGATGACCAGCGCGAGCGTGTTGAGCCCGAGGCTCCAGGCGACGCCGTGGGCGAGCGGCCCGGCGGTGAGGCCGAGGAGCGCCGTCGGCCGCAAAAGGCCGATGCCGAAAGGCCCATTCTGGAGCACGCCGGCGGAGATCAGCCCGGCCTCGGCGAGGCTGGGCATCATCAGCGTATAGGCCCAGGTGGCGCCGCCCACCACGATGCCGGCGATGGCCCCGGCGGCGGTCGCGCGCTGCCAGAGGAGCCCGGCGGCGAAGGCCGGCCCCACCTGCGCGATGGCGGCGAAGGAGAGAAGGCCGATCTGCGCCAGCTGCACCTCGCCGGTGGTGCGATAATAGAGATACGCGAGCAGGACGATGGCGAAGATCGAGATGCGCCGCACCATCAGCAGCAGGCCGGTCATGTCCTCGCGCGGCTCGCCTTCCGGCTTGGCCGCGCGACGGCGCAGCAGCAGCGGCATCACCAGGTCGTTGGAGACCATGATGGCGATGGCCACGCACTCCACAATGACCATGGCGGTGGCCGCCGAGAGGCCGCCGACGAAGGCGAGCAGCGCGAGGCTGTCGAAGCCGGCGGCGAGCGGCACGGCGAGCACGTAGACGTCGCTGTCCACGAGGTTCAGCGGAAACAGCGTCATGCCCGCCAGCGCCAGCGGCACCACGAACAGGTTGATGAGCACGAGATAGAGCGGGAACAGCCAGCGGGCGCGGCGGATCTCGCTCTCGCCCTTGTTCTCCACCACCGCCACATGGAACTGGCGCGGCAGCAGCATGAAGGCGCCGCCGGACAGGATCGTCATGGTGAGCCAGTTTTCCAGCGACAGCCCGCGCTCGAACGGCGCCAGCGCGCTCGCCTCCCGTGCCGCGTAGAACAATGCGGACGGCCCGTCGAAGATGACGAAGGTCACGAGCAGGCCGACGCCGAGGAAGGCCGCGAGCTTCACCAGCGATTCCGTGGCGATGGCCAGCATCAGGCCGTTCTGGTGCTCGGTGGCGTCGGTGTGGCGGGTGCCGAACAGGATGGCGAAGGCGGCCATGGCGCAGGCGACGAACAGCGCGAGGTCGCCCACCAGCGTGCCACGCCCGTGCTCCCCCGCGAAATGCCCGAGCAGCGCCACCAGCGAGGCCGACACCGCCTTCAGCTGCAGCGAGATGTAGGGGATGGCGGCGATGATGGCGACGATGGCCACCAGCGCCGCGATGCCCTGGTTCTTGCCGTAGCGGGCGGCGATGAAGTCGGCGATGGAGGTGATGTTGTTGGCCTTGGCGAGCCGCACCACGCGCAGGAACAGGGGCGCGCCCACCGTCATCAGGATGATGGGCCCGAGATAGATGGTGAGAAAGTCGAAGCCCTGGGTGGTGGCGAGGCCCACCGAGCCGAAGAAGGTCCAGGAGGTGCAGTAGACCGCCAGCGACAGGGAATAGATCATCGGCCGCGCGGCGCCGCGGCCCGCGTCCGGGCGCAGCCGGTCGCCATAGCTCGCGATGGCGAACAGCAGGCCGATATAGGCCAATGCCACGAAGATGACGACCGAAGCCTGAAGCATGTCCCCCGTCCGGTCTCCCCCACCGGAAACCGCCCGTTCTTGCTCTGTTTAGGGCGACCTCATCACTTCGTAGGGGGCTTGTCCAGCGGGTGGATCAAAGCCGGCTCAGGACGTGGCGCCGGTGGGCACGGGGACGGGTTCCAGGAAGAAGGCCACCGCCAGCCCCACCACCGGCGGCTGCCAGGCGTGGGGGCCGTTGTATTCCATGTAGGTCACGTCGTAGCCCGCCTCCTTCAGCAGGGCGGAATGCGCCCGGCCGGAGCGCTGCACGGGGATCTGCTCGTCGTTCACCCCGTGGGAGATGAACACGCGCGGCGCCCCGCTCTGGCGCTGGACGGACATGAAGCCCGCCGAGGAGACGATGAGGTGGGTGACGAAATGGCCGTTGGTGAGGCCCAGCGAGAGGGTGTAGCTGCCGCCGTCCGAATGGCCGGCGAAGCAGATGCGCGTGCGGTCGATCTCGAAATGCCGGGCGACGAGGGCGAGCGCCGTCTCCAGCCGCTCGCGGTCCGGCCCGTTGCCGGCGATCACGATGTCCCAGGTGGGGAAGACCGATTGCGGCACCAGGAGCAGGAAGCGGTGGGTGAGCGCATGCTGCTCCATCATGGGCAGGATCTTCTGCGCGCTGCCGCCGCCGCCGTGGAACAGCACCATCAGCGGCACCGGAACACCCGGCTCCAGCCCCTCCGGCACCACCAGCAGCGCATCGCGCTCCGCCGAGAGGCCGAGAGCGTGATGGCCGGGGGCGAGCGGCGGCAGGTCTGGCGCGGCGGGGGCGAAGGTGATGTGGCCGGCGAGATGTGGATCGAGCATGGCGGCCTTCCGGTTGTTCTGGCGTTTCCGCATCCGGTGTACCGTATACAAACGCGGGGATGAAGCCGCCGATCAGCCCTGCGCCGCCTTCTCCAGCGTCGCGCGCAGGGCCGTGACCTCGCGCTGGAGGCGCACCACGTCCTCAAGCTTCAGGCCGGTGGCGGCGAGGATGCAGCCGGGGATGTGCCGCGCCTTTTCCTGCAAGGCGCGGCCCTGCGGCGTGAGGCGGACCCGCACCACCCGCTCGTCGGCGGGATCGCGGCTGCGCGAGACATGGCCGAGGGCCTCCAGCCGCTTCAGCAGCGGGGTGAGGGTGCTCGATTCCAGTCCCAGCGAGGTGCCGAGGCTGCCGACGGTGCGGTCGTCCTCGGTCCACAGGCTCACCAGCGCGAGATATTGCGGATAGGTGAGGCCGAGCGCGTCCAGGTGCGGCTTGTAGACCCGCGTGAAGGCGTGGCTCGCGGCATAGAAGGCGAAGCACACCATATCCTCCACCGGCATCGGCGCGGGGACGGCGGGCGTGGGATCTGGACGTGTCTCGGACATGGCGGGCCTCGGGGGGCTCCCTTTCAGATAAATCGCGCACGATAGGATCGCAACCGCTTGACGGGGGCGATCGCCTCGGCTATTTTGATCGTACACGATTTAATCGCTCACTAAATTAAAACCTCAGGAGCCCACCATGCCCGTCAACGTCCTCTACTCCACCTCCGCCCGCGCCACCGGGGGCCGCGATGGCCGCTCCGGCACGCTGGACGGCAATTTCGAAGTCAAGCTCGTCACCCCGAAGGAGCTGGGCGGGCCCGGCGGCGAGGGTGTGAACCCCGAGCAGCTGTTCGCCACCGGCTATGCGGCCTGCTTCCTCGGCGCCATGAAGTTCGTGGCCTCGCAGGGCGGCACCGCCAAGGTGCCGGCGGATGCCACCGTCACCGCCACCGTGGGCATCGGCCCCCGCTCGGAAGGCGGCTTCGGCCTGGAGATCGCGCTGGCCGTGTCCCTGCCGGGCGTGGACCACGCGGAGGGCGAGGCGCTCATCGCCAAGGCGCATCAGGTGTGCCCCTATTCCAACGCCACCCGCAACAATATCGACGTGAAACTCAGCCTCGTCTGATCTCCCCGCCCTGCTGCCCCGACACACCGCCGCTCTCCTCCGGAGGGCGGCGGTTTTGTTTTTGGCGTTGCCTTCGCTCAAGCGCCGCGCGGATGGTTTTTCGTTGCCTTCGCTCAGGCGCCGCGCGGGCTTGGCCGCGCGCGCTACCGCCAACCGCTCAGGCGCCCGAAACGCCCACAGGCGCCACGGCCGATGGGGCCGCGCGCCGGTCAGTGCAATGCTGAATGGGGTGGGAGGCTGGACGAAGACCCGAGACCGGGCTCGTTGGGGCTGCTTCCTTCCGGACCTGACCCGGTTGGCGAGTGGCTCGTCCACCGCCAACCTCCCACGCGCTATATGGCAGGGGGAGGGGTGGGATGCAAGAGCGCCAGCGCCGTGCCGCGTCTCTACCCCAAACCGTCGTCATGCTCCGGCTTGACCGGAGCATCCATGGTTCCGCTGGCGAGGCTTCCGGTGCAGTGTAGCCGCTGTCGCAGCGGAGCTTGAGCATGGAGCGGCGCTATTTCGTCTATCTAGTCGCCAGCAAGCCCCGGGGAACGCTCTATGTGGGCGTGACCAACGACCTGACGCGCCGCATCTTCGAGCACCGGCTCGGAACCACCGGCTTCACCAGCCGCTACCATGTGCAGCGCCTCGTCTGGTTCGAGATCCACGATACGGTCCTGGCCGCCATCCAGCGCGAGAAGCGGCTGAAGACGTGGCTACGGCAATGGAAGATCGATCTGGTGGAAAAGAACAATCCCGAATGGCGGGACCTATTCGACGAGATCGCGCTTCGCTGAGGCATGGGCCCTCCGGTCAAGCCGGAGGGCGACGGCGGGGAGGAAGCCCGGTCGCGGGAATGTCGCGGTGGCGCTGCCCCACCCACCCGCCCAAGCAGCCGTCATGCTCCGGCTCGACCGGAGCATCCATCGGCGGGGGCAGACGCAGAGGTGTGGGATAGGGATGCGAAGCGGGACGAAGACCCAAAACCGGACTCGTTGGGGCTCAATCACTCCCTTCCCGCGCGCCACGACCCTTTGCCTCGTCATATTTTCCTATGTTCGTAAACAGATACCCGATCAGAGCCCCAAATAACGCTCCTACCGCGCTTCCCGCAAGAATACCTTCAAGGGCCAATATAAAAATCATCGGAAGCAATACGACAATTGCTAAAAATTGAATCGAACGCACCCCAAGACCCATTTCTCTTTTGATTCTATGGATCATTATCAGAGATATGCCGACCGGAACCGTAGCTGCTAATATAACCTCGATCCAAAATCGTGCGCTGGATTGGTCCATTAGATTATCCCCCGAGAGCAGATTTCAACTTAAAGTAGGCTTTGCGTCGCGCGCAAGCCTCCATTTTCCCCGGCAACCCCCTTTCCACCCCACCCCTCAACCCGCTCACCCCCCATCCACCCCTACTGGCACCCGCAGCCCCCTAACCCCCTGAAATCACACACGCTCCCCCTCTGGCACACCCCTTGCTGAAACCATTCCAATCCCCCGGCCTCGACGCCGGTGGGGAGGACAAGTCAGCCCAAAGGTCAACCAAAGGGGGGACGCCTTTATGGCCCTCGAGACGTTCTATGAGGTCATGCGGCGGCAGGGCATCACCCGCCGTTCGTTCCTGAAATACTGCTCGCTCACGGCGGCGGCCCTCGGCCTCGGGCCGGAGTTCGCGCCGCAGATCGCGCAGGCCATGGAGACCAAGCCGCGCACCCCGGTGCTGTGGCTGCATGGGCTGGAATGCACCTGCTGCTCGGAGAGCTTCATCCGCTCGGCGCATCCTCTGGTGAAGGATGTGGTGCTGTCGATGATCTCGCTCGACTATGACGACACCCTCATGGCCTCCGCCGGCCATCAGGCGGAAGCGATCCTCGACGAGGTGATGACCAAGTACAAGGGCAACTACATCCTCGCGGTGGAGGGCAACCCGCCGCTGAACGAGGATGGCATGTATTGCATCATCGGCGGCAAGCCCTTCGTGGACCAATTGAAGAAGGTGGCGAAGGACGCCAAGGCCATCATCTCCTGGGGCTCCTGCGCCTCCTATGGCTGCGTGCAGGCCGCGCGCCCCAACCCCACCCGCGCCACGCCCGTGCATGAGGTGATCTTCGACAAGCCCATCATCAAGGTGCCGGGCTGCCCGCCCATCGCCGAGGTGATGACCGGCGTCATCACCTACATGCTCACCTTCGACCAGCTCCCCGCCCTCGACCGCCAGGGCCGGCCGCTGATGTTCTATTCCCAGCGCATCCACGACAAATGCTATCGCCGGCCGCACTTCGACGCCGGCCAGTATGTCGAGAGCTTCGACGACGAGGGCGCGCGCAAGGGCTATTGCCTCTACAAGGTGGGCTGCAAGGGCCCCACCACCTACAACGCCTGCTCCACCGTGCGCTGGAACGACGGCGTGTCCTTCCCCATCCAGGCCGGCCACGGCTGCATCGGCTGCTCGGAAGACGGCTTCTGGGACAAGGGCTCGTGGTACGCGCGCCTCGCCGATCTCAAGGGCTCCGGCTTCGGCATTGAAGCCAATGCGGACCAGGTGGGCCTCATCGCCGCCGGCGCGGTGGGCGCGGGCGTCGCGGCCCATGCCGCCATCAGCGCGCTGAAGCGCGCCCAGCACAAGAATACCGACGGCGCGACCAAGACCGAGGGAGGCGAGAAGTGACCATCCAGACGCCGAACGGCTTTTCCCTCGACACTTCAGGCAAGCGCATCGTCGTCGATCCGGTGACGCGCATCGAAGGCCACATGCGCTGCGAAGTGAATGTGGATTCCAACAACGTCATCCGCAACGCGGTCTCCACCGGCACCATGTGGCGCGGGCTGGAAGTGATCCTCAAGGGCCGCGACCCGCGCGACGCCTGGGCCTTCGTGGAACGCATCTGCGGTGTGTGCACCGGCTGCCACGCGCTGACCTCGGTGCGCGCGGTGGAAGACGCGCTGCAGATCAAGATCCCCAACAATGCCTTCCTGATCCGCGAGATCATGGCCAAGGTGCTGCAGTGGCACGATCACGTCGTCCACTTCTACCATCTGCACGCGCTGGACTGGGTGAACCCCGTCAATGCGCTGAAGGCGGACCCGAAGGCGACTTCGGTGCTGCAGCAGTCCATCTCCGCCCATTCCAAGTCCTCGCCGGGCTATTTCCGCGACGTGCAGAACCGGCTGAAGAAGTTCGTGGAGAGTGGCCAGCTCGGCATCTTCAAGAACGGCTATTGGGACAACCCGGCCTATCTCCTGCCGCCGGAAGCCGACCTCCTCGCGGTGACGCACTATCTGGAAGCCCTCGATTTCCAGCGCGAGATCGTGAAGGTCCACACCATCTTCGGCGGCAAGAATCCGCATCCGAACTATCTGGTGGGTGGCGTGCCCTGCGCCATCAACATGAACGGCGACCTCGCCGCCGGCGCCCCGCTCAACATGGAGCGGCTGAACTTCGTGAAGCTGAAGCTTCAGGAAGCCTTCGAGTTCTCGCAGAACGTCTATGTGCCTGATGTGATCGCCATCGCCTCCTTCTATAAAGGCTGGCTCTATGGCGGCGGCCTCTCCGGCCAGAACGTCATGGACTATGGCGATTACGAAGCCATCCAGGGCCAGAAGAAGACCGACCGCCTGCCCGGCGGCGTCATCCTCAACGGCAACTGGAACGAGGTGCATCCCATCGACCCGCGCGACCCGGCGCAGGTGCAGGAATTCGTCGCGCACTCCTGGTACACCTACGGCGAGGGCAACAACGACAAGGGCCTGCACCCGTGGGACGGCGTGACCGACCCGCAGTACAAGCTCGGCCCCAACGCCAAGGGTACCCGCACCAACATCGAGGCGGTGGACGAGAACGCCAAGTATTCCTGGATCAAGGCGCCGCGCTGGAAGGGCAATGCGGTGGAGGTGGGCCCGCTCGCCCGCTACATCCTCGCCTATGCCCAAGGCGTCGATTACGTGAAGGGGCAGGTGGACGAGGCGCTCGGCACGTTCAACACGCTCGCCGGCACCAACCTGACGCCTAAGCAGGCGCTGCCGACCACCATCGGCCGCACCCTCGCCCGGGCGCTTGAGGCGCACTATTGCGCCAAGATGATGCTGGACGATTTCGACCACCTCATCGCCAACATCAAGGCCGGCGACACCTCCACCGCCAACATGGAGAAGTGGGACCCCGCCACCTGGCCGAAGGAGGCCAAGGGCGTCGGCACCGTCGCCGCGCCGCGCGGCGGCCTCGGCCACTGGATCAAGATCAAGGACGGGCGGATCGAGAATTACCAGTGCGTGGTGCCCACCACCTGGAACGGCGGACCGCGCGATCCCAAGGGCAATATCGGCGCGTTCGAGGCCTCCCTCATGAACACGCCCATGCAGCGCCCGGAAGAGCCGGTGGAGATCCTGCGGACCCTCCACTCCTTCGACCCGTGCCTCGCCTGCTCCACCCACGTCATGTCCGACGACGGGGCTGAGCTGGCGCGCGTCACCGTGCGCTGAGGGGAGGTGGCCATGAGCGACACCTCCCTCTCCGGCACCGCCCCTCCGGCGGCGCCCACAACCCCGGTCGCGCAGGCGATCGCCGGTGGAAAGAAGCTGACCACCGTCTATGTCTACGAGGCGCCGGTGCGCCTGTGGCACTGGGTGAACGCCCTGTCCATCCTGGTCCTGTGCGTCACCGGCTACTTCATCGGCTCGCCCTTCCCCACCCTTTCGGGCGAGGCGAGTTCGCACTACCTCATGGGCACCATCCGCTTCGTGCATTTCTCGGCGGGCTACATCCTCGCCGTGGGATTCCTGGGGCGGATCATCTGGGCCTTCTTGGGCAACAAGTATTCGCGGGAGCTGTTCACCTTCCCTTTCTGGCGGAAGAGCTTCTGGCGCGGCTTCTTCACCGAGGTGCAGTGGTATGCCTTCCTGAAGCCCCGGCCGCTGAAGTTCGTGGGGCACAATCCGCTGGCGCAGGTGTTCCTGTTCTTCGTGATGGTGCTGGGCCTCGCCTTCATGATCCTCACCGGCTTCGCCCTCTATTCCGAGGGCACCGGGCTCGGCTCGTGGCAGGCGAAGCTGTTCGGCTGGGTCATCCCGCTGCTGGGCGGCTCCATGCAGGTGCACACGCTGCATCACCTCGGCATGTGGGTGATCATCGTGTTCATCATCATCCACGTCTATTCGGTGATCCGCGAGGACATCATGTCCCGCCAGTCCATGGTCTCCGCCATCACCAACGGCCACCGCACCTTCCGGGACGACGATCCGGACTGAGCGGCGACCTCTGCGGGGGCAGAGGGCAAGACCCGACGACAAGAGGGCGCGGCGCTGGCCGCGCCCTTTTTCTTTGACGAGATGCCCGGCGCGGACATGGTGCGGCGCATTCCACTTGGTGCTGCATCTGCTAACGATCGTCGCAGGCAGCCCTCGCCCGACCCGGCGAAAACGCTTTCCGGATGGCGGAATATGGACGATCTATTTCCATCTATATCGAAAATCGGTCATAATCCTTCCGATTTCTGACCGGCGAACGGTCCGGCGCCTTCGCCGTCTCTTGATCCGAATCAAGCCTTTGGCTGGCGTCCGCCGCGCTTGGCACGGTCCTTGATTTAGTCGAACTCGAAATCAGACGGCGGCAGACCGTCGTGGGAGGCCATCGCAGGGAGGGCGGCGTCGCATGGACGGCGAACGGATTTGCGCGCGCATTCTGGTGCTCGGCATCGGCAACATATTGTGGGCCGACGAGGGCTTCGGCGTGCGGGTTCTGGAAACCCTGGACCGCGCCTACACCTTCCCCGAGCCGGTGACGCTGCTCGATGGCGGCACCCAGGGCCTCTATCTCCTGCCCTATCTCGAAGAAGCCGAAGGCGTGGTCATCGTGGACGCGGTGGATTTCGGCACTCCGCCGGGCACCGTCCACATCCGCGCCGATGCCGACGTGCCCGCCGTGCTGGCCGCCCGTAAGGTGAGCCTGCACCAGACCGGCTTCCAGGAAATCCTCGGCCTCCTCGCCTTGCGCGGCCACACCCCCGGCCGCATCGTACTGGTGGGCGTGCAGCCGGAGGTGCTGGACGATTACGGCGGCGGCCTCACCCCAACCGTCGCGGCGCAGATCGAGCCCGCCGCGCGCAAGGTGCTCGCCATCCTGAAGGACGAGTTCGGCATCGTGCCGGAGCCCCGTGCGGGCGAAGGATCTCTCGTCACCGCCGCCGTCGCCCGCGATCCCTATGAGACCGAGCGCCCCAGCGCCGAGGAGGCTTGCCGCATCGGCGATGCGCGCGTGCTCGTTCGGGGAGACGCCTGAGCCATGTGCCTCGGCCTGCCCATGCGCATCGAACGCCTCGAAGGGCCCTACGCCCTCTGCTCGGCCGAGGGACGGGAGGAGCGGGTCGATCTCTCCCTCGTGCCGGAAGCCGGCGAGGGCGATCACGTCCTCGTCTTCCAGGGCGCCGCCCGCCGCCGGCTGGAGGCGGAGGAAGCCCGCCTCATCACCGAAGCGCTTTCCGGCGTCGCCGCCATCATGGCGGGGGAGGCCGACACCGCCCTCATCGACCGCGCCTTCGCCGATCTCGTGGACCGCGAGCCGGTCCTGCCGCCCCATCTCGCCGCGGCCTATGCCGCCGGCCAAAAGGAAGCCTGATGCCCCCGCTCGCCGCTCCCGATCTCCATCCCCTCGTCCGTCGCCTCAGCGAGGCCGGCGCCTGGCCCGCCGTCGAGACGCTGGAGGATGCCTCGACGCTCGACGCACGCGACCACCTCCTGTTCCTGCCCTCCCACGGCAAGGCGCATCTGGAGAGCCCTGATATCGCCGTGGTGCTGCCCGAGCTGGTGAAGGCGCTGGGCGGCTCCGAGGCCATCGGCATCGCCATCGCCGGCCCCAAGGCGGAGACGGCCCTGCGGGACAGCATGAGCCTCGCCCTGCCGGCCATCGTGGTGCTGCGCGCCGGCCAGCCGGTGGGCGCCATCGCCCGCATGCGGGACTGGGACGAGTATCTCGACAAGCTCCGTGCCCTGCTCGCCGCCCCCTCCGCCGCCACCCACTGAAGGCTGCCCCCAATGTCTTCGTCCCCCTTCGCCACACAGCCCCCCATCGGCTTCGGCCCCGGCAGCCAGTCCACCTCAGAGGACGAAGGCCTCGCCTACCTCCAGATGCCCTCGGGCATGCGCACCTTCGAGGCGCATCTCATCGAGGTGGAGGACAAGGACCGCTACGCCCCCGCCTTCGCCGTGCTGGAACAGGTCATCGCCGCGTTGGAAAGCTGGCAGCCGGGCGAGAGCCGCATCATCGACCTCGCCCATCTCGACGCCGCCAACCTCGCTCTGGTCGACGAGGCCATGGGCGAGGGCGAGGTGGCGGTGAAGGTGGAAGGACGGGGCGATGTCCGCCCCATGGAAATTCAGGAAGCAACTTTCGCCGGCGTGTGGCGCCTGCGCGGCGCGGCGGGCACCGACCGCATCGAGATCGGCGCCTTCCCGCGTGGCGCCGTGGTGCGCGCGTTCGGCGGCGGGTCCGGCATCGATCTTTCCGGCCTCGACGCGCCCGCGCCCGGCATCTTCAACGCCCCCGCTTTGCTGGTGGAGATCGACGACCGCGCCCGCAGCCGCCAGCCGGGCGATGCGGCGCATATCATCAACCTCTCCCTGCTGCCGCACACGCCGGAAGACCTCGCCATGCTGGACGCGCGGCTCGGCCCCGGCGCGACCACCGTGCTCTCCCGCGGCTACGGCAATTGCCGCATCGACGCGACGGGCACCCGGCATGTGTGGCGGGTGCGCTTCTACAATTCGCAGGACATGCTCATCCTCGACACCATCGAGGTGAGCGAGGTGCCGGAAGTGGCCTGCGCCGCCCGCGAGGATATCGCCGATTCCGCCGAGCGCCTCACCGAGGTGCTGGCGGCCATGCGGTGAGGTTCAAAATGTCCCAGCACAGCTTCTTCGACGGCTCCTATCTCGGCGATCGCGCGCGGCTTGCCCCCACCGCGCGGCTGGAATGCAAGGTCTGCTGGCACGTCTACGACCCCGCCGAGGGGTGCGAGGCGTGGCAGATTCCCCCCGGCACGCCGTTCAACGCTCTGCCCGATCACTGGCGCTGCCCCGTCTGCGACGGCGCCCGCGACGCCTTCATGGTGCTCGACGGCGGCACGCCCGATTTGCCGGCCGTGATGCGCCCCGCCCCGGTCGATCCGGCGCTGGAGCGCCAGCTCGCCGAGGCCCCAAGCCTGTTCGAGGCGGTGTTCCGCGAGATCCATGCGGCGAAGATGAAGGGCGTGCCCTTCGTCAACGGCACCCTCGGCGTGAAGGCGGTGGGCTTCCGCATCCATGCGGGGCGGGTGATGGGCGTGCTGGTGACGCCCTGGTTCATGAACATCGTGCTCCTGCCCAATGCTTCCGACGACTGGTCGCAGCTCAAGACCGGCGAGCGCGAATTCATCGATTTTCCCTCGGGCACCTACGAATTCCTCGCCGCCAACCGGCCCGAGACCGGCCCCTACAAGGCCTGCTCGCTCTTTTCCCCCATGTTCGATTTCTCCTCCATGCTGCAGGCGGTGGAGACGGCCGAGGCGGTGATGCCCGGCCTGCTCGATGCAGCCAACCGGGAGGACGGCACCCGCTCCGGCGAAATCCGCCGCCGGGCGGAAGCGGAAGAAGCCGCGCGCATCGCCGCTGAGACGGCGGCGCTGACGCCCGAGGCCGAGGCGCCCGCCCGCCGCGAGGCGCCGGCGGAACTCTCCCGCCGCTCGCTTCTCCTCGGTCCGCGCGCTGGTGCCGAAGGATTGCGCGCCGAAGATCTGCGGGACGGCGCCGCATGAACGGCTCCCGCGCGCTCCGCAGCCTCACCCTCACGCCGGACGGGCGCGCGGGCGGCTGGCGCGTGGCGCGGGAAGAGGGACCGGACCCCGCCGCGGCCCTCGTCGGCCGCACGCCGAAGGAGGCGGCCCGTCTTGCTCCTCTGGTCTTCAACCTGTGCGGCGCGGCCCACGCCGTCGCCGCCCGTTCCGCCCTCGGCCTCCCGGTCGCGGCGGATGCGGAGGCGATGGCGCGCGAGACGATGCGCGACCATGCGCTCGCCCTGCTCCACACCGTGCCCGTGGCGCTGGGCATGACGCCGGACCGCGCCGCCCTCGCCCTCCTCGCCCGGCCGGATGGCGCTGCCTTCCATGCCGCCCTTGTGGGCGACGCCAGCGATCTTTCCGCCTTCTCCCCCTCCGAGCTGGAAGCCTGGCTCACCGAAGCGCCCACCCCCACCGCCCGCGCCTTCGCCCGCATCCGCGAGGCCGATCCAGCGGAAGGGCGCGTGCATCTGCCGGAGCTGAGCGCGGATGTGCTCGCCGCCACTCTTGCCCGACCGCCCGCCGCCATCGGCTCGCACCGCGAGACCGGCGCGCTCGGCCGCGTCGCTGGGACGCCGCTGATCTCAGCGTTGCTGAGTTCGGAGGGACCGAGCCTGTTCGTGCGGCTGCTGGCGCGGCTGGTGGATGGCCTTGCCCATCTCGCTCCCCGCGCCGCCCCGTCCCTTCCGGCCGGAATCGCACCGGCCGCGCGCGGGCTGCTGGGGCATCGGGCCCAGGTGGAGGACGGGCGGGTGACCGCCTATCGCATCCTCTCCCCCAGCGCCTGGAACCTTGCGCCCGGCGGGTTATTGGAACGGGCGTTCGCCGCGCTCTCGCCGGGCTGGCGGACGCGGTGGCTTGCGCCGCTGCTCGTTTGCGCCATCAATCCCTGCGTGCCCGTCACCCTCTCCTTCGCCACGGAGCCCGCCTATGCATGAGATGGCCGTGTGCGAGAGCCTGCTCTCGGCGATGGAAGAGGCGGCGAAGGCACAGAATTTCTCCCGCGTAACCCGCGTGCGCCTCGCCATCGGCCGCTTCGCCGGCATCGAGGTGGAGGCGCTGCGCTTCGGTTTCGACGTGGTGACGCGCGGATCGCTGGCGGACGGTGCCGAGCTGGTGGTGCTGGAGGAGGAGGGCACCGCCTGGTGCTTCGACTGCTCCGACACCGTGCCGCTCGATCACCGCCTCGCCCCCTGCCCGCGCTGTGGCGGGGAACGGCTCGTGCCCAATGGCGGCACGGACATGAAGATCAAAGACCTGGAGGTGATGTGATGTGCACGGTCTGCGGCTGCAGCGGCGACGGCGCCACCATTTCCGAGGCGCACGGTCCTTCCCATGCCCACTCTCATGCCCATGGTCACGACCATCCGCACACCCACACCCATGCGGACGGCACCACCCACAGCCATGCCCATGATCACGCCCACGGGCATGACCACGGGCATGACCACGACCATGGTCATCACCATCATCACCACGACGATCACCTCCACTCCGCCCCCGATACCGGCACGCTGGACTACGGCGCCGGCCCCGCCCGCGCCCATGCGCCGGGGCTCAGTCAAGCGCGCATGGTGGAAATCGAGACCTCCATCCTCGCCAAGAACGACGATTACGCCGGCCGCAACCGTACCCGGCTGAACGCCGCGGGCGTGCTGGCGCTGAACCTTCTCTCCGGCCCCGGCGCGGGCAAGACCACGCTTCTCGTGGAAACGCTGAAGGCGCTTTCCGGCCGCATCCCCTGCGCCGTCATTGAGGGCGACCAGCAGACCGACAACGACGCCGCCCGCATCCGCGCCGTGGGCACCCCCGCGGTGCAGATCAACACCGGCAAGGGTTGCCACCTCGACGCCCACATGGTGGGCCACGCGCTGGAGAAGCTGCCCCTGCCGCCCGGCGGCGTGCTGTTCATCGAGAATGTGGGCAACCTCGTCTGCCCCGCCGCCTTCGACCTCGGCGAGACGAAGCGCGTCACGCTCATCTCGGTGGCGGAGGGCGAGGACAAGCCGCTCAAGTATCCCGACATCTTCGAGGGCGCGGATCTCGTCCTCATCACCAAGGCCGACCTCGCGCCGCACGTGGACGCGGACATGGCGCTGCTTGAAGCTAACATCCGCCGCATCAACCCCACGGCGGACATCCTCACCACGTCCTCGCGTGGCGAGATCGGGCTCGCCCGCTGGATCGGCTGGCTGGAAGCCGCCCGCGCCGCGCGCCTGAACGAGCTTGCGAGCGCTCGCGAGGCCGAGGCCTCGGCCCTGCGCGCAGCGGCGGGAGGGGCGCGATGAACCGGCGTCCGGCCATTCTGGTGGTGGATGACGAGCCGCGCTCGGTGGAGGTCATCGCCCGCGTGCTCGACGAGGAGTTCGACGTCTTCACCGCCCTGAATGCGGAGGAGGCGCGGCGCATCCTCGAAAACGAGTGGATCCAGGTGATCTTCTGCGACCAGCGGATGCCGCAGACCTCCGGCGTCGCGCTGCTCACCGAAGTGCGCGAGCGCTGGCCGGACATCCTGCGCATCATCGTCACCGGCTACACCGAGCCGGAGGACATGATCGGCGCCATCAACGACGCCGGCATCTACCAGTTCATCCCCAAGCCCTGGCATCCCGACCAGCTGCTGCTCGCCGCGCGCAACGCCGCGCACCTGTTCCAGCTCCAGCGGGATCACGAGCGGCTGAACCTGGAAATGAAGCTCACCGCCGGCAATGCCGAGGCCCGCCTCGGCGCGCTGGAAGCGCGGGTGAAGCAGAATTTCCACTTCGACACTTTGGTGCGCGCCCCCGGCAGCCCGCTCTCGCAGGTCTGCACCCGCGCCGCGCAGGTGGCGACCTTCGACGTGCCGGTGCTGATCCATGGCGAGACGGGCACCGGCAAGGAATTGCTGGCCCGCGCCATCCATTATTCGAGCCTGCGCTCGGACCGGCCGTTCTTCGCGGTGAACTGCGGGGCGATCCCGGACGAGCTGCTGGAGTCCGAGCTGTTCGGCCACAAGAAGGGGTCGTTCACCGGCGCGCACGTGACGCGCATCGGCCTGCTCGATCAGGCGGACGGCGGCACCATCTTCCTCGACGAGATCGGCGACGTCTCGCCCGCCTTCCAGGTGAAGCTGCTGCGCTTCCTGCAGGAGGGCGAGATCCGCCCGGTCGGCTCCAACGAGGCGAAGCGGGTGAACGTGCGCGTGCTCGCCGCCACCCATCGGGACCTCAAGGGCGAGGTAGCCCGCGCCCGCTTCCGCGAAGACCTCTATTACCGCCTCTCGGCCATGGTGCTGACGCTACCGGCGCTGCGCGAGCGGCGGGCGGACATTCCGGTGCTCGCCCAGAGCGTGCTCGATGCGCTCTCCAGCCAGCACGGCAAGCGGGTGCGCGGGTTCAGCGACGAGACGCTCGCCTGCATGTCCGCCTATGACTGGCCGGGCAATGTGCGCGAACTGCAGAATGAGGTGACGCGCATGCTGGTGCTCGCCGAGCGCGACACCCTCTCCGCCGATCTCCTCTCCCCCCACGTGGTGCGTGCCGCCGCCGCCGAGACGCGGGCGCCGGAGACTTTGGCCAATTCCTCCATCGCCCTGCCCGACAGCGGGCCGCTGAAGGACCGCATCGAGCGCATGGAAGCCACCATCCTCACCGAGACGCTGGTGCGCTGCCGCTGGAACAAGAGCCGCGCGGCGGAGGAACTCGGCCTCTCCCGCGTGGGCCTCAGAGCCAAGCTCGACCGCTACGGCATCGCCCGTGGCGGGGCGTTTGGGCAGCATTGAGGGGGTGGGGGATGGATCGGGATCAATCCATGCCGGCCTGCCTCCCCTCTCCCCTTGCGGGAGAGGGGTTGGGGGTGAGGGGTGAAGGCGTTTGCCGCACCTCACTGACTCCGGGACAAATGGAGGGAACACCCCTCACCCCGACCCTCTCCCGCAAGGGGAGAGGGAGTTTCTTTCGCAGGTAGGAGCCCCCCATGTGCCTCGGCATTCCCGGACAGATCGTCGCCGTCGCGGATGCGGAGGCCATGTTGTGCGTGGTCGATGTGTCCGGTGTCCGCCGCACCGTGGACGTGGTGTGCGTGGCCGAGCCCGGGGCACCGCTTGACGACCTCGTGGGCGCCTGGGTGCTGGTTCACGTGGGCTTCGCCATGAGCCGCATCGACGAGGAAGAGGCCGCCGCCACCCTCAAGGTGCTCTCCGAGATCGGCGAGGCGGCCGTCGAGATGGAAGCCCTCACCACCGGCAGCGTCGAGCTGCTGTCCACCCCGCGCTGAGGAGCCGGACATGCGCTTCGTCGACGAATTCCGCGACCCCGCCCTTGCGAGCGCCCTCGTGAAGGAGATCGGCGCCATCGCCGCGCGTCTGGAGCGCGGGCGGGATCGCCCCTTCGCCATCATGGAGGTGTGCGGCGGGCACACCCACGCCATCTTCCGCTACGGGCTGGAGGGCCTGCTGCCCGACCTCGTGGAATTCGTCCATGGCCCCGGCTGCCCGGTCTGCGTGCTGCCCATGGGCCGGGTAGACGATTGCGTCGCCATCGCCGAGCGGCCCGAGGTGATCTTCACCACCTTCGGCGACGCCATGCGCGTGCCGGGCTCGAAGAAGAGCCTGCTCCAGGCCAAGGCGGACGGCGCCGACGTGCGCATGGTCTATTCGCCGCTCGATGCGCTCACGCTGGCGAAGCGCAATCCCGACCGCGAGGTGGTGTTCTTCGGCCTCGGCTTCGAGACCACCATGCCCTCCACGGCGCTCACCGTGCAGCGGGCGGCGCGGGAGGGCGTCACCAACTTCTCGCTGTTCTGCAACCACATCACCATCATCCCGACGCTCCGCGCGCTGCTGGAGCAGCCGGACCTCGGCATCGACGGCTTCATCGGGCCCGGGCATGTGTCCATGGTCATCGGCACGTCGCCCTATCGCTTCATCGCGGAGGAATTCGGCCGGCCGCTGGTGGTGTCGGGCTTCGAGCCCATCGACCTGCTGCAATCCCTGCTTATGGTGCTGCGGCAGATCGAGGCCGGGAAGGCGCTCATCGAGAACCAGTATGCCCGCGTGGTGCCGGAGCATGGCAACCCGGCCGCGCTGAGGGCGGTTCAGGAGGTGTATGAGCCGCGCGAGACGTTCGAGTGGCGCGGCCTCGGCTCCATCGCCGGCTCGGGGGTGCGGCTGACGGCGCCCTATGCGGCCTTCGATGCGGAAAAGCGCTTCGCCGTGCCTGATATCAAGGTGGCCGACCCCGCCCAGTGCCGCTGCGGCGAGGTGCTCACCGGCGCCGCGAAGCCCTGGGCTTGCCCCGAGTTCGGCAAGGGCTGCACGCCGGAAACGCCGCTCGGCGCGCTGATGGTGTCTTCCGAAGGTTCTTGCGCGGCTTACTATCAATATGGCGGTATACGGGGAGAGGCCGCATGAACATCCCCTTTCCCACCCCCGCCGCCACGCGCCGGCGGCCGCTGACGCAGAAGACGGTGACGCTCGCCCATGGCGGCGGCGGCAGCGCCATGCGCGATCTCATCGACGACGTGTTCCTCGCCGCCTTCTCCGGCGAGGGCCGCGCCGCGCCGGAGGATCAGGCCCGCTTCGACCTCGCCGCGCTGATGGCGCGGGGTGACCGCCTCGCCTTCACCACCGACGGCTTCGTGGTGGACCCCCTGTTCTTTCCCGGCGGCGACATCGGCAAGCTCGCCGTGTGCGGCACGGTGAACGACCTTGCGGTGGGCGGGGCGACGCCGGTGGCGCTCTCTTGCGCCATCATCATCGAGGAGGGGCTGGACGTGGAGACGCTCCGCCGCGTCGTCCGCTCCATGGCCGAGACGGCGCACGCGGCGGGCGTTTCCATCGCCACCGGCGACACCAAGGTCGTGGCGCGGGGCGCCTGCGACAAGCTCTTCATCACCACCACCGGCATCGGCGTCATCCGCGCCGGGCTCGACGTGGGCGTGACCAAGGCGCGGCCGGGCGACAAGGTGATCGTCAACGGCCTCCTCGGCGACCACGGCGCCGCCATCCTCACCGCCCGCGGCGACCTTGCGCTGGACACCGCCATCGAGAGCGACTGCGCCTCCCTCAACGGCCTGATCGACACGCTGATTTCCGCCGCCCCGGGCCTGCGCATGATGCGCGATGCCACGCGCGGCGGCATCGCGGCGGTGGTGAACGAGCTGGCCGAGGCGAGCAAGGTCGGCGTGCGGCTAGACGAACTGAGCCTGCCCATGCGGCCGGAGGTGATGGGCTTCTGCGAGATCCTGGGCCTCGACCCGCTCTATCTCGCCAACGAGGGCAAGATCCTCGCCGTGGTCCCCGCCGGGGAGACCGATGCCGCGCTCGCCGCGCTGCGAGCTCATCCGCTGGGGCGCGAGGCGGCGGTGATCGGCGAGGTCACGTCCGAGCGGCCCGGCCGGGTCGTCATGAGAACGCGCTTCGGGGGCGAGCGCATCGTCGACATGCTGGTCGGCGATCAACTGCCCCGCATCTGCTGACCCTTTTTTCAAACCTTCAAACACCGGGGAGAACTTCATGCACCGCACACTCCGCACGGCAGCCGCCGCTGCCGCCTTGGCCCTCCTGCCGCAGATCGCCTTCGCCCATACCGGCGTCGGCGACGTGCACGGCTTCAGCCACGGCTTCGCCCATCCCCTCGGCGGGCTCGATCATCTGCTCGCCATGGTCACGGTGGGCATCTTCGCCTGGCAGCTGGGCGGTCGCGCCGTGTGGGCGGTGCCCGCCACCTTCGTCGGCCTGATGGCCGTGGGCGGCGCCCTCGGCATCTCCGGCATCGACGTGCCCTTCGTGGAGCTGGGCATCGCCCTGTCGGTGATCGTGCTGGGCGGCGTGGTGGCCTTCGGCGTCAAGGCGCCGCTGGCGGCGGCCATGGCCATGGTCGGCTTCTTCGCCATCTTCCACGGCCACGCCCATGGTGCGGAAATGCCGGCGGACGCCTCGGGCCTCGCCTACGGCCTCGGCTTCATGTCGGCGACCGCCCTCCTCCATGTCGCGGGCCTCGGGCTCGGCATGGCCATCGGCCGCTTCGGCGAGATGCATGGCGAGAAGTTCGTGCGCGGCGCGGGCGCGGCGGTGGCGGTGGCCGGCGTCGGCATCCTCGCCGGGCTCGTCTGAGCGCAAAGCCCGCGCGGCGCCTGAGCGACCCACTCGGTTCCGGCCGCAGGCCGGGGCCGATGGTAGAGACCCCCAACCATGCTATAGCGCCCGTCCGACACGCTTGAGAGGCCGGACGGGTGCTGTACGACGAGGCGTATCTGGCGCGGACCGAAGAGATGGTCCGGGCCCATCTGCCGGACTGGGGCCTGCCGCCGGATGCGGCGCTCCAGCTCCTCTCCATCTCCGAGAACGCCACCTTCCGCGCCACCGCGGGCACGCAGGACATCGTGGTCCGCGTCTACCGGCCGGGCTATCACGCGGCGGCGGAAATCCGCTCCGAACTTGCCTGGATCGAGGCCCTGCGTGCCGACGCCGTGGTGCCCACCCCCGCCATCATCCCCACGCGCGACGGCCACCTCCTGAATGAGGTGAGCGCGGACGGCGCCCCGCGCCGGCTGGCCGCCTTCGCCTTCGTGCCGGGCATCGAGCCGCAGGAGGGCGCGGACCTGCCCGGCTGGTTCCACCGCCTCGGCGCCTTCCACGCGCGTCTCCACGCCCATGCCAAAAGCTGGCGGCGGCCGGCTGGCTTCACCCGCAAGGCGTGGGATTTCGAGAGCATGCTGGGCGACAGCCCGCTGTGGGGCGACTTCCGCGCCGCGCTGGGCCTCGATGCACCCGGCCGCGCGCTGCTGGAGCGCACGGCGCTCGCCCTGAAGGACCGCCTCGCGCCACTGACGACGCCGGACAGCTTCGGCCTCATCCATGCGGACCTGCGCCTCGCCAATCTGCTGGCGGACGGGGACAGCCTGACCCTCATCGATTTCGACGATTGCGGCTTCTCCTGGTACCTTTACGACTTCGCCTCGGCTGTCTCCTTCATGGAGCATTCGCCGTTGGTGCCGGCCCTCAAGAATGCGTGGGCGGACGGCTACCGCGCCCTCGCTCCCCTGCCGGCGGATGCCGACGCGCAGCTCGACCTGTTCGTGATGCTGCGCCGGATGCTGCTCACCGCCTGGGTCGCCTCCCACGCCGAGACGCCGACCGCACAGGCCATGGGCGCGCCCTATACCGCCGGGACGCTGGCGCTGGCGGAGGATTTCCTCAGCCGGCTGGGATAGGCGCGTCCGCCTCCATCGTCCTCCGCACTGCCACCATCAGCACGATCGTCGTCCTCCGGCTTGACCGGAGGACCCATGGCGCCGTTCATTCCGCCCTCCCCGCGCCTGCTCCGGCGGAGGGATGGGCCCTCCGGTCAAGCCGGAGGGCGACGGGAAGCGGGGATGGCGCAAGCCGCAACGTGACAGCGCCCCATTGCTCGGCTATGGGCGTGCCCCCGTCACCGCAGGAGAGGATGAGACAACATGGCCGCCGCACCGCAGGGCAACGCAGACGCCATCGCCCGCCTCATCGCCACCGAGATCAATGCCCGCCCGGCGCAGGTCACGGCCGCGGTCTCCCTCATCGACGAAGGTGCCACCGTCCCCTTCATCGCCCGCTACCGCAAGGAAGTGACGGGCGGCCTCGACGACACGCAGCTGCGCACGCTGGAAGAGCGCCTGTCCTACCTGCGCGAGCTGGAGAGCCGCCGCGCCGCCGTGCTCTCCTCCATCGACGGGCAGGGCAAGCTTTCCGACGAACTGCGCGGCAAGATCGAGGCGGCCACCACCAAGGCCGAGCTGGAAGACCTCTACCTCCCCTACAAGCCCAAGCGCCGCACCAAGGCGGAGATCGCCCGCGAGAAGGGCCTCGGGCCGCTGGCCGAGGCGATCCTCGCGGACCGCTCCATGGCTCCGGCCGACCGCGCGGCGGCGTTCCTGAATGAGCAGGTGGCGGACATCAAGGCGGCGCTGGATGGCGCGCGCGACATTCTGGTGGAGACCTTCGCCGAAAATGCCGAGCTGGTGGGTCGCCTGCGCGGGCACCTGAAGGCCAACGCCATGCTCAAGGCCAAGGTGGCCGAGGGCAAGGAGGAGGCGGGCGCCAAGTTCCGCGACTATTTCGACCATGCCGAAAAATGGGCCACCGCCCCGAGCCACCGCGTGCTCGCCATGCTGCGCGGACGCAACGAGGAGATGCTGACCCTCGACCTGGTCGTGGACGAGGACGCCACCACGCCGGTGAAGCCCGCCGAGCGCATCGTCGCCGAGGCCTACGACATCCCGCTGGCCAATGGCGCGCCGGCCGATTCGTTCCTCCTGGATGTGGCCCGCTGGGCATGGCGGGTGAAGCTCTCGCTGCACCTCACCGTGGAGCTGATGGGCGAGATGCGCGAGCGGGCGGAGGAAGAGGCCATCCGCGTCTTCGCCCGCAATCTCAAGGATCTGCTGCTGGCCGCTCCGGCCGGCTCGCGCGCCACCATGGGGCTCGACCCCGGCATCCGTACCGGCGTGAAGGTGGCGGTGGTGGACGGCACCGGCAAGCTGATTGCCACGTCGACCGTCTATCCCTTCCAGCCGCGCAACGACGTGCAGGGCGCCATGGCGGAGCTGGCGCACCTCATCCGCCGCCACAATGTGGAACTGATCGCCATCGGCAACGGCACGGCAAGCCGCGAGACGGACAAGCTCGCCGCCGACCTCATCGCCGCGCTGCCGCCGGACGCGTCGGGGAAGAAGCCCATCAAGGTGGTGGTGAGCGAGGCCGGTGCCTCGGTCTATTCCGCCTCCGCCACCGCCGCCGCCGAGATGCCTGACATCGACGTGTCCATCCGCGGCGCCGTTTCCATCGCCCGCCGTCTGCAGGACCCACTGGCGGAGCTGGTGAAGATCGAGCCGAAGGCCATCGGCGTCGGCCAGTATCAGCACGACGTGGATCAGGCCCGCCTCGCCAAGGCCCTCGACGCGGTGGTGGAGGACGCGGTGAACGCCGTGGGCGTGGATCTCAACACCGCCTCCGCCTCGCTGCTCGCCCGCGTCTCCGGCCTCGGCGCCTCGCTGGCGGAGGCCATCGTGGCGCACCGCAATTCCGTGGGCGCGTTCAAGACCCGCAAGGAACTCTTGAAGGTCGCCCGCCTCGGCCCGCGCACCTTCGAGCTGGCCGCCGGCTTCCTGCGCATCCCCGACGGCGCCGAACCGCTCGATGCCTCGGCCGTGCATCCGGAAGCCTATGAGGTGGCGAAGAAGATCGTCGCCGCCTGCGGGCGCGACGTGCGCCAGATCATGGGCGATACGGCGGCGCTGAAGGCGCTGGACCCGCGCGCCTTCGTGGACGAGCGCTTCGGCCTGCCCACCGTGCGCGACATCCTCACCGAGCTGGAGAAGCCCGGCCGCGACCCCCGCCCCGCCTTCAAGACCGCCACCTTCGCGGAAGGCGTCCATGAGATGAGCGACCTCAAGCCCGGCATGGTGCTGGAAGGCACCGTGACCAATGTCGCCGCCTTCGGTGCCTTCGTGGACATCGGCGTCCATCAGGACGGGCTGGTCCACGTCTCGGCGCTGGCCGACCGCTTCGTGAAGGACCCGCACGAGGTGGTGAAGGCCGGCGACGTGGTGAAGGTGCGCGTGGTGGAGGTGGACGTGAAGCGCAAGCGCATCGCCCTCTCCATGCGCAAGGACGACGCCGGCGCCTCCCGCCCCTCCGGCGGCCGTCCGGAGCAGCCGCGTAACGACTTCAAGGGCAACGACGCCCGCCGCCCGCAGCAGGGCAAGCCGGCCGACAAGGGCGGCGACAGGGGCGGGACTGGCGCCTTCGGCGCGGCGCTGGCCGAGGCCATGCGGCGCAAGGGGCAATAGACCTCAAACGAAAACGGCCGGGCGTCAGGCCCGGCCGCATTCAAAACGAAAAGAGGAAGCGTCAGCGCCGGGCGTGGACCCGCGCGAGCTTGGGCACGAGGCGTGTCAGGCGGGCGCGGCGGCCGGAGGGCGGGCCATCCTCGTCGTCCATCAGCATCACGGCAAAGCCCATCTGCACGCTGCCGAAGGTGATGCCCAGCGCCACTGTGAGGACGCCGAGGGCCAGCAGCCCATCCGGCGAATGGGCGAACAGGCTGGCGAGGTGCGCCACGTCGAACGCGACCAGAAGCGCCACGAATACGGCGGCGACGCCGATGCCGATGGCGGCGTGACGGAGAAGGAAGCGGACCAGGAACGGCATGGCGGTATCCTCGGCAGGGCTGGGGGCGTTCCGGCGATGCGACAGCACCATTACGCGGCGACATCTGGCGCCGATCACCTCAAGGATCGCCCAGCCGCAAACCCTCAACGGAAGCGTCTCACGCCGGTTCCCGTGCGACAAGCGCCCGGCCTGTCGTCAGATGGTCGCAGATGACACGCGCGCGGTTTGTCTCTGGACAAAGCCCCGTCCCCTCCCATGTGACACAAGGACATGACCACCGGCCCAAAGAACGCTCAAGCCGGCGCTTCCGGTGTCGCGCGATCAGGGAGACAGGGACATGACAAAGCCCGACAAGATGAACCGCCTCGTGGTGGTGTGCGACGGCGCCAAGGCCGTCCTGCTCGCCGATGCCGGCATCGCCCCGGCGCCGCGCTTGTCGGTGCTGGAAAGCTTCAGCGAGCCCCATCCCGGCACCGCCGCCCTCGGCACCGACCGGCCGGGGCGTGTACACGAATCCGCGACCGTCGCCCGCAGCGCCGTGGAGACCACCGATCTGCACGCCGAGGCCGAGGCCGCGTTCATCGCCCGCGTCGCCAAGCGGCTTGATGCGCTGGTGACGGCGGGGGAGGCCCCTGACCGCATCCTGCTCGTCGCCCCGCCCAAGGCGCTGGGGGTGCTGCGGGAGGCGCTGACCCACCGCGTGACGCCGCTGGTAGACGGTGAGATCGCCAAGGATCTGGTGAAGCTGCCGGTGGACGAGATCGCGAACCACATCGCCACCTGAGAGATCCCCGCCCCTACGGAGGTGGCGAAACGATCCATCGGAGGGTGGCGTTCGGATAAGGACAAACCGCCGCCCGCATGGACGGCGGTGGAAAGGTGTTGCCAGATGTCCGTGACTTCCACCCGTTCGCTTTCGCCCTGCGCCGTGTCGCGCCTGCGGCTGCTCGGCTGCCTCGTGCTGATGCTGGGCGTCGGCGCGGTCGGCGGGGCGGTGACCTCGCCGGCCATCCCTGCATGGTATCAAGGTCTGGTGAAGCCCGGCTGGACGCCGCCCAACGCCGCCTTCCCTATCGTCTGGACCCTGCTCTATCTGATGATGGCGGTGAGCCTCTGGCAGCTGTGGGACAAGGTGCCCCGCTCCTCCGCCCGCACCGTGGCCATCGGCCTCTTCCTGGCGCAGCTCGCGCTGAACTTCCTGTGGTCGCCGGTGTTCTTCGGCCTGCATGCGGTGAATGCGGGCCTCGTCATCATCATCGGGCTGGTCGTGCTGCTGGTGCTGACGCTCCGCGCCACCTTCCCCCTTGACCGAACGGCGGGCTGGCTGCTGGTGCCCTATCTCGTCTGGGTGTGCTACGCCTCGACGCTCAATGCCGGCATCGCCGTGCTCAACTGAGCGCCGGGAGGATCAAGAGATGGTGCACTGGTCGATCTATCTGTTCATCCCGCTGGCGCTGGCGCTGGTGGCGGGCGTGCTCTTCCTGGGCCTCTTCAATTTCGCCTCGGGCGGATCGCCCCAGCGTTCGCAGAAGCTGATGCAGATGCGGGTGCTGTTCCAGTTCCTCGCCATCATCATCGTCATGGCCACCATCTTCGCCATGGGCCGCTGACGATTATGGTCAAGCTGAACAAGATCTACACCCGCACCGGGGACGACGGCACCACCGGGCTCGGGACCGGAAGGCGCGTCGCCAAGTACGACCTGCGCGTCGAGGCCTATGGCGCGGTGGACGAGACCAATGCCACCCTCGGCATCGCCCGCCTGCACCTGTCGGGCGAAACCCTGCTGGATGGCATCCTGGTGCGCATCCAGAACGATCTGTTCGACCTCGGTGCCGATCTCTGCGTGCCGCCCGCGGCCAATGAGGAGGACGGCGCGAGCCTCCGCATCGTGCCGGCGCAGGTGACGCGGCTGGAGGACGACATCGACCTCCTCAACGCCGAATTATCCCCCCTCACCTCCTTCGTGCTGCCGGCCGGCACCGCCGCATCCGCCCACCTGCATCTCGCGCGCACCGTGTGCCGGCGGGCCGAGCGCATCATGGTCGCATTGTCGCACCAGGGCGAAGGCACGGTGGGTGCGCCTGCGCTGCATTACGTGAACCGGCTGTCCGACCTGCTTTTCGTCGCCGGCCGCTATGCCAACGCCCGCGGCGCGGCGGACGTGCTGTGGGTGCCGGGCAAAAGCCGCACCTGAAAGAGCCGTGCCTGAAACCGCGTCTGACGCTGGGTCCGTTGCGGGGGCGCTCCGCCCTGCTCTAAGCTTGCTCCTACGGGACAGGACGGACGCAGGCGGCGGACGGGTCCCCGGGACCGTCTGATGTTCGTTCCGATCGCCGACGCCAATCCGCTGGAGCATGTGCGCCGCCCCTACGTCACCTGGGGGCTGGTCGCGCTCAATGTGTTCGTCTTCGTCGCCCTCCAGCACGGCGCGTTCGGGCCGGTGAGCGAGGCCGGCGTGCTGGGCTTCGGCGCCATTCCCGCCGTGGTGAGCGGCGTCGCCATCCTGCCCGACGGCTACGAGCGGCTGCCGCCGGCCCTGACCCTCGTCAGCTACATGTTCCTGCACGGCGGCTGGCTGCACCTCATCGGCAACATGGCCTTCCTTTTGGTGTTCGCCGACAATGTGGAGGACGCCATGGGCCATGCCCGCTTCCTCCTGTTCTATCTGCTCTGCGGCATCATCGCCGGGCTGGTGCATGTGGTGGCCGAGCCCGGGTCGGAGGCGCCGCTGGTGGGGGCGTCCGGGGCCGTGGCCGGGGTGATCGCGGCCTATCTCGTGCTCCACCCCAACATCCGCCTGTGGGCGCTGGTGCTGATGAAGATCCCGCTGCGGGTACCCGCCTACTGGGCGATCGGCGCCTGGTTCGGCCTCCAGGTGTGGCAGATCCTGTCGAGTTCGGACCAGGAGACCGCGTGGTGGGCGCACGTGGGCGGCTTCCTCGCCGGAGCCGTGCTGGTGGCACTGATGCGCCGGCCGGGCGTCGCCCTGTTCGATCGCGATCCCTCCGGCGTGCCGAGCGTCCGAACGCCGCGCCGGAGCGAGCGTTGACACACTTTCTGGCCCCTCCTACGTTGCCCGCCCGCAAGAAATGCTGCAATGCAGGGATAAGAGCGGAAGTCACGACCATCGGTGGATTTTGCGACCGTCGGTCGAGATTTCGGGAACGGGGAGCGTGTGTCGATGAAGATCCTGGTGCCCGTTAAGCGGGTGGTGGATTACAACGTTAAGGTCCGGGTGAAGTCTGACGGTTCGGGCGTGGAGCTTGCGAACGTCAAGATGTCCATGAACCCGTTCGACGAGATCGCGGTGGAAGAGGCGCTGCGCCTCAAGGAAGCCGGCAAGGCGACCGAGGTGATCGCGGTGTCCATCGGACCGGCCCAGGCCTCCGAGACGCTCCGCACGGCCCTGGCCATGGGTGCCGACCGCGGCATCCTGGTGAAGACCGACGGCGTGGTCGAGCCGCTCGCGGTGGCCAAGATTCTCAAGGGCGTGGTGGGCGAGGAAGCCCCCGGCCTCGTGATCCTCGGCAAGCAGGCCATCGACGACGACTGCAACCAGACCGGCCAGATGCTGGCGGCGCTCCTCTCCTGGCCTCAGGCCACCTTCGCGTCCAAGGTCGTGGTGGAGGACGGCGGCGTGGTCGTCACCCGCGAGATCGACGGCGGCCTGCAGACCATCAAGCTCAACGGCCCGGCCATCGTCACGACGGACCTGCGCCTCAACGAGCCGCGCTACGCCTCGCTCCCCAACATCATGAAGGCGAAGAAGAAGCCCATCGCCGAGAAGACGCCGGCCGATTACGGCGTGGACGTCGCCCCCAGGCTCGAAGTGCTGAAGACCGCCGAGCCGGCCGGCCGCAAGGCGGGCGTGAAGGTGGGCTCGGTTGCCGAGCTGGTGGCGAAGCTCAAGGATGAGGCGGGGGTGATCTGATGGCCGTTCTGCTCATTGCCGAACACGACAATTCGGCCCTCAACGGCGTCACCGCCAAGGCCCTCACCGCTGCCGCTGCGCTCGGCTCGCCCGTGCACGTGCTGGTCGCCGGCCAGAACGCCAAGGGCGTGGCCGAGGCCGCCGCGAAGCTCTCGGGCGTCGAGAAGGTGCTGCTCGCCGACGATGCGCTCTATGCGCACCGTCTCGCCGAGCCGCTGGCTGCGCTGGTCGTCTCGCTGGCGCCCGGCTACGACGCCATCGTCGGTCCCTCCACGGCCAGCGCCAAGAACGTGCTGCCGCGCGTCGCCGCGCTGCTCGACGTGATGCAGGTGTCCGATATCACCAAGGTGGTCTCGCCCGACACGTTCGAGCGGCCCATCTATGCCGGCAACGCCATCCAGACCGTGAAGTCCAACGACGCCAAGAAGGTGGTGACGGTGCGCACCGCCTCCTTCGCCGCCACCGGCGAGGGCGGCTCGGCCGCCATCGAGACCGTGGGCGCGGCGTCCGACCCGGCCCTCTCCACCTTCGTGGAAGAGAGCATCGCCGCCTCCGACCGTCCCGAGCTGACCGCCGCGAAGATCATCGTGTCGGGCGGCCGCGCGGTGGGCTCGCGGGAGAAGTTCGCCGAGCTGATCGAGCCGCTGGCCGACGCGCTGGGCGCGGCGGTGGGCGCCTCGCGCGCCGCGGTGGACGCGGGCTATGCCCCGAACGACTGGCAGGTGGGCCAGACCGGCAAGGTCGTCGCCCCCGAGCTTTATGTCGCCCTCGGCATCTCCGGCGCCATCCAGCACCTCGCCGGCATGAAGGACTCCAAGGTCATCGTCGCCGTCAACAAGGACGAGGAAGCCCCCATCTTCCAGGTGGCGGACTACGGCCTCGTCGGCGATATCAACACCGTCATCCCCGAACTGAAGGCGGAAATCGCCAAGGTTAAGGGATAGGATCACTCTGACTGCGGCCGGAGTACCACCGGCCGCAGTTTCGGGGAGGCCCGCCCCGGTCACCGGCAACAAGGCGAAACGAGAGAATCATGCCGCTCGAGATCAAGAAGGTCGGGGTCATCGGCGCAGGCCAGATGGGCAACGGCATCGCGCACGTGTGCGCGCTCGCCGGCTATGACGTCGCGCTGCACGACGCGGACGCAGACCGCATCCGCTCCGGCCTCGCCACCATCAACGGCAACATGGCCAAGCAGGTGTCCAAGGGCGTCGTGTCCGAGACCGACCGGCAGGAAGCCCTCACCCGCATCGCCGTCGCCGAGAAGACCGAGGATCTCGCCGACTGCGACCTCGTGATCGAATCCGCCACCGAGCGGGAAGAGGTGAAGCGCAAGATCTTCTCCGCGCTCTGCCAGACGGTGAAGCCGGAGGCGATCCTCGCCTCCAACACCTCCTCCATCTCCATCACCCGCCTCGCCGCCGCCACCGACCGGCCGGAGCGCTTCATCGGCATTCACTTCATGAATCCGGTGCCGCTGATGGAGCTGGTCGAGCTGGTGCGCGGCATCGCCACCGACGACGAGACCTTCGAGGCCTCCAAAACCTTCGTCACCCGCCTGCACAAGACCTATGCGGTGGCCGAGGACTTCCCCGCCTTCATCGTCAACCGCATCCTGCTGCCGATGATCAACGAGGCCATCTACACCCTTTATGAGGGTGTGGGCTCGGTGGATTCCATCGATCGCGCCATGAAGCTTGGCGCCAATCATCCCATGGGTCCGCTGCAGCTGGCCGACTTCATCGGCCTCGACACCTGCCTCGCGGTGATGCAGGTGCTGCACGAGGGCCTCGCCGATTCCAAGTACCGGCCCTGCCCGCTGCTGGTGAAGTATGTCGAGGCCGGCTGGCTCGGCCGCAAGACGCAGCGCGGCTTCTACGACTACCGCGGCGAGAAGCCCGTCCCCACCCGCTGAGGCATCGGGCGGAGAGGCCGACAACCCGGCCTTTCCGCCGATCAGCCCAGCCCAAGGCCGCCGGGCTCATGTTCCTCGGCGGCTGCAGCGGCCGGCAGTTCCACCTTTTGCAGCAGGCCGCCCCCCGGGCGGTTCGAGAGGATGAGCCGCCCGCCGTGGCGGCTGATGATCTCGTTGGCGATGGCGAGGCCAAGGCCCGCACCCGGGATTTTCACATGCCGCGCCGGATCGACCCGGAAGAACGGCTCGAATACCTGCCCCATCAGCGCCTCGGGAATGCCGGGGCCGTCATCCTCGATCACCAGCACCACCCGCGTCGCATCGGCGCTGACGGCGAGCCGCGCGCCGCCGCCGAGGCTCGCGCCATGGGTGGCGGCGTTGACCGCGAGGTTGCGCACCGCCCGCTTGAGCGAGAGCGGCCGCCCCGCGACGCACGCCGGCGACGCCGCGAAGATGGCGACGCTGAGCCCGATCTCCCTCAATTCCATCGCCACATCGGCCGCCAGGCGGTCGAGCCGCACCATCTCCAGCGCGCCCCCCTCCACCTCCTCGCGGACGAGGCGGATGGCGCTGTCAGCGATGCGGTCCAGCTCCGCGAGATCGGAGAGCCACTGGGTGCGGTCCTCCCCATCCGGGATGAATTCCGCGCGCAGCCGCATCCGGGTGAGCGGGGTACGCAGGTCGTGGGCGGCGCCGGCAACGATGCGCATGCGGCTGTCCATGGAGGCCTTCAGCCGCGCCGACAGACTGTTGATGGCGGCCGCCGCGGCGCGCACCTCGGCCGGTCCCCGCTCCGGCAGCACGGGCAGTTCGCCGTCGGGACCGATGCGCCGCGCCGCCTCCTCCACCAGGGCCAGCGGACGGGTGAGGCGGTGGACGGCGAGGATGACGACCCCGGTGACGCCGAGGATCATGAAGGCAAGCCACACCGCAAAGCCCGCCGCGCCGCCTGGCGGGCCGGGCGGCGGTCGCGGCTGTCGGCGGCCATCCACCACCAGCCAGCGCCCGTCCGGCAACCGCAGAGCCGTGACCCCCGTGATCTCGCTGGGGCCCCCCGGCGGTTCCGGGGCGGCCGAACCCGGTCCACCGGGCGGCGGCGGGCGGCGCAGGACCTGAACGGGCAAAGTGGAGCCAAGCCTTGCCAAGGCCTCGGTCAGGAGACGCGTCTCTTCCGGATCGATCTCGCCCGCCGGCGGCTCCGGCCGCAGCAGCGCCCCCCCGACCTGCGACCGGACCTCGGTACCCTGCGGAACGGCTGCCGCCAGATCGGCCATGAGGAGGAGGTCGGCGGCATGGGTGCCATGATCGCCGAAGGGCGGCCAGTCCGGACGGACGATGAAGAAGGACGCTCCGTTCGCCAGCGCGATCACCACAAGCACGGCCACCACGAGGATGGCCGTGACCTGGGCGCGCAGCGTCCTCACGGCGCCTCCTCCATGTCCACCCGCACCGAGAGCTGGTAGCCACCATTGCGCAGGGTCTTGAGGATCTGGAACGCCCCCTGGTCACCGAGCTTGCGCCGCAGGCGGCTGACCAGCACGTCCACCGAGCGGTCGAACGGGCCAGCCTCCCGCCCGCGGGTGATGTCGAGCAGCTGGTCGCGGGAGAGAATGCGGCCGGGCCGCTCGAGAAAGGCCATCAGCAAGTCGAACTCGGCCCCAGTGAGCGCCACTTCCGAGCCGTCGGCCGCCGTGACGCGGCGCAGGTCCGGCTCGGCGCGGAAGCCGGCGAAGCCGTAGGCGCGCACAGGGGAGGACGCCGGCTCGGTGGCGCTCGTGCGCCTGAGGACGGCGCGGATGCGGGCCACCAGCTCGCGCGGATTGAACGGCTTGCCGAGATAATCGTCCGCGCCGATCTCGAGGCCGATGATGCGGTCCACATCCTCCTTCAGGGCGGTGAGCAGGATCACCGGCACCCGCGAGCGGGCGCGCAGGGCGCGGCACAGGTCGAGGCCGGATGCGTCGGGCAGCATCAGGTCCAGCACCACGAAGTCGATGCGCTGGGTGGTGAGCTTGTCCTCCATCTCCCGCCCGTCGCCGGCGGCGGTCACGCGGAAGCCCTGCGCGGCGAGATAGCGGCTGAGCAGCTTGCGGATTTCGAGATCGTCGTCGACGACGAGAATGTGGGGTCCGTCCTGTTGCACCGGTTCCTCCGTTCGGGCCGATGCTAGCCCCTGGGCCCGGCCGCCGCACGCTTGCATGCTTCCCAGCATTGCCATGCGGTGGCCGGCAACATTCAGTCACAAAATCCGCCCGGGGGGACATCTAGCGATACCTCCCCGACCTCTTTTGGCTACGAGCCGCCGCCATCCTCGCGTCAACCTGATGGACAGGAGACGCGCCATGCCGTGCGAAGAGCCGATGCGGAAGACACCCCGCCAGAGTTTCCGGGCCCTCATTCTCGCCAGCGCGAGCGTGACCATCCTGGCGATTGCCGGTTTCATCGCGTCTTCTCCGGGATACGCCAAGGTCGACGATAACCCGATCCCGCAGGACCAGCACACCGCCGCGGCCGACGCTCCCCCGCCGCCCTTCGGCCCTCCGGGGCCGCCGCGCGGACCCGGAGGCGGACCGGCTGGCTTTCCTGGCGGCTTTCCTAGTGGCTTTGCTGGCGGCGGTCTTGCCGGTGGTCCCCCGGGTGGCCCTGCGGTTGGCCCTCCCGGCCCGATGGGCCTCGCCCGCAACCTTGCCGCCGCCGAGGCCGCCCTCGGCATCCGCGCCAACCAGCTCGACGCGTGGCGCGACTTCACCGATGCGCTGCAGGAGGCCTTGCCGCCCCCGCCGCCGCCCCCTCAACCCGGCGCCGCGCCGCTCTCCCTCGTCACCGCGTTCGGAGCGCGCAGCGAGGAGGCCGGCAAGGCCGGAACCCGGCTCCTCAAGGCCGTGGACACCCTCAAAGCGCGCCTTTCGCCCGACCAGATCGAGAAACTGGGCCGGCTCGAGTTCGCACTTCTCCCGCCGCCCCCGCCGCCTCCGGGCGTGCCTTTCGGCGGCCACCCCGATCGCCCCACGCCGCCCCCCGCGCGTCCGTGAGGCCACGAGAAGGAAGGGAATCTCGCCGCCCTTGATCTTCCCTTCCCCGCAGCGGGCGTGCCTCGGCACGCCCGCTGTCCGCATTTCGACCCCGCGCCCGCCCGCCCCCGTCACACGCCTGTCGCGCACCCCCTTTACTGATCCTGAAAACGGTTTCACGCTCGATTGAAGCAACCGAGTGAAGCCAGCCGGGGTCGCACGTGCCGCGCATCGTCACCATCAGGACCGTCGCCGAGCGGGCGGGCTGCTCGATCGCCACGGTCAGCCGCGTCATCAACCGCTCGGCGCCCACCAGCGCCGACGTGGAAGCGCGGGTCCGCGCGGCCATCGACGAACTGGGCTTCCGCCCGAGCGAGATCGGCCGGGCGCTGAAGACGCTCAAGGCCCGCACCGTCGGGGTGGTGATCCCGAGCCTCACCAATCCGGTGTTCGCCGCCTCGGTGGCGGGCATGCAGGCGGCCGCCCGCGAGCGCCGGCACACCCTCCTCCTCACCGCCACCGATTACGATCCCTCCGCCGAGGCGGAACTGGTGGAGACGCTGGTGGCGCAGAACGTCGCCGGCCTCGTGCTCACCGTCGCCTGCGCCAGCCACAACGCCACCCTCGATCTGCTTGAGGCGGAGAGCATCCCCTTCGTCCTCGTCCATAACGAGCCGGAGGGCGATGCGCGCGCCGCCGTCTGCGTGGACAATGGCGCCGCCACGTCCGCCTTGACCGGGGCGATGATCGCCGCCGGGCACCGGCGCATCGCCTATCTCGCCGGCCGCTTCGCCACATCGGACCGCTCGCTGAAGCGCTACGAGGGCTATCGCGCGGCCATGGAGAAAGCCGGACTGGTGGCCGCGCCGCCGCTGGAACTCGACTATCTGGGCGACGCCCCGAGCCATGCCGCGGCGCTCTCCGGACTGTTCGGCGCCAAGTCCCCGCCAACCGCGGCGCTCTGTTCCAACGATCTGCTCGCCCTTTCCGTGACCGGAGCGCTGCGCGACCTCGGCATCCGCGTACCGGACGATGTGTCCGTCGCCGGCTTCGACGGCATCGCCCTCGGCCGGGCCATGAGCCCGAGCCTCGCCACCGTGGACACCCCCACCCGCCGCATGGGCGAGCAGGCGGTGGAACTGCTGTTCGAGATGATCGAGACCGGCACCGCGCCCCGTGTGGAGCGGCTGCCCTTCAGCCTGCGGCCCGGCGGCACGCTTGCCGCCGCGCCGAAGCGTACCCCCCGTCAAGCCCCCACCCCGCCGACCCCACCCAATCCGTGAGGCCCGCCATGCGTCCCCTCAAGACCCTTTCCGCCGTGACGCTTTCCGCTCTTGGGCTCGCCGCCGTCGCGGTCATCGCCCCCGCCCGTCCGGCCGCTGCGGCCGACGCCATCTGCTACAATTGTCCGCCCGAATGGGCCGACTGGGGCGCGATGCTGAAGGCCATCAAGGCCGACACCGGCATCGACGTGCCGCAGGACAACAAGAATTCCGGCCAGTCCCTCGCCCAGATCCTCGCCGAGAAGGCGAGCCCGGTTGCGGACGTGGCCTATCTCGGCGTCACCTTCGGCATCAAGGCGAAGGATGCCGGCGTCACCCAGCCCTACGAGCCCAAGGGCTTCGCCGACATCCCGGACGGCCTGAAGGACAAGGACGGCAACTGGTTCACCATCCATTCCGGCACGCTCGGCCTGTTCGTGAACAAGGATGCGCTCGGCGGCGCGCCGGTGCCGGCGTGCTGGGCGGACCTGCTGAAGCCCGAATACAAGGGCCTCGTCGGCTATCTCGACCCCACCTCCGCCTTCGTCGGCTATGTGGGCGCAGTGGCGGTGAACGGCGCGCTGGGCGGCTCGTTCGACGACTTCAAGCCGGGCATCGAATACTTCAAGAAGCTCCAGGCCAACCAGCCCATCGTGCCCAAGCAGACGTCCTACGCCCGCGTCGTCTCCGGCGAGATTCCGATCCTGTTCGACTATGATTTCAACGCCTATCGCGCGAAGTACAACGAGAAGGGCAACTTCGCCTTCGTCATCCCCTGCGAGGGCTCCGTCGTCGTCCCCTACGTGATGACCATGGTGAAGGGCGCGCCGCACCCCGAGGCGGCCAGGAAGGTGCTCGACTACGTGCTCTCCGACAAGGGACAGGCCATGTGGGCCAAGGCTTATCTGCGCCCCGCCCGGAACATCGAGCTGCCCGCGGATATCGCCAGCCGCTTCCTGCCCGCCTCGGACTATGCCCGCGCCAAGCCCGTGGACTATGCCCGCATGGAGACGGCGCAGAAGGCCTTCTCCGACGCCTACCTCAACAATGTGAAGTGAGGCGGGCTCAAGCCTGACGCCATGCACAGCGCCGATCGCCTCGCCCGCCTGTTCCTGCTGCCGCTTTTCCTGTTCGTGGCGGCGTTCTTCCTGCTGCCCATGGTGCGGCTGATCGGCGTCGCGGGGTCCGGCCCCAACGGGATGGCGGAATATGTCGCCATCCTCCTCAACCCGCGCTACTTCGCGACCCTCGTCGCGACGCTGCTGCTTTCGGCGGCGGTGACGGCGGCGACCCTCGCCATTGGCACCGTCGTCGCGCTGTTCCTCGCCCGCAACCGCTTCTGGGGCCGGCCGCTGCTGGTCTCCTGCCTGACCCTGCCGCTGGCCTTTCCCGGCGTGGTGGTGGGCTTCATGGTGATCCTGCTGGCGGGCCGGCAGGGGCTGCTTGCCAGCCTTTCCATGGGCCTCGGCATGGGGCGATGGGTGTTCGCCTATTCCATGGCCGGTCTGTTCGCGGGCTATGTCTATTTCTCTTTGCCGCGGGTGCTCGTGACCCTCATGGCCGCCGTGGAGAAGCTCGATCCGGCGCTGGAGGAGGCCGCCCGCTCGCTCGGCGCCGGGCGCTTCGAGGTGCTGCGGGACGTGACGCTGCCCGGCATCGCGCCGGCGCTGATGGCGTCGGGGGCCATCGCCTTCGCCACCGCCATGGGCGCCTTCGGCACCGCCTTCACGCTGGCGACGCGCATCGATGTGCTGGCTATGACCATCTATACGGAGTTCACCCTCAACGCGAACTTCGCCACCGCGGCGGCGCTCTCCATCGCCCTCGGCCTCATCACCTGGGCGGTCCTCGCCCTCTCGCGCAACCTCGCCGGCTCCGGCGTGGCGGCGGCCGGCTGAGGCGCGCCATGAAAACCCACCGCCTCACCTTCGCCTTCCAACTGTTTGTGACCCTGCTGGCGGCCGCCTTCCTGATGGTGCCGGCCGGCGCCTCCATCCTTGCCGGCTTCACCGCCAATTACTTCCGCGGCGTCTCCTCCGGCCTGACGCTGGATTGGGTGAAGCAGGTGCTGGCGCTTTATTCCGACACCATCTGGCTCTCCATCGCCCTCGCGCTCGGCACCCTCGCGGCAACCCTCGTGCTCGCCGTGCCCGCGGCCTGGGCGCTGGTGCGGCGGCCCTCGCGGCTTGCCCGCATCGTGGAGGAGGTGGTGACGCTGCCGGTGGCGGTGCCCGGCCTGGCGCTCGCGCTGGCGCTCATCCTCGCCTATGGCGCCATCCGCGAATTCCGCATGAGTCCGGCCTTCATCCTCACCGGCCACGTGCTCTACACTTTGCCCTTCATGCTGCGCGCGGTGATGGCGGTGCTCGCCGCCGTGGACATCCGCTCGCTGGAGGAAGGCGCGGCCTCGCTCGGCGCCTCGCCGCTGCAGCGTTTCTTCCATGTGGTGCTGCCCAATGCGAAGGGCGGCATCCTCGCGGGCTCGCTGATGGTGGTGACGCTCTCCGTCGGCGAGTTCAACCTCACCTGGATGCTGCACACGCCGCTGACCAAGACGCTGCCGGTGGGCCTCGCCGACAGCTACGCCTCCATGCGCCTCGAAATCGCGAGCGCCTACACGCTGGTCTTCTTCGTCATGATCGTGCCCCTCCTCCTCGCCCTCCAGTTGTTCGGCCGCACCACGGGGAACGCGCGATGACCAACTCCACCGGCGCCGCCATTTCCATCGCCGGCTGCGGCAAGACCTATCCGGACGGCACGCGGGCGCTCTCGCCGGTGGATCTGGAGGTGAAGGCCGGCGAGACGCTGGTGCTGCTCGGCCCCTCCGGCTGCGGCAAGACCACGTTGCTGCGCCTCATCGCCGGGCTGGAGACGCCCGACGCGGGCGGCCGCATCGCCTTCGACGGGGCGGACGTGACGGCCCTGCCCATCGAGAAGCGCAACGTGGGCATGGTGTTCCAGTCCTACGCTCTGTTTCCCAACATGAGCGTCATCGACAACGTGGCCTACGGTCTGCGGGTGCGCGGCGTGGGGACGTCCGAGCGGCGGGCGCAGGCGGCTTCCGTGCTCGCCATGATGCGCATCGAGGCGCTGGCGGAGCGGCGCATCGACCAGCTCTCCGGCGGCCAGCGCCAGCGCGTCGCCCTCGCCCGGGCGCTCGCCGTCCGGCCCCGCGTGCTGCTGCTGGACGAGCCTTTGACCGCCCTCGACGCTGCCCTCCGCGAGCATCTGCGCAGCGAGATCGACGCCCTGCTGCGCCGTCTCGCCATCACCGCCGTCTATGTCACCCACGACCAGGCCGAGGCGCTGGCGCTGGGAGACCGCATCGTGGTGATGAAGAACGGCGCCATCGCCCAGGTGGGCACCCCGCGCGAGGTCTATTTCCAGCCGGCGGACGATTACGTCGCCGGCTTCGTCGGCATCACCAACCGGCTGGAGGGCATCGTGCGCAACGGCCGATTCGAGACCGCCGCCGGCATCCTGCCCGTGGCCGCGCCGGACAAGTCCAAGGCGCGGCTCCTGTTCCGGCCCGAGGCGGTGCGCCTCGTGAGCCCGGCGGACGCGACGCTGGTATTCCAGGTGGCACAGGTCGAGTTTCAGGGCCCGCGCCAGCGGGTGACGCTGAACGCCGGCGACGGCACCCGCATCATCGCCGAGGCACCAGCGGACATGCCTCTTGCTGCCGGGGCGGCCATTGGCCTTGCCCTCGACGCCAACCGCTACACTCTGGCCTGACCCATGCTGATCGCCCAGCTCACCGACACCCACATCCGCCGTCCCGGCACGCTGGCCTACGGGGTCGTGGACACCGCGACCTACCTGGAGGCGGCGGTGGCGCATATCCTTGCGCTCGATCCGAAGCCCGACGCGGTGATCGTCACCGGCGACCTGACCGATTTCGACGACCCGGAGGAATTCGCCCGCTTCCGCGCCATCGTCGCGCCCCTCGGCCTGCCGCTGTTTCCCGTTCCCGGCAATCACGACAGCTCCGCCGGGTTGCTGGCCGCCTTTCCGGAGATTGCCGCGCGCTGCGCGGGCGGACGGGTGAACTATGTGGTGGAGGACTTTCCGCTCCGGCTGGTGATGCTCGATTCCACCGTCTACGGCCGACCTCACGGCACCTTGGGCGACGCGGGGCTCGCCTTTCTGGGTGAGGCTCTGGCGGCGGCGCCCGACAGGCCGGCGCTGGTGTGTGCCCACCACCCGCCGTTCCTCACCGGCATCCGCCACATGGACGTGCAGAACCTGTTCGATGCCGCGGCGCTGGAGGTGGTGCTGCGGCGGCATCCGCAGGTCGTGGGCTTCACCTGCGGCCATGTGCACCGGGCGGTGACGACCAGTTTCGCCGGCATCGCCGCCACCATCGCCCCGGCGCCCGCCCATTCGGTCAGCCTCGCGCTGGACCCGGACGCGCCGCCCACCTTCCACATGGAGCCGCCGAGCCTGTCGCTGCACCTGTTCGCGGAGGGGCGGCTCGTGACCCACCGCAGCTTCATCGGCAGCTTTTCCGGCCCGCATCCTTTCTTCGGGCCGGACGGCAAGGCCATCGGCACGCCCGCCTGAGGCTCAAAAACAAAAAGCCCCGGACGAGCCGGGGCTTTTCAGATGGGGAGAGATGGGGTCAGCCGCCAGCCACCGGCAGCGGGATCGGCGCCGGGCCGGCCGCGGTGCTGCGCGAGGCGGTGTGCTTCGCAACCCGATCCGCATAGGGCAGCTCCAGCCGCTCCCACACGTCGGACAAAGCGGTCGCCAGATGGGCGATCAGCGCGTCGTCATGGAACGGGGTGGGGGTGATGCGCAGACGCTCCGTGCCGCGCGGCACGGTGGGGTAGTTGATGGGCTGGATGTAGATGCCGTACTCGGCGAGCATCAGGTCGCTCGCCATCTTGCAGGCCTTGGCGTCGCCCACCATCACCGGGACGATGTGGGTGGGCGTCTCCATCTGCGGCAGGCCGGCGGCGGCGAGGGCCGCCTTGACCTTGGCGACCTGGGTGCGCTGGCCGATGCGCTCTGCCTGCGACGTCTTCAGGTGGCGCACCGAGGCGGTGGCCGCCGCGGCGACGGCCGGCGGCAGCGCAGTGGTGAAGATGAAGCCCGGCGCGTAGGAGCGCACGGCATCGATGATGAGGCGCTTGCCGGTGATGTAGCCGCCGACCACGCCGAATGCCTTGCCCAGCGTGCCCTCGATCACGTCCACCCGGTGCATCACGCCGTCCCGCTCGGCGACGCCGCCGCCGCGCTCGCCATACATGCCGACCGCGTGAACCTCGTCGAGGTAGGTCATGGCACCGTAGCGCTCGGCGAGGTCGCAGATCGCGCCGATGGGGGCGATGTCGCCGTCCATGGAATAGACGCTCTCGAACACCACCAGCTTGGGCCGGTCGCCCGCCGCCTTCAGCAGCTCTTCGAGATGGTCGAGGTCGTTGTGGCGGAAGATGGCCTTCTGCCGGCCGCCGTGGCGGACGCCCTCGATCATGGAATTGTGGTTCAGCTCGTCCGAGATCACCACGCAGTCGGGGATCAGCTTGACGATGGTGGAGATGCCGGTGGCGTTGGAGATGTAGCCCGAGGTGAAGACGAGGCCCGATTCCTTGCCGTGCAGGTCGGCCAGCTCGCGCTCCAGCATCACGATCTCATGGCTGTTGCCCGAGATGTTGCGGGTGCCGCCCGCGCCGGCGCCGCGCGCCTTGGCCGCCTCGCACATGGCGGCGACCACGTCGGGATGGCTGCCCATGCCGAGATAGTCGTTGGAGCACCACACCACGATGTCGCGCGGACCGCCCGGCGAATGCCACACCGCCCGCGGGAAGCGCGAAGCGTCCCGCTCGATCTCGGCGAAGGTGCGATAGCGGCGCTCCTTGCGCAGGGCGTCGATGGCGTCGGCAAAGAAATGGTCGTAGGTCATTCCGAACCCTGCGGCGGCAGACGGGATCGCGGGTGGATCCTCATTGTTCTAAGATTATGCAGCAACCTTGCTCCTTGTATTGATACCAATCAAGGGCAGAGCGCGACGCGCGGCGATCCGGCGCAACCCCGTGCTGGAACTGCACAAATGCCGCACCGCAACAGGTCGCGCGGAAGCAAGGTGGGGCAACGGCCTTCCGTGCAGCTTGCGTGAAAATGGCGGCTTCCGGCGGATCGCGCCGCGACCTGTGCGATCTCGTCAGACCTGCCCTGCGCGCCTGCACTGATCTTCATCAAATTGCCCCTTGCGAAGGCGGTACGAATCCCCTACATCCGCGTTGCCCAAATTCGCACGTGCCTGTGGTCGCGTGTCGGTCGGTAGGATCTCCGGACAAGAGGCCGGAAAGCTGCCAGGACGATCGACAAGCCGGAGGGAACCGGCCCACCCCGCTCCTCAATGCGGGGGACGTGACTTGAAGCAACGACGTAAGGGCTTTTTTGGTCTCGGTCGGCCCTCCAAAGGTCGGCGTTACTAAAGAGGCACTACATCTTGCCGGCCGTGCGGAGCGGGACTCTCCCTCTCCAATCGTGCGCAGTCGTCCTCGCTCCTGCTTTGCCTTGCGGCCAAGCGGGCGGTTCTGCTGCCGTTCGGTCCGATGATGCGGCCGGGTAAAGCCCCGGCGAAGCGGGTACGGCCCGCAGACGTTCGGCGTGTCCACATCGCCGGGCGAATGCGAGTGCGTGCCCCGGGCTCTCCCAGAAGGAGCGTCCGTCCTGTCGTCGCGCAGTTCCCTGCGCTTCACTGGCTTCAGGTCACGGGGAGGTATCCATGACCGATCGCATCCGCGAATTCCTGCGTACCCGGCGAGAGGATGGCCCCTGCGTGGTGGTGGACCTCGACGTGGTCCGTACCAACTATCTCTCGTTCGCCCGCGCGCTGCCGGACACCCGCGTGTTCTATGCCGTGAAGGCGAACCCCGATGCCGCCATCCTGCAGGCGCTGGAGGAGCTCGGCTCCTCGTTCGATTGCGCCTCCACCGGCGAGATCGACATGGTGCTCGCCACCGGCGCGGGCGCCGACCGCATCTCCTTCGGCAACACCATCAAGAAGGAGCGCGACATCGAGCGCGCCTTCAAGCTGGGCGTGCGCCTGTTCGCCGTCGATTCCTATGAGGAAGTCGAGAAGATCGCCCGCGTCGCCCCCGGCGCCAAGGTGTTCTGCCGCATCCTCTGCGACGGTGCCGGCGCCGAATGGCCGCTGTCGCGCAAGTTCGGCTGCGAGCCGGAGATGGCGGCGGACGTGCTGGAGCACGCCCATCGCCTCGGCCTCGCCGCCTATGGCGTGTCCTTCCACGTGGGCTCGCAGCAGAAGAACGTGCACGCCTGGGACGGCGCGCTCGCCTCTGCCGCCGCGATCTTCCGTGCCTGCGCCGAGCGGGGCATCTCGCTGTCCATGGTCAACCTGGGCGGCGGCTTCCCCACCCGCTACCTGCAGGACGTGCCGGGCGCCATCTCTTATGGCGAGGCGATCTTCGCCTCCCTGCGCCGCCACTTCGGCAACGCCATCCCGGAGACCATCATGGAGCCGGGCCGCGGCATGGTGGGCAATGCCGGCCTGATCGAGACCGAGGTCGTCCTCATCTCGAAGAAGTCCGAGCAGGACGCCATGCGCTGGGTCTATCTCGACATCGGCAAGTTCGGCGGTCTCGCCGAGACGATGGACGAGGCGATCCGCTACCCGCTGCGCACCCCGCGCGACGGCGACGACACCGCCCCCTGCGTGCTCGCCGGCCCGACCTGCGACTCCGCCGACGTGATGTATGAGAAGACCCCGGTCGAGCTGCCGCTTTCGCTCTCCATCGGCGACAAGATCATCATCGAGGCGTGCGGCGCCTACACCACCACCTATTCGGCGGTGGCGTTCAACGGCTTCCCGCCGCTGAAGTCCTACGTGATCTGAGGGCGGCCTCAAGCCGCCTGACGGTCCAAGCCAGCGCGGCGCTTGAGCGAAGCCGTGCAAAACCGCCCGCGCGGCGCCCGAGCGTATTCCGCGACCCGGCCGCAAAAGGTCCCCCGGCATCGGCTTCTGCCGTCCGGGGCGTGAGGAGGGGATGTATCCCCTCGTCTTCCGCACCCGTCCTGTAGGCATTTCGCCTGGCTGCAATGCAGCCGGGACGGGCTTCTTCACCTCTCACGTTGGCGCAGGAGTTGCCGATGACCGAGATCGTGCTTGAATCCGTGGAAGATGTGGCCCCCCGCGAGGCCCTGCTCGACCTGTGCATGGGCGAGGGGCGCAAGGCCAAGTCGTCCGAGCGTCTGCGCGAGGGCCGCCTGCCGGCGGAGGGCCTCGCCTTCTCCGCCCACGGCCCGGACGGCCGTCTGGCCGGCACCGTGCGGCTGTGGAACGTGACGGCGGGCCCCGCCCGCCCGGCGCTGCTGCTCGGCCCGCTCGCGGTCCATCCCTGGTTCCGCGCCCGCGGGCTCGGCGGCGACATGATGCGCGCGTCCATCGAGGCGGCGCGGGCCAAGGGCCACGGCGCCATCGTGCTGGTGGGTGACGCGGCCTATTATGAGCGCTTCGGCTTCTCCGCGGAGAAGACCGGGGAGCTGTGGATGCCCGGCGCCTACGACCGCAACCGCCTGCTGGCGCTGGAGCTGAAGGCTGGCGCGCTGGATGGCGCCCGCGGCCTCATCAGCCCCACCGGCGCCCGCATCGCCCTGCCCTCGCTGGAAGAGCTGCTGGCACCGGCGCTGCTGAAGACCGCCTGATCCGATCACGCGACGACACATGAAAATCCCCGGCTCGATCCGTCGAGCCGGGGATTTTTGTTTCGGGTCCGGGATCAGGTCAGCCCTTCCGAGGCCGCTTCGGCTTCGGAGCGGCGAGGCGGTGCGCCGCCTGGAGCGCCGAGGCCAGCGTCGCCTCGTCCACCACGGTGAGGTCGCAGCGGGTCGCGCCCATCCGTCCCCAGCCGCCCGGAACCGGCGCGAAGGCCTCGGGCACCTGCTCGCAATAGAAATCCCGCAGGTCGGGATCGAACATCAGATTGAGGTCGAGGCCGCTCGGCCCCAGCGTCGCGAAGATCTTGCGCGGCGTGCGGAACGCCTTGCGGTCGACGTGCGGCTCCTCGCTCGCCTCGGGCAGAGCGAGGGCCATCTCCCGGACACGGGCGGCATCGACAGCCATGGAAGGCCTCCTTCTAGAGAGGAGGCCTCCGCCGGCCTCACCGCACGATGATGTTCTTGAACTGCCACGGATCCTCGAGGTCGAGATCCTCGGGGAACAGCTTCTGCCGGCCGGTCAGGGGCGTCCAGTCGGTATAGGTGCCGATCACCGGGCCGAGATAGGGCGTCTGCACTTCGAGGCAGCGGCGGAAGTCCATCTCGTCGGCCTCGACGATGCCCGCCTCGGGATTCTCCAGCGCCCACACCATGCCGGCCAGCACGGCGGAGGTCACCTGCATGCCCGTGGCGTTCTGGTAGGGGGCAAGCTCGCGTGTCTCCTCGATGGAGAGCTGGGAGCCGAACCAGTAGGCGTTCTTCGCATGGCCGTAGAGCAGCACGCCCAGTTCGTCGATGCCGTCCACGATCTCGTGCTCGTCGAGGATCTTCCAGCTCTCCTGGAAGTGCCCGCCGTTGCCGAACATCTCGTGCAGCGACAGCACCGCGTCGTTGCAGGGGTGGTAGGCGTAGTGGCAGGTCGGGCGGTAGACCACCTGATCGCCGTCGCGCACCGTGAGGTAGTCGGCGATGGAGATGGCCTCGTTGTGGGTGACGAGGAAGCCGTACTGGGCCTGCGGGGTCGGCGTCCACGAGCGCACGCGGGTGGCGGCGCCGGGGGAGAGCAGGTAGATGGCCGCGCCGCAGCCCGCCTCGTGGGTACGGCCGTCCGGCGGCAGGCTCTTCTCGTGGGTGCCCCAGCCCAGCTCGGCCGGCTGCAGGCCCTCGGAGACGAAGCCCTCCACCGACCAGGTGTTCCAGAACTGGCCCATGATCTTGGGTTCGCGGGCACGCTGGGTGTCGCGCTCGGCGATGTGGATGCCCTTCACCCCCACTGCGCGGGCGAACTGCGCCCATTCCTCGCGGGTGGTCGGCTCGGGCCGGTCGAGGCCGGTGTCGTGGGCGACGTTGAGCAGCGCCTGCTTCACGAACCAGGACACCATGCCCGGATTGGCGCCGCAGGTGGACACCGCGGTGGTGCCGCCGGGATTGCGGCGGCGGGCGGCGAGCAGGCTCTCGCGCAGCGCATAATTGGTGCGCGCCGCGGTGGGCATGTCCTCGTCGAAATAGAAGCCCTTCCAGGGTTCCACCACGGTGTCGATGTAGAGCGCGCCGATCTCGCGGCACAGCTCCATCACGGCCACCGAGGACACGTCCACCGAGAGGTTCACGCAGAAGCCCTGGCCGCCGCCGTTGGTCAGCAGCGGTGTGAGCAGGTCGCGGTAGTTCTCGGCGGTGACTTCGGACTGGACGAAACGGATGCCCCGGGAATCGAGCAGCTTGCGGTGGTCCGCCACCGGATCGATCACCACCATGCGCTCGCGGTCGAAATCGAAATGGCGCTCGATAAGCGGCAGGCAGCCCCTGCCGATGGAGCCAAATCCGATCATCACGATGGGGCCGTCGATCTTTGCGTGGACCGGCCAGTCGCTCATGGTGAAACACTCCTCGGGCGTAGCGGCGCCGGTTCATCGGGGCGCCGCGAAGGTCACAGGACGCGCGAAACCGGGGCAACCCGTGGACTCGCGCGGCGTGGAGACGATGCCGCGCACGGGCGCGGGGCGGAAACGCCGCCGCGCAGAGTCGCGGCGAGCGGGTCAAGGCCGCGCGGAAGCGCAGGCGCGCGCACCATGGGAAAAGCGCGGCCCGGCGTCAACCGGAGAGCTTGAGCAAAGCCGGCAAACCAAGCAGCGGCGCGGGTGCGGCGGGTTTGGATCAGCGCCGGGTTTCGACCTTCACCGGCATCGCGTCCACGTGGAACAGGGCCGGAAACAGCCGCGTCCACAGCGCCACCACGAGGAGCGTTCCGACGCCCCCCACCACTCCTGCGCCCACCGTGCCGATGAGCGCGGCGACCATGCCGGATTCGAATTCCCCGAGCTGGTTGGAGGTGCCGACGAACAGGGAATTCACCGCGCTGACCCGCCCGCGCATCTCGTCCGGGGTGGAGAGCTGCACGAGGGAGGAGCGGATGACGACGCTCACATTGTCCGCAGCGCCCAGCACGAACAGCGCGCCCAGCGACAAAAGGAAGCTGGAGGAGAGGGCGAACACCACCGTCGCTACGCCGAACATCGCCACGGCGGCGAACATGACGTGTCCCACCTGCCGCGTGGGCGGCCGGCGCACCAGCACGATGGACATGAGCACCGCCCCCACCGCCGGCGCGGCGCGCAGGGCGCCGAGGCCCTGCGTTCCCACCTGCAGGATCTCGGCCGCATAGATGGGCAGCAGCGCGGTGACGCCGCCGAGCAGCACCGCGAACAGGTCGAGGGAGATGGAGCCCAGCACCACCGGGCTGCGGCGGATGAAGGCGAGCCCGGAGAGCAGGGTCTCCAGGGTCATCGCGTTGCGCGGCCCCGGCGCATGCACATGGCGGATGAAGGCCATGGCAGCCGCAGCCACGGCGTAGCAGGCCGCCGCCAGCGTCAGCGGCACGGCGGGCCCGAAGATATAGGCGAAGCCGCCCACGGCGGGGCCGGCGATGGTCGCCATCTGCATGGCGGAGGAGGCCACCGCCAGCGCGCGCGGCAGCACCTCGCCGGGAACGAGGCGGGGCAGCAGCGCCGCCATGGTGGGAGCCTCGAACGCGCGGCTCGCCCCGATGGTGACGACGGCAGCATAGATCGGCAGGAGGCCGGCATGGCCGGAGCCCTCCGCGAGGGCCAGCGCGCCGACCGTGAGCGCCGACACCGTCTGGCAGGCGAGCACGATGCGCCGGCGGTCGAAGGTATCGGCCACATGACCCACCAGCAGTGTCAGGCACAGGATGGGCAGGAACTGCGCCAGCCCCACGAGGCCGAGGGCGGCGGCGCTGCCGGTAAGGCTGTAGACCAGCCAGCCCACCACCACCCCCAGCATCTGGAAGGCAAGTGCCGAGGAGACGCGACTGATCCAGAACAGGACGAAGGCGGGATGATCCCGCAGCCGCTGCGGCACGGCGGGCGCGGCAATGGTCACGACGGCGGCAAGGGTCGGAGCGGGGCAGTCACGGGGCAGATCCGTGTGGGAGGTCCGCGGGGCTGGGTCCGGGAAAAGGACCCTGCCCGAGTACCGTTACAGGCAGGGGTTGGCAACTCCTGCCCCAGCGTCCGCTCACGAACCGTTCAACCGCTTGCCGTTCAATCGCTCGCCAGAATGTGGTTCTGGACGATGGGATAGACCTGACCCGCCCATTTGCGGCCCGAGAACACGCCGTAATGGCCGACGCCGGCCTGCATGTGGTGGCGCTTCTTGTGCGGCCGAAGCGCCGAGCAGATGTCCTGTGCCGCCATGGTCTGGCCGATGGAGCAGATATCGTCCCGCTCGCCTTCCACCGTCAGCAGCGACGTCTTGCGGATGGCGCGAAAATCGATGGGCCGGCCGCGGTAGGTCAATTCGCCCTTGGGCAGACGGTATTCCTGGAACACGTAGCGCACGGTCTCCAGGTAGAACTCGGCGGCCAGATCCAGCACGGCGAAATATTCGTCGTAGAAGGCCTTGGTGGTCTCGGCCTTCTCCTCGTCGCCCTCCGCGAGGGAGTTGTAGAGGTCGAGATGCGCCTTGATGTGCCGCGTGAGGTTCATGTTCACGAAGGCGGTAAGCTGGAGAAAGCCGGGATAGACCCGCCGCCCCGAGCCGGCAAAACCCTTGGGCACCGTCGAGATCAGGTTCTTCTCGAACCACGAAATAGGCTTCGAGGTGGCGAGCTCGTTCACCTTGGTGGGGTTGATGCGGCAGTCGATGGGCCCGGCCATCAGCGTCATCGAGGCCGGCACCGCCGGGTTCTTCTCCTGCGCCATCACCGCCGCGGCGACGAGGGACTGCACGCAGGGCTGGCACACCGCCACAAGATGGGCGCCCGGCCCCATGATCTCCAGGAAGCGGATGACGTGCTCGACATAATCGTCGAAGCCGAACGGACCGGCCGAAAGGGGCACCTCGCGGGCATTGTGCCAGTCCGTGATGTAGACGTCATGGTCCGGCAGCATCGTCTTCACGGTATTGACGAGCAGCGTCGCGAAATGGCCGGAGAGGGGCGCCACCACGAGGACGCGCGGCTGGGCGATGTCCACGTCCTTCTTGAACCGCAGCAGGGTGCCGAAGGGCAGGACGGCGGTGTTTTCCTCCGTCACCAGCACTTCGCGATTGCCGACTTCAACCGTTTTGATGCCGAAGGACGGTCGGCCATGGGTGAGGCCGGCCCGCTCGATCAATTCGCAGGCGGCCGCGATCTGCCGGAAGCCAAGATGGCCGTAGCCGTTGACGAGGGGGCCGTTGAGGGTCTGCCGCGCGAGGCTGGCGAAGAACCTCATCGGGCTCATGAGGTCGGCCTGGGCCTGATAGGCGGAGTACATCATGGCAGCGTGCGCCGGACCGTCCGGCACCGCGGTGCCAGAGGAGTGAACCTGGAAGAAGTCTGCAGCATGATGCCGAAAGGTCCTTCTGCTCCGCGTCCCCCACGCCCGGCCCCCGACGGCCGGCGGAAGCATTAAGTAGTTGTCGCAGGCCCAGCTTTCCGCTTTGCAGCAAGCCTGAACAGATGTACCTGTTAAGTTGATATTGGAGCTATGCGTGGTGCATTGCAACACGCATCCTTAGCAGTAGGGCCGACGGCCGAGCGACCGCGCCGGATGCCCGATCAAAATCGAAGCCGCCGGCTGCGCCAAAAACAAACAAAGGCGGAAGGGTCGAGGGGAACGGTCAGGTCAGGGATCGCAAATCCGAGGCACGGGACAGGCATGGCGACGCTCACCATCTCCAGCAAGAACTACTCCTCCTGGTCCATGCGCGGCTGGCTGCTGTGCAAGATGGCCGGCCTCTCCTTCGAGGAGGAGCGGGTGCCCACCGACGATCCCGACGCCAAGGCGGAGCTGCTGCTGCTGTCGCCCTCCTTCCTCGTCCCGCGCCTGGTGCACGAGGACGTGACGGTGTGGGACACGCTGGCCATCGCCTCCTTCCTCAACGAAGTCTTCCCCGAGGCCGGTCTGCTGCCCGCCGACCGCGCGGTGCGCGCCCATTGCCTCTCCATCTCGGGAGAGATGCACTCGGGCTTCGCCAACATGCGCTCGGCGCTGCCGATGAACATCAAGGCGCACTATCCCGGCTTCAAGGTGTGGGCCGGCGCGCAGGCGGACATCGAGCGCATCACCGCCATATGGCGCGGCTGCCTCACCGCCCACGGCGGACCGTTCCTGATGGGCGCGGCGCCGACGCTGGCAGATGCCATGTATGCGCCGGTCTGCTCCCGCTTCACCACCTACGACGTGAAGCTCGATCCGGAATCCGAGGCCTATCGCGCCCGCATCATGGAGCTGCCGCTGGTCCGGGAGTGGATCGACGGCGCGTTCTCCGAGCCGGAAGAACTGGAAGAGCTGGACGCCGAATTCTGATCCGGCCGGACCCATTCGGGTGATTGAAACGGCGGCCGCCGCCGTCTCCTCCATCAATCCGGGGCTGATCGCCGCGGGCTTCGCCGTGCTCGTGCTGGCGGGCATGGTGAAGGGCGTCATCGGCATGGGGTTGCCCACGGTCGGGATCGGGCTGCTGAGCGTGTTTCTCGCCCCGCCCGATGCGGCGGCGCTGCTCATCCTCCCGGCCACGGTGACCAATTTCTGGCAGTATTTCACTGGGCCGAACATCCTGCCCATCGCCCGGCGCTTCTTCTGGATGATGGTGATGGTGGTGGCGGGCACGCTCGTCGGGGGCCTGCTCCTGGGCGGCCTCGCCTCGCCCGCGGCGCAGCCGGTGCTGGGGGCGACGCTGCTGGCCTACGCGGCGCTGGGCCTGTCCTCGGTGCAGCTGAAGGTGCCGGTGCGCCACGAACCCTGGCTATCCCCGGTGATGGGCTTCCTCACCGGTCTCGTCACCGGCACCACCGGCGTCTCGGTGATGCCCTCGGCGCCCTATCTGCAGTCCCTGGGACTGGCGCGGGACGATCTGGTGCAGGCCCTCGGCCTCACCTTCATCGTCTCCACCACGGCCCTCGCGGTGGTGCTGTTCCATCCGGGAGACGGCGGCGGGGCATTGGCCGATCCCGCCACCGCGCTCGCCTCGGCGGCCGCGTTGCTGCCCGCCTTCATCGGCATGCAGCTCGGCGCCATGGTGCGCCGGGCGGCCTCCCCGCAGATGTTCCGGCGCATCTTCTTTTCCGGGCTCGGCCTGCTCGGCACCTACATGCTGGTGCGCGGCCTCATCTGATCCGGCCGCCCCTCACTCGGAGAGGCGGTGGATGTCGTGGATGACGATGCCGATGGAATCGTCCGGCTTCCTCAGCCATTCCTTGCGGCGCAGGGTCTTCACCGTGTCCTCGTAGCCGGTCTGCCAATGCTCGCGCATGGAGGTCTGCGAGAACTCGTAGTCCTTGGATTCCCGCTCGTAGGTCTTTTCCTGATAGATCAGGTGGCAGATGTTGACCGGGCCGGAGCTGGAATAATCGTCGATGAGGGCGATGTCCTCCTCGGTGCGCAGCTGCTCGGGAATGCGCTGGAGCGCGTCGTAGAGCTTGGAGCGCAGGTCCTGCACGCGGCGGAAGACGTCCGTGGTGTAGCGGGTGCGGCTCGAATAGGCGACGTCCTTCTGCCGCTCGGACACGTCGAACATGTCGCGCGGCAGCTGCCCGCGGGCGCTGAACAGATCCACCTGGAACACCAGCGCGCTCGGATGGTCCGGCTGGTCGAGCAGGAATTGCAGCGGGGTGTTGGAGACGACGCCGCCGTCCCAGTAGAACTCGCCGTCGATCTTCACGGCCGGGAAGCCGGGCGGCAGCGCGCCGGAGGCCATGATGTGCTCGGGAGCGATCTTGTGCTCCTGATTGTCGAAATAGATGAAATTACCGGTGCGCACATTCACCGCGCCCACGGAGAAGCGCTTCTCGCGGGAATTGATGCGGTCGAAATCGACGAGCCGCAGCAGCGTGTCGCGCAGGGGCGAGGTGTCATAGAAGGAGGTCGCGCCCGGCGCCCCCGACGGCAGCATCCAGGGATTGGGGAAGCGCGGCCTGAAGAAGCCGGGCTGGCCCTGAAGGATCGTGCGGGTAGCGCTCAGTTGGTTGCGCCACTGGCGGTAGATGTCGCCTTCGAGGTTGAACGGCAGGATCCGCTGGGAGGTGATGGTCTCCCAGAAGTCCCTGAGCTTGGTCACCCGGTCCTGCGGGGCATTGCCGGCGATGATGGCCGAGTTGATGGCGCCGATGGACACGCCGGAGATCCAGTTGGGATCGCACCCCACCTCCGACAGCGCCTCGTAGACGCCGGCCTGGTAGGCACCGAGCGCTCCGCCGCCCTGAAACACCAGCGCAACGCGCTTGTATTCGTCGATGATGTCACACAGCTCGCTGGAGCGCTGGTTGGCAGCCTCGGTCATCGGCCTTCATCCCCTTGAAATTGTTTCCCCCGACCCGGCGGCGCCCGGAGCGCCGCCGGAATGATCAGGTCAGGCGCCTTCCTTCATATAATCGTAGACCACCTGGCCGAGGCCGAGCGTCAGGTCCGCCTTGATGTGCACGGCGGAGAGGACCTCCAGCACCGGCAGGGCCGCGACGTTGCATAGCGCGTGGGGGAACAGGCCGAGCGCGCCGGGCCCGACCCAGCATTCCTTGAGCGTGACGTCCTCGAGATAGTAGCGGACCAGCTCGCAGATGCGCGGGGTCGCGTCCACGTCCGGGATGATCTTGAGCAGGAAGCTCGGGGTCAGGAGGGAAGCAAGCACCTTCTCCTTGTCGCCGGCCTTCCACTTGTAGCCCATGGAGCCGGAGGCGCAGAGCACGCTGCCGTAGTGAAGGGTGCCGACCAGCGTGTCGGTCTCCACCTCGAGCTTGGGACGCGCGTACTTCTTGGGGAAGCCCCACAGCTCGCGGCCGCCGGCGATCGGCGATTCATCGTCCAGATACATGGAGTGGACGTAGCCGCCCTCCTGCCCGTTGAAGCGGACCGGGATAACCTGTCCGGTTTCGGTGTAGTCACCGAAGCCGGTGGAATCGGGCATGCGGATGAATTCGTACTTCACCACCGGCTCGGTGATCTCGAGCGGCTCGGGCACCACCTTGGCCAGGGCCTCCGGATCGGTCCGGTAGGTGATGATGAGATATTCGCGGTCAATGAAGCGATACGGGCCCGGCGGAAACGACGGGTTGGTGAGCGGCATCGAGTAGGCAGTGCGTCGAACGTCGGCGATCTTCATCGGCGGGTCTCTCGTGCGGCTGTCGCGTTTCGCACCTGCGAATGGACGGCCGTCAACGTAAAGCGGCGCGCCCGCGCTGAAAAGCCGCCCGGCCGCGCAATCCGCCTAACCGGCTAAGGACTTCGCTCCGATTCCCGCACGATTTGGCGCCGGAAGGACCGATGCGGTTCAGAAGACGAGCAGCCCGCCCTTGCCCTTGTCCGTGCCGAACGCAACCGCCCCGCCGGAGCCGTGCCAGGCCATGGCGGTCACGGGGTCGCTGTCGGGCGCGCGCAGCAGGATCTCCGCGCCGTCCGAGATGCGCACCATCATCACCATGCCGTCCTCATAGCCGATGGCGATGACCGGGTCCTTGGGGTGCGGCGCCACCACCGTCACCCGCGTGGTGGGCGAGGGTGCGAGCATCATGGGTTCCTTCCCCATGGGCCCGTCCTTGGCCTGGAACGGCCACAGGATGGCCTCGCCGGAGCCGGAGGTGGCCAGCCACTTGCCGTCGGCGGTGAAGGCGAAGGACTTCACCCGCGAGGGATAGCCGGACATGCGCATGTGCGCTCCGTCCACGACGCGCCAGCCGTGCAACGCCGGCTCCTGCATGGTGCTGACGAGGAAGCGGCCATCGGGCGAGAACACCACCCCGAGGTGCGAGCCCTTCCAGCCGTACACCTCCGGCTTGGCGCCCGCCGCATTGGGAAACCACAGCGTCACGCCGCCGTAATGCGCCACCGCGAGGCGCAGGCCCTTGGGGGCGAAGGCGAGCCCGCCCACCGTGGACGGCACCTCCAGCGACTTCGGCTCGCCCTTCTGCAGCAACACATGGGCGACCTTGCCGGCCGAATAGGCGATGGCCCCGTCCGGCCCCAGCGCCACCCGGTCGATCCAGCGACCCTTCTGCTGCGCCAGTTCGCGGGTGGTGCCGTCGGCGCGCGTCTCCATCACACGCCCGTCGTCACCACCGGTGACGAGCCGCCTGCCATCGGAAACCGCGGCGAGCACGCCGCCGTCGTGGACCGGAACCGGGACCGGCGTTGCCCCCTCCTCCAGCCCGATCAGAAACACCGCGCCGTCCGTGCCCACGAAGGCGGCCTTCGCATCGAGGAAGGCGAGGGCGACGATGCCGGCCTCGAAAGCGAGCGGCCGGACCTTGCTGGTAAGGCTGGACGGGGCGGAAACCATGGTGCTCTGATCCCGGTGATGGACGGGGCGTTCCTTAAGGCACCGATGCGCGCCGCTGGCAAGGTGGCCCTCCCCCTTGGCCTTCGCACGGCGCGGCCGCATAAGGGCGGCGCGCGCCATGTTCGACACCACCCTCCCCATCGACGCCGTGCTCGGCGACATCCGCTCGACGCTCGCGTCCAATCCCTGCGCCGTGCTGGTGGCCCCACCCGGTGCCGGCAAGACCACGCGTGTGCCCCTCGCCCTACTCGACGAACCCTGGGCCGTGGGCGGAAAAATCCTCGTGCTGGAGCCGCGCCGCCTGGCCGCCCGCGCCGCCGCGCGGCGCATGGCCCAGACCCTCGGCGAGGCCGTGGGCGGCACCGTGGGCTTCCGGACGCGGCTCGCCTCCGAGGTGTCGCGCCGGACCCGCATCGAAGTTGTCACGGAAGGCATCTTCACCCGCATGGTGCTGGACGACCCGGAACTTGCCGGGGTCGCCGCCGTGCTGTTCGACGAATTCCATGAGCGCAGCCTGGATGCCGATCTCGGCCTCGCCCTTGCCCTTGATTCCCAGCGCGGGCTCCGGGACGACCTTCGCCTCCTCGCCATGTCGGCAACGCTGGACGGCGCCCGTGTCGCCTCGCTGATGGGAGCGAGCGCGCCCGCCCCGGTGATCGAGAGCGAGGGGCGTGCCTTTCCGGTGGAGACGGCCTATCTCGGCCGCGATCCGCGCGCGCCCATCGACCGCCAGATGGCCGACGCCATCCGCCGCGCGCTGGACCGGGAAGAGGGCTCCATCCTCGCCTTCCTGCCCGGCGCCGCCGAGATCCGCCGCACCGAGACGCTGCTGCTGGAGCAGGTGCGCGACCCGAAGGTCGATATCGTCGCCCTGTTCGGTGCTCTCGATGCCGCCGAGCAGGACCGCGCCGTGCTGCCGGCACCGGCCGGACGGCGCAAGGTGGTGCTGGCCACCTCCATTGCCGAGACCTCGCTCACCATCGAGGGCGTGCGGGTGGTGGTGGACGGCGGTCTTGCCCGCGTGCCGCGCTTCGAGCCGGATGTGGGGCTGACGCGGCTCGAGACCGTCCGCGTCTCCCGCGCCGCCGCCGACCAGCGCCGGGGGCGCGCGGGCCGCACCGAGCCCGGGGTCTGCTATCGCCTGTGGAGCGAGGGCGAGACAGCGAGTCTCCCCGCCTTTGCCACGCCCGAAATCCTCGCTGCCGACCTCACCGGCCTCGTGCTCGACCTCGCCCGCGTGGGCGTGCGCGATCCCGCCGCCCTCCCCTTCCTCGATCCGCCCCCCGCGCCCGCCGTGACCGAGGCGAAGGCGCTGCTGCGCCTCCTCGGCGCGCTCGATGCCGACGAGGCGGTGACGCCGCTGGGCCGCCTCATAGCGCGCCTGCCCTTGCCCCCGCGGCTTGCCCACATGGTCGCCATCGGCGCGGCCCGGGGCGTGGGGCGGCTGGGGGCGGAGATCGCCGCGCTGCTGGTGGAGCGCGGGTTGGGCGGCGACAGCGTGGACCTGCTGGCGCGGCTCGACGGCTTCCGCCGCGACCGCTCCCGCCGCGCGGAGGACTCACGCCGCCTCGCAGCCCGTTGGGCGGAGATGGCGGGGCGGGAATCGGTGACGGAAAGATCGGACGGCCCGCTCCCCTCGCCGGCCGCCTTGCTGGCGCTCGCCTTTCCCGACCGGGTGGCCAAGGCCCGCGAGGCGCGGCCCGGCGAGACGCAAATCCGCTTCCTGATGGCCAACGGCCGGGGCGCGGTGCTGGAGGGCACCTCCCCGCTCGCACGCGCCCCGTTCCTTGCGGTGGCGGAAGCCTCCGGCCGCGCGGAAGGCGCCCGCATCACCCTCGCCGCCGCGCTCCCGGTCGAGGAGATGGAAGCGCTGTTCGCGGACGACATCACCTCCGGGCTGGAGATCGCCTTCGATCCGGCCGCCATGGCCGTGCGGGCGCGGGAGGTGCGGCGGCTCAGGGCGCTGGTGCTCGCGGCGCGGCCGCAACCGGTGCCCACGGACGGGGAAACCGCGCGCGCCCTCGCCCGCGGCATCGCCGTCGCCGGAATCGAGCGCCTACCTTTCTCGGCGGCCTCGCGGCAGTGGCGTGAACGGGTCATGTTCCTGCGCGCGACCGAGGGCGAACGCTGGCCCGACCTCTCCGATGCGGCACTGGCAGCATCGGCGGAGACGTGGCTCGCGCCCTTCCTCACCGGCCGCACGTCCCTCGCGGACATCAGCGGCGCGGACGTGGGCAATGCCCTGCACGCCCTGCTGCCCTATGAGCTCACGGCCCGGCTGGAGGCCGAGGCGCCCACCCATTTCACAGCCCCCACCGGCTCGCGCCTCGCCATCGACTATGGCGCCGAGGGCGGGCCGGCCGTGGAAGTGAGGGTTCAGGAGCTGTTCGGCCTCACCACCCATCCCGCCATCGCGGGCGGGCGGGTGCCTCTCACCCTCGCGCTGCTTTCGCCCGCGCACCGGCCGATCCAGGTGACGAAAGACCTGCCGCAATTCTGGCGCGGCTCCTGGCGCGACGTGCGGTCCGACATGCGCGGCCGGTATCCCAAGCACCCCTGGCCGGAAAACCCGGCCGAGGCGCCCCCCACCACCCGGGCCAAGCCGCGCGGGACGTGAGGGGTTTGCCGCGGCTCACTCCGTCGGAATCGCCCGCGGCCGACCCTCGCCGTCGATGGCGACGAAGGTGAAGACGGCCTCCGTCACCTTGGTCGACTGCTCGCTCTCGCGCGCCCGGCGCCAGGCCTCGACCTCGATGCGCAGCGAGGTGCGACCCACCCGCGCGATGTTGGCGAACAAGCTCACCTCGTCGCCCACCGCCACCGGGGAGAGAAAGCTCATCGCCTCCACCGCCACAGTGGCCGCGCGGCCACGCGAGCGCCGGGCAGCCACGTTTCCGGCGGCAAGGTCCATCTGCGACATCAGCCAGCCGCCGAAGATATCGCCGCTCGGATTGGTGTCCGCCGGCATGGCGATGGTGCGGATGACCGGAATCCCGTCCGGCATCTGCGACTCCTTGTCGTGCATCCCTACTCCCCGCACGCCTGAGGCGCGCTCACTCCAACGTTCCGCCGAAGCTGATAGCAAAATTTCGCCGCAGCGCAGCCAAATTTGATCCATCTCAGAGAATCGGGAGCGCAGGCGTGGTTTCTAGCACTTGTCCATGTCTTTTCGGGGCAGACAGGGCATGGATGACCGGCTCCGCCTTGCTGTGTGGGCGGAGCCGGTATCTCTTTCAGCCGAACCTTTTCACAAGGCCGGCGCATGATTCCGCCGGAACGAGGCTTCCTCGTTACCGGCGGTTTTCATTTGGGGCCGGCCGCATCGGAGGCCGCCATGGTCCAGATCCGTCCCGAAAGCCGCATCCGCCGCCGCGCCCTCGCCGCCACGGTGCTGGCCGGAGCGCTCGCCTCCGCGCTCGCCCCGATGGCGCAGGCCTGCACGCGCGCGGTCTATCTGGGCTCCGACGGCATCGTCATCACCGGCCGGTCCATGGACTGGATGGAGGACATGCGCACCAACCTGTGGGCCTTCCCGGCCGGCATGGCGCGCGATGGGGCGGCAGGAGCCAACACACCGAAATGGGTGTCGAAATACGGCAGCGTCGTCGCCTCGGGCTATGATGTGGGCTCGGCTGACGGCATGAACGAGAAGGGCCTCGTCGCCAACCTGCTCTACCTCGCCGAATCCGAATATGCGAAGCCCAACGGCAAGCCGGCCCTCTCCATCAGCGTCTGGGCGCAGTACGTGCTCGACAATTTCGCCACCGTCGCCGAGGCGGTCACGGCGCTCTCGGCCGAACCGTTCGTGGTGGTGACGGCGGATCTGCCCAACGGCTCCGGCGCCCAACTCCACCTCGCCATCTCCGATCCGTCCGGCGACAGCGCCATCTTCGAGTATCTCGGCGGCAAGCTGGTGGTGCACCACGGCCGGCAATACCAGGTGATGACCAACTCGCCGAGCTACGACCAGCAGCTCGCGCTGAACAGCTACTGGCAGGAGATCGGCGGCACCGTGTTCCTGCCCGGCACCAACCGCGCGGCAGACCGCTTCGCCCGCGCCAGCTTCTTCATCAAGGCCGTCCCCGCCAAGGCGGCGCCGGAAATCCTGTCCGCCGTTCCGGACAAGACCTACGCCAATCAGGCGGTGGCGAGCGTCGCCAGCGTGATGCGGTCGGTGAGCGTGCCGCTCGGCCTCTCGACGCCAGGCGAGCCGAACATCGCCTCCACCCTGTGGCGGACGGTGAGCGACCAGAAGGACAGGGTCTATTTCTTCGATTCCGCGACCAGCCCGAACACCTTCTGGGTGCCCCTCGCCGACCTCGACCTGAAGGTGGGCGCGCCGGTGAAGAAGCTCGATCTCACCGGCGGCAAGGTCTATGGCGGCAACGCGGCCGCGCGGTTCGTGCCGGCACAGCCCTTCACCTTCCTGTCCGTCAAGGTTGACTGACCGGCGCGCCCGGGCCTCCGGTCACTGAGGCGGCGGCGAGAAGGTGCTGGTGGAGGGCGGCGGAGCAAAACCGCCGCTCGACGGGGGCGGTGCGAACCCGCCGCCACTGGTGCCGCCGCCCGACGGGGGCGGGCCGAACACGTCCTTGGAGCCGGAAGACGAGCTGGAGGACGACGTGCTTGCGGGCGGCGCGCTCGCGGCGGCCGGTGCCGGGGCGGGCTGCGCGGCGGTCGCCGGAGGCTTCGGCTTCGGCCGCGAGGCGGACGGCTTGGGCCGCTCGCGCACCTCGGGCGTGCCCTGCGGGTCGAAGCCCACATAGATGATGTAGCGCTCCATCTCGTTCGGCTTCAGCAGCGGGAACGCGATCTGGTCCTCCACCACGGTGAAGGGCGCGTGGCCCGGATCGGCCGGAACATCGACGGCAACGGCGAAGAACTTGGTGGTGACGGTCTTGGGCGAGGGCCCCTCGTTCACCACGGCAATGCGAACGGGGACCTTCACCTGCCCGGGGCTGCCCTTTTCGCCCATCAGGACGCGGCCTTCGATGCCCACCTTCACCAGCATCATGCCGTTGGCGATGGTGCATTCGCGGGCGAGGCGGCCGATGGTGGCCTGGTAGCGCAACCCGCCGCCGGTGGTGACCTGCCAGCTCCCAGCACCGGTGCGCACGGTGAGCATGGGGCAATCATAGGACAATTGATCCGGACCGGCACCGACCACGAGCGAGCCGGAGGTGGCGCTGTTCACGACACCGGCAGAGGTGGCGCCCGGCGTCGCAATGGTGGTGCCGCCGGCGACGCCCGTGTCCTGCGCACCGAAGGAGCCATCGAGGCCTTCGCCGCCGGCGCAGCCGGCGAGGACGGCCGCCATGAGGCCGGGCAGCATCAGCCGCGCGACGGGCAGCCGGAGGAACGTGAGGCCGCGGACAGCCGGCGGAGACGACAGGGGTGCGGACACGCGCGTGGGCACCGTCACGGGCCCGTCGGTGGCCCGGATCTGCGCGACCGTCCGTGTTGCACCCGCCATATCGTCAACTCCATGGGCGCCCTGGATCGCGCGCTTATAGCAAAGGGAAGCCGGCATGAGGACTCCCCGCCCGCCCCTGCGGGTCCCCGGCGCCGGCTCCGTGAAAGTAAGGTTACCGGGCCCCGTCAGCCCCCGAGACCGACGGGCTTGCCCACCACCACCGTCAGCGCATCCTTTGCCGTGGCCAGACGGCCGGCGACGCGCTTGAGGTCGTCGAGGGTGACTGCAGCGATCAGCGCGTTGCGACGGTCGATGTAATCGATGCCGAGCTCGTCGAGCTGGATCTGCAGCAGCTGGCCGGCGACCTTGGACGAGGTGTCGAAGCGCAGGGCATAGCTGCCCATCAAATAGCTCTTCGCCTCCTCCAGCTCCTTGGCGGTCGGCCCGTCCTTCAGGATCTGGCCGAACTCGTGGGTGATGAGGGAGATGGATTCCGCCGCCCGCTCGTTCTTGGTGGCCGTGCCGGCGAACCAGAGGCCCACGTGGGAGAGCGCCACCTGATAGGAATAGACCGAATAGGCGAGCCCGCGCGCCTCGCGCACTTCCTTGAACAGGCGCGAGGAGAAAGCGCTGCCGCCGAGGATGTGATTGAGCACATAGGCCGGGATGAAGTCCGGATCGCGCCGCTCGAGACCACCGGTGCCCATCACCACCACCGACTGCGAGACGTCGAGGGGGATGACCTCCACCGTGCCGATCTTCTGCGGCGTCACATTAGCGACGGGAACGAGCGTCGCCTGGGCCGGAAGCTTGCCGAACACCTCGTCGAGCCGCTTGCCCAGCTCCTCCGCGCTGATGTCGCCCACCACGGCGACGCGCAGGTTCGAGCGGGCGAAGGTCTTGCCGATGAAGCCGGCGATGTCCTCGCGGGTCAGCTTGGCGACGCTATCCAGCGTGCCGTCCACCGGCCGGCCATAGGGATGGCCCGGGAATGCGAGCGCGAACCAGCGGTCGTTGGCGATGGCGTTGGGCTCGGTGGAGCGGCGGCGCAGCATGGCGAGCTGGGAGGCGCGGATGCGCTCCACCGCCTCACCATCGAAACGCGGCTCGTTCACGGCGAGGCGCAGCAGTTCGAAGGCCTTGTCGCGGTTTTCCGAGAGGGTGCGCAGGGACCCGCGCATCTCGTCGCGGCCAGCGTCGAAATGCAGTTCCACCGCATGATCGGCCAGCGCCCGCTGGAAGGCATCGGAATCGAGCGACCCAGCGCCCTCGTCCAGAAGCGAGGAAGCGAGGTTGGCGAGGCCGGCGTGATCGGGACCGTCCTGGGCGGCGCCGCCGAGGAACGCGAACTCGAAGGCGATGAGCGGGAGCGTGGTGTCGTGGACCAGCCAGGCCTTGATGCCGCCGGGGCTCGTCACCTCGGTGATGCGGCTCGACTGGGACTGCGCCGTATCAGCGGCGAGAAGGGAAAGGGCCATCGTAACCATCGCAAGAAAGAGCCGGGCGGCAGGGCGAAGGCCCGCGCCCGCGAAAAAGGCGCGCCGGCCCGAACGGGCCGGCGAACGGAACGCGAAAGCCGGGACGGCCGTCGTCACGAGCGATTGTCCTTCTTGCCGTCCTTGCCCGCCTCGCCGGCCTTCGGCTCGGCCTGCTTGAGGTAGCCGGTCACGGCGCGATCGGTGACGAGGTAGCGGCGGGCCACGTCGCGGACCTGATCGGCGGTCACGGCCTTGAGCCGCTCCGGCCATTCGCGGACGTCCTTGGCAGACAGGCCGGTGGCCCAGGAGGCGCCATAGATCCGGGCGAGGGTCGCCTGGTTGTCCTGCGCGTAAATGGTGTCGGCGATGAGCCGGGTCTTGGCGCGGGCCAGTTCCAGGTCATCGACCCCCTTGTCCTGCAGCTCGGCCACCACCGCATCCACGGCGGCCTCCAGCGTCTCGAGGCTCACGCCCGGGCGCGGCGAGGCATAGGCGACGAAGCGCGTCGCGTCGTAGGCCGTCCCCTGATACCAGGAGCCGGCACCGGCCGCGAGGCCCTTCTCCGCCACCAGCGTGCGGTACATGCGGCTGGTCTGTCCGCCGCCGAGGATGTGGGAGAGCACTTCCAGCGCTTCCGCATCGCCCGGCGCGGCGGTGCGAGCGGACGGCACGAGATAGGAACGCTGGAGGCTGGGCTGGGCGACGCGCGGGTCGGCGAGCGACACCCGCCGGTGGGCACGCGGCTCGGGCTCCTGCGGCCGGCTGCGCGGCGGAGTGTCGGCCTGGGCGACCTTGCCGTAGGTCTTTTCCGCCAGCGCCTTGACCTCGGCGGGGTCGACGTCGCCGGCCACCACCAGAAGGGCGTTGTTGGGGGCATAGAAGCGGCGGTAGAAGGCCAGGGCGTCCTCGCGGTTGAGGCCCTTGATCTCGTGTTCCCAGCCGATGATCGGGTGCTGGTAGGGATGGTTCACGTAGGTCGTGGCCTGCAGCACCTCGGAGAGGCGGGCACCGGGATCGTTGTCCGTGCGCATGCGACGCTCTTCCAGCACCACGTCGCGCTCGGGCAGCACCACCTCGTCGGAGAGCTTGAGGCCGCGCATGCGGTCGGCCTCGAAGCCCATCACGGTCTCAAGGTGCTCCTTCGCCACGCGCTGGAAATAGGCGGTGTAATCTTGCGAGGTGAAGGCGTTCTCCTGCCCGCCGAGCCGCGCCACCTCGGCCGAGAACTGGCCCTGGGGATGCGCATCGGTGCCCTTGAACATCAGGTGCTCAAGGAAATGGGCGATGCCGGACTTGCCCGGCTGCTCGTCGGCCGATCCCACCTTGTACCACACCATGTGGGTGACCACCGGGGTGCGGTGATCGGGGATGACCATGACCTGAAGGCCGTTGGCGAGCTTGAATTCGGTGACTTCGGGGCCCGCCGCGTCAGCAAGGCGGGGAGAAAATGCGGCCGCTCCAGCGGCGAGAATGGCAACCATGGCGAGACGGCTCATCTGCACGTGACGATCTTTCGGCATTCGACGCACCCGCGGGTGCGTCCGTCAAGGAAAGATAGGAGGCCCGCCGCCGCCGAAAAGGACCGGCCGGAGCGGTATCGGGCCGCGCCTGCAGACCGTTCGACCCTCGCGTCCGTCACTGGCGATCGAACAGGGTCGGCATCTTCCAGGGCTCCTTCTTCTCCTCCACCACGCCGTAGGGGGCATTGGGGGCGGGCGTCTGGTAGCCGGGCGGCGGCTGGATCAGGTTTTCACGGCTCGGCTCACCGTTGAACGTGAGCTGCTCCTGCTTGGCACCACCGAGCCCCGGGAAGCTGAACGAGCCCAGCTGGCTCGGCATCAGCACGTCGCGCGTGGAGCCGGCGCCCACCGGCTCGGTCGGCGCCGTGCTGTTGCCCACCGCCCGCTTCTTGTTGCGGTTCAGTTCGGACGGCATCAGCGGCTTGCCCGGATCATCGCGGAGGATCGGCTGCTTCGCCGCCTGCGCCGCGGCGGCGCGGCGCTGCTGGTCGTAATCCTTCGGCCAGTTGGGATTGACCTCGGCGGCGCTCTTCTGGGGCGCGGGAAGGGCATCCGGAACGCGCGGCGGCACCACGAGGGGCGCGCGCTCGCGATAGTCGATCTCCGGCTTCTCCTCTTCCTCCTTGAGGCCGAGGATCTGCATGGCGCTCTCGAAGATATTGGTGCTGCCGTCGAGGCTCTGCGCGGCGGCCGGGGCGGGCGCGGCGAGCATCACGGCAAAGGCGGCCAGCAGCACGCCGCCGCCGAGACGGCGCGGAGCCAGATGGAGTGCGGGGGGCAGAACGGTACCGACCGCGCGCGGCGCGGCATCAGCGCTATGCGGGAAAAGGGAAATCTCTCGCATGGGTCTCACGTCCTCGATGCCATCCTCTAATGCGTTCTCAAAGCATGCGCTCTCATAGCTCGCGCTCGGCCTTGGACCGGGGCGCCATTGGCGCGGCCGAGGGCGGCGATTTTGAGGCGCCACCGAGAAATGCATCGTAAAGAAGCAGGGCCACGCCCACAACAACCGCCACATCGGCCAGGTTGAACACGTACCAACGGTACCCGAAGGCGTGGAGCGACACGAAATCGAACACCGCGCCATAGACCACGCGGTCCACCGCATTGCCGATGGCGCCGCCGATCAGCAGGCCCAGCGCGAACGCCTCGAACCGGCTGCGGGCGCGGGCCAGCCACACGGCGAACAGGATGGCCGCCGCCACCTTGATGGCCACCAGCACCCAGCGCCCGGTCTCCCCCTGGGGAAACAGGCCGTAGCTGATGCCGTAATTCCACAGCGCGGCGAAGTCGATGAAGGGCGCGACGGGCTTGATCGGCGCATTCCAGGAGGCCGACCATGCGAGCACGAGGCCCTTGGAGGCCTGATCCGCCACCAGCACCGCGAGCGCGACGAGAAGACCGAAGAAGATGGGACGGCGCTGCAAGGGGCCTCTCTCAGGAACGGCCGCTCTGACCGATGGCCGGACGCGATCCGCCGTTCATAGACGAGCCGGCCCGCCCCGGCAACGCGAGGGCGGGCGGGGTTCGCTTCACTCCGCCGCAGCGCGGGCGGCGTAGAACTCCCTAAGCGCGGCGGCATCGCGCGGCGTCACGTCGGGGAATTCCGCGTCGCTGCCCACCTCGGGCGAGACCTTCCACGAGCGGGCGCACTTGGTGCCTTCCGCGCGAACCGGCACAACGGCCACGCCGGGCACGTCGGCAAGGCGGAAGGCATCGGCCGGCCCCTCGCCGCGGATCAGCTTCGCATCCGAGGTAATGGCGATCTCGGCGAGATCGAGCCCGGTGAGGGCCTCGGCCAGCGCGTCGTCGCTCACATGGACCTCGGGCGCGGCCTCAAGGGACGAGCCCATGCGCTTGGCGGCACGCTCGACTTCCAGAGCGCCGAGGACGACGCGACGGATGAGGCGGACCTTGCGCCACTGCTCCGCCAGAGCCTCGTCGCGCCACGCGGCGGGCGTCTCCGGAAAGGCGAGCAGATGGACCGAACCCTCTTCATCCCCGGTGCGGGCGATGTAGGCCTCCTCGCAGGTGAAGGCGAGGATGGGCGCGAGCCAGGTGATGAGGCGGTTGAACACCTCGTCCAGCACGGTCAGGCAGGCGCGCCGCGTCACCGAGGAGATGGGATCGCAATAGAGCGCATCCTTGCGGATGTCGAAATAGAAGGCCGACAGCTCGATGTTCATGAACTGGGCGAGCGCCGCGTGCACCTTCTTGTAGTCGAAGGCGCGATAGGCGGCGCGGATCTCCCCGTCCAGCTCGGCGAGCCGATGCAGGATGAAGCGCTCCAGCGACGGCATGTCCGCCACCGCCACCTTCTCCTCCGGCCGGTAGTGGTGCAGCGAGCCCAGCAGCCAGCGCAGCGTGTTGCGCAGCTTGCGGTAGGTATCGGCCGTGGTCTTGAGGATTTCCGGGCCGATGCGCAGGTCGTCCGCATAATCGGAGGCGCACACCCACAAGCGCAGGATGTCGGCGCCGGACTGCTTGATGACGTCCTGCGGCGAGGTGACGTTGCCCAGCGACTTGGACATCTTGCGGCCGTCCTCGTCGAGGACGAAGCCGTGGGTCAGCACCACGTCATAGGGCGGGCGGCCACGGGTGCCGCAGCTCTCCAGCAGCGAGGAATGGAACCAGCCGCGGTGCTGGTCCGAGCCCTCCAGATACATCACCTTGTCCCGGCCTTCGGGGGCGCGATCGGCCTTGACGTCGGGACGCACCTCCAGGGTGAAGGTGTGGGTGGAGCCGGAATCGAACCACACGTCGAGGACGTCATCCACCTTCTGCCAGCCCTCGGACGCGCGCTCGCCCAGGAAGCGGGCGGTGGCGCCCTCCTTGAACCAGGCATCCGCACCCTCGGCGGCGAAGGCCTCGGCGATGCGGGCGTTGACGGCGGCGTCCTTGAGGATTTCGACCGTGCCGTCGCCGTTGTCCTTCACGAACACGGCGATGGGCACGCCCCAGGCGCGCTGGCGCGAGACCACCCAGTCGGGCCGGTTCTCGATCATGCCCGTGATGCGGTTCTCGCCGGCCGCCGGCACCCACTCCACCGTCTTGATGCCGGCGAGCGCACGGGCGCGCAGGGTATCGGGCGCGTTGCCGGGGAGCGTCGCAGGACGCGGTGCCGCCTTGCCGTCCGCCGCGCGGATGTCCTGGTCCATGGCGATGAACCATTGCGGCGTGTTGCGGAAGATCACCGGCTTCTTGGAGCGCCAGGAGTGCGGGTACTGATGCTTCACCCGGCCGCGCGCCAGCAGGTTGCCGGCCTTGATGAGCGCGTCGATGACGGCGCCGTTGGCGTCGCCCTTCTCGCCCTTCTCGGTGATGACGCGCCGGCCCTCGAAGCCTGGCGCCTGGGAGGTGTAGAAGGAGTCCTCATCCACCGTGTAGGGGATGGCGGGATTGATGCCGCGCTCCTCCAGCCAGCGGCGATGATTCACCCACGCCTCGAAGTCCTCGCGGCCGTGGCCGGGAGCGGTGTGGACGAAGCCGGTGCCGGCGTCGTCCGTGACGTGCTCGGCCTCTAGCAGCGGCACCTTGAAGGTGTAGCCGCCGAGACCGAGGTCCGCGAGCGGGTGGGCGAGGATGAGGCTCGCCAGCACTTCAGCCGGCACGCCGCCCCACCGCTGGAAGGCGGTGACGCGGGCGGCCTTGAACACGTCGTCCGCCAGCTTGTCGGCAAGAATCAGGCGGTCGCCCGCTTTGGCCCAGTTGTCGGCGGGGGCGTCGATGACCTCATAGACGCCATAGGCGATCTTCGGCGAATAGGTCACCGCGCGGTTGCCGGGCATGGTCCAGGGGGTGGTCGTCCAGATGACGACGGTCGCGCCCTTCAGCTCGCCCTCGGACACTACCGGGAACTTCACCCACACCGTGTCCGAGGTGAAATCCTGGTACTCCACCTCCGCCTCGGCCAGCGCGGTCTTCTCCACCACCGACCACATGACCGGCTTGGAGCCGCGATAGAGCAGGCCGTTTTCGGCGAACTTCATAATCTCGCGGGCGATCTGCGCCTCGGCCATGAACGCCATGGTGGTGTAGGGACGGTCCCAGTCGCCCTCGACGCCGAGGCGCTTGAACTCCTTGCGCTGCTCGTTCAGCCAGTGCTCGGCATAGGCGCGGCATTCCTGGCGGAAGGCGACCATGGCGGCGGCGTCGGAGAAGTCGGGCTTCTGCTTGCCCTTCTTGCGGTAGTTCTCTTCCTCGATCTTCCACTCGATGGGAAGGCCATGGCAGTCCCAGCCGGGCACGTAGTTGGAGTCATAGCCCAGCATCTGCTGGGAGCGCGTCACCACGTCCTTCAGGATCTTGTTGAGCGCGTGGCCGATGTGGATGTTGCCGTTGGCATAGGGCGGGCCGTCGTGCAGCACGAAACGGTCGCGACCGCGGCCGGCCTCGCGCAGGCGCTCGTAGAGGCCGATGCGCGCCCAGCGGGCCAGCAGCTCCGGCTCCTTCTGGGGCAGGCCGCCGCGCATGGGGAAGGCCGTCTCCGGCAGGAACAGGGTCTTGGAATAGTCCGGGGCGGACGCCTTGGTCTCGGTGGCGCCGGACGTGCTGGGTTCGGTCATGGAAGGCTCGGGGGAAGAGGGCAGGGATCAGGCGAAAACACCCGGCGTCCCCCGCGCGCTCAAACGCGCCGGCGGGGGGCCGGGCCGATAATTCGCGCGCCGATGGCGAAGCCGGGGACGGCCGGGCCGCAGGCGCAGCGAAAGCTGATCCCGCCTATGGGCAGAAGGTGACGCATCGCACGGCTTATATCCGGCAAGCCCTGCGGAAAAAAGCCCATCCATGGCCGCAGCGCCTGTGCGCCTGCCCCGGAACGGAAAAAGCCCCGGCGCCGTGGCGCCGGGGCTCTTCCTGGTTCCCCTCTTTTTGAACCTGAACGGGGCGGCTTTGACCGCTCCCGAACCCTTGAACCGGGACGGCCGTGGCCGCCCCGGACCTGGGCCGAAGCTCAGGAGTGATACGCGCGCTCGCCGTGCTCGTTGATGTCGAGACCCTCGCGCTCCACGTCCGTGGAGGGACGCAGGCCGACGATGACCGAGATCACGAACAGGATGACGGCGGTGCCGACGCCCGACCACACCACGGTCACGCCGACAGCCTTGAGCTGGGCGATGACCTGGGCGGTCATGTCGTAGGCCGCGACCGCACCGGTGGTGTAGTCGTAGATGCCCGTGCCGCCCAGCGAGGGGCTCACCAGGATGCCAGTGGCGATGGCGCCGACGATGCCACCGATGCCGTGCACGCCGAACACGTCGAGAGCGTCATCATAGCCCAGCGCGTTCTTCACGGCGGTGCAGAAGATGAAGCAGATCGGCGACACGACGAGGCCGAGGACCAGCGAGCCCATGATGCCGGCGAAGCCCGACGGCGGGGTCACGGCGACGAGACCGGCGACGATGCCCGAGGCGAGGCCGAGCATGGAGGGCTTACCCTTCACCAGCCACTCCACGAACATCCAGGACATGCCGGCCGCGCAGGTGGCGATGAAGGTGTTCATCATCGCGAGGGCGGTGGTGGCATTGGCCTCGAGGTTGGAGCCGGCGTTGAAGCCGAACCAGCCGACCCACAGGAGGGAGGCGCCGACCATGGTGAGCGTCAGGGAGTGGGGCGAGAGCGCTTCCTTGCCGAAGCCCAGACGCTTGCCGACCATGATGCAGGCCACGAGACCGGCGATACCGGCATTGATGTGCACCACGGTGCCGCCGGCGAAGTCGATGGCGCCGAGCTGGAAGATGTAGCCCGAGTCCGCGTTCACGGCGTCGAGCGCAGCCTGCGCGGCGGCCTTCGCGGTGCCGTCAGCGGCGGCGGCGAGGGCCTTGGCGGCGGCATCGATCGCATCCGGGCCGGCCCAGTACCAAACCATGTGGGCAATGGGGAAGTACACGAAGGTGACCCACAGCGGCACGAACAGCACCACGGCGGAGAACTTCATGCGCTCGGCGAAGGCGCCGAAGATGAGGGCCGGGGTGATCATGGCGAAGGTCATCTGGAAGGCGATGTACACCCACTCCGGAATGGCCACACCCACCGAGAAGGTGGCGGCGAGGGATTCGCCCGTGACGCCTGAGAGGAACGCCTTGGAGAAGCCGCCGATGAAGGGCGAGCCGCCGGTGAAGGCGAGCGAGTAGCCGTAGAGCACCCAGATCAGGCCGACGATGCACACGCTGTAGGCGACCTGCATCAACACGGAGAGCATGTTCTTGGCGCGCACGAGGCCGCCGTAGAACAGGAACAGGCCTGGCACCGACATCATCAGCACCAGCAGCGCGGACGTGAGCATCCAGGCGACGTCGCCCTTGTTCACGGTGGGGGCGGCTGCAGCGGCGGGAACGGCGGTTGCGGCGTCAGTCGCCGGCGGGGCCGTCTGGGCCAGTACCGGCGCGGCTACCGCCAGCGCCAGAAGAAGCGCGGGAACCCCCACGCGGGACCACGTCTTGGACGTCATGGATGAATGCTCCGTGAAAGAGATGAGGCTCAAAGGGCGTCGGCGTCGGTCTCGCCGGTGCGGATGCGCACGGCGTGCTCGATCGGGATGACGAAGATCTTGCCGTCGCCGATCTGACCGGTCTTGGCGGACGCGGTGATCGCCTCCACCACCTTGGAGACCTGGTCGGCGGACACCGCGACCTCGATCTTCAGCTTCGGCAGGAAGCTCACGGCGTATTCGGCGCCGCGGTAGATCTCGGTGTGGCCCTTCTGACGCCCGTAGCCCTTGACCTCGGTCACGGTGAGGCCGTGTACACCGATACCGGTGAGGGCGTCGCGCACCTCCTCCAGCTTGAATGGCTTGATGATGGCCATGACGATCTTCATGGATCGGTCCCTGTCCCCTGATGCCGCTGCGCTTCGCATGAAGCCCGAGCGGTGTTTCTCGCGGCGGCTTCGCCGAGCGGGTCGGGGAGATCCGCGCCGCGGCTGGCAAGCCTGCGGCCAGAGGAATCAAGTACCGTGCCAAGAGAGTGGCAAGGCGGCGGATGCCGGGAGTCCCGTGCATATTTTTCCGCCACGGCGCGCGCCGCAGGGGCTTCGCCGCCTGCTCGCCGCTTTTAGTGCCTATTTTTTAATCTTAGCGCCCAAGGGAACGACACATATCGTTCGCACTTGCGTGATGACGCACTGCGGCGCCGAAGACGACGCCTGCCTATGCGCGCGGCGTTACCGGCCGCATGAGGCCTTCCTGTGCCGCCGAAGCAACCAGAATCCCGTCGCGGGTGAACAGCTCGCCGCGGCAGAACCCACGTCCGGCCGAGGCTGCCGGGCTTTCCTGGGTGTAGAGCAGCCAATCGTCGGCGCGGAACGGGCGGTGGAACCACAGGGCATGGTCGAGGCTCGCCACCTGCACGTCCTCATCGAACACGGACTTGCCGTGGGGCAGCAGCGCCGCTTGCAGCAGGGACAGATCGGAGGCGTAGGCGAGCACCGCCTGATGAATGGGCAGATCGTCCGGCAGCGGGCCGCGGGCACGGATCCAGATGCTCGGTCGGGCGCCCGCTGATCCGAGATAGGACATGTCCAGGCTGGTGGGCTTCACCTCCAGCGGCCGGTGCGCCATCCAGTCGCGGCCGGCGGCGCCGGGGAAGCGGGCGAGCAGGCGATCCCGCCACACCTCGTCGCCGGGCAGATCCTCGGGCTGGGGCACGTCGGGCATCTGGCTCTGGTGGGTGAAGCCCTCCTCGGGCTTCTGGAACGACACCGACATGCTGAAGATGGCTTCGCCATGCTGGATCGCCACCACCCGGCGGGTGGTGAAGGAGCGGCCATCGCGGATGCGGTCAACATCGTAGATGATGGGGACGGTCGGATCGCCGCCCAGCAGGAAATAGCCGTGCAGCGAGTGGGTGACGCGTGCGTCCTCCACCGTGCGGCGGGCGGCGACGAGGGCCTGGGCGATCACCTGCCCGCCGAACACCCGGCCCCCGGTGGGCGATACGCTGCGACCCCGGAACAGGTTGATCTCGAGCGGCTCGAGGTCAAGGATGCCGAGGAGCTTCTCCACGTCGGGATTCTGGGCGGTCATGCGGGGGGCTCGCCGACGGCAGCGCGCCCTCGGGGCGGCAGCGTCAATAGGTGGAACGGGATGCGGGTCGCGCGGTTCAGTCGAGGGCAGGACGCCACGCCCACGCCTCGACCGTCAACCCCAAAACGTCAGCTGGCTCCCCTATAGGCGAGCCGATCTGCCTTGGTCCGCGTACAACGAGAACAATCAGTAGGAGTGAAGGTCATGGGCTCCCCGAACGCACCGCTTCCGGAGACCGGCTGGTCCGCAAAACCGGCCGCCGCTTATGCTGCGCCGGCGGAACGGGCGGATGTCGCCATCGTCGGCGGCGGCCTCGCGGGTCTGAGCCTCGCCCTCGCCCTGCGCCAGGGCCTCGGCCCGGACGCCGACATTGCCCTTTACGATCCCACCCTCTCCCGTGCCGGGCTCGACGACGGCCGCTGCTCCGCCATCGCCGCCTGCGCGCGCCGCATGCTCACCAGCCTCGGCGTATGGCAGGAGCTTGCCGGCAAGGCCGAGCCCATGCGTACCATGGTGGTGACGGACAGCCGCACCAAGGACGTGGCGCGCCCCACCTTCCTCACCTTCGACGGCGATGTGGAGCCGGGTGAGCCGTTCGCCTTCATGGTGCCGAACCTCGATCTGCAGCAGGCGCTGGTGACGGCCGCCCGCTCCGCCGGCATCGATCTGCGCGAGGAGGCCGTGACCTCCTTCCGCAGCGAGGGCGGCGGCGTGGAATTGGCCTCCGCCTCGGGCGCACCGCTGCGCGCCGGCCTTCTGGTCGCCTGCGACGGCGCGCGCTCGCGCATCCGGGAGATGGCCGGCATCTCCACCGTCTCGTGGGGCTACGGGCAGAGCGGGATCACTTTCGTGGTGGAGCACGAGCGCCCGCACGAGGGCCGCGCCGAGGAGCATTTCCTGCCCGCCGGCCCGTTCGCCATCCTGCCCCTGCCGGGCAATCGCTGCTCGGTGGTGTGGACCGAGCGCACCGCCGATGCCGAGCGCCTTCTTGCCCTCCCCTCCGCCATCTTCCAGGAGGAGCTGGAGCAGCGCTTCGGCCATCGCCTCGGCTGGGTGAAGCCGGTGACGAAGCCCCGCGCCTATCCCCTCGGCTTCGCCATGGCCCGCGCCTTCATCGGCGACCGGCTCGCGCTGGTGGGCGATGCCGCTCATGTCATCCATCCCATCGCCGGGCAGGGCCTCAACATGGGCCTGCGCGATGTCGCCGCCCTCGCCGAGGTGGTGACGGATGCCGCCCGCGTCGGCCTCGATTTCGCCTCTCCCACCGTGCTGGAGCGCTACCAGCGCTGGCGGCGGTTCGACACCTTGGCCATGGGCGTCGCGACGGACGGGCTCAACCGGCTGTTCTCCAACCATTCCGACGCCCTGCGCGCCATCCGCGACGTGGGCCTCGGGCTGGTGGACCGCCTGCCCCGCCTCAAGGGCCTGTTCATCAAGGATGCGGCCGGCCTCACAGGCGAGGTGCCGAAGCTGCTCCGGGGCGAGACGCTCTAGAGGCGCGCGCTTCGCCATCTTGCCCTGCCCGGCCTCGCCTGCGAAAAGCCGGGCATGATCGTTCTCGACGATATTTCCCTGCGCCTTGCCGGGCGCCTGCTCATTGACCATGCCTCCGTCGCCCTCCCCGAGAACGCGCGCGTGGGCGTCGTCGGCCGCAACGGCTCGGGCAAGACCACGTTGTTCAAGGCGCTGGTGGGTGAGCTGGAGCTGGAATCCGGCGCTATCCGCCTGCACAACCGGACCCGCATCGGCCGCGTGGCGCAGGAGGCGCCGGCCGGGCCGGACAGCCTCATCGAGCGCGTGCTCGCCGCCGACACGGAGCGCGCGGCGCTGCTGCATGAGCGGGAGACCACGCAGGACCCCAACCGCATGGGCGAGATCGAGATGCGGCTCCTCGACATCGGCGCCCATGCGGCGCCGGCGCGGGCGGCCACCATCCTCGCCGGCCTCGGCTTCGACGAAAGCGCCCAGCAGCGGCCCTGCTCGGAATTCTCCGGCGGCTGGCGCATGCGCGTGGCCCTCGCCGCTTTGCTCTTCACCGAGCCGGACCTGCTGCTGCTCGACGAGCCCACCAACTATCTCGACCTTGAAGGCACCCTGTGGCTGCAGGACTACCTGGCGCATTATCCGCGCACGGTGATCCTCATTTCCCATGACCGCGACCTTCTGGACGAGAGCGTCGACCACATCCTCCACCTCACCGGGCAGAAGCTGACGCTCTACAAGGGCGGCTTCACCTCCTTCGACCGGCAGCGGCGCGAGCGGCTGCTCTTGGACCAGAAGGCGCGCAAGAAGCAGGAAATGCAGCGCGCCCACATGGAATCCTTCGTCGCGCGCTTCCGCGCCAAGGCCACGAAGGCGAAGCAGGCCCAGTCCCGCCTCAAGGCCCTCGCCCGCATGGAGCCCCTGGCCGCGCAGGTGAGCGAGGAGGCGGCGGCGATCTCCATCCGCCATCCGGAAAAGCTGCTCTCCCCGCCCATCGTGGTGCTGGAGAAGGTGGCGGTGGGCTATGTGCCCGGCCGGCCCATCCTCCAGAACCTCAATCTGCGCATCGACGAGGACGACCGCATCGCCCTCCTCGGCCCCAACGGCAACGGCAAGTCCACCTTCGCCAAGCTCCTCGCCGGCCGGCTGAAGGAGGAAAGCGGCCGGGTGGTGCGGGCGGACAAGCTGGAAGTTGCCTACCTCGCCCAGCACCAGATCGACGAACTGATCCCCGGCGACAGCCCCGCCCAGCATGTGCGGCGCCTGATGCCCGACGCGCCCGAGGCGCGGGTGCGGGCGCGGGCGGCGGAAATGGGCTTTTCCGGCGGCGCGGCGGACACGAAGGTGTCGTCCCTGTCGGGCGGCGAGAAGGCGCGGCTGCTGCTGGGGCTCGCCACCTTCCACGGGCCGCATCTGCTCATCCTCGACGAGCCCACCAACCATCTCGACATCGAGGCGCGCGCGGCGCTCATCGAGGCCATCAACGACTTCCCCGGTGCCGTCATCCTCGTCTCCCACGACCGGCACCTGCTGGAGGCCTGCGCCGAGCGGCTGTGGCGCGTCTCGGGCGGCACGGTGAAGGCCTATGACGGCGATCTCGACCAGTACAAGAGCGAGGTGCTCTCCCGTTCCGATGGCGACCGGATGACCGACAAAGGGCGCAAGGACCGCTCCGAGACCAAGGCGGAAGCCACCTCCGCCCCCGCGCCCCGCCGCATCGCCACCGGCCCGCTCAAGAAGCGCATCCGCGAGCTGGAAGGGGCGGTGGACAAGCTGACGCAGCAGATCGAGGGGCTGGATGCAAAGCTCTCCGACGCCGGCCTCCATGCTGCAAAGCCGCTGGACGCCGCCCGCTTCGCCAAGGAGCGGGCCGAGGCGGCGGACAAGCTGGCGCAGGCGGAAGAGGAATGGCTGGAGGTCAGCGCCGAGCTCGAGGCCGCGGGCGGCTGACCGGCGCGGCGGGGGCACCTTCGGGCGCCGTCTCCGGCTCACGCACCAGCGCCAGCAGGGCCTGTGCCGCCCGCGAATTGTAGCGGTCGGCGTGGCGCAAGGCGTAGAAACGCCGGGCCGGCAAGGTCAGGGGCAGTTGCTTCAGCGTGCCCATGGCGAGGCCCGAGGCGGTGACGAGATCGGAAATCACCGTCGCCCCAGCCCCCGCGGCGACCGCGCTCACCACCGCCTCGTTGGACGGCAATTCCAACACCACCTTCAGCCGGGACGGATCGACCCCCGACACGCGCAGGGCATCCTCGAACACCTGCCGCGTGCCCGAGCCCGGCTCGCGCAGCACGAAGGGCATGTCGAGGAGATCGGCCGGGGTCAGCGCCTTCAGCTCGGCCCGTGGATCATGGGCCGCCACCACCAGCACCAGCCGGTCGCCGGGGACCGCGACCTTGGCAAGAAGCATTTCCTCGACTTCACCTTCCACGAAGCCGAGATCGGCATCACCGGCCCGCACGGCGGAGGCCACCTGCGCGGTGTTGCCGATCACCACTTCCAGCGCGATGTCGGGATAAAGCTTGTGGAAGCGGTGGAGCAGCGGGCCGAGCCAGTAATTGGCGATGGTCTGGCTGGCGTGGATGGACAACCGGCCACGCCTGAGGCCGGACAGATCGGCCAGGATCGTCTCGGCCGCGCCAGCACGGGCCAGCACGGCCTCGGCTTCGGGAACGAAGACGCGCCCGGCTTCCGTCAGTTCGATGCGGCGTCCGACGCGGTGGAAGAGGGCGACGCCGCAGGAGGCCTCAAGGGCCGCGACAGAAGCGCTGACCGCCGACTGGGTCATGTTCAGCGTTTCGGCGGCGCGGGTCATGTGGAGCGCGCGGGCGACGGCGACGAAGACCTTCAGTTGCTCCAGCGTCATTCGCGCCCGATGACCCCCACGCTCAAACGCCGCGCGGGCTTGAGTACGCCGCGCTCAAACGCCGCGCGGGCTCAATGAAAAGGCCCGTGAGGCATGCTCACGGGCCTTTGGTATCACATGAAGGTCTTGATGAGGATGAAGCTCAGCCCGGAGATGAACAGCCACGCGGCGGCACCGAGCAGGAGGGGCTTGATGCCCTTGAGCCGCAGCTTGCGCATGTCCGTCTCCAGCCCCATGGCGCCCAGCGCCACGGCAAGCAGGAACGTGGTGGTGGTGGCCACCGGCATCTTCACCTCCGGCGGCACGTAGCCGCTGGACGCGACCATCACCATGGCGATGAAGCCGAACACGAACCACGGCATAGGGGGGCTCGCATGGCCGGCCGACTTGTCGCCGCGCGCCCGCATCACCGCCGCCGCGCCGAGGCCGATCACGAGGGGCGCCAGCAGCATCACCCGCGAGAGCTTCGCCACGGTGCCGAACTCGCCGGCCTGCTGGCCGCCCTGGAAGGCCGCCGCCACCACCTGCGCCACCTCATGGATGGAGGCGCCGGTCCACAGGCCGAAGGCATGGGCGTCGAAGCCGGTGAACGGGATCAGCGCCGGCATCAGCAGCATGGACAGAGAGCCGAAGATGGTGACGCAGGCCACCGCATAGGCCACGTCCTCGTCCGATCCGCGCGTCACCGTATTGGTGGCGATCACTGCCGAGGCGCCGCAGATTGCGGTGCCGGCGGCGATCAGCTCCGAGAGCTGCCGGTCCACGCCCATGGCGCGGCCGATCCAGCGGGTGACGAAGAATGTGGCGAACAGGGTGAAGGCGACGATGGAGAAGCCCACCACGCCCACCGAGCGCACCTGCTCGAAAGTGAGCTGCAGGCCCAGCAGCACGATGGCGAAGCGCAGGATGCGCCGCAGCGCGAACTTCACGCCCGGCTTGATGATGGCCGCCGTGCCGAAGATGTTGTGCAGCGCCATGCCGATGACGATGGCGAGGATGAGCGGGCTGACGAGCCCCATCCCCGGCACCTGCCGGATGGCATAGGCCGCGGCCGCGATCACCACCGTGTAGGCAAGCCCCGGCAGGATGCCGCCGAAGGCCGTCACCAGCGGACCGCTCGAAGACGGCGCGGAGACGGGGGGCACGGCGGGAATGAGCGCGGGATCGGTCAGGTGCTTGTCGGTCATGGCAGGGGTCCTCTTGCGACGAGGATGCCCCCCTGCCATAGATCGATCAAACGAGTTGTTTTTCTACAATTGATCGAATTATTCGATCAGCGCACCACCACGCCCCGCCGCACAACCGTGTTGCCGGCCGGGCCGCGCGTGGCGCCCACATGGCGGCAGACACCGTTTCGGCAGCTGGTGGCGCCCACGTGGCCGACCGGGCCGCGGGCGTAGGGGCCATAATAGCGGTTCCACTGGCCATACCAGGGCCGACCCACATAATGGGTGTTCCAGTAGGACTGGTTGAACGCCACCGCGGCGATGCCGAGGCCCGCCGCAACCGCCGCCGTCATCACCACCGGCGAGGCACCGGCGGAGGGCACGACCTTGATGTATTGCGCCGCCATCCAGCCGCGTACGTTGCCCAGCGCGACATCGCACCAGGTATAGTCTGCGAGACAGCCATAGGTCTGGAGCGCGGCGCCGGCCGGAACCGTGACGACCGCGGGGAAGCTGGTGCTCGGCCCCGCCCGAAGGTTCACATTCGTCACGGCCACCGCCGGCTGGGCCGCCGCGGCAGCACCGGCAGCAACGACGCCGGCCAGCATGACGGCTGCTCCGGCCAGCGCGCGCAGGCGCGATCCAAAATCGAAACGTATCGACACCAGCATCTCCATCATCGGGATCTGGCGCCGTAGCCTAGCTTCGGATCGTTACCGGCGCGTTGCATGATTTTGCAATCTGCAACGCTCAGCGCTCGGCGAAGGCTTTCTCGACCACATACGTCTCCGGCCGGTTGCCCGCGCCTTCCACGAAATCGCGCGATTCGAGAAGCGCCTTGGTGTCGGCAATCATCTGGGGGGAGCCGCACAGCATCACCCGGTCGTGCTCGGCGTCGAGGTCTGGAAGGCCGAGGTCGGCGAAGAGCTGGCCGCTCTCCATGAGGTCGGTGACGCGGCCGCGATTGCGAAACGGCTCGCGGGTGACGGTCGGATAGTGCAGCAGCTGCGCCTGCGCATATTCGCCGAGGAAATCGTGCGCCTTCAGGTCCGCCACCACCTGCTCGCCATAGGCGAGTTCCGCCACCTCGCGGCAGCCATGGACGAGGATGATGTGCTCGAACCTTTCATAGGCCTCCGGGTCCTTGGCGATGGAGACGAAGGGCGCGAGGCCCGTGCCCGTGGCGAGCAGATAGAGGCGCTTGCCCGGCTTGAGATTGTCCAGCAGCAGCGTGCCCGTGGGCCGGCGGCCGACGAGAATGGGATCGCCGGGCTGCAGCATCTGGAGGCGGGATGTGAGCGGCCCATCCGGCACCTTGATGGAGAAGAATTCCAGCTGCTCCTCGTGCGGCGCGCAGGCGAGCGAATAGGCCCGCAGCAGCGGCTTCTCGTTCACGTCGAGGCCGATCATGGTGAACTGGCCGCTCTTGAAGCGGAAGGCACTGTCGCGGGTGGCGGTGAAGGAGAAGAGGCGGTCGGTCCAGTGGCGGACCTCAAGGACGGTCTCGGTGTTCAGATTGCTCATGATCGCCTCACGCTTCAGCCGGCGCCGGGGAGAAAGCGCTCTCGAACTTGCCGTCCACGTTCATCCACTGCGCGGCATCCGCCGGCGGCTCCTTCTTCTCGGCGATGTTGGGCCACAGGGCCGCATATTTTGCATTGAGCGCGATCCACGGCGCGGCGGCCGGATCGCTGTCGGCGGAGATGGCGGCCGCCGGGCATTCCGGCTCGCAGACGCCGCAGTCGATGCACTCGTCGGGCTTGATGACGAGCATGTTCTCGCCTTCATAGAAGCAGTCCACCGGACAAACGGCGACGCAATCCATGAATTTGCAGCGGATACACTTGTCGGTGACGACGTAGGCCATGGGGCAGGTCCGGTTGTTGTTCGATCTTTATTTTAACCGGAGGGCGCCGCGCTCCTGAGGACTAAGGCCTTGCATGGTCAATTAATTGCAGATTTTCTGACCATCGGGAGGATGTGGAAATAGTCATGTAAAACGCCGTCGTCCTCCGACTTGACCGGAGGACCCCTGACGACGTTTGTCCCTGTCTTACCAAGCCAGCAACGATGGAAAGATAGGCCCTCCGGTCAAGCCGGAGGGCGACGGCATCAGGTTGCTAAGCCTCACACCACCTCGGCCAGGTTCGCCCCATTGAGGTTCACAGCCAGACCTTTCAGAGCATCCTCGTTCAGCTCGCCGCCCATGGCCTTCAAGCTCTCCTCGCGGATAAGCGCGCCGAGGTCAGCCCGAAGCTGCACGAATTCCGGGGTCAGCTGGAGGGCGGCATCGCGCGGACGCGGCAGGGGGACGGTCACCTCGGCCTTGATGGTCCCGGGGCGGGCGGTCATCACGTAGATGCGGTCGGAAAGGAAGATCGCTTCGTCGATGTCGTGGGTCACGAACAGGACGGAGATGCCCAGCCGCTGCCAGAGGTTGGTGAGGATCTGCTGCATGATGACCCGCGTCTGCGCATCGAGCGCACCGAACGGCTCGTCCAGCAACAATACCTTCGGCCCGGTGGCGAGCGCCCGGACGATGCCCACGCGCTGCTTCATGCCGCCGGAGAGGCGGTCTGGATAGTGGTCCTCGAAGGCGGACAGGCCGGCGAGGCCAAGCAGCGTGCGCGCGGCAACCGCCCGCTCGGACTTGCCCATGCCGCGCATCTTGAGGCCGAACTCCACGTTCTCCCGCACCGTCTTCCAGGGGAAGAGCGAATATTGCTGGAAGACCATGCCCCGATCGGCGGAGGGGCCCTTCACCGGCTCGCCATCCACCGTGACCGCGCCGGAGGTGGGCTTGAGAAAGCCCGCCACTGCGTTGAGGAACGTAGACTTGCCGCAGCCCGACGGCCCGATGATGGAGACGAACTCGCCGGGATTCACCACGAGGTCCGCATCGCGCACCGCGATGACGGCGCCGTCGATGGTGTCGTAGGCGAGGTTGAAGTCGGAGACTTCGATGAGGCCGGTCCTCGCCGGCGCGGTCGCGGGGATCGCCATGATGGCCTCACTTGGCCCGCGACCAGGGCGTCACAGCCCGGCCCGCGATGCGGATGAGAAACGAGGAGCCGAGCCCGAGCACGCCGATGGTAATCATGCCCAATGCGATGTCCGGATACTGCACCAGCGAGTAGGCCTCCCAGGTGAAATAGCCGATGCCGAACTGGCCGGAGATCATCTCGGCCGCGATCAGCGAGACCCAGGCGACGCCCATGCCGACCGTGAGGCCGGTGAACACCTGCGGCAGCACGGCGGGGAAATAGACTTCGCGAAAGGTCGCCCGCTCTGTGGCGCCGAGGCAGCGGGCGGCGCGCACCAGTACCTCGTCCACATTCGCCATGCCGTGCAGGGTGTTGATGAGGATGGGGAAGAACGAGCCGAGGAAGGTGATGAAGACGATGCTTTCCTCGTTGGTCGGCCACAGCATGATGGACATGGGCACCCAGGCGATGGCCGGGATGGGCCGCAGCACTTCCGAGACGGGAAAGACGAACTCCTTCAAGAGCTGAAAGCGCCCCATCAGCAGGCCCAGCGGCACCGCCACCACGGCGGCCAGCGCGAAGCCGATGAAGATGCGCCGGCAGGAAATGTAGATGTGATTGAGGAAGGCGCCCGTGGAGAACGCCGTACGCGCGCTCTCCAGCACCTGCTCGGGCGAGGGCACGTTGATGAAGCGCACGTAGAAGGTCATGCGGTTCACCGTCACCACATGCCAGGCGAGGATGAACAAGCCGATGGCCAGCGCCCCGAGCAGTGTGGCGCGGATGGTGCCCGCGTTGAGCTTCAGCCAGCGCCGCGCCCGCCCCGCGAAGGAACGGTCGGGCGCCGGCATCGCCGCCACCGCGTCCCGCTCCGGCCGCAGCACGATGTGTCCCGGGACGGTCGGCCGGGCGGTCAACCCGTCGGCGAGATGGAGCGGCGATGCGACGGGCGCAGACTTTACGGCGGCTTTCATGGCAATGCTGTTCATGGCGCTCACCCGCGGGCCGCGGACGCGGCTTTCAGCGCATCGGGGAAGGGCAGCACCTTGCCGCCGCCCTTGGCCGCGGCCGCCTCGGCATCGGCCTTCAGCATGAAGGGCTCGATCTGCGTCTTCCCGTCCTTGGTGGAGACGGCATAGAAGGCGTCGGTGGCGAACAGCTTGATGCCGCGGGCGGTGTCGAACAGATAGGTCATGTTGATCTTCTTGCCGGCCGCGTTCAGCTCGGCCAGCGCGCCAAGGGTGCAGGCGGCGCTGGAATAGGGCTTGATGCCTTCGCCCTCCACCCAGATCTCGCCGGCCTTGCGCGGCTCGGAGATCTTGACCTTGCAAAAGGTGTCATCGCCGGCGACCTCGTAATTGGAGAGGCTCTTCAGCTGCGCCTCGTAATCGAGGCCGAGTTCCTTGTAGGCCTGGCGGACATAGCTGTCGTTCACCCAGGCCTTGACGTCGAATTCCTTCATGCGGCCGAGCTTCTGCAGCACCGCGGCGTCCTGCGCGGCGTCCTCCACCAGTTGGGGCTTGATGGTGGGGTCCATGGTCATGATGCCGCCCGGGCCGAGGAAGATGTAGACCACTTCCTTGTCGATGCCCGTCCACTTGGCGATCTTCTCGGCGGCTTCCTTCGGGTCCTTGCGGACCCAGTCATTGGCCTCGATGACCGCCTTGATGTAGCCGACCACGACCTCGGGATACTTCTCGGCGAAGTCCGTGCGCACCACGACGCCGTGCCAGGTGGGGGCGTTGGTCTCCACACCGTCGAAGATCTTGCGGGCGAAACCGCGGAAGGGGAGCAGCTCGGCGAAGGGTACGAAATCGGCGTGGGCGTCGATTTTCTTTTCCTGGAGGTTGGTGGAGCCCACCTCCGGAGACTGGCTGACCAGGCGGAAATAGTCCGCCGGCCAGTTCTTGTCCTGCATGGCTTTCAGGATCATGCCATGGGCCGCGGAGCCGAACGGCACGCTCAGCACCTTGCCCTTCAGATCGCTCAGTTCGTAATAGGGCGAGTCCTTGTTCACCACCACGCCGTTGCCGGAGCCGTAGATGTTGTAGGCGGCGACCGCGATGAGCTGGGACTTGGATTGGGGATTGGACTGGAAGGTGTAGCCGTTCACCACCAGCGGGTAATCGCCCATGCCGCCGAACTGCAGCTTGTCGGCCATCATGCCGTTGGTGACGGGCGGGCCGGAGGTGAAGTTCTGCCACTCGATGTTGTAGGTGGCGCCGGCATATTTGCCGTCCTTCGGCAGATACTTGTCGAGAAGCTTCAGCTCCTTGATGACGACGCCCGTGGTCACCGTATTGGTCGTGGTGTCCTGCGTGCCGATGCCGATGTTGATGGTCTCGGCGGCGGCGGGAAGCACGGCGGCGCAGCTGGTCGCGAGGGCAAGGGCAAAGGCGCGAAGAATGCTGGGGCGAAACGGGTTCATCAGATCCACCTCTCGGGGCTAAGACGGCTCTCGACGGTGATCTTCAGGCGTCAGGTTCGATCCGTTCAAAGGAAGATGCGGCCGAGGTGTCGATTAGTTGCCTCCTTTGCGGACCCGCCTTATTTTTCATCAATACGCGCATTTCTGGAGCGCGAGACCGCGATCCGCCTCACCGGTCGCCCCGCATCACGTGCAGCGCTTCGAGGTCGTAGACCACGATCTTGGCCTTCTCCGCCTTCAGAACACCCTGTTCCTGCAAGCGCTTGAGACTGATCGTGACCCATTGGCGGGTGGCGCCCACCATGTGGGCTAGGTCTGCGTGGGTGAAGGCGGAGCCGATGGCGATAGCGCCCTCCTCCTTCACGCCATAGGTGTCGGCGAGATGTATCAGGAGGTGAGCGAGGCGTTCGGTGACCGAGCGGGTGCCTAGCATCTGGGCAAGGGCCGAATAGCACTTCCCCTTGAAGGTGAGCCCCTCGATGAGGCCGATGGCAAAGGCCGGGACCTGGGCGATCAGCCGGCGGAGGGTCTTTCCGGTCAGGTGGACGACGACGCTGTTGGTTGCCGCGACCCCGGACCAGACGTGCTGGCCCTGGCCGAACAGCTCCGGCCCTCCGACGAAATTGCCCGCGCTCCAATAGGCGAGCGTGATCTCCCGGCCGGACGGCGCGATGTAGAAGACCCGGATGCGGCCGCTCTCGATCAGGAAGATGCCATCGTGCGGCGTGCCTTGGGAGAACAGCATCTTGCCGCGATAGACCACCCGCTTCTGGCCCTCGCGCAGGACCTCCTCCCGCTCCTTCGCCGTCAGGCGTTGGAACAGCAGCGGAGGCCCGTTCGTGAGCGCGGCATTCTCGGTGAGCAGCAGCGCCTGCGCGGGATTGGACCCGGCCAGGAGGGGCGATGCGGCGGGCACTGTTTGGGCGTGCAGGGGGGCAGACTGCATGCGAGGCTCTCCCGTTTGGACGGCTTCCAAGCGGCAAGAAGCATACCAGCCATAAGATCAGTTCGTCGATTTTTTTAATCGACTATTTCCTGTCGAACAGCGCCAGCGCCTCGGGCGCGAGCACGCCGCCGGTGATCTCCACCTTCAGGAAGGGCGCAGCGTCCGCCATCGTTCGCGCCACATCGAGGGCCGGCATGCCGATCTGCGGCTGCCGGCCATACTTCGCAGCCACCTGCTCAAGCGAGGCGCCGAAGACCACGCGGTTGAGCCCGCACCAGAGGATCGCGCCCATGCACATGGGGCAGGGCTCCGCCGAGGCATAGAGGGTCGCGCCCTTCAGCTCTTCCGCCGGCCGGGCGGCGAGGAAGCGGCGGATCGCCACCATCTCTGCGTGGGCCGTGGGATCGTTCAGTTGCCGACCGAGATTCGGGCCTCGCGAAAGGATGTCCCCACCCCGCACGATCACCGCGCCGAAGGGAAAATCGGATCTTGCGGCGATGGCGATCGCCTCGCGCATCAGTCCTACATCCTCCGGCCGCGGCGGACCCAGCACAGCATCCGCCCGGGTCTCGCGCGGGAAGAAGGACAGCACACCGCCAGCCGCCGTCATCGCGAGACCCGCCAGGATGCCACGGCGGCTCGGGGCTGGTGCGGCCCGCGCCGGCTGTCCGGGTAGTGCCGTATCTTTTGCGGCCATGGCGGTCCCCCCTGTTGCCGGGAAGCTGACCATGCGGCGCGCGCGGGAGCAACCGCCGGCGAGAGTGGCCGGACAAAGAAAAGGCCCGGGCTTGAGGCCCGGGCCGATTTCTAAACAGCGCGTGTTAGCCCGCGCTCAGTGCGTGGTGGCGCCGGTCCGGTCGCGCTCCAGCGCCTCGTAGACCTGCTGCAGGTCGGCCAACTGGCGGGAGGCCCGCTGCTTGGCGTCGTCTCCGCTGGCGTCGTTCACGTCCTCGCGGGCGTCCTGGATCTGCTGCGCGAGAACGGCGAGGTCAAGCTCTTCGACCGGCTTCGCCTCTTCGGCGAGGATGGTGAGGCCAGCCGGATTCACCTCGGCGAAGCCGCCGCGGACGAAATAGCGGCGCGCGCCGCCGTCGGCCTTGATGGTGAGGATGCCGGGCTTGAGCATGCCGATGAAGGGGGCATGGCCGGCCAGCACGCCGAACTCGCCTTCCGCGCCCGGCACGATCACCTCGGTCACGGCGCCGGAAAAGACGAGGCGCTCGGGGGAGACCAGCTCAAAAGGTAAGGTCGCCATCTGTTCAATCTCCGGGTCGTCCCCGCCGGGGATCCCGCGGGAGCCGTGCCGGCCGCCCTCGGGAGGATCGGGCCGGCGAAACGTCTCCGCCATGGGTGGGAGCCGGATGGCTCCATGAAATCTAAGGTCCGATCAGCGGCGGCGGTCGGCGACGAAACCGACGCCCAGGCCGATGATCGCGCCCACCACGGCCGCAAGTAGGATGTGGCGGGTCTGCTCGGAGGTGAGGCCGCCGCGCGGCCCCTCTCCCTGAACACGGATGTCGATGCCCGGGAGGCGCAGTTCCGCCACCTGGGGCCGGGTGAGCCAGCCGGTGATGCCACCGGCCAGCAGCCCGAGCACGAGGCAGACGATCTTGATGTTCATCGCGATCGCTCCGCCGCGTGGATGGGATCAGGCCGCCTCGGCGGCCAGCTTCTTGCCCTTCTCGATAGCTTCGTCCATGGAGCCGACCATGTAGAAGGCCTGCTCGGGCAGATAGTCGTACTTGCCTTCGACGAGGCCCTTGAAGCCGGCAATGGTGTCCTTCAGGTCCACGAGCTTGCCCGGGGAGCCGGTGAACACTTCCGCGACGTGGAAGGGCTGCGAGAGGAAGCGCTCGATCTTGCGGGCGCGGGCCACGGTGAGCTTGTCCTCTTCGGAGAGCTCGTCCATGCCCAGGATCGCGATGATGTCCTGCAGCGCCTTGTAACGCTGGAGGGTCTGCTGCACCTGGCGCGCCACATTGTAGTGCTCCTCGCCGATGACCAGCGGGGAGAGGATGCGCGAGGTGGAGTCCAGCGGGTCCACCGCCGGGTAGATGCCCTTCTCGGCGATGGAGCGCGAAAGCACGGTCGTCGCGTCGAGATGGGCGAAGGAGGCGGCGGGCGCCGGGTCGGTCAGGTCGTCGGCCGGCACGTAAATGGCCTGCACCGAGGTGATCGAACCCTTGGTGGTAGTGGTGATGCGCTCCTGCAGGGCGCCCATGTCGGTGGCCAGCGTCGGCTGGTAGCCCACCGCCGAGGGAATGCGGCCGAGCAGAGCCGACACTTCCGAGCCGGCCTGGGTGAAGCGGAAGATGTTGTCCACGAAGAACAGCACGTCCTGGCCCTGGTCGCGGAAGTGCTCGGCGACGGTGAGGCCGGTGAGCGCGACGCGGGCGCGAGCGCCCGGGGGCTCGTTCATCTGGCCGTACACGAGGGCGCACTTGGAGCCGGCGGCCGAGCCGTTGTGCTCGTGGGGGTCCACGTTCACCTTGGACTCGATCATCTCGTGATAGAGGTCGTTGCCCTCACGGGTGCGCTCACCGACGCCGGCGAACACGGAATAGCCGCCGTGCGCCTTCGCGATGTTGTTGATGAGCTCCATGATGAGCACGGTCTTGCCCACGCCGGCGCCGCCGAACAGGCCGATCTTGCCGCCCTTGGAGTAGGGCGCGAGCAGGTCCACCACCTTGATGCCGGTGACGAGGATTTCCGCTTCCGTGGACTGGTCCGCGTAGGACGGGGCGGGCTGGTGGATGGCGCGCTTGGTCTCGCCGACCACCGGGCCGAGCTCGTCCACCGCCTCGCCGATCACGTTCATGATGCGGCCGAGGGTGGCGTCACCCACGGGCACCAGGATCGGGGCGCCGGTGTCGGTCACGGGCTGGCCGCGCACGAGGCCCTCGGTCGCGTCCATCGCGATGGCGCGGACGGTGTTCTCGCCGAGATGCTGGGCCACCTCGAGCACCAGGCGGTTGCCGTGGTTGGTGGTCTCGAGCGCGTTGAGGATTTCCGGCAGGTGGCTGTCGAACTGCACGTCGACAACGGCGCCGATGACCTGGGTGATGCGTCCGGTGGGGTTCGCCATGTTCGTCGTCCTTTGTCCTCGTCCAGGCCGTGGTCAGAGCGCTTCGGCGCCGGAGATGATTTCGATGAGTTCCTTCGTGATCATGGCCTGACGCGTCCGGTTGTAGATCAGCGTCTGCTTCTTGATCATGTCGCCCGCATTCCGCGTCGCGTTGTCCATGGCGCTCATCTGCGAGCCGTAGAACGACGCCTGGTTTTCCAGGAGGGCGCGGAAGATCTGCACCGCGATGTTGCGGGGCAGCAGGTCGGCGAGGATGTCCTCCTCGGCCGGCTCGTATTCATAGACTGGACCGGCCGCATCCGCGTCCCGCGCCTCGAAGGTGGCGGGGATGATCTGCTGGGCGGTCGGCACCTGCGAGATCACGCTCTTGAACTGGGCGTAGAAGAGCGTGCAGACGTCGAACGCGCCGTGGTCGAGCAGGGACAGGATCTTCGACGCGATGGCGTCGGCATCCTTGAAGCTCAGCGTGCGGACGGAGCGCAGATCCACCAGCTCGATGATGCGGTCGGGATAGACCCGGCGCAGCTGGTCATAGCCCTTGCGGCCGATGCAGAAGAACTTGACGTCCTTGCCTTCGCCGAGGAGCTGCTGCGCCCGCTCACGGGCGAGGCGGACGATGGAGGTGTTGAAGGCGCCGCACAGGCCGCGCTCGCCGGTCGCGACCAGGAGCAGCTGCTTCTGGTCGGAGCCGGTGCCGGCGATGAGGACGGGCGCCTGCCCGCCGCCGATGATGCCGGCGGCGAGATTGCCCAGCACCGTCTCCATGCGCTCGGCATAGGGACGGGCCGCTTCCGCCGCCATCTGGGCACGACGCAGCTTCGCCGCGGCGACCATCTGCATCGCCTTGGTGATCTTCTGCGTCGCCTTCACCGAGGCGATGCGGTTTCGTAGGTCTTTCAGGCTCGCCATCGTGCCCGTCCGTCAGGTTCGAGGAACAGGCGCCGTTCAGGCAAAGCTCTTGGCAAAGGCGTCGATCGCCTTCGTCAGCTTCTCGGCGGTGTCCTTGGACAGTTCCTTGGACGTGCGGATGGCATCCAGGATCTCCGGATGCTGCGAACGCAGCGCCAGGAGCAGACCCTGCTCGAACTCGCGCACCTTGGAGACCGGCAGCGGGTCGAGATAGCCGTTGGTGCCGGCATAGATCACCGCCACCTGCTCCTCGACCTTCAGCGGCGCGAACTGGCTCTGCTTCAGCAGCTCGGTCAGGCGGGCGCCGCGGTTGAGCAGCTTCTGGGTGGAGGCGTCGAGGTCCGAGCCGAACTGGGCGAAGGCCGCCAGCTCACGATACTGGGCGAGCTCACCCTTGATCTTGCCGGCCACCTGCTTCATCGCCTTGATCTGGGCCGAGGAGCCCACGCGCGACACCGAGAGGCCGACGTTCACCGCCGGGCGGATGCCCTGGTAGAACAGGTCGGACTCAAGGAAGATCTGGCCGTCGGTGATGGAGATGACGTTGGTCGGGATGTAGGCCGACACGTCGTTCGCCTGGGTCTCGATGACCGGGAGGGCGGTAAGCGAGCCGGCGCCGTGGGCGTCGTTCAGCTTGGCCGCGCGCTCCAGTAGACGGGAGTGCAGGTAGAACACGTCGCCGGGATAGGCTTCGCGGCCCGGCGGGCGGCGCAGCAGCAGCGACATCTGGCGGTAGGCCACGGCCTGCTTGGACAGGTCGTCGTGAATGATGAGCGCGTGCATGCCGTTGTCACGGAAATACTCGCCCATGGCGGTGCCGGTGAACGGCGCCAGGAACTGCATCGGCGCGGCGTCCGAGGCGGTGGCGGCGACGACGATGGAATATTCCAGCGCGCCCTGCTCCTCGAGCACCTTCACGAACTGCGCGACGGTGGAGCGCTTCTGGCCCACCGCGACGTAGACGCAGTAGAGCTTCTGGCTCTCGGGGGCGTCGCCGGCGTTGAGGGGCTTCTGGTTCAGGATGGCGTCGAGCGCAACGGCGGTCTTGCCGGTCTGGCGGTCGCCGATGATCAGCTCGCGCTGGCCGCGGCCGATCGGGATCAGCGCGTCGATGGCCTTGAGGCCGGTCTGCATGGGCTCATGCACCGACTTGCGCGGGATGATGCCCGGCGCCTTCACGTCGACGCGGCGACGCTCGGTGAACATGATCGGGCCCTTGCCGTCGATCGGGTTGCCGAGGGCGTCCACGACGCGGCCGAGCAGGCCCTTGCCGACCGGGGCGTCCACGATGGCGCCGGTCCGCTTGACGGTCTGGCCTTCCTTGATCTCACGGTCGGAGCCGAAGATCACGATACCGACGTTGTCGATTTCGAGGTTCAGCGCCATGCCGCGCGTGCCGTTCTCGAACTCGACCATCTCGCCGGCCTGGACGTTGTCGAGGCCGTAGACGCGGGCGATGCCGTCACCGACGGAGAGGACCTGGCCGACCTCGGAGACTTCAGCCTCCTGGCCGAAGCCCTGGATCTGCTCCTTGAGGATGGCGGAGATTTCAGCGGCTCGAATGTCCATCAGCGGACCTCTTTCATCGCATGCCGGATAGAATTGAGTTTGGTCTTGAGCGACGCGTCGACCATGCGGGAGCCGAGCTTCACGATGAGACCACCGAGGATGGACGGATCGACGGTGACGTCGAGGTTCACGTCCTTGCCGGTCTGTTGCGCCAGCGCATCCTTGAGCGCGGCGAAGTGGGTGTCGCTCAAGGGAGCGGCCACCGTCACCTGCGCCGTCGTCTCGCCGCGCTGGGCGGCCACGAGGGCGGCATAATCGGAAATCATCCTGGGCAGCGCGAACAGGCGGCGGTTCTGCGCCACCAGCTTCACGAAATTTCCGGCAAGACCGGAAATGCCTGCCTGACCAAGAACCGCGGCGATGGCCTTCAGCTGCTCCTCGGCCGAAAAGACCGGGCTCTTCACCAGCCGCGCCAGATCCGCGCTTTCTGCAATCAGGGCCGACAGGCGATCGAGATCCGCCTTAACGGAATCGACGGCGCCGGCCTCGCTCGCCAGTTCGAACAGCGCGGTCGCATAGCGCCCCGCCATGCCTGACACGATCGTATCCGCCACCCCGCACCTCTCTCGGACTTCCAGGGCCGGTCACGCACCTTGCGTCACCTCTCCCCAAGCCCTTGATCTGTTGGGAATAAAATTGTGCGATTTCGTGAGGGGGCTGAACCCGTCCCTCGAAATCCCGGAGTGCCTAACACAGGCAGATCAAGGCGGCAACATGACGGGAGGATGGCGCATAGGCCGCATTGCCGCACCGCGACGGGCTTGACCGTAACGAAACCCGAGCCGGCGCCTCAGCTTTGGCCGAGAAACTGCCGGAGCTCTGCCGTTTGAGGATTCGCAAATACATCTTCCGGGGGACCGATCTCATGCACCCGTCCCTGGTGCATGAACACCACCCGGTCGCACACTTCCCGCGCGAACCGCATCTCGTGCGTGACCATGAGCAGGGTCATCCCCTCCTCGGCCAGCTTTTTCACCACCGCCAGCACCTCGTTGACCAGCTCGGGATCAAGCGCGGAGGTGATCTCGTCGCACAGGAGGGCGAGCGGCTTCATCGCCAGCGCCCGTGCGATGGCCACACGCTGCTGCTGGCCGCCGGACAGCTCGTCGGGGTAGGCGTCGAACTTGTGGGCGAGCCCCACCTGTTCCAGCCGCACCCGCGCTTCGGTCTCCGCCTCCTTCTGCGACACCTTCTTCACCACCATGGGCGAGAGCATCACGTTGCGCCCGGCGGTGAGATGGGGGAACAGGTTGAAGCCCTGGAAGATCATGCCGACCTTCAGCCGGAGCGCACGCAGATGCACCTCGTCCGGCGCGAGCTGGGCACCGGCGACGGTGATGGAGCCGTCGTTGATGGTCTCCAGCCCGTTGATGCAGCGCAGGAGGGTGGACTTGCCCGATCCCGACTTGCCGATGATGGCGATGACCTCGCCGGCCGCCACGTCGAGATTGATGCCCTTCAGCACCTCGTTCGTGCCGAAGCTCTTCCGGACCTCAGTGATGGTGATGAGCGACATTCAGCTTCCTTTCGAGAAGCTGGCTGCTCTTCGACAGAGGCCAGCACAGCACGAAATAGATGAGGGCGGCGAAGCCGTAGACGGTGAACGGCTCGAACGTGGCGTTGGTGATGATGGTGGAGGCCTTGGAGAGCTCCACGAAGCCGATGATGGAGGTCAGCGCCGTGCCCTTCACCACCTGCACCGAGAAGCCCACCGTGGGCGGCACGGCAATGCGCAGGGCCTGCGGCAGCACCACGTAGCGCAGCTGCTCGAAGAAGCTCATGGCGAGCGAGGACGAGGCCTCCCACTGGCCGCGGGGAATCGCTTCCACGCAGCCGCGCCAGATCTCGGCGAGGAAGGCGGAGGTCCACAGCGTCAGCGACACGAAGGCCGCGGCCCACGGCGAGACGTCGAGGCCCAGGAGCGGAAGACCGAAGAAGATGAGGAAGAGCTGCATCAAGAGCGGGGTGCCCTGAAACAACTCAATGTAGAGATTGGCGGCGCGCTGCAGCCACACCTTGCGGGCGATGCGGCAGTAGAGCACCACAAGCCCCACCACGCCGCCGCCGATGAAGGCAACGATGGAAAGCAGCACCGTCCAGCGCGCGGCCAGAAGCAGGTTGGAGACGATGTCCCAGGTGGTGAATTGGGTCATGTCGCCTTCCTCCGGCGGGGAAAGAGAAACAGCCCGAGCCCTCGCATGACCTGGCGCAGCAGCACCGCCAGGAGGAGATAGAGGACGGTGGCGACGATGTAGGCCTCGAAGGCCCGGAAGGTGCGCGACTGTATGAAGTTGGCGGCGAAGGTCAGCTCCTCCACCGAGATCTGCGAGCACACCGCCGAGCCGAACATGACGATGACCATCTGCGAGGTCAGCGCCGGCCAGATCTTCTGCAGCGCCGGCACCAGCACCACGTGGCGGAAGGTCTGAAGGGGGCTCATGGCGAGGCTGGCGCCGGCCTCGAACTGGCCGCGCGGCGTCGCCTCGATGCCGGCGCGGATGATCTCGCAGGCGTAGGCGCCGAGATTGATGACCATGGCGAGGATGGCCGCCTGCATCTCGGTGAGCCCCACGCCGACCGCCGGCAGGCCAAAGAAGATGAAGAACAGCTGGATCAGGAACGGCGTGTTGCGGATCAGCTCCACATAGGCCGAGACGGCAGGGCGGAGCCAGCGCGGCCCCAGCGCCTTGGCCCAGGCGCAGGCGATGCCGAGCCCGACGCCGAGGGCACCGCCGACCACGATCAGCTCCACGGTGATGGCGACACCCTTGGCCAGCACCGGCCCGTAGTCGGCCAGGGATGAAAAGTCGAAACTGTAGGCCATGTCCGGCTGGTCCCCCGATGGCGCCGCGCCCGTGGATCGCCCCCTGCCCGTCACCGGACAGGGAGCATCGTCCTCAGAGGTCCTTCGGCAGCGGGGCGCCGAGCCACTTTTCGGAGATCTTCTCCAGCGCGCCGTCGGCCTTGGCGGCGGCGAGGATGGCGTTGACCTTCTCCAGCAGCTTCGGCTCGTCCTTGTTCAGGCCGACGTAGCAGGGCGAGTTTTTGATGAGCACCTTCACGGTGGGCTTCTTCGGTGGGTTGCGGGCGAGGATGGCGGCGGCCACCACGTTGCCGGTCGCCACCACCTTCACCTGGCCGGAGAGGAAGGCAGAGATGGTGGAATTGTTGTCCTCGTAGCGCTTGATGTCGGCGGTGGGCGGGGCAACCTTGGTCAGCTCCAGATCCTCCACCGAGCCGCGGGTGACGCCCACCGTCATGCCGGCGATGTCCTCCACCTTCTCCACCTTCACGTCGGCGGGGCCAAAGATGCCGTTGAAGAAGGGCGCGTAGGCCACCGAGAAGTCGATCACCTTCTCGCGGTCGGGATTCTTGCCGAGGCTGGAGATGACGAGATCGACCTTCTTGGTCTGCAGGTAGGGAATGCGGTTGGCGCTCGACACCGGCACCAGCTCCGCCTTCACCCCCAGCCCCTTGGCGATGAGGTTGGCCACGTCGATGTCATAGCCCACGGGCTTGAGATCGGTGCCCACCGAGCCGAACGGCGGGAAGTCCTGCGGGACGGCGATCTTGATGACACCGGCCTTGAGGATGTCGTCGAGCGCTTCCGCCGCGGCCGGAGCAACGGTGAGGCCGAGAACCAGCGCGCTGCCGAGGGCGGCTCCGGCCAGGGTCCGGGCGAGGAAAGATCTGCGGGTTGCCTGCATGGCGGGACCGAAACTCCGTGGGCGGCGCCTGCGCGCCATTCCACCCTCCGGAGCAAGGGGTATGCCAGCGTGCATGCAATCGCCCGCGCGGCGGTCGGCTGGGACCAAGCCTTGCTGGCGGGGGCTCCCCGGCAGCAGCCATAAACGCAAAATGCCCCGTCCGAGCATTCGGACGGGGCATTTGCCTAAAGTATAAGCAGATGCCGAACGGCGCGCCGTCCGGCTTCCGTTAAGGCGTCAGTTCGCCTGCGAGGACTTGTTGGGCGTCGCCGGGAAGGCGGCGTTCTTGACGGTGCCCTTCATCAGTTCGACGGCGAGCTTGAGCTGGGTGTCGTCCTTCGGATCCGGCGGGACGTAGGAGGGCGAGCCGGTCTGCTCGTCGTCGCCGTTCTTGAGGTGACCCTTCAGCGAGGCCTCGCCACGGGTCGAGTCGGTGGACACGCCCAGCTTCTGCTTCATCTCGTCCGGCAGGTCCTGCACCAGGACGATGTCGGGCTCGATGCCCTTGGCCTGGATGGAGCGGCCCGACGGCGTGTAGTAGCGCGCGGTGGTGAGCCGCAGCGCACCCTGCTGGCCGAGCGGGATGATGGTCTGCACCGAGGCCTTGCCGAAGGTACGGGAGCCGAGGATCGTCGCCCGCTTGTGATCCTGCAGGGCGCCGGCGACGATCTCGGACGCCGAGGCCGAGCCGCCGTTCACCATCACGATCACCGGCTTGCCCTTGGTGAGGTCGCCGCCGCGGGCGTTGAAGCGCTGCGTCTCTTCCGGGTTGCGGCCGCGGGTGGAGACGATCTCGCCCCGCTCGAGGAAAGCGTCGGACACCGCCACCGCCTGGTCGAGCAGGCCACCGGGGTTGTTGCGCAGGTCGATGATGTAGCCCTTGATCTTGTCCGGGCCGATCTTCGCCGTGAGATCGTCGATGGCCTTCTTCAGGGTCTCGAAGGTCTGCTCGTTGGTGAAGGAATTGATGCGGATATAGGCGATGTCATCCGCCTCGACGCGCGAGCGCACCGTCTGAAGCTTGATGGTGTCGCGCACCAGCTTCACTTCGATGGGCTTCTCCGCGCCCTTGCGCAGGATGGTGAGCGTGATGGGCGTGTTGACCGGCCCACGCATCTTGTCCACCGCCTCGTTCAGGGTCATGCCCTGAACCTGGTCGCCGTCGAGCTTGGCGATAAGGTCGCCGGAGAGCACGCCGGCCTTGGCCGCGGGGGTGCCCTCCATGGGAGTGACCACCTTCACGAGGCCATCTTCCATGATGACTTCGATGCCGAGGCCGCCGAACTCCCCGCGGGTCTGCACCTGCATGTCGCGGTGATTCTTCGCGTCCATGTAGGAGGAGTGCGGATCGAGCGACTGGAGCATGCCGTTGATGGCCGCCTCGATCAGCTTGGCGTCATCGGGCTTCTCGACATAGTCGGAGCGCACGCGCTCGAACACGTCGCCGAACAGGTTGAGCTGCTTGTAGGTGTCGGACGACGCGGCCTCGGCCGCGGTCCCGAGGATCAGCCGTGGCTGGACCGCTGCAACCGCCACGAGGGCGCCAGCCGCCACGCCAAGTAGAAAGAGAGACGTCCGACGCATTATCCACGTACCTTCTGACTGTCCGTTGCCGCCCACCATGGCGTGGGGTCGATCGAGAGCCCGTCTTTTCGGAACTCGACATACAATTGGGGCTGTCCCGTGGCCGTTGCCGGCGACGATGAGCCGTTTTGGGCGGATGCGCCGCTCCCCCCGGAGCCGATACCCCCCGGACCGCGCTGCACTGTATTGGCCACGGTGCGGGACAGGCCCCCCATGACCCCTACCGGCTCGCCCGCGAGGACGAACTGGCCGAGGTCCACGGTGATCCGTTCCATGCCTGCCATCAGAATATGGTAGCCACCGCCCGCGTTGATAATCAAGAGTTGGCCATAGCTGCGGAAAGGTCCCGCATAGACCACCCAGCCGTCGGCGGGCGCGCTTACCGGAGCACCCGTGCGGGTGGCGATGGTGATGCCTTTCTCGGTCCCGCCCACCCCGTCGGCAGCCCCAAAATTCCGCAGCGTCACACCCGCCACAGGAAGCGGTAGCAGCCCTTTGGCCTGCGGGAATGCGATGGCCGGCGTGATGCGCGCCGGATCCTTGAGGGCCGTCAGGTCGGGCCGGCCGGGCTCCTGGGGACGCGTGACCGCCTGCGCGGCGTCCGCTGCCCTAGCGGAAGGCCCCACCTCGTTCTCCAGCCTCGTCACGAGATCGTGCACATCAGGGGTCGCCTTGGCGACGCTTTCCGCCTGCGCCTTGTCGGCGGAGGCGACCGGATGCTCCTCGGCCTGCCGCTTCTGGCGCTCGCCCACCAGCACGGCGAGCCGGCGGCTGTCCTCGTCGAGGTCGGCCCGCAGGCCGGTGAGGCTGTCGCGGGCGGACGCGAGTTCAGTGCGCACCCGCGACAGCTCGGACAGATCGGAGGCGAGCGTCTCCGCCTCCACCCTGAGCTCCGGCAGCAGGGCGCCGAGCAGGATCGCCGAGCGCACCGCATCGAGCGCATCGTCCGGCCGCATCAGGATGGCGGGCGGCGGCTCGCGACCCATGCGCATCAACGCGGCCAGGACCTGGGCGAGGATGCCCCGGCGCTTGCCGAGGGAGGTGCTGAGATCGGCGGCGGACCGGTCGAGTTGGGCGATCCGCCCTTCCACATCGATAAGCTGCTGCTCCACCGCGCGGGTGCGTGTGGCGGTGTCGAGCAGCATCTGGTTGAGGCGGCCGCGATCGCCCTTGGCCGCCTCCAGATCGGCGCGGAGCTTGCGCTGCGCCTCCTCGGAGCCCTTCACGTCGGCCTTCAGCGCGTCGGTATCTATGCCGGTGCGGTTGGGAACCGGCGGCGGCAAGGGCACCGCCGGCGCGGGGGTGCCCGGCTGGGCGACGGCCGGCGGTACACGCAGCCACGGCGCCGCGGCCATAAGGGTCGCGGCCAGCGTCAGGAGGATCAGGACCGACCGCGGCATCATGAACCGATCCTCAACGAACAGGGTTGAGGATCGGTAAAGCCCAAGGCGTCCGCAAGCGGTTCCTTGAGCCGTGCCGGCTCAGTCCTCCATGCTCTCCAGCTCGGAGATCATGCGGTCGATGAGGTTGAGGCCGGTCTGCCAGAACGCCGGATCGCGGGCGTCGAGGCCGAACGGGGCCAGCAGTTCCGCATGGTGCTTGGTGCCACCCGCCGCCAGCATCTCGAGATACCGTTCCGCGAAGCCGTCTGAGGCTTTCTCGTAGACCGCATACAGCGAATTCACGAGGCAGTCGCCGAAGGCGTAGGCGTAGACATAGAAGGGCGAGTGGATGAAGTGCGGAATGTAGGTCCAGAAGGTCTCGTAGCCCGCACCGAGGTGGATCGCCGGGCCGAGGCTCTCGCTCTGCACCTGCATCCAGATTTCGCCGATCTTGTCCGAGGTCAGCTCGCCCTGGCGGCGCTCGGAATGGACGTGGCGCTCGAAGGTGTAGAAGGCGGTCTGGCGGACAACGGTGTTGATCATGTCCTCCACCTTCTGGGCGAGCATGATCTTGCGGGCCTTCGGATTTTCAGCCGAATCCAAGAGCTTGCGGAAGGTCAGCATCTCGCCGAACACCGAGGCCGTCTCAGCCAGCGTCAGCGGGGTCGGCGCCATCAGTGCGCCCTGGCGCGCGGCGAGCACCTGGTGGACGCCGTGGCCCAGCTCATGGGCCAGCGTCATCACGTCCCGCGGCTTGCCCTGGTAGTTGAGCAGCACGTAGGGGTGCGCCGACGGCACGGTCGGATGGGCGAAGGCGCCCGGCGACTTGCCGGGACGAACCGGCGCGTCGATCCAGGACTTATCGAAGAAGGTGCGGGCGATGTCGGCCATCTTCGGCGAGAAGTTGCCGTAGGCGGTGAGCACCGTGTCCTTCGCCTCGCCCCAGCCGATGTCGCGGCTCTCCACCTTGGGCAGCGGCGCGTTGCGGTCCCAGAACTCCAGCTTGTCCTTGCCGAACCAGCGGGCCTTGAGCGCGTAATAGCGGTGCGACAGGCGCGGATAGGCCTCGCGGATGGACGACACCATGGCATCCACGACCTCCTTTTCCACCCGGTTGGCGAGGTGGCGGGAAGAGGCGACATCGGGGAAGCCGCGCCAGCGGTCGGAAATCTCCTTGTCCTTCGCCAGCGTGTTGGTGATGAGGGTGAACAGGCGCAGGTTCTTCGAGAAGGTATCGGCCAAGGCGAGACCGGCGGTGCGGCGCACCTCCTCCTTGGGGTCCTGCATGAGGTTCAGCGTGGGCTCGATGGCAAGCTCCTGCCCGTCCACGTTGAACCGCAGGGACGAGATCGTCTCATCGAACAGCCGGCTCCAGGCGCTGCGCGACGGGCTCGACTTCTCGTGGAACAGCTGCTCGATCTTGTCGTCGAGCTGATAGGGCTTGTCCTTCCTGAGGTCCTCGACCCACGGCCGGTAGTAGGCGAGCGCCGCATCGGCCATGGCGGCTTCCAGCGCCGCGTCGTCCAGACGGTTCAGCTCCAGCGTGAAGAACAGGAGATGGGTGGACGAATCGGTCAGCTTCTCCTGGATGTCGCCGTAGAACTTGGCGCGGGCAGGGTCTGAGGTATCCCCGGCATAGATGAGGCTGCCATAGGAGGCGATGCGGCCGAGGAGGTCGTCCACCGCCTCATAGCGCTTCACCGCCTCGGCCAGAGCCGCGCCGGCGCCGGGGGCGGCGAGGATGTCGGCGAGCTTGCCCTTGTAGGCGTCCTCGAACGCGCGGCATTCGGCATCGGCCTTGGCGATGTCCGCAGCCAGCTCCGGCGCGTCCATGGCGGAATAGAGGTCGGTCAGGTTCCACTCCGGCAGCGCCTCGGTGGCTGCGGCGGAGGCGACGGCGGTCTGGGCGGCGTGGCGGGCGGCGGCAAAGGCGCTTTCGAAATCGTGCGAACGAACGGGCATCGCCGAAACGCGGGCAATGACGTGCGGAAGAGTGTGCGGCATGGAACCTCCGGAAACGGGCGGCGCGGTCCGTTTCGGCCGCACCCGCTCTTGCTCTCGATCGTGGCGGACAAAATCGCCGCAATGGCCCTGCGCCGCAAGCCGGGTCGGTGGACGGGCTTTCGGACTTCCGCGGCCCAGGAGGATTTGGGTCAGGGGTTCTTAACCATCGCCGCCCAATCTCGCTGACGAATCCCTGCCAGCCTGAGTCGCCCGCCTCTCCATGTCTTCCTCCCTTCTGATCGTCGAAGACGATTCCGATGAGGCGCGCCGCCTCGAACAGGCGCTGACCCGAATGGGCTACCGTTGCACCGTCGCCCATGACGGCGACGACGCCCTCGCCCTCCTGTCGACGGAGCGATTCGACGCGGTGCTGCTGGACCTCGTGCTGCCGGGGCTCGACGGCATGGGCGTCCTGGCAGCCCTCGCAGCAGGCGGTGACGCGACCCCTGTCGTGGTTCAGGTGACGCCCGCGGGACTCGACGCGGCCAACGGCGCCATCCGGGCCGGAGCCCGCGATTTCGTGGTGAAGCCGGCCGGCGCGCTGCGCCTGGAGGTGGCACTCGGCAATGCGGTGGCGCTCGCGCGGGCCGCAGCGGGCGGCCGACCGGCCCCGCTGCGGGCTCCGTCACCCGCAGCTCAGGACAATGTGATCGCCTTCCCCTCGGCAGCGGTGCAGGCGCGTCAGGAGTACGCGGGCGAGGAGATGATCGGCTCTGCGTTCGCCCGGCTTGACGCCTCCGGCCACGCCCGCAGGCTCGACCAGATCGAGGCGGAAGCCATCCGTTTTGCTTGCCACCTCTATGGTGGGCGGATGGCCGAGGTGGCCCGCCGGCTCGGCATCGGCCGCTCGACCCTCTACCGCAAGCTCGCCGAGCTGGGCGAGACAGAGGTAGATGAAAACCATCCGATGGAACCGTCAGCGGCACAATTTGTTGCTGCCGAGTGACAAGCCACCATAAACCCGGCATTCGCCCAAGCTTGTGAGTTGATCGAAGCCTCCCGGCACGGCACCAACACAGCGGGTGGAGGCGAGGAGAGCACAATGGGTATCGCGCAGCGTGAGGTTAGCGTCGCGGGCACGTTGTGCCGGCTGATGAGCGCTGGCCTGGTGGGTCTCTCCCTCGGCGTCGCCCCGGCCGCCGCCGCACCGGGCGACATTCCCGTCACCGCCAATGCCGGCATGGGCACGGGGGATATCGGCGCGAGCGATGCCGCGCCCGCCAGCACCCGCGCGACCGGCGGCATCGACGGCGCAGGCAACGCAGCCGCTCCCCTCAGCCCGTCCATGCCCCCGGCAGCCGCATCGCCGGCTGCACCGGCATATCTGCCCCGTGCCGCCGCTCCCGCCTCAGTTGCGAGCCCGGTTCGCGGCGGCGTCGATTCGGCTGGTGACGGTCAAGCACCGGCCTCGGTTCAAGCGCCCGCATCGGCCCAGTCCAACCCGGCTCCCGCAACTCCTGCCCAGCCTGCCCCCGTCCAGGCGGCGACACCCACGCCAGCGCCGCAGCCTGCGGTCGCCGCAAACCCGCTCGCGCCGGTGAGCGAGGCCATCGCCACGCTCCTCGCCACGCCCGAGACCGTCACCTCTTCCAAAAAAGAACAGGAGGCGCTCGCTACCTTCTACGGCGCCCGACAGACCATGCCGGTGTTCGTCACCGACACGGGCCTCGATGCGCGCGGCAAGGCCGTGATCGCCCGCCTCGATGCGGCCGGCGAGGATGGGCTGGACCCTGCCGACTATCAGGTCCCCCTGCCCAAGAAGGGTGCCACGGCCGCCGATCTCGCCCGCACCGAGCTGAAGATCGCCGTCGCGGCGATGACCTATGCGCGCCATGCGCAGTCTGGCCGCTTCGATCCCGGCCGCATCTCGTCGCTGGTCACCCCTGTGCGCGATATCCCGGACCCGACCGCGGCCCTGACCAAGGTCGCCTACGCGCCCGACGCCAACGCCGCGCTCGCCGCCTTCAACCCGCCCCATGCGGGCTACAAGGCGCTGAAAGCGCAGCTCGCCAGGGCCAATGGAAGCGCGCCGACCATCCCCGCCATTCCCCCTGGCCCCCAGGTCAAGCCCGGTGCCAGCGACCCGCGCATGCCCACCCTGCGCGCCCGCCTCGGCATCGCGGGCAGGCCGGGAGATGATCTCGTCTACGACCCGGCGCTGGTGGAGGCGGTGAAGGCCTTCCAGGAATCGGCGAAGATCAAGCCTACCGGCATCATCGGGCCGGCGACGCTCGCCGCGCTCAATGTGGGCGCCACCAGCGGTGGCGGGAGCCTGCGCAACGACGTGATCGCCAATATGGAGCGCTGGCGGTGGCTGCCGCGCGACCTCGGCGAACGATACGTCATGGTGAACATTCCCGAGTTCATGGTGCGCATCAACCAGGACGGCCGGGTGATCCATGAAACCCGCGTGGTGGTGGGCAAGCCGGAGACGCCGACGCCGCTGCTGACCCGCGACATGCAGTACATCGTCGTCAATCCGGCCTGGAACATCCCGCCGAGCATCGCCCGCAACGAAATGATGCCGCTCTTGCGCAGCGATCCGGGCGCCCTCGCCCGTCGCGGCATCCAGGTGGTGCGCAACGGCTCGGGCGGCTACTCGTTCCGCCAGGACCCCGGCGAGCGCAACGCGCTGGGGCGCATCAAGTTCATGTTCCCCAACGACCACTCCGTCTATCTGCACGACACGCCATCCAAGGCGCTGTTCCAGAACGACCGCCGCGCCTACAGCCACGGCTGCGTGCGCGTCTACGAGCCGCTGAAGTTCGGTGAGGTCATCTTCAACATGGGCCTGCCTGGCGACACCTGGAGCGAGCAGCGCATCTCCAAGATGTTTGGCGGCTCGGAGCGCTACATCAACCTGAAGCAGCGCTTTCCGGTCCACATCGTATACTTCAATGCCGTCGTGGACGGCTCCGGCCGCCTCGTGATGCGCGAGGACCTCTACGGCATCAACGCGGCCACGAAGACCTACCTGGGCCTCGACGGCAAGCAGCGAATCGCCGACGGCACAGCGCCCAAGACGGCGCCCCGCGCGCGCTGAGCATTCCGCACTGCAAAGGCCCGCTTCGGCGGGCCTTTTGTTTTAGATCAATAGCTTAGCCTCTTTGTCGCAGCCCGATCCGCGTCAACCTGCCGCGATTTTTGCCGGAAAGTCAGCACTGCTGCCCCTTGCCTGATGCGTCAGGGCCACAGCCCAACGCAACGCCTGGCACGTTTTCGCCATACTCCGCCGCTACTCACGGGACCGTGACCCGAGGCGCCGGCCATCTGCCGACCTCGGGGAGCTGGGGGAGCTGGGCGTCAACACGCCCTTAACCGAACCCGACAAGACTCCGTCTCCATCGCTTCGCGGCAACACATCGCGAAGTCCTTGAAATCTGAGCCTCGGGTTCGAGACATTGGCCATCCACACCGCGCCTGAAACCGTCCGCCACACGCGCCGCATGAGCGGCCAGCGCGGTCGGTCCGCCTTTCAGGCGACCTTGCCAGCCCTCGCAATGGCCGCCAGCCTCCTCCTCGCCGGCACCACCTCGCTGCAGAATGCCGTCGCCAATGGCGACACCCGCACCATCACCCTGCACCACACCCATTCCGGCGAGAGCGGCAGCTTCACCTTCAAGAAGGACGGCCGCTACGATCAGGCCGTGCTCGCCGAGCTGAACCATTTCCTGCGCGACTGGCGAAACCAGAAGTCGACCCAGATGGACCCGCATCTGTTCGACATCGTCTGGGAGGTCTACCGGGAGGTGGACGCCAGTGCCCCGATCCAGATCGTCTCGTCCTATCGCTCGCCGGAAACCAATTCCATGCTGCGCTCCCGCTCCAGCGGCGTGGCGAAATTCTCCCAGCACATGCTGGGCAAGGCGATGGACTTCTACATCCCCGGCGTGAACCTCACCGACCTGCGCGTGGCCGGCCTCAGGCTCCAGCGCGGCGGCGTCGGCTTCTATCCCACCTCCGGCTCACCCTTCGTCCACATGGACACCGGCAACGTGCGCCACTGGCCGCGCATGACCCACGACCAGCTCGCCCGCGTCTTCCCCGATGGCAAGACCGTGCATGTGCCGACCGACGGTCGGCCGCTGGCGAAATACGACGTGGCGCTGGCAGAAATCCAGGCGCGCGGCTCGAAGCCCGGCGTCGCCGTGGCCGATGCCGGCAAGGGCAAGAATTTCTTCGCCAGCCTGTTCGGCAAGAAGGACGCGGACGACGACGAGGGCGGCGAAACCCCGACCGCCGCCTCCTCCACGGTCGCGTCCGGCGAAGAGGCCGCCTCTCGCGACGCGCCGGCGTCCGCGCCCGCTCGCGCGGTGCGCACGGCTTCCGCGACCATGCCGGTTCCCCCGACCCGCCCGGCTGAACTCGTCGCCGGCGCCATGGTCAGCGCCCAGGCGACGCGGAACGGCTTCCTCGCGCCGCTGCCCCTGCCCCGCCCGGCGGAGGCCGACCGCGACACGCGCACGGCCAGCTTCGCCTCGGCACCGGTGCCGCTGCCCTCCGTCATCACGCGCGGTACCGATGGCGAGACCGGACCGGTTCTGGGCTATGCGTCCGCCGGCTCCATGATGGATCAGCGCATGCCGCTCACCGGCGGCTTCATGGCCGGCGCCCACGCACACCCGCCGGCACCTGTCGCGACGACGCCGGTGGCGGCAGCCAGCGCCCCGACGACCGGCCGGCAGCGCACCAAGCTCTCGGAAATTGCCTTCGGGCGGCTGTTCCTGTCGCCGAGCCTCTCCAACGAGCTTTATCTGCGCGTGCCGGAGATGCGGCAGCTGGCGACCTTCATGGCGCCGCCGCGTGAAGTGGTGGCGACAGCGTTCTCGAGGGATGGCTCTTTCGGCCTCAAGGCCCGCTTCGCCGGCACCGCCGTGGCGGACCTGCCGACCTACGTGTTCCGTGCGCCCCAGGTGGCCTACAACAGCCAGCGCATGTGATCCGCGCGGGCGCCCCCTGCGCCCGCTGCCGTCAGACGAAGATGCCCAGCGCCTGCATATAGAGATCGACGATGGCCTCGTGCTCCTTGCGCTCGTCGACGTCCTCCTTGCGGATTTTCAGGATCGTGCGCAGCGCCTTCACGTCGAAGCCGTTGGCCTTGGCCTCGGCGAACACGTCCTTGATGTCGTCGGCGATGGCCTTCTTCTCCTCCTCGAGCCGCTCGATGCGCTCGATGAAGGACTTGAGCTGTTCCTTGGCAAAGCCCGCGGGGGAATCTGAAACGTCTTCCGCCACCTGGACGGTCTCCTTGGGTTCCGCCGCGCGTCCGTCGAGGCCATGCCGGGCCGGCGCGCAGGTCAAAGGGTGGAGCCGTGATGGCTCCGGGGGGAAAGCTGATAGAGGCGGGCCGGACGCCGCGCGTCAAGGATGCGTCCCCGCTTTCCACCCCGCCCGTGATCCACAAGTGGCTCGAGACCCGGGCGCGGACGAACTTTCGTGAGCAGAACGCCCTCCTTCCCCTTGGCGTTCGGTACCTTGATGCTGACGCTCGGGGCGCTGGCCATGGGCGCCTCGGTGCTGTTCGTCCGGCTTGCAGACGTCGGACCCTTCGCCAGCGCCTTCTGGCGGGTGGGGCTGGCCCTGCCGCCTCTGGCCCTCTGGGCGGCGCTTGCCGAAGGGACGCGCGCCTTCCAGCCCGACCGGCTTTCGCTCCTCGCTGGCGCCTTCTTCGCCGGAGACCTGTTCTTCTGGCATCTCGCCATCCTCGGCACCACTGTCGCCAACGCCACGGTGCTGGCCACCACCTCGCCCTTGTGGATCACCGCCTTCGCGGTGCTGGTGCTGCGCCAGAAGGTGTCGCCCGCCGGCCTCATGGGCCTCGCGCTGTGCATCGCGGGGGCTCTGGCGCTGGTGGGGCGCTCGTGGCAGTTCGATCCGCAGCATCTGCCCGGCGACGCCGCCGGGCTGGCGACGGCCGTGTTCTTCGCGGGCTATTTCCTCGCGGTGAGCCGGGCGCGGGCCTCGCGCGGCGCCGCGGCCGTCACCCTCATCTCCACCGCGACGACCGCGCTGATCCTGCTGGCGGTGGCCCTCGTTGCGGAGCCGACCCTGTGGCCGGCCAGCACCGGCGGTGTGGCAGCGCTGGTGGCGCTGGCCCTCGTCTCGCAGGTGGGCGGACAGGGGCTGATGGCGGTGGGCCTCGCCGCCGTGCCGCCGGCGTTCGGCGCGCTGGTCTTCTTCCTGGAGGTCGCCTCTGCCGCCGCCCTCGGCGCGCTGCTGCTGGCTGAGCCGATCACGGCGCTTCAGGCCGCCGGAGGCGTGCTGATCCTCGCCGGGATCGTGGTGGCCCGTCCGCGCGCGCGTCGCGCCCGCACGGGGGAGGCCGGGATGGATGCGTCCGGCACCGGGTACCGGGAGGGCAGGCATTGACGCCCCGGCGCCCACGGGGCACACAACATCTCATCATGCCCTTCGCTGCCACGCCCTCCCGCTTCGACGGCATGCCCGAACCCTGTGCGTCGCGCGCGCCGGGCCGGCGGGTGAATCCCACGCCGCGAAGCCTCGTGCTTCTGCTCGGCACCACCCTCGCACTCGGGATCGGCATCACGCTCATCCCCACGCCCGCGGCCGCCGAGTTCCGGCTGTGCAACCGCACCCAGAGCCGGGTCGGCATCGCGCTCGGCTACAAGGACGGCGACGCCTGGGCCACGGAAGGCTGGTGGAACGTGGCAGCCAACAGCTGCGAGACGCTGCTGCGGGGAGACCTCTCGGCGCGCTTCTATTACCTCTACGCCGTCGACTACGACCAGGGCGGCGAGTGGGCCGGCAAAGCCTACATGTGTACCCGGGAAAAGGAGTTCACCATCAAGGGCGCGGAGGATTGCCTCGCCCGTGGCTTCGACCGCACCGGCTTCTTCGAGGTGGACACGCAGGAGCAGAAGTCCTGGACGGTGCAGCTCACCGAATCGAACCAGGCGAAGCAGGGACAGGGTCCCGCCCCCCTGCCGCCACCGGCGCCGCGGGCAAAACCCTGAGGCGGATCAGATTCCGCGCCCCTCCACCTTGATGGTCAGCTGGCCTTCCAGCTCGCCCGCGCCATCGAGGCGGGGATTGACCGCCAGCGCCTGCCGCACAGCCTGCAATGCGCGCTTGTCGTCGCCGAGGTCGCGCATGATGAGGGCGAGACCGTAGAGCATGGCGAAATGGCGCGGCTCGCGCGCCAGCACCTCCCGGATGTCCGCGAGGGCCGAGCCATAGTCGTCGCGCAGGTAGAAGATGGTCGCCCGGCGACTGAGCGCACCGATATAGTCGGGCTCGATCTCGATCACCGCGTCCAGCAATTGGAGGGCGAGATCCGTCTCCTTCGCCTCCGCTGCGGCGGCCGCCCGGGCCATCAGCAGGTCCGCGCTGGGACTGCCGGAATCGCCGAAAATCTGGTCGAGGCGGTCGGCGATCATCTTGGCGCTGCGATCGTCGGGGGCGACCTTCAGGGCGGCGAACAGGCCCTCCACCTGGGTGCGCTTGTCCTTCGGCAGGCGCGGACGCGCAGGAGCGGAATCGGACGGGCTGGCGGACGGAGGGCCGGGTTGCGGCATCGCCTTGTCGCCGCGCAATTGCTGCGCCTGCGCGAGGCCGCCGGAGATCGCGATCAAGAGAGCGGCGGCGAGGCCGAGACGCGCGGCACGGAGCGTGCGGCTGGCGGGGACGGGAGGCATCGCGCGGAAGTTCATCGGCGAAGTCTCCGCCGCGTTGCACGCGCCGTCAACAGTTGCGCCGGCCGCGGGGAGGCCCCGGGCCGGCGCAAGAGATCACATCTGCTCAAGACCGCCGCCTTGACCTGAGTCCGGCGGCGCTCAGGCCGGGCTTCAGCCCTGGCGGGCCTTGTAGCGCTTCTGGGTCTTGTTGATGATGTAGACGCGGCCCTTGCGGCGCACGAGACGGTTCTCGCGGTGGCGGCCGAGCAGCGACTTCAGGGAATTGCGGATCTTCATGACAAACTCGCTCGTGTCGAAATTCGGAGCCGACCGCGGCGCGCTTGCCGCGCGGCCTATCGACACCGGGAATTGGATCGGAGCCGGCGTGATAAGGGTCCGGAACGGGGATGTCAATGCGAGCGGCGGATTCGCGCCCCCGGCGATCAGGCCCGGTGATAGGGATGCCCGGCGAGAATGGTGACCGCCCGATAGAGCTGTTCTGCCAGCATGACACGCACCAGCTGGTGCGGAAACGTGGCCGTGCCGTAAGCAATCATGAGGGACGCCCGCGCCCGCACCTCGTCGCCGAGGCCGTCCGCGCCGCCAATGACGAAAACGAGGGCCGAAAGGCCGCCGTCCCGTTCGGCCGCGATGCGGCGGGCGAAGTCCTCGCTGGAGAAGTTGCGTCCGCGCGGATCGAGCACCACCAGCCCGGCTCCGGCGGGCAGCGCCGCAAGCAATGCCGTCGCTTCCTCGGCCATGCGGTCCTCGGCGCGGCGGGCGGCAGATTCGGCAATCTCGATCATGTCGCACGGACCGAGGCCCAGGGGCCGGCCGGCGGGGCGGATGCGATCCACGTAGCGGGCCACAAGGTCCCGCTCGGCGCCGGCTTTCAGCCGGCCGACACAGGCGAGGACGAGGCGCACGTCGTCACAGGCCCGCCTGGACGGAAAACCGCATCAGGAGCGGGGCGTCCCGGCCCACATCTTCTCGATGTTGTAGAAGCTGCGGACCTCGGGCTGGAAAACGTGGACGATCACGTCGTTCGCGTCGATGAGCACCCAGTCGCAGGCCGGCTGGCCTTCCACCCGAACGTGCTTGATCCCCACCGCCTTGAGCGCCTCGATGAGGTGCTCGGCAATGGCGCCCACGTGCCGCTGCGAGCGGCCGGAGGCGATCACCATGTAATCGGCGATGGAGGTCTTGCCGCGCAGGTCGATGGAGACGATGTCCTCGGACTTGTCGTCTTCCAGCCGGGCTTGGACGAGGGCGAGGATTTCCGCAGCGTCGGGAAGCGCCTCGGAAACCTTGGCGTCTGAAACCGTGGCGGGCGGTGTCATCTCAGCGGCCGCCAGAAGTGCCGTCGTGGACAGGGGTCCAAATCCTCTCGCTCAAGGCGACGGTCCAAACCGTCGCACCCCCTCAGAATGCCTGCAAATCAATGAATTTTCAAGACGTGTGGCAGACGGGCCCGTTCCGGCACGCTTACCGTGCCCCCCGGGCGGCCCGGATTCCCGTTGAAGACAGGGGGGATTTCAGCCCGTGGAGGAACACCCACGCGGGTGGCGCGCAGTCCGCCAGAAGGCGCGCCTCCTGTTCGCCGAGCCGGTAGCGCGCCAGCGCCTGCGCCGCAGGGGAGGCGGTCGCGGCGAGGCTCTGGCCCATGCGGTCGACCACCGCGATGGGCACGAGGTCGGCGATGCCGCGCCAGTGCTGCCAGCGATCGAAATGGGCGAGGTTGTCCGCCCCCATGATCCAGACGAAGCGCACGCCCGGCAGCCGCCGCACCAGATAGGCCAGCGTCTCATAGGTGTAGCGGGTGCCGATGCCGGCCTCGAAGCCGGTCACATCGATGCGCGGATGGCGCGCCACTGCGCGGGCGACGGCGATGCGCTCCTCCAGCGGCGGCAAAGCACGGTTGTCCTTCAGGGGGTTGCCCGGCGTCACCAACCACCACACCCGGTCGAGGCCGAGCCGTCGCAGGGCGAGGAGGCTCGCCGCGCGGTGCGCGTCATGGGCCGGATTGAAGCTGCCCCCGAACAGGCCGACGCGCAGCCCCGGCGTGACGAAGGGCAGACGCCGCGCGGCGCGCGGCGTCACGGGCTCCACCCCGGGGCCGGGCGACGTCACGGACGGGTCTGTCCCGACCCGTGGATGCGGTACTTGAACGAGGTGAGCTGCTCGGCGCCCACCGGCCCGCGCGCATGCATCCGCCCGGTGGCGATGCCGATCTCCGCGCCGAAGCCGAACTCGCCACCATCGGCGAACTGGGTGGAGGCGTTGTGGAGCACGATGGCGCTGTCCACCTCGGCGAGGAAGCGATCGGCCGCCGCCGCATCCTCGGTGACGATGGAATCGGTGTGGTGGGAGCCGTGCGCCTCGATATGGGCGATGGCGTCGCCCACCCCATCCACCACCTTCGCGGCGATGATGGCGTCGAGATATTCCGTGTCCCAATCCTCGGGGAGCGCCGGCTTCACGCGCGCATCCACCGCCTGCACCTCGGCATCGCCGCGAATTTCGCAGCCCGCGTCGATCAGCATCTCCACCAGCGGCTTGAGATGTGTTCCGGCGACCGAGCGGTCCACCAGCAGCGTCTCGGCGGCGCCGCAGACGCCGGTGCGGCGCATCTTGGCGTTCAGCACCACGGTCTTTGCCATGTCGAGATCGGCGGCCTTGTCCACATAAACATGATTAATGCCGTCGAGATGGGCGAACACCGGCACCCGCGCGTCACTCTGGACGCGGGCGACGAGGCTCTTGCCGCCGCGCGGCACGATCACGTCCACGGTGTTGCCGAGGCCGGCCAGCATGTGGCCCACGGCCGCGCGGTCCGGCACGCTCACGAACTGCACCGCATCCTCGGGCAGGCCGGCAGCGGTGAGCCCGGCGACGAAGGCGCGATGGATGGCGCCGGAGGAATTCAGGCTGTCCGAACCTCCACGCAGGATCACGGCATTTCCGGCCCGCAGGCACAAAGCCGCGGCGTCCGCCGTCACGTTGGGCCGGCTCTCGTAGATGACGCCGATGACGCCGAGGGGCGTGCGCACGCGCTCGATGATGAGGCCATTGGGGCGGGTCCAGCGCTCGGTGACGAGGCCGATGGGATCGGCCAGATCCGCCACCTGCTCCACGCCCGCGGCCATGGCCTCCACCCGCGCGGGGGTAAGGGTGAGCCGGTCGAGGAAGGAGCCGGTCATGCCGTCCACCTTGGCCTTGGCGACATCGATGGCGTTGGCGGCGAGGATGTCGTCAGCCGCTTCACGGATCGCCGCGGCTGCGGCCTTGAGCGCCTCCGTCTTCACCTCGGGCGCCGCGAGGGCGAGGCTGCGGGCGGCGGCGCGGGCGCGCTTGCCCATGGCCAGCATCACCCCCTCCAGCTCCGCCGGCGGCACGGGCCGGCCCGCAGTGGCGGCGGCATCGGTGCGGAGGGCGGAGGCGGTGGACATGGGAGGACTCTCGAAAGCAGGACAGGACGTTGCCCCTCATATGGGGGCGCAGGTTCTCCCTAGCACATTGCCCGCCGGGTGCGACAGGTGGGCGCGGAGGGTCAGAAGTCCTCGGGCGGCTCGTTGGGGTCCCGATCAATGGGCGGAGCTGATGGGGCGTCCTCGGCGACCTGGCGGAGATACGCGAAGGCGAGCGAGATATAGGCGGCGAGAGCGATCGCGCCAATGACAGACAGTATGCTGGAGAGGAGCCCGTTGATGAGGGCCGGGATGAACGGCATGCCGGGCGTCTCGAACGACCGCATTTCCAAGTGAAGCGGCCCGAGGGGCGTGGATTTCGTCTGCGATACGACGTGCATGTCCGTCGCCGAAAGCGAGCCGAAGAGCAACTGAACGGGGAGCACCACGACAATGACGGCCGCCAGCATGGCGAGCGAGAGGAGCAATGTGCCGCCGACGAGCCGCAAGGTATTTCCGCGCCCCAGGCGCCAGACGTCGTTCCATGGCATCGGCTGGCCGATCGACCGCGACGGCAGCCTGAGGCTCAGCCGGGTGACGACACCGATCCCGACAAGCCAAACGGCAAGCACGCCGACGAAGAGAACCAATGTCGACCCGCTTCCGATTCGGGCGAGAGCAACGATGGCAGCGATCACGGCGCCGGAGAGCATCACCAGAATGAGAGTTGCCAGAAGCAAGACAAGGGAATCGAAAAGGTATGTGAGGCCGCGAATGCCGAGCGGACCCATGGTCTCGGCATTGAAGCCGCCTGATCCACGCAGGATTTCGTTATGGGTCAGCAACGCCAGATAGATATAGGCGAAGCCCTCTACTGCGTATAGCCCGTAGATTTTCAAGAACGCCATAGTCGTTGGCGCCCGTCCGGACTGGACCACATCGCCCACCATGATGACACCGACGTAATTCCAGGCCAGGGTTCCGACCGCATAGATCAGTACCACGATCCAATGCTTGCTCAGAACAGTCAGCGTCCACCGATAGGTGAATTTGAGCGCCTCGAAGACGGGAAACTTCACGCGCTGCGCCATCGCGGGTCGCCTGTGGGAGGCGACGCGGGCGACGGGCGAAGGCGCGCCCCTCGCCCCCGCGATCACAACCGCTATCCCGCCGCACACAACCTGTCGAGCGGTTTAAGTGCCTTCCCTAGCGGTATCTCGTTGTGCTGGTGACGTTCACTCCACCCCGAGCGCCAGATCGTCCCGGTGCACCATCTCGGAGCGGCCCTTCACGCCCAGCAGCGCCTCGATCTCGGAGGTGGAGTGGCCCATGATGCGGGCGGCGTGGGTGGAATCGTAGGCGACGAGGCCGCGGCCGACTTCAGCGCCGTCGGGGCCGCGCAGTACCACGGCGTCGCCGCGGTCGAACTGGCCATCGATGCGCTTCACGCCGGCCGGCAGCAGGCTCGCCCCGCGCCGCAGCGCAGCCACTGCGCCGTCATCGAGATGCAGCGTGCCACGCGGCTCAAGCGCCCCGGCGATCCAGCTCTTGCGGGCACGCACCGGATTGGCGGAGGTGAGGAACCAAGTGCAGCGGCCGCCCTCCATGATGCGCTTGAGCGGATTCTTCACGTGGCCGGAGGCGATCACCATGTGGGTGCCGGCGGAAGTGGCGATCTTGCCGGCCTCGATCTTGGTCCGCATGCCCCCGCGCGACAGCTCGGAGCCGGCATCGCCGGCGATCGCCTCGATCTCGGCCCCGATGCGCGGCACGACCGGGATCAAGGTCGCGTTGGGGTCCTGCGCGGGCGGGGCGGTGTAAAGGCCGTCGATGTCGGAGAGCAGCACCAGCAAGTCCGCGCTCGCCATGGTGGCGACGCGGGCGGCGAGGCGGTCGTTGTCGCCGTAGCGGATCTCGGCGGTGGCGACCGTGTCATTCTCGTTGATGATGGGCACGGAGCGCAGCTCCATCAGCCGGCCGAGGGTGGAGCGCGCGTTGAGATAACGGCGGCGCTCCTCCGTGTCGCCCAGCGTCAGCAGCACCTGCCCGGCGGTGATGTTGTAGTGGCCGAGGATGTCCGCCCAGGTCTTGGAGAGCGCGATCTGCCCCACGGCGGCGGCGGCCTGGCTGTCCTCCAGCTTCAGCGGGCCCGACGGAAGTCCGAGCACGGTGCGCCCCAGCGCGATGGCGCCGGAGGAGACCACCAGCACTTCGCAGCCTTTGGCGTGCAACGCGGCAATGTCCTCCACCAGCGAGGTCAGCCAGGCAAGACGCACCCGCCCCTGCGCGCGATCGACCAGAAGGGCCGAGCCCACCTTGATGACGATGCGGCGGAAATCGGCGAAGGCTGGCGTCCTCGCCTGCGCGTCGGAAGACGCTTCAACGGCAGTTTCGGGGGAGGCGGTCTCGGGGGAAGCCATGGACTTGTGAACCGGCAAGGCACGTCAGGCGTGCGGACGGCGCACGTCGGTGCGGGAGAGATCATCCCCCTTGAAGAGGAGCGGCACGTCATGCGCCTTGGCCACGGCATAGGCCATAGCCTGCCCGATGTTCAAGCCCGGCCGTCCGCGGTCAGCCGATGGAGCGGATCCGCAAGGCGCCCTAAGGCTGCCACCCTTCCCGCGGCGCTGCCTCTTCCTTCTCGACGCCGCGCGCCTCTTCCACGACCGCAAGAAGCGCCCTGAGCGCCTCCGGCACGCCTTGACCTGAGGTGGCGGAGAGGAGCAGCGGTTTCTTCTTCGCCGCGCGCTGCAGGCGCTCCTTCTGCTGCTTGAGCAGTTCGGGCGAGAGCGCATCCACCTTGGAGAGGGCAACGATCTCCGGTTTCTCGTCGAGGCCGTTGCCATAGGCGGCAAGCTCGGCACGGACAGTCTTGTAGGCCTTGCCGGCGTGCTCGGACGTGCCGTCCACCAGATGCAGAAGCGCGCGGCAGCGCTCCACATGGCCGAGGAAACGGTCGCCGATGCCGACGCCCTCGTGGGCACCCTCGATCAGCCCGGGAATATCGGCGAGCACGAACTCGCGCCCGTCCACCCGCACCACGCCGAGGCCGGGATGCAGCGTGGTGAAGGGATAATCGGCGATCTTGGGCTTCGCCGCCGTGGTTGCCGCGAGAAAGGTGGACTTGCCGGCATTGGGCAGGCCGACGAGACCGGCGTCGGCGATGAGCTTCAACCGCAGCCAGATCCACCGCTCCTGCCCCTCGAGGCCGGGGTTGGCGCGGCGCGGCGCCTGGTTGGTGGAGGTCTTGAACTGGGCATTGCCGAAGCCGCCGTTGCCGCCCTCCAGAAGCTTGATGCGCTGGCCGACCTCGGTGAGGTCGGCGAGGATGGTCTCCTCGTCCTCATCGAGGATCTGGGTGCCGGCCGGCACCTTCAGCACCACGTCCGCGCCCTTGGCGCCGGTGCATCTGGCGCCCCTGCCGTGGTCGCCCTTCTTGGCCTTGAAATGCTGCTGGTAGCGATAGTCGATCAGCGTGTTGAGGCCGTCCACGCACTCGATCCACACGTCACCGCCCCGCCCGCCGTCGCCGCCATCGGGACCGCCGAACTCGATGAACTTCTCGCGCCGGAACGAGACGCACCCCGCCCCGCCGTCACCGGAGCGCACATAGACCTTGGCCTGATCGAGGAATTTCATGGGTTCGAGGTAGACGCGCGCAACCTGGAACGCAAGGGGAGAAACCCCCTTTGACCTTTCCCGCGCGCCGGACCAAAAGACGAACATGAGCCCGCGCACCGTCGATGTCCTCCTGCCCCTCGGCCTCGACGCCGCCTATTCCTACCTCCTGCCCGAGGGGATGGAGGTGTCGCCCGGCGACCTGGTGCAGGTGCCGCTCGGCACCAAGAGCGTCATCGGGGTGGTCTGGCCGCGCGCGCACGCAGCCGGCGGCAAGGCGGTCGAGGCCGGCAAGCTCAAGGCGGTGAAGGCCAAGCTCGATTACGTGCCGCTGCCGCCCGACCTCATCAGGCTCATCGACTGGATGGCCGACTACACGCTCGCGCCGCGCGGCATGGTGCTGCGCATGGCGCTGCGGCACGGCGAAAGCCCGGGCGCGGCGCGCGAGCGGGTTGGGGTACGGCTCACCGGCACGGCGCCGGCGCGCATGACGGCCGCCCGGGCGCGGCTTCTGGACACGCTGGCCGACGGCTTCGTGCGCGGGAAGACCGAGGCCGCTCGGGAGGCCGGTGTCTCCCCCTCCGTGGTGGACGGGCTGGTGGATGACGGTACGCTGGAAGCTGTCGTTCTGCCGCCCGAGCCCGCTGCCTACCCGCCCGATCCCGACCATTCCGTGCCCGAACTCTCCCAGCCGCAGGCGGAGGCGGCAGCGACCATGGTCGCGGCGGTGAAGGCGAAGACATTTGCCGTCCACCTGCTCGACGGCGTGACCGGCTCCGGGAAGACCGAGACCTATTTCGAGGCGGTTGCGGAAGCAATCCGCGCCGGGCGGCAGGCGCTGATCCTGCTGCCGGAAATCGCCCTCACCCAGGCCTTCCTCGACCGCTTCACCGAGCGCTTCGGCGTGAGGCCGGCGGAATGGCACTCCGGCGTGTCCACCCGGCGGCGGGCAAAGGTGCTCAACGAAGTCGCCTCTGGACAGGTGAAGGTGGTGGCGGGGGCACGCTCAGCCCTGTTCCTCCCGTTCCGGGATCTCGGCCTCATCATCGTCGATGAAGAGCACGACCCGGCCTACAAGCAGGACGATGGCGTCTGCTACCACGCCCGCGACATGGCGGTGGTGCGCGCGCGCCTCGCTTCGGCGCCCATCGTCCTCGCCTCGGCGACGCCCTCCATCGAGACAGAGGTGAATGCCCGGCGCGGACGCTACCGACGGTTGGCTTTGCCGGTGCGCTTCGGCGGTGCCAAGGTGCCCGGGCTCTCCCCCATCGACCTGCGCAAGGAAGGCCCGCCGCGCGGCCGCTGGATCGCGCCGCGGCTGGAAGCGGAGATCAACACGACGCTGGAGGCGGGCGAGCAGGCCCTCCTGTTCCTCAACCGCCGGGGCTATGCGCCGCTCACCCTGTGCCGTTCGTGCGGCCACCGGATGCGCTGCCCCTCCTGCTCCGCCTGGCTGGTGGAGCACCGCTTCCGCCGCCGTCTCACCTGCCACCATTGCGGCTATCAGGCCCCGGTTCCCGAAAAATGCCCCGCCTGCGATGCGCCGGACAGCCTTGTACCCGTCGGGCCCGGCGTGGAGCGGCTCCAGGAGGAGGTCCAGACCCTCTTTCCAAATGCCCGCGCCCTCGTCCTCTCCTCGGACCTGCTGGGCGGGGTGGAACGGATGCGCGCCGAACTCGATGCGGTCGCGAAGGGCGACGTGGATGTGGTGGTGGGCACCCAGCTCGTCGCCAAGGGCCATAATTTCCCCGGCCTCGCCTTGGTGGGCGTCATCGATGCGGATGTGGGCCTCGGCCATGGCGACCCGCGCGCCGCCGAGCGGACGTTCCAGTTGGTGCATCAGGTGGCCGGACGCGCCGGGCGCGGCAAGGCGGAGGGGCGCGGGTTTATCCAGACCCACATGCCCGAGCATCCGGTGATGCGTGCCCTGGTGACGGGCGATCGCGACGCCTTCTACGACGTGGAGATCGCCGCCCGCGAGGAGGCGCAGCTTCCGCCGTTCGGCCGCATGGCGGCGCTCATCGTCTCGGCCAGCGAGGCCCATGTGGCGGAAGGCCATGCCCGGCGCCTGATTGCCTCCGCACCCATCGTGCCGGAGGTGCGCATCCTCGGCCCGGCGGAAGCCCCCCTGGCACTGCTGCGCGGACGCCATCGCTGGCGGCTTCTGGTGCGTTCGCCGCGCAATTTTGATCTGCCGGCCTATCTGCGGGAATGGCGGTCCGTCGCACCGAAGGTGACGGGCAACATCAAGGTCGCCATCGACGTGGACCCGCAGAGCTTCCTGTGAGCGCCATGGACGACGCCATCGATCGCCCTGCCGCCCGGCTCCTCGTGCTCGACGCCGAGGACCGGCTGCTGCTGTTCCGCTTCGCTTATGCCGACGGCGCGCTGGCCGGAAACGTCTATTGGGCCCCGCCCGGAGGCGGTCTTGAGCCGGGCGAGACCTACGAGGCCGCCGCCTGCCGCGAGCTTCGGGAGGAAACAGGCCTCGCGATCGCCCACCCCGGCCCGGCCGTCGCCCATCGCGAGGTCGCGTTCATGATGCCGGACGGGCGCCCCGTGCGCTCGCGGGAGCGCTATTACCTCGTGCGCGCGCCCGGTCTCGTGGTCTCGTCGGCCGGCTGGTCGGAAGATGAGCGCAAGGCGCTGGTGCATCATGCGTGGTGGACGAGGGACGCGCTGGCCGCCCTCGCCGAGCAGGTGTGGCCGCAGGATGTCGCCGCCATGCTCGCGGAGGCCGGCCTCTGGCGGTGATGGTGCCTCAATGCCGGCACTACCGTTCCGCTTGCTCGCGGCGCGCCGTTGGGCAAAATCCGCCGCCATGCTCGCCCTCGCCGAATCAGCGGACCTCTCCCTCGCGCGGATCGACCTCCGTGGGGCGGAGCTGGAGCTTGACCCCTCCGGTGCCCTGCTCTGGCCGGACGAGCGGCTGATGGTGGTGGCGGACCTCCATCTCGAGAAAGGCTCCGCCTTCGCGCGGCGCGGCCAGATGCTGCCGCCCTATGACACACTCGACACGCTGAAGCGCCTCTCCGCCGTCGTCGCCCTGCACCAGCCGCGCATGGTGATCGCGCTGGGCGACAGCCTGCACGACCGCTGGGCGGGCGAGCGCATGGCGGACTCCCTTCGCGACGAGATCCGGCGCATCCAGACCGGCCGCACCTTCATCTGGATCGCCGGCAACCACGATCCCCTGCCCCACGACCTTGGCGGCGAGGGCACGGCCATGCTCGCCCTCGGTCCCCTTCTCTTCCGCCACGAGCCGGAAGAGGGACCCGCGCCGGGCGAGGTGTCCGGACATCTGCACCCGGCGGCGCGCGTGGTCACGCGCGGACGGGGCGTGCGGCGGCGGTGTTTCGTCACCGACGGCAGCCGCATGATCCTGCCCGCCTTCGGCGCCTACACGGGCGGGCTGAGCGTCGCCGATCCCGCCATCGCCCGGCTATTCCCGGCGCGACGCTTCACCGCCCACCTTTTGGGCGCAGGCCGAACGTATGGAATGCCTGCGTCGGCCTGCCTCTGACCTGAACGGCGCTCAGCGCCGGCGGCGGATGCGCACGTAGAGCGCGCCCTCCCCGCCATGGCGTCGTCCGGCGGATTCGAACCCGACCACCACCGCCCGGAGGTCCGGCTCCGCCAGCCACAGCGGCACCGCGCGCTTGAGCACCCCCCGCCCCTCACCGAAGGCCGGCCCGGAGCTCATCAGGCGTTCGGGATCTCCCTTGCCGGTGATGACCAGCACCAGCGAATGGCCGCTCGCCTGCGCCTCCATCAGGAACAGGCGCAGCCGGCGATGGGCGGCGGCCTGGGTAAGGCCATGCAGGTCCAGGCGCGCATCCACCTCGGCCCCGCGGGTGAGGCGGCGGCGGGTCTTCGGCTCCAGCGGGCTGAGAGGCGGTGGCGGCGGGGAAGCGGGGGCGGCGGCCCTGGGCGGGGTGCCGGCCTTGGCTTTCGTCTTCGACTTGATCTCCGGCGCCGGCTCGACGGGTGGCGGCGGCTCGGCGGCCGGCACCAAGGGCGGCGCGACAACCGGCTTTTCGGGCCGCAGGCGCTTCACCGAGCGCACCACATGGTCCCAAAGCGCACGCTCTTCCGCATCGAGCACCCGGCGGCGGCCCCGGCGACTCATGGCGCGCCCCCGGAATCCACCGGGGCGAAGCGCGGCACGAGCATGGTGAACACGCCACGATGCCGAATGCGGCCCGCCACCGCGCCCGCCGCATCGCCGGCGCCGAAAAAGAGGTCCGCCCGCGCCGGCCCGACGATGGCCGAGCCCGTATCCTGCGCGATCATCAGCCGCCGGAACGGCTCGGCGGCGCCGGGGGCAGACAGCGGCAGGTCCGCCTCCACGAAGATGGGCGTACCGTAGGTGTGGAGCTTGCGGTCCACCGCCAGCGAGCGCCCCGCCGTGAGCGAAACGCCCTGCGCGCCCATGGCACCCGCATCGACACCAAGCGTCAGGGCCTTGAAGAACGTGAAGGTCGGGTTCTCCCGCCGCAATGCGCGGCCCGCCGCGGGATCAGCCTCCATGAAGGCGCGGATGCGCGCCATGGACATCCCTTCCCGCGGCACCACCCCGCGCTGGATCAGGAGACGCCCCACCGCCACATAGGGCTGGCCGTTGAAGCCGTCATAGCCCAGCCGCAGGATGCGCCCATCCGGAAGGCGCACCCGGGCGGAACCCTGAATCTGCATGAAGAACAGGTCGATGGGGTCCTTGAGCCAGACAATCTCCAGCCCGCGCCCCGCCAAGGCGCCATCCTCGATGGCCGCGCGGTCATGATACGGCACGAGGGCGTCCCCCTCGCGGCGGAAGGCGGGGCCGGAATTGGGCGTGGCGCCGGGTCCCGTCATGAGGAGATCGTCGGGACGCCCATAGACCGGAACGTCGAAGCCGTTGCCCGGCTGGAGCGATCCTTCCAACTCCGGCTCATAGTAGCCGGTGTAGTAACCACCGTCGCCCCCGTCGGGGACCACCCTCCACGCGCGGAAATTGGCCTCGAAGAACAGGCGAGCGAGGCGCGTCGATGGTGCGGTTGGCCCCAGCCGCGCGGCGGCGGCACAGGCACGGCGCAAGCCGCGCGCGAGCGTCGGCACGGAAGGCGGGCCCACCTCCTTCGGCGGCGTCTTCAACGCCGCGCAGCTGGCGCGAAAGGTGGCGAAGGCCGCGGCATGGTCGTCGGCGGTCCAGCCGTCCAGCGCGGCAAAAGGGACGGGCTCAAGCCTGGCCCCGGCTAAGGCTGGAACGATGGGCTGGAGCGACATGGCCGGTGCGGAGATGGGCCGAGAGGCGGGGTCGGCGGCGCAGGCGGACGTTGCCACGAAGACCGCCCCCACGATCCCGGCGAGGGTCGCGCCGCGTGCGGCAACGCCGGGAGAGACGCGCCGCACGCCGGCTGTGACGGCGCGCGCCTGTGCCATGGGCTACTGTGCGGCTTCCGTGGCCACCAGCTTCCAGTTGGGGTCGCGCGTGCCGAGATCGCGGGCGAAGGTCCACACGTCGGTCACGTCGGCCACCGTGTCGGGGCTGCCGTCCACCACCGAGCCATCCGGGCCGCGGGTGACGGAAATGAGCTTCGACACGAAACGGACGGTGAGCTGCGCATTGGTCCCGCGCACCGTGACGTCCTGCAGGTCCGCCGATTCGATGGAAACGAAGCGGGATTCCATCGTCTCCTTGCGGCTTTCGCGATCGGCGATGGCAGAGACGAAACCGTCATACACGTCCTTGGCCAGGAGATCCTTGAGCTGCCGGCGATCACCTTCGGCAAAGGCGGTAACGATCATCTCGTAGGCTGCGCGGGCACCGGTGAGAAAGTGCTTGGCATCGAAATCCGGCTCGATGCGGGCGATCTCGTCGAGCGCGGCAGCGGTCGCCGATCCCTCGGCCGCGACGCCCTCCCACCGGAACGCCGGGGCCTCCACCTCGGCCGGGCCCGCGGCGGCGGGCGGCGGACCATTGCGCTCGGGCAGGGTCACGACCTTGCCCTCCGGCGCGGGCTGCGGCGGACGGGCGGTATCACGGGAATAGGGGTCGTAGGGCGGCCGTTCGCGCCCCGTCCTCTGCCCCAGCACGCTGCGCAGCCGCACGAAGATGAAGACCGCGAGGGCCAGGAAGATGATCGTATAGATATCCAGCACTGCGCTTCGCCATGCCTCTCGGGCGAGCCGGTTCTCCGGGCCGCCGGGTTGCCTCGACCAGTCACGCCCACCCCGCCGCGCGCGTTTCCGGTCCTTCAGCTTATGTACGTCGAAGCTGCCTTATCGCCAGCCCCTGCGCTTGGGAAGCGCACCTTTTCCAAGGAAGCTTAAGCCACCGCGGCCGCCCGCGCCACCTCCCGTCGCAGCGACGGACCCGACTGCGCCGCGGTTGATCCGTCACCCATCATAACGTTAGGTCATCCAAACGACCGGATTTGGGCGGGCGAGGTGATTTCACCAACGGACACAAGACAGCCTTGGAAGATGAAGCCCCTCTTTCAGCCGGCACGACCCCTGAGACAGGATCGCGGCCCAGACCTGCGACATGAGGAGAGGCACGGGGGAACCGCAACGGCCCCGTCGCGCTTGAGATCCGGCCGGCACCGGTGGGGCCGGCGCGCTTGCGTCCCGGCCACGCTTGGCGCAGTAGAAGCTCTCCACCATCGGGTTCACCAATGGCTCCCACAGTCCTGCTAGCGGATATCGGCGGCACCACCACCCGGGTCGCCCGGGCCGGCGCCGACGGCATCCCGTTCGATGTCCGGCTCGAAGCCAACGATTCTTATGCCTCGCTCGAGGATCTGCTGGGCACGTACCTCGCCTCCGTCAGCGGAGAGGCTCCCAGGTGCGGCGCTCTGGCGGTGGCGGGCCCCATCGACGGCGACGATGTGCGGCTCACCAACCGCAACTGGCGCTTCTCCACGCAAAAGCTCGCGGCCGATCTCTCGTTCCAGCTGCTCTCGGTGCTCAACGATTTCGAGGCATTCGCCCACGGTCTGCCGCTGCTCACCCGCGACGATCTGCTGGAGGTGGGCACCGGCCGTGCGGTTGCCGGCGCGCCCATGCTGCTGTCCGGCCCCGGGACCGGGCTCGGCACCGCCCTCATCCTGCCGCGGGAAGCCGGCTACGAGGTGCTCGCCAGCGAGGCCGGGCACATGCGCCTTGGCGCGGTGACCACCGACGAGGCCCGCATCGTCGCCCATCTGGTGCGCGACCTCGGCCCGGTATCGGTGGAGCACGTGCTGTCCGGCCCCGGACTGGTGCGCCTGCACCGCATCCTCTCCGGCGAGAGCCTGTCCTCCCACGCCATCATCAAGGCGGCGCTGGACGGTCAGCGGCAGGAGAAGGAAAGCTGCCACATCTTCCTGCGCCTGCTCGGCCGGGTGCTGGGCGACCTCGCACTCGCCGTGGATGCCAAGGGCGGCGTGTATGTGGGCGGCGGCGTCGGCCGGGCCATGGCGCATCTGTTCGCCGAAAGTCCGTTCCGCACCGCGTTCGAGGAGCACCCGCCCTATCACGACCGCCTGGCGCAGATTCCCATTCACGTGGTGATGCACGCGACGCCCGGGCTCGTCGGCATCGGAGAGATCGGCCGCCGCCTGCTGGTGGAGTGCTGACGCCGATTGGTCAGGCTGCGGCGCGGGCTTCCCGGCCGCAGAAGGCGGCGATGAGGCTTGCCAGCTCCCGTGAGGCGGAACAGGCGTTGCCGGCGGCGCGTAGAGCGAGTTCCGTTGGCGGGATCGCCGGCCAGAGGTCGGACGTGGGCAGTTCCTTGAGCCTGGGGTTGAGCGCAAGGTCGCTCAGGACCGTCACCCCCAAACCACCTGCAAGGGCCGCCTCGATGCCGATCAGGCTCGGGCATTCATAGGCCACCCGCCAGGAGCGACCGGCCCTCTCCAAGGCGTGGACGGCCCGGTTGCGATAAAGGCAGCCCTGCCGGAAGGCGGCGAGGCTGACGACCTCCTCTTCCGGCTCGAAGCCCGCCCCACAGACCCACATCAGGCGTTCCGGCCAAGCTGCCACCGCCGGTCCGGAGCCGGGCTCGCGCTTGAGCAGCACCACATCCAGTTCGCCGCGGGTAAAGCCGGCATCGAGATCGCAGCTGAGCCCGCACTCCACCGCAAGGCGCACCGCAGGACGCGCACGTGCGAATTCGGCCACCACCGAGGTCAGGGCCGCGAGGGCGAAATCGTCCGGGATGCCGAGCCGCACCACCCGGGCCGGCGCCACGCCGGACAAGGCGGCGCGAGCCTCCGCACCGAGCGCAAGAATCCGCCGGGCGTAACCGAGCAGACGCTCGCCTTCGGCGGTGACGCTCACCCCTCGGGCGTCGCGGATCAGCAGTTGGTGGCCGAGCTGATCTTCCAGCCGCCGCACCTGCTGGCTGACGGTCGACTGCGTGCGATGGACGCGCTCGCCCGCGCGGGTGAAGCCACCCGCATCCACCACGCTCACGAACGCCTTCAGGAGATCCATATCCAGCATCGGACGCCCACAACATTTAGATTTCCACTAGCTAATATTGAATCATTCGATTTTTCAATCCTCGATCGGCGTGCTTCTCTGCGGGTCAGGAGATGTCATGACCGCCACGCCCCTCCCCCTCGTCGCCTCGCGCCGGACAGACGCACTGCTGCCCGTCTTCATCGCAGCGTTCTGCATCATCTGGAGCTCGGCCTTTGCGGTCGCCAAGGTGGCGCTGGCGGATTGTCCGCCCTTGCTGCTCCTTTCCGGACGCTTCCTCGTGGCCGGGTTGCTCGTGCTGGGTGCCTGCCTGCTATTCCTCCCCGCCTCCCACTTCCGCCGCCTGAACCTGCGCGATATCGCAGCGCTCGCCGCAATGGGCATCCTCAACAACGCGGTCTATCTCGGCCTGAGCTATGTGGGCATGACTCATGTGTCGTCGGGCTTCACCGCCGTTCTCGTCTCCGCCAACCCGCTGCTGACGGCCCTCGGCGCGGCGATGCTGCTGGGAGAGCGGCTCACGGGGCGCAAGCTGCTCGGGCTGGTCCTCGGCATGATCGGCGTGGCGATCGTTGTGCGCTCACGCATCGTCTCCGGCCACGAGGATCCGCTCGGCACCACCTATGTGGTCGGGGCTCTTCTCGCGCTCACGGCGGCGACGCTGATGTTCAAGAAGGTTCGCACCTCGGCGTCCCTGTTCGTCGGCAGCGGCATACAGTCTTTGGCGGGCGGGCTCGCGCTGCTGCCGGTGGCGCTGTGGCGGGAGGACGTAGCATCCATTCACCCGACCCTCACGCTGGGCCTGTCCTTCGCCTGGCTGACGCTGGCCGGCTCGGTCGGCGCGTTCAGCCTGTGGTTCTTCATCCTCGGCCGCACCAGCGCTACCCGCGCGAGTGCCTTGCACTTCCTGATGCCGCCGCTTGGGCTGATGTTCGGATGGCTCCTGCTGGGCGAGCCGGTGCCGCCGCTCGATCTCGTCGGCATCGTGCCGATCGCCCTCGGCATCCGCCTCGTGACGACAACGCCATCGACTCAGAAGCGGTAATAGGCGGCGAGCACCACGCCGTTTTCCTGCGGCGCGTTGCGGGCGAAGGCGGTGCCGAACACCGATAATTGCAGGGTGACGGCCGCCGAGAGGTCGTAGGCCGCACCCATCTGCACCTTGTAATACTCGTAGGAGTCGCCGAAGTACGGCCCCGTCCCCGCCCCCTCAGAGATCACGTTGAACGACTGTGCGAGAAGCTGCCAGCGTTCGACAACCCGCCAGCCCAACGTGACATCGAGATGCAGTTCGTCCGGGGGCGGGCCGAAGCGCATGCGCTGGGCGAGCTGGACATCGAGGAAAGCGGGCTTTCCGAACATGGTGAAGGACAGGCCGTAGAGCAGCCGCAGGTCGATCTCGGGGTCCTCGTAGCCCACCGCGGCGGCGCTCTGGGAATTCCCGGTACCCGGAAAGCGGCCAACGAACTGCGCCGAGACCACGCTCGTGTCGTCGCGCCACAGCCGCACGCGCGCCCCGACATCCTGATAGCCTAGCCCCGTATAGGACGATGGCGAAGGCTCACCAAACGAGACCGAGAGGAACTGAGGCGCTGCGACCAGCGTCAGCCAGTCGGTCGCGCCGTACTCGAAGACGAGGGTGACCTCCGCCTTGTCATAGGGTCGGCTGGCATAGAGATCGTACGAGGGTCCGAATTCGGTCGCGGAATAGGCTGCCGAGCTTTGCAGGATGACCTGCCCGTGCCCTTCCTCCTGCGTCCAGGCGCCTCCGCGTACCGGCGCGGGGACCGCCAGAACGATCAGGACAATGAGCGCGCTTGCAGGGCAGAACCTGGTCCGCTCGAAAGCGAATTTGCCGAGGTGGATTTTTCCACGCGCCAGTCTCCAGGCGGCAAGACATGCCCGCCCGACCGTGATCCGGTGCTTCAGATAATCCCCCAACCGCATGCCCTGACCCCATGCGGGTTGAAACTATACCTTAACGCAGCCGCAACGGTATGCCTGACGTAAAGTGACCTTGCGTAAATTTCATCCAGCCTCGTCTTGCCGCCTCATCGCGAACCCACCATATTGACGGCGAACGCGCAGGCTCGGCCTCGGCCGGTCTTGGGCGTTTGAGATTTCTTCAAGGGGAACGACGATGTCCGATTATGATCGCAACGTCGCCGGGCGTTTCAACCCGTCGGTGGCACGCTCGCAGGCCGCGATCGACCAAGGGCTGCGGACGTACATGCTCAGCGTGTACAACTACATGGCGCTGGGCCTCGCCATCACCGGCGCGGCAGCGCTCGGCATCTACATGCTTTCGGTGACCACCGATCCGGCGTCGGCCGCGGGCCGTGTTGCCGGCGGCATCATGCTGACGCAGTTCGGTTACGCTCTGTTCGTGAGCCCGCTGAAGTGGGTGGTGATGCTGGCCCCGCTCGCAGCGGTCTTCTTCCTGAGCTTCCGCATCGAGCGCATGAGCGTATCGGCTGCCCAGCTGACCTTCTGGGTCTATGCGGCGCTGGTGGGCATTTCGCTCTCGACGATCTTCCTCGTGTATACCCACGAGAGCGTCGTGCGGGTGTTCTTCATCACCGCCGCCTCGTTCGGTGCGCTGAGCCTCTACGGCTACACCACGCAGCGTGATCTGTCCGGCATGGGCTCCTTCCTGATGATGGGCCTGTTCGGCATCATCATCGCCTCGCTGGTGAACATCTTCCTCGGCTCGACGATGCTTCAGTTCATCGTGTCCGTGGTCGGCGTGCTGGTTTTCGCGGGCCTGACCGCCTACGACACGCAGCGCATCAAGGAAATGTACTTCGTCGGCGACGACGTCGCCGTCGCGGGGAAGAAGGCCATCATGGGCGCTCTCGCGCTCTACCTGGACTTCATCAACATGTTCATGATGCTGCTGCAGCTGTTTGGCAACCGCAACAACTGATGCGATGCCCCGCAGGGGCAAGCCCGAAACAGGAAGGCCCCGGCAATGCCGGGGCCTTTTTCTTTGGCAGGGAGCTCGAACGGGGAGTCAGCCGCGGCCGATGAAGGGCATCTTGGTCGCCATCACCGTCATGAACTGCACGTTGGCCTCCAGCGGCAGGCTGGCCATGTAGACCACGGCGCTCGCCACATGGGCCACATCCATCACCGGCTCCACCTTGATGGAGAGGTCGGCCTGCGGCACGCCCGCCTTCATCTTCTGCGCCATGGGGGTGTCGGCATTGCCGATATCGATCTGTCCGCAGGCGATGTCATAGGCCCGGCCGTCCAGCGACGTGGACTTGGTGAGCCCGGTGATGGCGTGCTTGGTCGAGGTGTAGGGGGCCGAGAACGGCCGCGGGGCCGTCGCGGAGATGGAGCCGTTGTTGATGATGCGACCGCCGCGCGGTTCCTGCGCCTTCATCACCCGGAACGCCTCCTGGGTACACAGGAACGGGCCGGTGAGATTGGTGGAGACCACCTGCTGCCATTGAGCGAAGGTGAGTTCATCAAGCGGGATCGCCGGCGCACCGGTGCCGGCATTGTTGAACAGGAGATCGACGCGGCCGAACTTCTCCACGGTCGCCGCGAACAGCGCCCGCACGGACTCCGGATCGGTCACGTCGGTTGCCACGGCCACGTAGGGCGCATCGCCGAGCGTCGCCGCGGTCTCCTCCAGGGCATCGAGCCGGCGGCCGGCGAGGGCCACGGCATAGCCAGCCTCGGCCAACGCCACGGCCACCGCCCGGCCCACGCCCGAGCCGGCTCCGGTAACGATGGCGACCTTCCGTCCTGCCTTGCTCATATGCTTCCTCCCGGTTCTTGGCCGGGCGGTTCTAAATCGTTTTGAAGCCCCGCGACAAGACGCTTTGGACCGGGAGTGCGCCGCTTTCAGTCCGGCGCGCGCGCCGCGAGGGCATCGAAATCGATGTAGTGGCCAGCCCGATCCCGCTTGGAGGCGAGGTAGCGGACATTTTCGGCCGTCGGGCGACCCAGAACCCGTTGGTCGGCGACCACATCCAGCCCGGCCGCTTTCAGAGCATCAATCTTCTGCGGATTGTTGGTGAACACCCGAACCGCCGAAACGCCGAGCTGGCGCAGCATCGCGGCGGCGAAATCAAACCGCCGCTGGTCGAGGTCGAAGCCGAGCGCGGCGTCCGCGTCATACGTGTCGTATCCCTGCGCCTGGAGGGCATAGGCGCGCATCTTGTTGGAGATGCCATTCCCGCGCCCCTCCTGATCCAGATAGAGCAGGATGCCGCCATCGCCCTCGGCCATGCGGCGGACGGTGTCTCGCAGCTGGTCGCCGCAGTCACACTTCAGAGAGCCGAAGAGGTCGCCGGTCAGGCACGCGGAATGCAGCCGCACGGCCACCGGCCGCGACAGGTCCGGACGACCGACGATGATCGCAACCTGGTCGCGAAGGCCGTCACCGCCGCGGAAGACGACAAATTCGGTCTCAGGCGCGCCTTCGAGCGGCACCGGCGCGCGGCCGACGATGGCCAGCCGCGCAACCTCCGCGGCCCGGAAGGCCATGATGTCGTCCGCCTCCACCGTCACCAGGCCAGCGGCCATGGCCTCCGGGACGGAGCAAACCACCGCCGCCGGAAGCACCAGGGCGAGCGCCAGCAGCTCCAGCGCTGCGACCTGAGCCGGCGTCGCAGGCGCGACCGGAGCATCGAGCCGGGCGTCGGGCTTGAGCGCGAGAAGGGCGACGCGGGCGGCATCGAGATGCGGCAGCGCGACAGCGCCCGCCAAGGCGCGTGGCGATCCCATCCGATTCAGCCGAGGCGCCGCGAGCACAAGGCTGGCATCGACCGCATGGGCCGTCTCGAGCACTCCGGCCATTGCCGGATCGAATGCCTCGGCTGCGACGACCACCGCGCGAACGTCGCCCGCCGCGATCACAACGGCGCGAGCGGAGCGAACCTCCGCGATGGCGCGCTCCACGGAAAGCCGCCCGGCGTCTGGCGCAAACCCAAGACCCTCAACGATGGACGCCATATTGACCTCTCACAGCGGGAAACACGGGCCGCTCGGCGGCATGAACGATCTGTCGTATCGGCAGGAGCGTAACAAACGGCATGATGACGCGTTCCTGATCGAGCCGTCTCCTTACGCCGGGCGAGGACCGATGGATGACATGACCCTGCGGCCCCGGTCGCACAAGCGAGTGAGTGGATCGCCGGTGAACGACAAGGGAAAGCAGGCGGACTTCCGCCCGTACGTCATCGCCCAGCTCGGCCAGTCCCTGGACGGCCGCATCGCCACGACATCGGGCGACTCCAAATATATCAACGGCCCGCACGCGCTCGATCATTTGCATGCCCTGCGCGCGTCGGTAGACGCGGTTGTGGTCGGTGTGGGAACGGTCTGCGCCGATGATCCCCTGCTCACGGTGCGCCGCATCGCCGGTACCAGTCCGGCGCGGGTGGTGATTGATCCATCGGGCCGCGTCGATCCCAAGGCGCGCTGCTTTACGAACGACGGCGTTCGCCGGCTGGTCCTGCGGCGGAGCGGGATCGCCACCCCGGTCCCTTCGGGAGTAGAGGTTGTCACGATCGAGAGCGGGCCGGCTTTCGACCCTTCCATCGTCCTTGCCACCCTCGCGCAGCAAGGCTTCCGGCGCATTCTCGTGGAAGGTGGGCCCACCACGCTCTCGGTTTTCCTGGAAGCGGGACTGATCGACCAGCTTCACGTTTTCGTGTCGCCGGTCATCCTCGGCGCCGGTCGCATCGGCTTGTCCCGCAAGGCGTGCGACACTCTGGCCCAAGCGCTGCGCCCCAGGGCACAGGTGCATGTTTTTGCCGACGGAGACGTCCTGTTCCGGTGCGATCTGCGGGAAAGCGCCCGCGGTGCCGGTTCGCGCGACGCGCCGTCGCCCGTGGAGGCCAGCCCCGCCGATGACAAGCCCCTCGAATCTTGCGCCCTACGCGCCGCCGGCTAGGCGGATCCACTGGATCATGGCGGTCCTGGTGATCCTCGTGATCCCGCTCGGGTTTGCCATGATGAACATGGATTCCGGCCCAACCCAGGATCGCCTGTTCGACCTCCACCGGTCCATCGGCTTCACCATTCTGTGCCTTGCCGTGCTGCGGGTCGTGGTGCGCATCCTCAATCCGCCTCCCGCACCGCCGGAAGGCATGCCGAAGTCCCTGTGGATCGTCGCCAACACGGTCCACTTCGCGCTCTATGTCCTGATCTTCGTGATGCCCGTTCTGGGCTGGCTTGCGTCCAACGCCTTCGGCAGCGCGGTCAGCATCTTCGGGCTCTTCACGCTGCCCAACATCGTCGCGAAGAACGACGCCCTGGCCGATCTCTTCGGTGACTGGCACGCGCGCCTTGGCTTCGTCATGACGGGTCTCGTCATCCTACACGCGGGCGCCGGGCTGTGGCATGGCGTTGTCCGCCGCGACGGCGTGCTCTCACGCATGTGGCCGGGTCTGTCGCGCTGATCCCACGGCTTGCGGGCGCGGCCGGCGGCGCCGTCCAGGAAACCGCTTGGTTTCGGGTCCCGGTTGCCGTTGACATGCCGGCGAAGCACTCCTACCACTTAACTAGCCGGCCGGTTTGCAATGCATGAGACGGTCCCTCACGGGACCGTTCATAGGGGATCAAATCGCATGGCCCTACGCGTGTCCGGAAAGAATATCGATGTCGGCGAAGCTCTTCGCCAGCGTCTGACCGAGCGGGTCTCGGAAGTCCTCGGCAAATATTTCGACGGTGGATGGTCAGGACACGTCACCGTCACGAGGGACGGCTCCGGCTACCGATCCGAATGTATGCTCCATCTCGATTCCGGCGTGAACCTCCAGGCGCATGGCAATGCGCAGGACCCGAACGCCTGCGCCGATGTTGCGGTGGAGAAGATCGAGAAGCGCCTGCGCCGCTACAAGCAGCGCCTCAAGGATCGTCACGGGCATGGCAACGGCAATGGTGCCGAGCATGCCGCCCAGAGCTACATCCTCAGCGCCGCGCCGGAGACGGAGACCGAGGAAGAACTCGCCGGCTGGAGTCCGACCGTGGTGGCCGAGCAGGTCACCCGCCTGCGCACCCTCTCGGTTGCCGACGCGGTTGTGGAGCTCGACATCACCGGCGCGCCGGTCGTGGTCTTCCGTCATGCCGGCCATGGCCGGGTGAGCGTCGTCTATCGTCGACCCGATGGCCACGTGGGGTGGATCGATCCGGGTTCCGAGGAACTGCACTAGAAGTCGCGACGGGGAGCCTGTTCGCAGGCTCCCCGCGTTGCGCACCTAAGACTGATGGCCGGGGCGGGATCAGCGGCCGTCTCGGATGAAGGCAATGCCGGGGGGCATGTCCTGAACGCTGTGCCGGTGAGCCCAAGGGGGCGGCCTGAGCGCGTCGGATCTGCATCGACCCGTACCGACGAACCTCTGCGCTCCCGCTCCCGGCTTGAGCCCGAAGCGGGTTAACGCTAGATGGAGGCCGCAGTGACGACCTCCGGGAGGGGTAGCCCTCCGCGTTTTGAATGGGGACGGGGCAATGCAACGGCGCTTTGGGGGCGCCGCCGGCCTTGACCGTTCCTCGCGTCCGCCGCTTTACCGAGCCTCGGCCGCTCGCCCCAGGGACCTGATCGATGCCGCTCGCCGACCTCCTTGCCCCGGACGCAGTGTTTCCGATGCTACGGGCGAGCAGCAAGAAACAGGCCCTGCAGGAGCTTTCCCATCATGCGGGCCAGCTGATGGGCCGCGACCAGCGGGACATCTTCGATACCCTGCTGCAGCGCGAGCGCCTCGGCTCGACGGGCGTCGGCAATGGTATCGCCATCCCACATGGCAAGCTGCCCGGCCTCACCAAGCTATTCGGCCTGTTTGCCCGGCTGGAGAAGCCCATCGATTTCGAATCGCTGGATGGCGCGCCGGTCGACCTCGTGTTCCTGCTGCTGGCTCCTGAAGCGGCCGGCGCGGATCATCTCAAGGCGCTTGCGCGGGTCGCCCGCATGCTGCGCGATCCCGATGTTGTGGAAAAGCTTCGGGCGACGCGGGACGCCGGCGCGATGCACGCGCTGCTCACAGCCGCCTCGGCCTCCAACGCCGCCTGATCAGGCGGGGGGTCGCAAACAAAAACCGGGCCCTTGCAGGCCCGGCTGAAAAACTTTGCGAAATATTCGCCGCTTCCCGACGCTGCGTCGTCAGTGAACGCTGACGGTCACCAATTCGTGCTGCATGGCATTTGCCAGCGCGGCCTCGCGGCTGTCGGTGAGCATGATTGGGGTGCCATCTGCTGCGTGCAGCGTGAACAGGGTCATGCCGGCAGCGATCTGCGGCGCCTGCGGGAACAGGGACGGCACGTCTTCCGACTTGATGCTGCGCACGTAGGCGATCTCGCCGCCGCCGAGGACAGCCAAAGCCTCCGGCGTGATATTCTCAAGGGCCTCGTTTTCGATATCGTGGGTCATCGATCTACTCCTTTACTCCTGGCAAATCCGGCATCCCTCCCCTTCAGGAGCGGGAGACGATGTCGATTCGCTTGGCGTGGCGGGCCGGCTCGGGGCGAACCAGGTCCACGGACAGGAGGCCGTGCTTCAATTCGGCGCCCAGCACGTTCATGCCCTCTGCGAGCACGAAGGTGCGCTGGAACTGCCGGGCGGCGATGCCCCGGTGCAGGAAAATCCGGCCCTGCCCATCCTCGACCTGACGGCCGCGAATGGTCAGTTCCTTCTCCTCCAGCACAACCTCAAGCTGCTCCGCCGTGAAACCCGCCACCGCCAGGGTAATCCTGAGGCGCAGCGGCTCACTGGCGGCTTCGATCCTCTCCACATTGTAGGGAGGATACCCGTCCGCGCTCTTGGCCACCCGGTCGAGCGCCCGCTCGACCTCGTCGAACCCCAGGAGAAAGGGGGACGACAGGGAAGACATCCGCGACATCGGCCAAAGCCCTCGTCAAGCGACTTTGCATTGCCGGGCATGCACCTATCCGGCCATGCCCGCCGGGACCCTTTCGGCATCCCGACCAGCCGCATATGGGGACCGCCGGCTGCCGCCGCAAGGCTGGATGCCGATCCGACTCAGGCGGCGCGGCGCGGGCCCACGGTTTGCCGTGGCGCGAAGCTGTCGGCGTCGGCCGCATGCCACTCGGCGGCATAGGGCGTCTCGTCCGGCGCATCCAGAAGAGCGCCGGATTCGAGGAAGGTGTAGATCCGGTCGAGCGCCTTCACCTCGATGGGGCTGACCCGGTGCCAGACATGGTGGGGCAACAGCTCGCGCGGATGCTCCAACCCTGCGGCGGCAACCAGTTCCGCCAGCGCATGGACGCTGTGGCGGTGGAAGCTCGCCACCCGCTCCGCCTTCTCGTCCACCACGAGTCCCCGCTGCAGATGGGGATCGTTGGTGGTCACCCCCGTGGGGCAGGTGCCGGTGTGGCAGCGCATGGACATGACGCAGCCGAGGGAGAACATGAAGGCACGGGCCGCGTTGCACCAGTCCGCGCCGATGGCCATGTTCGCCGCCATGGAGAAGCCGGACGTCACCTTGCCGGAAGCGGCCAGGCGCACCTCCTGCCGAAGCCCGGTGCCGACCAGCGCATTCCGCATGAGGATCAGGCCTTCGCGGAGCGGCATCCCCAGGTGATCGGCCAGTTCGTGCGGCGCGGCGCCGGTGCCGCCTTCGGCGCCGTCGACCACGACGAAATCCGGCTGGATGCCGGTCTTCACCATGGCCTTGGCGAGGGCGAACACCTCGCTCGGGTGGCCGACGCACAGCTTGATGCCCACCGGCTTGCCGCCGGACAGCTCGCGCAGCTGCGCCACGAATTCCATCATCTGCGCCGGGGTGGAGAAGGCCGAGTGACGGGAGGGCGAGATGCAGTCCTCGCCCAGGGGGATGCCACGGATTTCGGCGATCTCCGGTGTCACCTTGGCGGCCGGCAACACGCCCCCATGGCCGGGCTTGGCGCCTTGGGAGAGCTTGATCTCCACCATCTTCACCTGATCGTCCGTGGCGCGCTCGGCGAAGCGCTCGGGCGAGAAGGTGCCGTCGCGGTTGCGGGCGCCGAAATAGCCGGAGCCCAGCTCCCACACGATGTCGCCGCCATGCATGCGGTGATAGGGCGAGAGTCCGCCCTCGCCGGTGTCGTGATAGCAGCCGGCGGTCTTCGCACCGAGGTTCAGCGCCTCGATGGCGTTGCGTCCCAGCGAGCCGAAGCTCATGGCGGAGACGTTGAGAACCGAGGCGGAGTAAGGCTTCGCGCAGGCGCTTCCGCCTACCGTCACCCGGAAAGGCTCGTGCGCCACCGGCGCCGGCGCGAGGGAATGGGTCATCCACTCGTATTCAGCCGCGTAGGTGTCGAGCTCGGTGCCGAAGGGCTGACGATCCTCCTCGTTCTTCGCGCGGGCGTAGATGATGGAACGGTCTTCGCGGTTGTAGGGTCGCTCGGACTGGTCGTCCTCCATCAGATACTGGCGCAGATAGGGCCGCAGGGCCTCGAAGATCCAGCGCACCGAGCCGATCACCGGATAGTTGCGCAGCAGCGAGTGCTCGGATTGGGTGACGTCGAAAATCCCAACGAGAACAAGGGGAAAGAGCACGCAGAAGACGATCAGCCAGGCCTGATGCGAAGCGAAAGAGAGGAGGAGGCTGATGAGCGCGATCACCGTCACGGCGATGAACACGCTCCACCGCTTCAGCAACGCACGGGTGCTCGAGGACATGAACAGTCCATCGGCGCCGCCCTCCGGCTGCGGGGAAGACTTGTATTCGGGCTTGGTGGCGACGGGCATGGGCGGACTCCTTCGCCGCCAAGCTAGTCGATTTGGCCCCGGAGGGGAGCACCGGCGCGAATTAAAAGGCGCATCAAATCAAAGGCATGAGTGTGCAGTGCGGCATCGAGGGGCCCACCCTCCGCCGCACCGCACCCATCTCAGGCCGGGGCGCCGGCGCGGCTGGCGAAGGTCTCGGCGAGGGCGCGCAGGCGCACGATCTGGTCGGGCAGCTCGCGCCAGTAGCGGCGGTTCAACTCCAGGTTCACGATGGTGCCGGCCGGAAAGGCGCAGCGGCGGGCGACGAGGTCCCAGTCGATGCCGCCCCAGCCGAGGGGCAGATGCAGGTCGCCCTCGCCGAGGCCTGCCCGCTCGGCGTCGTCGATGGCCCAGCTTTCCTGAGGCCTGCCAAAGCTTTCGTGCACATGGACATGGCGGGCGTAGGGGGCCAAAGCGGCGATCTCGGCGGCGAAATCCACCCGGGCGTCGGTGGACCGCAGGAGGGCGTGGCTGACGTCCAGAGTGGCGCGGACGTGGGGATGATCGATGGCGTCCAGCTCCCCGGCGAGGCGCGAGGGCAGCGCCGTCTCGCGCATGGATTCGTAGCGGAAGATGTTTTCCACGCAGAGGGTTACACCCGCCGCGCCGGCCTTGTCGCCGGCCCGCAGGAGGGCGTTGCGCTGGCGCTCGTAGGCCACCGCCACATCATCCTCTCCCCGCACGCAACCGGTGTGGAGGACGAGGTGGGGGGCGCCTAGTGAGCCGGCTATGGAGATCATGGCGTCCAGAAGGGCCTCGTGGCGGGGGAGGCGCTCCTTGGGGGACATCAGGTTGATGGCCAGCGGGCCGTGGACCGTGTAGCCGAAGGGGCGGTCGCGGGTGGCGGCGACGAGGCGGTCGAGGCGGTCCTCCCGCACCCGTCCGTCCACCACCAGCGTCCAGGCGAAGGCGGGAAGCTCAACGAAATCAACGCCCAAGCCCTCGGCCTCATCGAGGGCGGCGGGGAGGTCGTCGAACTCCGGCGACGTGGTGCGGATGGAATAGCCGATGCCGCGGATGGCGGGGAAAGGCGTGCGCGCGTCCATGGATTTATCCCCCTCGCGATTTTTCGAGGGACACTAGCGCAGCCACATGAGGGGGCTGTGACGGCCGGCTGACACCCGGCTTGTCAGCGGCGATATCGGTGCCGTTCGGGAGGGGTTCAGGCGGGGTATCGGTGCCGTTCGGCGCCGTCAGTCCCGAACACCCACTCTGTTACCATCAAGCTCCCCCTCCCCGCGGGCAACGGCCCGCCCATCCTCCGAACCGAAGACTGTGGCGAGGAAGGCATCGAGCCAGCTCACCACCGCGCCGTCGTGCAGCGCCCATCCGGCGAGGTGGGCGTCCCCCGGCTGGGCCCCCTTCCGGGTGAAGCGGTGGGCGCCGCGCTCGATCCAGGTCACCATCATGTCCCGCGTCACCTCGGGATGGAATTGCACCCCGAAGGACGCCCCCGCCCGGAAGGCCTGGTTGGGGAAGACGGTGCCGGTGGCGAGCAGGTCCGCACCGGGGGGCACGTCGAAGCCCTCGGTGTGCCAGTGGTAGACATGGCCCGGCCACGGCATCAGGGCGGCGCCGGCCGCGGTGGCCTGGAGCGGGTAATAGCCCATCTCGCAGATGCCCTCGGCATGGGGTGCCACCTGCCCGCCCAGCGCCCGGGCGAGGATCTGCGCGCCGAGGCAGATGCCGAGGCTGGGGAGGTTCGCGGCCAGCGCCCGCTCCATCAGCCGGGTCTCGGCGCGGATGAAGTCGCTGTCGTCATTGGCGCTCATGGGGCCGCCGAAGACGAGGAGGCCCGCATGGTCCGCGAACGTCTCGGGCAGGGGATCGCCCAGCGCCGGGCGGCGGATGTCGAGCGTGAAGCCGCGCGCCTTCAAGCGCTCGCCCACACGGCCCGGGGTGGAGCGCTCCTGATGGAGCACCACCAGCAGGGTTCCCGCACCCGGTTCCGGAGGTTGGCCCACGGCGGCGCCCTCAGGCCGGCGTCTCGCCGCCTTCGCTCTCCTCGCGCACCTCGCGGCGGATGCGGATGCGGTCGCGGGAGCCGACGTTCAGAAGCTCGGCGGCGCGCCAGACGAGGTTGTCCTCGAATTCGGACAGGCCGCCGTCGGCATAGGCCACCTCGAACATCATCTCGACCACCCGCAGCCGCCCCTCGTCGTCCAGCGCGCGGTTCAGCACGCTGGTGAAGGCGTAGAGGTCGACCGCCTCGGCGTCCTTGGCGATGGCCAGCTCGACCAGCTGCTCGGTCTCGCTCTCGTCGAGGGCGAAGCGGCCGGCGAGGATGGTCTTGAGCACGGCCTGCTCTTCCGGGGTCACCGCCCCGTCGATGGACATGACATGGACCAGCAGCGCCGCAGCGGCGAGGCGATAATCGCTCTCGTCGAAGGCGGCGGCCTCGCGATGGCCTCCGGTGATGTCGGAGATGAAGTCGGAGAGGGTGCGGAACATGCCTCTGGGTCCTGGGGCTCGGGGCGGGGCTCGGGGCTCGGGCTCCTTTCGCCTGTGCCATGCCGATTGCGGCGGTGCAAGGGAGGAGACTGGGCCGACTGGCAGAACGCGTCTCACGACCCCCGAAACAGCTCCACGTGGGTCTCCCCCGTGCGGGCGAAATAGACGGCGCGGCGGCCGGGGAAGGAGACGATGTAGCCGGCGCAGCCGGCCGCCGCGGCCTTCTCGCAGAAGCCGCGATAGGTGTAGCCGGGGGCCTGCTGCTGGGCCTCGCGGATCGCCGCCGTGAGACGGCCGGCATCGAGGGTAGGGGCGATGGCGGTGGCCGCCTTGTGGGTGGGCAGTTCCAGGCTGTGGCCGCTCGGCAGGTAATAGGTGGCCGTGGCGCGCCGGAGGTCCACCGCGTAGCTCTCGAACCCGGCAGCGATGAGCGCCCCGACGATCTCGGGGAAGTTCGCGGTGTCGCTCTCGGCGGCGGCGAGGCAGGCCCGGGCCACTTCGGTCTGGTCTTCGGTCATCGGAGGTTTCCTCGGGTGGTCATTCCACGGGAACCGCGGTTATCCGGCCGTGCTCGGCCACCTGGCGCAGCAGGCGGTCCAGCGTCGCCCGCTCGGCCGCCGTCAGGCAGTCGAAGAAGGCGGCATCGTTGGCGTCGGCGAGGGCCGCCAGCTCCGGCACGAGATCGCAGCCGGCCGCGGTGAGGGCCAGCGTCTGGGCGCGGCCGTCGCTGGCGCTGGCGGTGCGCACCAGCAGGGCCTTGGCGATCAGCCGATCGGCGAGGCGGGTGATGGCCCCGCGGGTCATGCCCATCTCCTCGGCGATCCGGCTGGGGGGGAGCGGTTCGCGGCCATGGAGGGTCCGCATCAGGCTCCACTCGGCCACCGTCACGCCCCGCCCGGCGAGGCGCGCCGCGAAGGCGTGGGAAACGTGGTTGGACACGCGCCGCAGCCAGAAACCGAGGTGCCGGGTGAGATCGGGAACCGCAGCGGGGGAAGTCATGGGCGCCTCATTGATTGACTAGGAAACTAACTGAAGTTCTGTGTCCTAGTCAACTATCCCTGACCGGCGACGCGCAGAAGCATCGCACCCAAGGGAACCGCCCCGCGCGGATCGAGTTGATAGGCCAGCAGAGACAAGACTTAAGCTTCTGAACTTCAACTTGTCTGTGCGCGCTGGCCAGTCTATCCGGCGCACCTTTTTCAAGTAGAGGACGGCATGGCCTTGGGCGATTGCGCTCACGGCAAGTGCTTCTCTGCACCTTGAACCGGGCCATAGGGCTAGAACACGTTCCTACGAGGAGGATCACATGAAGATGATGCCGATCTACGCTGCGACCGCGGCTGTTCTTCTTTCCACCACCGCCATGGCGCAGACGGCGGCCCCCACCACGACCGCCCCGCAGGCGACCCCGGCCCCCACCGGCACCATGGGCGCCACCAGCGGCGCGGCTGCGGCCACCGGCGCGGCGCCCACTTTCGTCACCCGCCAGATGGCCGATCAGCACATGGCGTCCAACCTCATCGGCAGCGCCGTGCGCGGCCCGGCCGACGAGAATCTCGGCGACATCAACGACCTGCTCATTGACCGCTCGGGCAATGTGGCGGCGGTGGTGATCGGCGTGGGCGGCTTCCTCGGCATCGGCGAAAAGGATGTGGCCGTGCCGTTCCAGTCGGTCGAGGTGACCCGCGCCGACGGCAAGGACCGCCTGGTGCTGCGCAAGACCAAGGACGAGCTGAAGAACGCCCCGACCTTCACCGAGGCGGACAAGGCCCCGACCACCACCGGCACGGTGAACACCAACAACCGCCCGGCCACCACTCCGCCGGCCACGGCTCCGGCTGCCCGCTGATCCCACGCGGCGGCGGGGAGGCCCAGCCCATAGGGCCTCCCCGGTAGCCCTTGGAATTCAGCGTTCGCCGGCCCTGGCCCCCTGGCCCGGGCCGGCTTCGTCATGTCCGGCGACGGGGCCGGGACGAAATGAACAGGGCCAGCGGCGGTTGATCCCGCGGCAGTTGCGGGGGCAATGTGGCGGCCCGATCGCCACAGGGAGCAGGGATGAACCTGTCCAGTCGAGGCCCCGCCGGCCTCTTCCTGAGAATCATCGCGGAGCCGCGGCCCCTCTGGTGGCGCCTCGCCTTCGCCGGCACCGTCGTCGGGACGGCGCTGGCGCTCAGGCTGGGGCTTATCGCCTGGCTGTTTGAATTCCCGCCCTATCTGCTGCAATTGCCCGCGATCATCGTGGTGGCGCTGGTCTGCGGCGTGGAGTTGGGGCTGGCGGCCATCGCGGTGCTGGTGGCGGTCAACGCCGCGCTGGTGCCGGAAGGGCCCACCGGCGGGGTGGCCGTGCCCGCCCTCGCCTCCCTTCTCTCCTTCGCCATCAACGCCCTCGCCGTCTGGGGCATTGCGGGGCTGATCCGGACCATCCTGCGCCGGCTCGATTCCGCCCATGCCGCCCTGCTTTCGGCGGCGACCGAGCAGACCGCCGTGGTGGCGACGCTGGAGGCCTTGCTGGCGCATGCCCCCGTGGGCTTCGCCTTCTTCGACGCGCAGCAGCGCTTCATCCGCGTCAACGAGATGCTGGCGCGGATCGACGGCATCCCCGCCCGCGAGCACGCCGGCCGCTCCCTCACCGACATGCTGCCCCAGCTCGCACCCGCCGTGACGCCCGCGCTGGAGCGCGTACTCGCCACCGGCGAGGTGATCGCCGACGTGGAGCTGGAAGGCGCGACGCCCGCCGCCCCGGGCATCTGGCGGCATTTCCTCGTCAGCTATTTTCCGGTGCGCACGGGCCAGGTCATCAATCTCGTGGGCATGATCGTGGTGGAGATCACCGAGCGCAAACGCGCCGAGAAGGCGATTGCCGCCAGCGAGCAGCGCTATCGCCTGCTCGCCGAGGCGCTGCCGAAGATGGTGTGGACCTCCTCCCCGACCGGCACCGGCGACTATTACAACCGCCGATGGACCGACTACACCGGCGTCGAGCCCCCGCCCGGCGAGGTGGTGGAATGGCACGCCTTCCTTCATCCGGAGGAGAAGGGCGGCGTGATGGAGGCATGGAAGGGGAGCCTCGCCAGCGGCAATCCCTTCTCGCGCGAATGCCGGTTCCGCGCCAAGGATGGCAGCTATCGCTGGTTCCTCTGCCGCGCCGTGCCGGTGCGCGACGAGGACGGCCGCGTCGATCGCTGGTACGGCAGTTGCACCGACATCTCGGAGATCGTCGCCGCCCGCGAGGCGCTGTCGCGCACCAACGAGGACCTCGAACGCCTCGCCGCCGCCCGCACCGTTCAGCTCGCCGAGGCCAACACCCTGCTCAAGCAGGAGATGGAGGAGCGGCTGCGGGCCGAATCCCAGCTGCGGCAGGCGCAGAAGATGGAGGCGGTGGGCCAGCTCACCGGCGGCATCGCGCACGATTTCAACAATTTGCTCACCATCATCATCGGCAACATCGAGGCCGCCGAGCGCCGGGTGCCGGCCGACCCGAAGGACACCCGTACCCAGGAGATCAAGACCGAGGAGATCCGCCGCTTCCTCGACTACGGCCGGCAGGGGGCGCTCAGGGCCGCCATCCTCACCCAGCGCCTGCTCGCCTTCTCCCGCCGCCAGCCCCTCGATCCCCGCCCGACCGACGCCAACCGCCTCGTTACCGGCATGTCCCACATGCTGCGCAGCGCCTTGGGCGAGCGGGTGATGGTGGAAACCGTGCTGGCCGGCGGCCTGTGGCGCACGGAGATCGACCACAACCAGCTGGAGAACGCCATCCTCAACCTCGCGGTGAACGCCCGCGACGCCATGGTCGAGGGCGGCAAGCTCACCATCGAGACCGCCAACGCCTATCTGGACGAGGCCTATTGCGCCGAGCACGAGGATCTGGAGCCCGGGCAGTATGTGGCGATCTTCGTCAGCGACACCGGCATGGGCATGTCGGACGACGTGCGGGCGCGCGCCTTTGAGCCGTTCTTCACCACCAAGGGACCCAAGGACGGCACCGGGCTCGGCCTCAGCCAGGTCTACGGCTTCGTGAAGCAGTCCGGCGGCCACGTGATGATCTATTCCGAGCGGGGCGAGGGCACGACGGTGAAGGTCTACCTGCCGCGGCTGGAGGAGACGGCCGGCCTGCCCGAGCCCGCCCCCGCGCGCGCCGAGGGCGAGCCCCGCGCCGCGCCGGCCATGGTGCTGATGGTGGAGGACGACGACCAGCTCCGGGCCATGGGTGCGGCCACCCTGCGGGAGGCCGGCCATACGGTGATCGAGGCCGCCGATGCCTCCGCCGCCCTCGACGCCCTGTCACGCGGCAGCCGCCCCGACCTGCTCTTCACCGACGTGCGCCTCGGCGACGGGATGGACGGACGGGGCCTCGCAGACGAGGTGAAGCGGCGGACGCCGCGGACGCGGGTGCTGTTCACCACCGCCTATGCCCGCAACGCGGTGGTGCATCAGGGACGGCTCGATCCGGGCATGAAGCTCCTGACCAAGCCCTACAGCCAGTCGGAACTGGTGGCGAAAGTGAATGGAATGCTGGACGAACCCGCCCTCAGGGGGGCCGTCCTCCTGGTGGAGGACGAACCCTTCGTCGCCATGGTGGCGAGCCAGATCCTGGAAGACCAGGGCTTCAAGGTCACCATCGCCTCCCACGGCGAGGCGGCGCTGTCGCATGCCCGCACCGCCAAGGAGGACATCGGCCGCGACGCGCTGGTGCTGGCCATCGTGGACATCGGCCTGCCGGACATGCGCGGCGACGAGGTGGTGCGCCGGCTGGGTGAGATCGCGCCGGAACTGCCGGTCATCATCGCCACCGGCTATGCCACGCAGGATCTGTCCCAGTTGTTCGGCGGCCGCCCGGACGTGGGGGTCATCTCCAAGCCCTATGACGGGGCGACGCTGGTGGCGGCGCTGGAGCGCCTAGGCTTCCGGCCGAAGGACTAGCACCGCTCCCACGAACGAAAACGGCCGGCGGGAAGGTCCCGCCGGCCGTTTTTAAGATGGCACCCGAGGCGCCGCGCGATGGGCGCCGCTCAGCGGCGCAGCAGGATCTGGCCGAGGATGACGCCGACGCCCGCGGCGATGGCGCAGGCCTTGATGGGCTGCTCGCGAATGCTCTCGCGCAGGCTGACGACCTGGTCCTCGGCCCAGTCGCCCATCTCGCCGGCGGCGCTCTCGGCCTCGCCCTTGGCGCCCCTCACGGAGTGCTTGGCGGTCTTGCCGAGGGTTTCCAGCAGCTTGGTGAAATCGGCCCTGAGCTGGTCGAGGTCGGACTTCACGTCCTTGAGGTTGGCCTCGGCGGCGGAGCCCGAGGCGGAGGCGGCGGGGGCGGTCACGATCTGCGGCTTGTCGACCATGGTTGTCTCCGGCAGGGTTTGTCACGCGCGGTGGGAGCAGCCGCCGATCGGGGCTCGCTCCGGGTCCGCTCGGGAGTGTAACGACCGACACGGCAATTGCGTGCCCGGGAAAGTTCGTAGTCCGCGCGATTTCCGCGAAGAGGTGTTCAGGCGCTGCGCGCGGCTTCGGGCTCGGCGCGGGCCTCGTGGAAGAACAGGGCCTGCGCCACCGTCGCCTTCACCGTCTCGGTGAGGAACGGCTTGGTGATGAGATAGGTGGGCTCCGGCCGCTCGCCGGTCAGCAGGCGGTCGGGGAAGGCGGTGATGAAGATGACCGGCACGTTGAAGCTGCCGAGGATTTCCGTCACCGCCTCGATACCGGACGAGCCGTCGGCGAGCTGGATGTCGGCCAGCACGAGGCCGAAATTGCCGCCCTGCGCCAGCTCCACCGCCTTGGAATGGGTGGGGGCGACGCCGATCACCTCATGCCCCAGCTCGGTGACGAGGGTCTTCAGGTCGAGGGCGATCACCCATTCGTCCTCGATAATGAGAACGCGCGTGGCGAGCTGGCGGTCGATCTCGCGCTGGGCCGCCACCACCTGGGCCTCCACGTCGGAGAGGGTGGTGCCGAGAATGGTCGACGCCTCGGCGAAGGAGAAGCCCTCCATGGCGGTGAGCAACAGCGCCACGCGCGAGCCGGGGTCCATGGCCTGGAGCCGGGCATCGGCGCGCGAGGGCACCTGACCGCCGGAGGACTGGCGGTTCCACGTCTCGTGGAACGCCTTGTAGAGCGCGACGCGCGGCGAGACCGCCGGATCAACCGCGACCTTGCCGTCGAGAATCGCCTGGAGCGTGTTCTGAACCAGGAGGTCGCCGGCCGCCTGCGATCCCATCAGGGCGCGCGTGTAGCGGCGCAGGAACGGGAGCTGCTTGATGAGCGGATTGGAAGCCATGCGAGAATTCCCTGCCAATCTGGAACGGGCCGAAGGTCTTATGGCCTGTTTTGAGCCACGTGTGTGTCGGGCCGAGTTTAAGCCAACGCCCGGTAACGCTTGCGTGCGCGACAAGTTCCCCTTGCGTGGAACCGAGGCGGCGCAAAACGCATTATAGTCGGACCCGAGCCGAGCGGGAGCGGCACGGTGGACGCGCGTCCGAGGGCACCCCGCTCCGGACGGGAGCGGAACGGAACTTGGCCGAACCCCTGCGGGTCACGCTTTTTTCAGGCGAGCCCCATGGGAACGTTCCTCGCCTGGGGCGTTCATCCAGGGTCATGGGAGGGGCGTAACCCGCAGGATGGCGCTTCGGCGCGGTGCTGATGCGGTCGCGATCCCGGCAGCGGACCGGCGACGGGTGCCCACAGGCGCTCCTTGGAGTTGTGTAGCGGAGCGACGATGGATCTGGAACGGGCACAGGCCGCCAAATCCCGCGAGGAGGGGTCGCGCTCAAGCGACGCGCGCGGGGAGCAGTCCCGTTATGACGCCGGGCTCCGTCAGGGGGAGCGCGGCTCCCTGTTTGCCTCCGCAACCGCGCGGCCCCGCAGCCTGTTCGACAGCGTGCGCCGCCGGCTCATCCTCATGGTGCTACTGGCGCTCACGCCCATCGCGACACTCAATATCATCCAGGGCGTGATGCAGCTGTCCGCCGCCGAGGAGGACGCCCGGCAGAACCTGCTCCGCCACGCGCTGGCCGCCGCCGCCTCGCAGCAGAGCGTGGTGTCCTCGGCGGAAAACGTGCTCTACGCCCTGCAGAATGTGGACGAGGTGCGCAGCTCCGGACCCACCTGCCGGGCGACGCTGCGCGGGGCGACCGTTTCCCTGCCGTTCGTTGCCAATATCGGCGTGGTCGATGAGACGGGACGGATCACGTGCTCCGCCCTCCCGGTGACCGATACCGACATGAGCGATGACGCCTGGTGGCTGTGGGCGGTGCGGCAGCCCGGCTTCAGCCTGTCCGGGCGCGTGCGCAGCACCGCCACCAACAAGGACGTGCTGGTGGGCTTTCTCCCCCTGCGCGATGCGGCGGGCCGGCTCGAGGGCGGGATGGCGCTGGGCATCGAGACCGGCTGGCTGGACAATCTGCTGCGCCAGCAGGTGCCTCCGGCCGATGGCGTGGTGGCGGTGTTCTCGGCGTCGGGCGAAGAGCTCGTCTCCAATGCCCGCACCCTCAGCGGCGCGCTGTTCCAGGCCGCCCCCTTCGCCGCGCCGGACAACGCGCTCCGGGAAAGCACCGATCCGTCGGGACGGCGCTGGACCTACGCCACCACGCCGCTCGGACGGGAGGGCATGGTCGTCGCCTATGCCTCGCCCTCCGACCGCCTGTTCGGCTGGACGCTGGTGACGGTGGCGGCAAGCTTCGCCCTGCCGGCGCTGGTCATGGTCGCCTCGCTCATCGCCCTGTGGGTGGCGGTGGACCGCATCGTGCTGCGCTGGCTGCTCTATCTGCGGCGGGTCACGGCGGTCTACGCCCAGGGCCACTACGGCTTCCGCCCGACGCGGCTCGATGCCGCGCCGAGCGAATTCCGCATGCTCGGCCAGTCGGTGGAGAACATGGCCTTTGCCGTGCGGCAGCGCGACGCGCGCCTCCGCGAAAACCTCGCCGAGAAGACCGCGCTGGTGCGCGAAATCCACCACCGCATCAAGAACAGCCTTCAGGTGGTGGTCAGCCTGCTCTCGCTCTATGGCGGCGGCATCGGCAAGGGCGAGGACCGGCGGCGCTTCGACCAGCTGCGCACCCGCGTGAACACCCTCGCGCTCGTCCACCGCATCCTCTACGAGGCGAGCGACGGCTCGCAGGTGCGGCTGCGCGAGCTGCTCGGGGAACTCGCCTCGCTGATCGAGGGCTCCTCGGACAAGAATCTGCGCCTGATGGTGGAGGCGGAGGAGGCGCGGCTGCCCACCGACATGGCCGTGCCCCTCGCCCTCATGGTGGTGGAGCTGGTGCTCGGGCTGAACCTCAGGCCCGGCAGCACCTCCCTCGGCCTCCTCATCAGCGGGACCGTGGACGCCGACCGGCTGCGCCTCGTCCTCACCGGCGCGGCCGACGCGCCCGAGGAGCCCTCCGGCCTCGCCGGTGGCTTCGCCGCCCAGCTCGGCGGCACGCTGAGCCGCGACCGGTCCGGGGAGGCGCTGGTGATCGTCGGGGATTTCCCTTGTCCCTCAATCGCTTCCCCCGATACCACAGACGCCGGCAGCCCCACCGGCACCTGAAGCGCGACGAAAGCGCGATTTCCTCGGAACCACAGCCCTCCCCGCTTCGTTACTGCTTGGACCGTCCTGGCCACCCCACCGGCCGGAGGGCGGCTTATTGGCTTCAGTGCGGGCCGTTTCCGCTCCGGCACACAGCGCCGGACAGACCGGCCGGGTGCCGCGACGAGCGGCCGATCGCAGTCGGAGGAACAGGGCAGATGGACAAGGCGCGAACCAAGGGCACCTCCCAGCGCGGCTTTGCGGCGATGGACGCGGAAAAGCAGCGGGCCATCGCGCGCAAGGGAGGCGAGAGCGTCCCGGCCGAGAAGCGCAGCTTCTTCCAGAACCGCACGCTGGCCGCCGAGGCGGGCCGCAAGGGCGGGCAGAGCGTCGCCGACGACCAGCGCAGCTTTTCCCGCGACCGTACCCTCGCCTCGCAGGCGGGACAGAAGGGCGGGCAGAAGAGCGGCCAGACCACCGGCACGGGAACCGGCAACGGCGGCGCCTGATCGCGCCGTTCCTCGGGGCGTACCGGATTCCGCCGTCCGCAACGTCGTTGCGGACGGGAACCGGAAGCGCAGCCGCAGCGTTAGGCTCAGGTCACGCGGAAAGTCGCCCACCCGGATCGCCCGGGACTGGCTTTCGCGGATGCCCGCCACCGCCTCCGCCCGCAAGGATGAGCCGGACGCGGACATCGCCGCCACATAAAGTCACGATTGCCGGAAAGAATAGGCCGCCTGATGGACCTGCCCGCGCCGAGCGAAAGGACCCGCCAAGAGATGGACGCTGCCGCCCTGCGCACGCAGGTGCTGGAGTTCCTGCCAGCGGTGCGCGCCTTCGCGCGGTCGCTGACGCGCAACCGCACGGAAGCCGACGATCTCGTCCAGGAGACGCTGCTGAAAGCGCTCTCCAACATCGACAAGTTCGATCCCGGCACCAATCTGCGGGCGTGGCTGTTCACCATCCTGCGCAACACCTATTACACCGAGATCCGCAAGCGGCGACGCGAGAACGACGGCATGGCCGCGCTCGCCCAGCAGGACACCAACATCGGCCCGAGCCAGGAATGGTCGGCCACCCTCACCTCCCTCAAGGACGCCCTCGCCCGGCTGCCCGACGACCAGCGCGAGGCGCTGGTGCTGGTGGGCGCGGCGGGCCTCTCCTATGAGGAAGCGGCTGAGGTGTGCGGCTGCGCGCTCGGCACCATCAAGAGCCGCGTCAACCGCGCCCGCGCCAAGCTTCTGGTGCTGATGGGCGCGGAAGCCACCGCCGACGTGGTGGAAGGTGACGCGGTCGCCCTCTCCGCCGCCCGCAGCTAGAGCCGCAGCGGCCGCCCGGCGCGGGCGGTTAAACTGAAATCCGTGGCAATCCCGCAAGATCGGTCGAGCGCGTCACCCCTGCGCGCGCTTATCTGGTGCGGCCATGGAGACAGGGACGATGAAGGCGGCGGCGCTTCGAGACCACCACGCCCGGATGTTGCGGGTGCTCGATCACATCGACCGGCATCTGGACGACCATCTGGACCTCGACGCGCTGAGCGCCATCGCGGCCTATTCCAAATATCACTTCCACCGGCAGTTCACGGCGACCTTCGGGCTGTCCGTCCATCGCTATATCCAGCTCGCGCGCATGAAGCGGGCCTCCTACCGGCTCGCCTACCGGGAGGCCCAAAGCGTCACCGCCGTCGCGATGGATGCCGGCTACGAGGCACCCGATGCCTTCGCCCGCGCCTTCCGGCAACGGTTCGGGCAATCGCCGTCCGCGTTTCTGAAATCTCCCGACTGGGAGCCGTGGCTTGCGGCCTTCGGGCCTCTCGACGATGCGAGGAGCAAGCGCATGCAGGACACCTTTACGACTGACGACGTGACGATCCGCGACGTGGCCCCCATCCCGGTGGCGATCATGGAGCATCGCGGCGATCCGGAGCGGCTCGGCGCGACGATCCAGCGGTTCATCGCGTGGCGCAAGGCCGCCGGCCTGCCGCCCAGGACCAATCCGACCTTCACGGTCTGGCGGTCCGAGCGGCGTCCAGCCGCGCCGGCCGACTACAGCGTGGACCTGTGTGTCGGGATCAGCCAGCCGATCGAGACGGACGGTCCCGGGATCAAGCTCGGCGAGATCCCGGGCGGACGCTGCGCCGTGCTGCGGGTGGTCGGCAACACCGACAATCTGGAGCCGGCCGCGCTCTATCTCTATCGCGAATGGCTTCCGGCCAGCGGCGAGGAACCGCGCGACTTCCCGATCTATTGCCAGCGGCTGAGCTTCTTTCCGGAGGTGCCCGAGCACGAGACGGTCGCGGACCTGTTCCTGCCGCTGAAATAGCGCCTTCGGACAGCGAGCCTGCCGCCCGCAGGCAGGCTGCCGTCCGCCCCGGGGGTGGAATCCAAACTGAGTCACCGGCGGGCCAGGGTGCTTGACAGGCGGGCCCGGCCGTCGCTTGGTTCGGCCATGACATCTTTCGTCCGGAAGGACGTCGCCCCGAACACAGCCGCCGAGGCGCGGCGCGAGGCGGACGAGCCCCATTCCCCCGTGGTGCGTTTCGGCACCGGTGCCCCGCTCAGGCTGGATGCGGGCGTCGAGCTGAACCACCTGCAGATCGGCTACCAGACCTACGGCGAGCCCAATGCCGCCGGCACCAATGCGGTGCTGGTGTGCCACGCGCTGACCGGCGACCAGCATGCCGCGAGCCTCAATCCCGTCACCGGCAAGCCGGGCTGGTGGGAGACCATGGTCGGCCCCGGCAAGCCCATCGACACCGAGCGCTTCTTCGTCATCTGCGCCAACGTGCTCGGCGGCTGCATGGGCACCACCGGCCCCGCCTCCACCGATCCTTCGACCGGGCGGCCCTACGGCCTCGAGATGCCGCTCGTCACCATTCGCGACATGGTGAACGCGCAGGCCATGCTGCTCGACCATCTCGGCATCGAGAAGCTTCTGTGCGTCGCCGGCGGCTCCATGGGCGGCATGCAGGTGCTGCAATGGGCGGCGAGCTATCCCGAGCGGCTGTTCGCGGCCATGCCGATTGCCACCGGCGCGCGCCACTCGGCGCAGAACATCGCCTTCCACGAGGTGGGCCGGCAGGCGGTGATGGCCGATCCCGACTGGCGCGGCGGACGCTATCTGGCGGAAGGGGTGACGCCCCATCGCGGGCTCGCGGTGGCGCGCATGGCGGCGCACATCACCTACATGTCGGACCAGTCGCTGCACAACAAGTTCGGCCGCCGGCTGCAGAACCGCGAGATGCCCACCTTCGGCTTCGATGCCGATTTCCAGGTGGAAAGCTATCTGCGCCATCAGGGCGAATCGTTCGTGCAGCGGTTCGATCCCAATTCCTATCTCTACGTGACGCGGGCCATGGACTATTTCGACCTCGCGGCGGACTACGGCGGCGTGCTGGCCAATGCCTTCCGCGGCTCGAAGACGCGCTTCTGCGTCGCCTCCTTCACCTCGGACTGGCTGTTTCCCACCGAGGAATCCCGCGCCATCGTCCATGCGCTGAACGCCTCGGGCGCCAGCGTCTCCTTCACCGAGATCGAGAGCGACAAGGGCCACGACGCCTTCCTTCTGGAAGAGCCGCAATTGTTCGCCATCGCCCGCGGCTTCCTCGACAGCGCGGCGCGCGCCCTGGGCCTGCCGGCCGGGAGGGGTTCGTGAGCATCGCCTTGCGCCAGCCGGTGCTGGATGAAAGTGCCGTCCGCGATCAGGGCGGCCGCGTCGATCTCGTGGTGGTGGCCGAAATGGTCGCCCCCGGCTCGCGCGTGCTCGACGTGGGCTCCGGCGACGGGGCGCTGCTCGAACTGCTCGCCACCACCCGCAATTGCGACGCGCGCGGCATTGAGCTGTCGCGCGAGGGCGTGAACGCCGGGGTGGCGCGGGGCCTCGCCATCATCCAGGGCGATGCGGACGTGGACCTCGCCCATTACCCCGACGACGCCTTCGATTACGTCATCCTCTCCCAGACGCTGCAGGCCACCCGCCGGCCGCGCTGGGTGCTGGAGCAGATGCTGCGCATCGGCCGCCGGGCGGTGGTGTCCTTCCCCAATTTCGGCCACTGGCGCTCGCGCCTCGACCTCATGGTCAACGGCCGCATGCCGGTGACGGACAACATGCCCATCGCCTGGTACGAGACCCCCAACATCCACTTCTGCACCATCCGCGACTTCGTGGCCCTGGTGGAGCTGCTGGACGCCCGCATCGAAAAGGCCGTGGCGCTGGATTCCTCCGGCCACCGCGTGCGGGTGAACATGCCCTGGTGGGTGTGGAATTTGCTCGGCGAGCAGGCGGTGTTTCTGCTGACGCGGAAGGTGTGAGGGCGGAGCGATACCGCCTCAGGCGAAGCCGAGGAACAGGGCCAACGCCCGGGTCACGCGCAGCATGTCCGCATCGCTCGCCCGACCGATGGGGGCGCCGATCTTGTCGCGCGGCACGGTGTGCGTCTTGTCCACCATGATCTCCGATGGAAGGCGCAGGCCATTCTCTGGTGTCGGCTCAAGTCCGATGCGGAAGAGCGGTGCTTCTCGCAGATCGCTGGTGATCGGCAGGACCGTCACCGAGGGATGATCGTCAAAAAGGTCTGACTGGATGACAAGAGCAGGTCGCGGCTTGCCGTAGGCTCCCGGCAAGGCAATGAGGACGATGTCCCCGCGCCTCACTGCCAGCCCGAGTGATCGGCCACAGCCTCAATCTCATCGAGAACATCCCGCTCGGCGGCATCCCCGGCGACCAGGGCCGACTGCCGGCGGCATTCCTCGGCGAAGCCGGGTTGGGAGGTGTCGGGTACCCAGAGCCGCAGCTGGCGCAACCCCTTGCGGCGGGCCGCGACACTCGTCGCGTGGGCCGTCCGAGGTTCGGCGCGGTTGATGCGGGCCATGAGCGTCACTCCTTACGGCAGCAAATATGGCCCGCCTCTGCCGGCCCCGCAATGCGCTCACCCCGCCGGCACCCCGCCGGGCACCAGCACGGGTTCCAGCGCCGGTTCGGCGATGCGGCTGGGGCGGCGGACGGCGACGGGGCGGTAGAGCTGCTTGGTGGCTTCCACCACCAGCACGCCCGAGAAGGGCAGCGACAGGCGTGCGCCGATGCGCTCCCAGGCCACCGCCGTATTCAGGAACCAGCGGCTGGGCGGGGCATAAAGCGCCTCGTCCCACCCCACGGGGGTGAACAGGGCCTCGCGCAGCAGGCTCACCACCTGTCCCCGCGAGAAGGGGCGGCCATTGCCGAAGGGGGTGGTATCGAGCCGCGCCCACACGCCCCGCCGGTTCGGCACCACCGCCAGCAGCCGCCCGCCCGGCGCCAGCACGCGCCAGACCTCGCGCAGCATCTCGGCGGCGTTGGGGGTCATCTCCAGCGCATGGACGATCACCACCCGGTCCATGCTGGAGGTGGGAAACGGCAGCAGCGTCTCGTCGGCAAGGGTGGCGAGCGTCGGCGCGGCGGAGGGCCAGCGCACCACGCCCTGCGCCGCCGGCATCACCGCGAGGCAGCGCTCGGCCTCTTCGCGGAACACGCCGAGATAGGGCGTGGGATAGCCGAGGCCCAGCACGCGCATGCCGGTCACATTGTCGAAGCGGGCGCGGATGGCGCGGCCGAGCAGGCGGCGCGTCATGATCCCGAGGGGCTGGGCGTAGAAATTGCGCAGGTCGACGACGTCGAGAAACATGCACCCTCGCTGTGGACAGCGGCCGGCCGGCCACACTTCCGCTCGCTCCCTTAATAGAGGATCATGCGCGCCGGGTCCGCAACCCGAGCCGCCGTCCATCCTCCCGGAGATCGACACCGTGCCGGCCGACATCCGCCTGATCCCCTGCCTCGGCGACAATTACGCCGTCCTCATCCACGATCCCGTCACCGAGGCCACGGCGGTGGTGGACGTGCCCGAGCCGGGGCCGGTGATGACGGCGCTGGAGAAGGAAGGCTGGACCCTCACCCACATCTTCGTCACCCACCATCATGCGGACCACACACAGGGCATCCCGGCGGTGAAGGCGCGCTATGGCGCCACCGTCGTCGGTCCCAAGGCGGAGGCGGACAAGATCCCCGGCCTCGACGTGGCGGTGGTGGACGGCGATCCCGTCGCGGTGGGCTCGCTGGTGGGGCGCGTGCTGGAGACGCCCGGCCATACCGCCGGCCCGGCGTCCTATTTCTTCGAGGGCGAGAAGCTGCTGTTCGCGGGCGACACGCTCTTCACGCTGGGCTGCGGCCGGGCGCTGGAATGCGAGCCGCCGGTGCTGTGGCATTCGCTGCAGCGGCTGCGCGCCCTGCCGGAAGACCTCGATGTCTATTCCGGCCATGAATACACCCTCGGCAACGCCCGCTTCGCCCTCTCCGTCGATCCGGACAATGCGGACCTCGCCGCCATGTACGCCAAGGCGCAGGAGCAGCGGGCCAAGGGCGAGCCCACCATGCCCTCCAAGCTCGGCGACGAGCTGAAGGCCAATCCCTTCCTGCGCGCGGACGATCCGGCCATGGCGGAGCGGCTGGATATGCCCGGCGCGGACCCGGCCGAGGTCTTCACCGCGCTGCGCGAGCGCAAGAACAGCTTCAAGGGCTGAGGGATGGGTGACGCCACGCTTCAGGGGCTCACCGCCGAGGCGGTGATCGCCCTGCTCGCGCTTCAGCCCCATCCCGAGGGTGGGTTTTTCCGGGAAACATTCCGCGAGACGGCACCGGATGGCGGGCGCGGCGCGTCCACCGCCATCTATTTCCTGCTGCGCGCGGGAGAGCGCTCCCACTGGCACAAGGTGGATGCCTCCGAAGTCTGGCACTGGCATGCCGGTGCGCCGCTGAAGCTCCGCATCGCCGATGCCGGGGGCAAGCGCGACGTGCTGCTGGGGCCGGATCTTGCGGCCGGGGAGCGGCCGCAGGGCGTAGTGCCGCCCTGCGCGTGGCAGGCGGCGGAAAGCCTCGGCGCCTGGACGCTGGTCGGCTGCACCGTGGCGCCGGCCTTCGATTTCGCAGGGTTTGAACTCGCCCCGCCCGGCTGGGAGCCGGACTAGCCTTAACGGCCCGCCCTCACACCATCGCGCAGAGGGCTTCCATGCGGGCGCACACATCGCCGAGGCTCGGCGGGTTGGCACCGCTGCGCTCAGCCATGAGGAAATCGGCGAGATCGCCGGCTTCCTGCTGGCGCAGGAACTTCACCACGTCCTCGACGCTGGACACCCGCGTCTCGGCGTCTCCGATCACGATGCGCAGAGAGGTCGGGGTATTCAGAGGAAGGCTCTGGCCCATCATCGTCTCCGTTCGTCGGTTGCCGCCTCCCGGACGGAGGCCAGCACCATCAGCCGCATAGTAAACGCGGCCTTATGGCGACGGTTCCAGCCCATGGCGGGATCGTGCGCAAATTCCTCACGCGCCGTGGGCGATGAGGTCCGGCAGGCGGCGCGTCAAAGTGCGCAGCACGCTCTGGGAGCCCTTGGACATGACATCGAACACCCCGTCATTGGCGCTGTCCGTGCCGAAGCCGTCATGGAAGAAGCGGAAATGGGTGCCGCCCGCGGGGGTGGGCGTCAGCGTCCAGGTCACCAGCGTGTCGATATAGTGGCCGAAGCCCTTCAGTTCCTCGTGCCCGCCCTTCCAGGTGAAGGACAGTTCCTTTTCGGGAATGCAGCTCTTTACCTGGCACTGGAATTCACCGTCCCACCGCTCGATGGGCCGGCCCCAGATGGTGAATTTGTGCCCCTCCAGCGGCTGGATGTCGTTGGGAAAGAACCACACCGCGAGCCATTCGGAATCGGTGATGGCGCGCCACACGACGTCCACCGGCTGGTCGAACTCGGCTTCGGTGAGAATGGAGCGGGTTTCGACGACATCCGACATGGGGGTCTCCAAAAGCCATCAATGAAACGGGCGCGCGGGCCTGTGTCGGCTGAAGCAAAAAATGGACCCGGAGCGCGATCCGATCAGACCGGACTCGGTCTGATCGGTGAATCGCCCTCCAACGTGAAGCTGGAGCAAGCACTTTCCCCTCGGCCCGCTCAGCAGGCCGAGGGGAAAGTGCTTTAGGCGGTTTGCGACAGAGGCTCCCGCCCCGCGAGCGCGTCCGCGAAGGCCAGCGCGAAGGCGGCACGGTCGGCCTCCTCAGGGAAACGGATGTCTACGCTCCACTCGGTGGTCACCGTCCCGCCCGGCCAGTCACGCGCGGCGCGGTGCCAGTGAAGGGCGGGCCAGCGCGGGTTGCGCTGGGTTTCGCCGGCTTCGTCGCGCCACGCGGGGCGGCCGAGGGTGGCGGTGAGCCACGCCATCACCTCGGGGCCGAAGGCGAGGGCGAAGGCGACGCCGTGGCGGATGCTGCGCGGCGGGGGCCGCAGCAGCGTCTGGCCGATCACCGCATAGGCGGGCGGACCGTCGTCGAGCGCCAGCTCGCGCATCAGCAGCAGCCGGACGCCGCCCGCGATGGGGAGCGCCGGCACGGCGGCAATGGTGGTGGGATCGTCCGCGCTCATGCCCCGCGCTCCGCCGCTGGCACCGATCCTGCTACGCCGATGCAAAGCCGGAAACCGACGGAGGCGGCGTGACCAAGGCGGACTACATTCCCGAGCTGAGCGAAGTGCGCATGGAGCGCCGCGCGCCGGAAACGCCGTTTCAGCTCGACACGGAAGATCATCTCTATGTCCATGGCTGCCTCCGGCAGGTGGAGGCGGCGTTCGGCCTCGATGGATTTCCCGGCGTGCCGTTCGACGCCATCCCGGGGCGGGCACTGATCCACCGCTTCATCGTGTGGTGGCGGACGCTGGAGCCGGAGACCCCGGGGCAGGTGGAAGCCCATGCCCAGCTTCCGGGCGCCATCCGCCTGCTTGATACGGTCTCCGCCTTCCTGGAGGAGCGGGCCGGACGCGGCTGAGCCGGGGGAGATAACGCGGGGCATCGCCTACGCCTTCGCCGCTCCCGGCTCCGGCGGGGCGCGGTCGGCGGCCTTCAGGGCATCGATGGCGGCGAACAGCGCGAGCCGCCCGTCCGCTTCCGCCGCCTCGGGCGTATCGCCGACGCCGAGGCAGCCGGGCACGTCGGCAAAGCTCACGACAAACCCGCCGCCATCGTCCTCCGGGATGGGCGCGACGGCCGAGGGATAGGCGGCGACATCGGCCACCGCGCCGGGGGCTAGCGCCTTGTAGCGCACCGGCGCGCCACCCTCGTCCATGCGGTCCACCATGGCGACGAAGGCCCGCACATGGGCCGCGCGGATGGGGTTCTTCATGGGCACCGCCACGCAGTTCGGCACGGACGGATGGGTGAAGACCACGTGGGTCCCCGTCACCTTGCGGAACTTGATGGCATATTGCGAGGCGGTGATCTCCAGATCCGCCGGCCGTCGCGCGTCGCCGGGGCTGGCCCGCAGGGCCTCGAGCCTCTTGTTGTGCATGACGATGAACCCATCAAAGAACGAAGCGTTGGGAAAAAACGCGGGAACTGGAAAGGCTTCAGTGTAGGCCTGCCGCGAAAGGCGGCAAGCCGAAATGGTGGGCAGCGACATTCCCCCGGACAAGCGACGGCGTCAGCCGGAGCGCACCGTGCAGTCGCTGGCCGAGATCGACGGCCCTCTTTTGAAGACCTTCTGCGCCCGCGTCGCAGCCATCGCGAAGAGTCCGTCGGCCGGGTCTCCGGCAGGTCCGGCTGCGGAGGCTTCTGCCGCCCGTTCAGCCTGAACCGCCCCCTCATCCGTCACGCGGCGCCGCCGCGTGCCACCTTCTCCCGCAAGGGGAGAAGGGACGGACCGCTCTCGCTGGTCCCAAATCTCCTGGTAGGAGCCTCCCCTCTCCCCTTGCTGGAGAGGGGCCGGGGGTGAGGGGTTGGGTTCGCCCTGACGCACGCCCCTCGGTGCCCCGCCTTGCCTCCCCCGCCCGCGCAGGTGTAAGCCTCGATCTTCCCGTCCTTTTTCAGTCTGCCATTGCCCGTGTCCCTCACCGTCTGCACCTGGAACATCAATTCCGTCCGCATCCGCCTCGACATCGTGCGCGCCGCCGTGGAGCGGCTGCAGCCGGATGTGCTGTGCCTGCAGGAGACCAAGTGCCAGGACGACAAGTTTCCCCTCAACGCCATCCGTGACATGGGCTTTCCCCACATCGCGCTGAACGGGCAGAAGGGCTGGCATGGGGTGGCGACGTTCTCCAAGCGCCCTTTCGCGCAGGTGGAGAAGGGCAATTTCTGCGGCAAGGGCGATGCCCGCCACATCGCGGTGACGCTCGATGGCGCCCATGCGCTCGGCCAGCCGCTCACCATCCATAATTTCTACGTGCCGGCCGGCGGCGACGTGCCGGACCCGGAGCTGAACCCCAAGTTCGCCCACAAGCTCGCCTTCCTCGACGAGATCACCACCTGGGCGCCGCTGAAGGCCCATGCCGCCGGCAGCGCGCACGCCATCGTGGTGGGCGACCTCAACATCGCTCCGCTCGAGACCGACGTGTGGAACCACAAGCAGCTGCTCACCGTGGTCAGCCATACCCCGGTCGAGGTGGAGCGGCTTGCCGCGTTCCAGGCGTCCGGCCCGTGGGTGGACGTGATGCGCCGCTTCGTGCCGCCGCAGGAGAAGCTCTTCACCTGGTGGAGCTACCGCTCGCCCGACTACACGGCGAACGACCGCGGCCGCCGCCTCGACCATGTCTGGGCGTCGCAGGGCCTTGCGCCCGCCGCCCGCGCCATGACCGTGCTGAAGGACGCGCGCGGCTGGGAAAAGCCGTCCGATCACGTCCCCGTGGCGATGACCTTCGCGTAGAGGCCCCTCAGGGCTTCGCGGGCGATGGGGCGGGGGGCGTCAGGGGCGTTTCCGCCGGCCCGCCGAGGCCGGGAATGCCGAGTGCCGCGCCGATCTTGCCCTTGGGCACCTTCATCACCTGAATTCCGGGCGGCAACTGGAACTGCTTCTGGTCCTGCGGCGCGCGCGCGAGGGATGTCGCCTCGAACACCGTGTGCTTCGCGCCCTTGATCTCCACCACCGTGCGCAGGGCGATGCCGTCCGGCGTGATGCAGGCGGTGGTGGGGCCGAGGACCGATTTCATCTGCGGATCGACCTTCCACACGTCGCAGGGCTCCCCCGCCACCGTGTCCTCGCCCACCCTGAGGCCGGTGCCGGAGAGGGCACCGAGCACGTATTCCGGCGGCAGCTCGATCTCCACCGCCATGTTGGGCAGGTTGGGGGTGCGCACCACCATGCTGCGCGCCTTCAGGTCGATGATGCCCACCATGCTGCCGGGAATGTTGGGCTTCTGGATCTCCACCCGCATCCGGCCCCCGCTGTGGGCGATGTCGACGGTGCCGCCGCGCTTGAGGTCCGCCTTCAGGGCGAAGTCGGTGCTGGGCAGGGGCACGGGATCGGCGCGGGCCGGGGAGACCGGCGGCAGCAGGGCCAGGGCCATCACCCCGGCCGCAAGGGTGAAGACCGGCCCTGAAAGACCCGTGACGGCACGGCGGCGGCCGCATCCGCCCGCTTGGCGCCGGCAATCATGACCCATCGTCAACTCCTCCGCCCCCGGCCCGTCATACCAGATGGACCTGACCGTTGGGCAAGGGCATGTCGGCCCGACACGCCTTTCCAAACGCCTCGGGGAATGCCCCAGAGGCACCTGATGCAACGGTATGGCGCAGCAGACGCGACCCGGGCCGCCGGCGCAACCCACCCGCGTGGGCGGGTGGCGCAGGACTGGCGAAAATCGCGCTCGATCAAATATCCGGAGGGTTGGTTGTCGTAATGCCTTCTTGGAGGGGCGCGAGCATCACCCCCCAACCAAAGGGCTGCCGGACCGGGGCGATTCGCCACAGGTGGACGGGTGGACAGGCGGCCGCGAAATGCGCCGGGAAGAAGCAGCGAGGCCGTGTAGGATGACGCGAAAAGGAGGGCGCGCCAGAATGATGCCGGAAGGGCCAGCGCAGGAGGGTCGCGAAGCTGAAGGACGCGAGGCCGGCGCACGCGAGCCCGGGAGCCGCGAGCCGGAGAAGCGCGAGGCGGGCAAGCCCGTGCGGGCGCCGCGCGCGGCCGAGCGGCGTGCGCAGGCGGCCGAAACGCCGGTGCTGACGCCCGCCTCCACCGCGCCCTCGCCTGCGCCTTCCAGTCCGGCGGCATCCCTCCCCGCTATGTCCCTGCCGGCCATGTCCCTCCCCGGCGTGCCCCTGCCCGCCTCGTCCTTGTCGGCGACGCCCCCGGCGGCGCCAGCGGCGACGACCAGCCCGCTGCCCGAGAGCGGGCCTGCCCCCGCCCCCCTGCCGGAACCCGCGGTCGCGGCCGCCGCAGCTGCCTCTCCGCCCGCGGCTGCGCCCCCCGCCCAGCCGAGCCTGGGTATATCCCCGTTTGCTGCGCCAAGTGGCCGGAGCGGACGGCGGAGCCTCGCGCTGGTGGGCGCCATCGCCGCGGTGGTCATCGGCGGCGCCGCCGCCGGCGTGCTCGAACCGCTGCTGGCGATCGTCCTGGCGGCGCTGCTGGTGGCGCTCTGGCTGTCGCTGCGGACAGCGCCGCCGGCGCCGCTTCCCGTGGTGACGCCCCTGCCCCCGCCGCAGCCGCCCCCGTCGCGGGATTCCCAGGCCTGCGCGGTGGTGGCGGCGCTGCCCGAGCCGGCGCTGCTGCTCTCGGCCGCCGGCAACATCATCACCGCCAACCAGCGGGTCGCCCTGGCGCTCGGCCCGACGCGGGTGGGCGATCCCCTCTCCTTCGTGGTGCGCGTGCCGGAGGTGCTGGACGCGGTGCGCGCGGCGGCGGCGGACGGCGTGCCCCGGCGGGTGGAGTTCGCCGAGCGCATCCCCCTCGACCGCTGGCTGGAAGCCCATGTGGTGCCGCTCCGGCTGCACGTCTCCCCCGAGCGCGCGCCCGACGCGGTGCTGCTGACCTTCCGCGACCTCACCCAGCAGCGCCGGGTGGAGCAGATGCGGGCGGACTTCGTGGCCAACGCCAGCCACGAGCTGCGCACGCCCCTCGCGTCCCTCTCGGGCTTCATCGAGACGCTGCAGGGCCCGGCGCGCAACGACACGCCGGCCCGCGAGCGCTTCCTCGCCATCATGTCGGCGCAGGCCCGGCGCATGTCGCGCCTCATCGACGATCTGCTCTCGCTCTCGCGCATCGAACTGAACGCCCACGTCCAGCCGCAAACCAAGGTGGACCTCGGCGCCATCATCGCCCACGTCTGCGACACCCTCTCCCCCCTCGCCCGTGACCGCGGGGTGGAGCTGGAGCAGGTGCGCGAGTCCGGCGACCTGGAAATCCTCGGCGATCGCGACGAGCTGATCCGCCTGTTCGAGAATTTGGTGGAGAACGCCCTCAAGTACGGCGCCGCCGGCAAGACGGTGCAGGTGCGGCTCGCCCGCGAGAACGGTACCGCCGTGGTGAGCGTGCAGGACTTCGGCCCGGGCATCGCGCCGGAGCACCTGCCGCGCCTCACCGAGCGCTTCTACCGGGTGGACGTGGCGGCCAGCCGCGACCAGGGCGGTACGGGGCTCGGGCTCGCCATCGTCAAGCATATCGTCGCCCGCCACCGTGGCCGGCTCACCGTGGAAAGCGAGCTGGGCCGGGGCGCAATCTTCTCCGTACGCCTGGATACTTTGCCGAACCCGGAACAAATGTTAGAAAAAGCAAAGACCTAGGCTGTCATGCCCGTGTCACGCACGCGTCATAGAACCTTGGCGCGCCGGGGCTAAGAGTCCTGAGCCCAGAGTTGCCCCGGCGCCTGCCGGAGCGGCAACCGATTTGGCAAGGAGAGATATCTTGAAGCTCACCACCGCTCTCGGCGTGATCGCCGTAGCCGGCTCGCTGTTTGCCGGCAGCGCCCAGGCTGTCGATTTCACCGGCGCTGGCGCGTCCTTCCCCGCCCCCGTCTACCAGTCCTGGGGCGCGAAGTTCAAAGAGAAGACCGGCTCCACGCTGAACTACCAGTCGATCGGCTCCGGCGGCGGCCAGAACCAGATCATCAACCGCACGGTGGACTTCGGCGCCTCCGACGCGACGGTCCCCGGCGAGAAGCTCGCCGCCAACAACCTGCTGCAGTTCCCGACCGTGATCGGCTCGGTGGTCGCCACCGTCAACCTCGACGGCATCGCCACCAACCAGCTCAAGCTCACCGGCCCGGTGCTCGCCGACATCTATCTCGGCAAGATCACCAAGTGGAACGACAAGGCCATCGCCGACCTGAACCCCGGCGTGACCCTGCCCGCGAACGCCATCGTCCCGGTCTATCGTTCGGACTCTTCGGGCACGACCTCCATCTTCACCGCCTACCTGTCGGCCGTCAGCCCCGACTGGAAGTCCAAGGTCGGCTCTGCCACCTCGGTCCAGTGGCCCACCGGCGCCGGCGCCAAGGGTAACGAGGGTGTCACCGGCACCGTCAAGAACACCAAGGGCGGCATCGGCTACGTCGAGTTCATCTACGCCGCCGCCAACAAGCTGGTCGTGACCCAGCTGCAGAACAAGGCCGGCAAGTTCGTCAGCCCCGAGGTCGCCGGCTTCCAGGCCGCCGCCGCCTCCGCCGACTGGAAGGGCGCCAAGGACTTCGCCGCTTCCATGATCGACGCCCCGGCCCCCGAGGCTTGGCCGATCGTCTCCCCCACCTACATCCTGCTGCCGAAGAACCCGACCAACGTCGAGGCTTCCCGCGAAGTGATGAAGTTCTTCGAGTGGGCCTACACCAAGGAAGGCGCCGACATCGCCGAGAACCTGCACTACATCCCGCTGCCCGCGGCGGTGGTCGAGCAGGTGAAGGCCGCCTTCAAGGCCGAAGTGAAGGGCCCGGACGGCAAGCCCGTCCTCTGATCCGACGCGATCGCGCCGCCCTCCCAAAGAGGGCGGCGCTTTTCCTTAAGGTGACAGGTCCGGTAGCGCACGCATCGACAAGCCGGGGCAGGGGATAAAATGGACGCGACGGTGGAAGGCATGCGGTCTGGCTCGGCAGAGCCCATCAGCAAGGCCAAGGGAACGGGGCGGATCGCCGATCCGATCTTCATCGGCCTCCTCTGGGCGAGCGGCATCTTCGTCCTGATCCTGCTCGGGCTCATCATCGCCGAGCTGTTCAAGGGCGGCCTGCCGGCCCTCCAGCACTTCGGGCTGGACTTCATCTGGTCGTCCGCCTGGAACCCGGTGACCGAGAATTTCGGCGCCCTGGTGATGATCTACGGCACGCTGTTCTCCGCCATCATCGCGGTGATCGTGGCGCTGCCGCTCTCCTTCGGCATCGCCTTCTTCCTCACCGAGATCGCGCCCCAGCCGCTCAAGCGGCCCATCGGCGTCGCGGTGCAGCTGCTCGCCGCCGTGCCGTCCATCATCTACGGCATGTGGGGCTTCTTCGTCATCGTCCCGCTGATGGCGGCCTACGTGCAGCCGCCCCTGATCGACCTGTTCGGCGACATCCCGGTGATCGGCGCGCTGTTCGCCGGCCCGCCGCTCGGCTCCGGCATGCTCACCGCCGGCCTCATCCTCGCCGTGATGATCCTGCCCTTCATCACTGCCATGTTCGTCGAGACGCTCGAGAGCGTGCCGCCCATGCTGAAGGAATCCGCCTACGGCATCGGCGCGACCACCTACGAGGTCTACAAGAACGTCTCCGTGCCCTACGGCAAGACCGCCATGGTGGGCGCCATCATGCTTGGCCTCGGCCGCGCTCTGGGCGAGACCATGGCCGTGACCTTCGTCATCGGCAACGCGACGCGCATGTCCGCCTCCCTGTTCGCGCCGGGAGCCACCATCGCCTCCACCATCGCCAACGAATTCCCCGAGGCCCCGATCGGGTCGCTGAAGCTCACCTCGCTCCTGCAGCTCGGCTTCATCCTGTTCGTGATCTCCTTCATCGTCCTTGCACTGTCCCGGGCGCTCGTGCGCTCGCGGCTCGACTGATCGGGGGCTCGAACGTCATGGCTTCCCTCGCTGCGCGCCGCGCCGTCGACAAGACCGTCAAGGCGGTATCCACCGGCTTCGCCGTCTTCGCCCTGTTCCTGCTGGGCTGGATCCTCTGGACCCTGCTCTCGCGCGGCCTGCCCGCGCTGGGCACCAACGTCTTCACCCAGGTCACCAAGCCGCCGGGCCAGGGGGGCGGCCTTCTCAATGCCATCGTCGGCTCGCTGATCCAGATCGCCATCGCCATGGCCATCGGCGGCCCCATCGGCATCTTCTGCGGCACCTTCCTCGCCGAGAACGGCAAGGGCACCAAGATCGGCGCCGCCGCCCGCTTCGTGAACGACATCCTGCTGTCGGCGCCGTCCATCCTGGTCGGCCTGTTCATCTACACTTTGCTGGTGGTGCCGCTCGGCGGCTTCTCCGGCTGGGCCGGTGCCATCGCCCTCGCCATCCTGGTGATCCCGGTCATCGTGCGCACCACCGAGGACATGCTGAACCTCGTTCCGGTGGGCCTGCGCGAAGCCGCCTTCGCGCTCGGCGCGCCGCAGTGGAAGGTGGTCATGTTCATCACCTGGCGGGCGGCCCGCGCCGGCATCGTCACCGGCGTGCTTTTGGCCATCGCCCGCGCCGCCGGCGAGACCGCCCCGCTGCTGTTCACCTCGCTGGGCAACAACGCCATGTCGACCGACCTGTCGAAGCCCATGGCCAGCCTGCCCATCGCCATCTACCAGTTCGCCGGCAGCCCGTTCGACGACTGGGTGGCCCTCGCCTGGGCCGGCGCGCTGCTCATCACGGTGGGCGTGCTGGTGCTGAACGTGGCCTCCCGCCTCTTCCTGGCCCGCAGCCACTGATTTCAAGGCGCGGGCCATGGCCCGCCGCCTCTCCGCCCCTTCCATTTCCTCCGAAGCACGGCCACAAGCCCAAGCGAGGACAAGATGACTTCAGCCGTCGATCCCACCTTCAATCTCGCGTCCGCCGTGGGGGCCAAGCCCGACGCGCCGCAGGCTCCCGCCAAGATCAAGGTGGAGAACCTGCAGTTCTACTACGGCAGCAACCACGCGTTGCGGAACATCAACTTCCAGGTTCCCGAGAAGCGCGTGACGGCCATGATCGGCCCGTCGGGCTGCGGCAAGTCCACGCTGCTGCGCGTGTTCAACCGCATGTTCGATCTCTATCCCGGCCAGCGCGCCGAGGGCGCGGTGATGTTCGACGGCGTGAACATCGTCGGCAAGGAGCTGGACCCCACCATCGTGCGCACCCGCATCGGCATGGTGTTCCAGAAGCCCACGCCTTTCCCCATGTCCATCTACGACAACATCGCCTTCGGCGTGAAGCTGCACGAGAAGCTCTCCAAGGCGCAGATGGACGAGCGCGTGGAATGGTGCCTGCGCAAGGCCGCCATCTGGGACGAGACCAAGGACCGCCTGCACACCTCGGCCCTCGGCATGTCCGGCGGCCAGCAGCAGCGCCTGTGCATCGCCCGCACCATCGCGGTGAAGCCCGAGGTGATCCTGCTGGACGAGCCCACCTCGGCGCTCGACCCCATCTCCACCTCGAAGATCGAGGACCTGATCGACGAGCTGAAGCAGGACTTCACCATCGTCATCGTCACCCACAACATGCAGCAGGCCGCGCGCTGCGCCGACATGACCGCCTTCTTCTACCTGGGCGAGCTCATCGAGATGGCCCCCTCGGACGTGATCTTCACCAATCCGAAGGAGATCAAGACGCGCGACTACATCACCGGCCGCTTCGGCTGACCGATTGAAGGATCACTGAGATGCCGGATCATATCGTCGCCTCCTTCGATCAGGAGCTGAAGGAAATCGGCCGCAAGGTCGTCGAGATGGGCGGGCAGGCCGAGCGCCTGGTCGCCGACAGCGTCACGTCCCTCATCCGCCGCGACACCGCCCTCGCCCAGAAGGTGGTGCTGCTCGACGCGACCGTGGATCAGGTGCAGCGCGAGATCGAGGACCGGGCCATCCTGGTCATCGCCAAGCGCCAGCCCGTGGCCGTCGACCTGCGCGAGATCGTCGCCGCCATCCGCATCGCCAACGACCTCGAGCGCATCGGCGACCTCGCCAAGAACGTCGGCAAGCGCGTCATCGCCATCGAGGGCGAGTACCATCCGGCGAAGCTGGTGCGCGGGGTGGAGCACATCTCCGACCTCGTGCTCGAGCAGCTCAAGGAAGTGCTCGACGCCTACGCCGCCCGCAACGAGGCGAAGGCGCTGGAAGTGTGGGGCCGCGACGGCGCCATCGACACCATGTACACGTCGCTGTTCCGCGAGCTCCTCACCTACATGATGGAAGACCCGCGCAACATCTCCGTGTGCACGCATCTCCTGTTCTGCGCCAAGAACATTGAGCGTATCGGCGACCACGCGACCAACATCGCGGAGATCGTCTACTACATGGTGACGGGCCAGAACCTGCCGGAGAGCCGCCCGAAGGCGGACGCCTCCAGCGATACCACCCTGCCCTTCCCGGGCCGCACCACCGTTCAGAGCTGATCGCCAAAGGCGACCCGCACACGCTGAAGACGGGGCGCAGAGCCCCGATAGTGACGGATAGAGCAAAGTGCCGGCGCGTATTCTGATCGTCGAGGATGAAGAGCCGTTGACCCTCCTGCTCCGGTACAATCTGGAGTCGGAGGGCTACGGCGTCGAGAGCGTGGGACGCGGCGACGAGGCCGAGACCCGGCTGCGCGAAAGCGTGCCGGATCTCATCATCCTCGACTGGATGCTTCCCGGCCTTTCGGGCATCGAGCTGTGCCGGCGCCTGCGCACCCGGCCGGAGACCGAGCGCCTGCCGGTCATCATGCTCACCGCCCGCGGAGAGGAGACCGAGCGGGTGCGCGGCCTCGCCACCGGCGCCGACGACTATGTTGTGAAACCGTTCTCGGTACCCGAGTTGCTCGCCCGCGTGCGGGCCCTGCTGCGCCGGGCCAAGCCCGAGCACGTGGCGACCCTCCTGCGCGCAGGGGACATCGAGCTCGACCGCGAGACCCACCGGGTGCATCGCGGCGGGCGCGAGATCCACCTCGGCCCCACCGAGTTCCGCCTGCTCGAATTCCTGATGCAGAGCCCCGGCCGCGTCTTCTCCCGCGAGCAATTGCTCGACGGCGTGTGGGGCCAGGACGTCTATATCGACGAGCGCACGGTGGATGTTCACGTGGGCCGCCTGCGCAAGGCCATCAACCGCGGCCGCCAGTCCGACCCCATCCGCACCGTGCGCGGTGCCGGCTATTCCTTCAACGAGATGTTCGCCCGCGCCCATTGAGCGCGGCTTTCGCTCAGGCGGAGGGCGGGCTTTAGGGCGTTGTCTTCGCTCAGGCGCCGCGCGGGCTTTTTGCACCGTCATCCCCCGGCTCGTCCGGGGGATCCACGTGTCCGCTCGTCCGGGTGGTCCGAAATCCGGGCACCCCTCCGGCCCATAAGTGGATCGCCCGCACGAGGCGGGCGATGACGGTCCTGAAAAGGGAAGAAGCGAAGACGGCCGTACGGCCCGCCCCCCTCACCCCGTCCGCACGCCCAGCAGCCCCAGCGCCTGCTTCGCGGCGCGCTCGCCCGAGAGCCAGGCGCCGCCCACCGTGCCCCAGAGGGTCTCGTGGGTGTGCTCGCCGGCGAAGACGAGGCGCCCGCCCACCGTCTCTGTGAAGGCGCGGCGCATGTTGCCGAAGCCCGGCAGGGCGCAGGAGAAGGCGCCGAGCGCCCACGGCTCCTTGCTCCAGCGGGTGGCGAACACCTTGGTCACGCGCGCCGCCGCATCCGCCCCGAACTCGCGCGTCAGCGCCGCCTTCACGAAGGCGGCGGCGGCCTCGGGCGGGCTGTCGGCGAGGCCGGCGGCCACGTCGCCGCCCACCTCCAGGCTGTAGAGATCGGTGCCGCCGATGCGGGCGCGCAGGGCATAGGCGCGCGAGCCGTCGGCGCGGAAATAGATCAGTTCGTCGGCGCCGAGATTGCCGGGATTGCGCGGCATCCGGAAACCGATGTGGTCGAAAGCGCCGAGCGTGATCTTCTCGATCGCCGTGCGATAGCGCGGCGGCAGGTTCGGCCCGATGCGCAGCTTGCCGGCGGCGATGACGCTCGGCGGCACCGCGACGATCACCGTGCGGCCGGTCACGCTGCCCTTGCTGGTCTGCACCGAGACGAGGCGCGGGCTGAGGTCGATGGACCGCGCCACCACCTCGAGCCGCACCGTGAGCGGCCGGGCGAGCTGCGCCACCAGCGTGCCCACCCCCTGCCGGCAGATGTCCTCGCTCTCGCGCTCGTCGGCGCGGGACACGTCCACGGTGGAGACCTGATCCAGCTCCTTGGCGCAGTTGAACGGGCCGAGGACGAAGCGGGCGCTCGGCCCCCACGGCCCGAGGTCCGGCAGGGCACGGGAGGCGGCCATGTCGCGGTTGGCGTCGCCCGCGGCGACGATGGCTCGCTCGCCCCGGCGCACGGTGGCGACGAAATCCTCGTAATCGGTATCGCCCGCCTCGCGCCCGTTCACATAGAGCCGGCCGCCCTCCGGCGCGCGATAGATGTCGAGCCCCTCGGCCCGGCCGAAGGCGGCCATGGGGCGCGCCGCCGGCATGTTGAGGCGCGGCGCGCCGAGGTCGAACGGCACGCCGAACTGACTGGTGTCTGTCACCGTGCGGCCGCCCACCTGCTTGCCGGCCTCCAGCAGCACATAGCTGCGCCCGGCCTCGGCGATGCGCCGCGCGGCGGCGATGCCGGCGGCTCCGGCACCGATGATGATGACATCCGCCTCGATCTGCTGGCCGAGCGCGCGCGAGGTCGCGAGGCTCAGGCCGGCGAGCGGCGCAGCCGCCAGCGCGGCACCACGGGCCAGCAGCGCGCGGCGGGAAAGGGAAAGGCGATCGGGTCCGGTCACGGGCGGAACGCTACCATGGGGCGCAGAGCGGGGCGAGAGGGCGGGCCGCCCTCAGCGGTAAACGCGCGACAACACGGACTTTCCGGCGTTTTCCGCTCCAACCTTCGCAAAATTGTAAGCCGGCATGTGGATAAAGGGGCGCGCGGACGGGCCGCCCCGCTCGCGCTCAGGAAGGGCGGGGAGACCCATGAAAGACCCGGTTCAGAAGACCATCGGCTACAGGCTCACCCACACGGCGCGGCTGCAGAAGGCGCTGTCGGCCCGTCTCCTCGCCGGTCTCGGGCTGTTTCCGGGGCAGGAATCCGTGCTCAAGCTGCTGTGCGAGGCCGACGGCCGCACCATGGGCGATCTCGCCTCGGCGCTGCGGGTGCGTCCGCCCACCGCCTCCAAGACCATCGCCCGCCTCACCACCCAGGGCCTCGTGGAGCGCCGCGCCACCGACGGCGACGGCCGCCTCGTGCGCGTCTTCCTCACCGATGCCGGCCGCGAGCGCGGCGCCTCCATCGACCATGTGTGGGACCAGCTGGAGGCCGAGATGGTGGTCGGCCTCGACAGCAAGGAGAAGAAGCGGCTGCGCAAGCTTCTGCGCAAGGTGGAGAAGAATCTCGCCCTGCGGCTCGGCGCCGACGGCGGCCTCGACGATGAGGCCGAGCCCGGCGACGAGGACGAGGACGCCTGAGGGTCGTCCGCCCCCTCACGCCACCGGCCTTGCGCCCGGCGCATGGAGCGCTGCGCGACCATGCGCCTGACCGCCCTTTTCTCCCGGCCCGTCCCGCGCTATGCGTTGGCTGATCGGTTTTTCAATCGATTAAAGCCACACACCGGCAAAAGCCGCCGCGCCAACGGAAAAAACCTCAGAACGCCGGCCAGATCCGGCGCCGCACCGGGGGAAACATGTCCAACGCCATCGATCTCAAGGACCGCTTCGCCATCGTCACCGGCGGTGCGCAGGGCATCGGCCGCGCCGTGGTGGAGCGCTTTCTCGCCTCCGGCGCCCGCGTCGCCATCTTCGATCGCGACACCGACCTCGTGGTGAAGACCGCCGACGAACTGGGCCGCGCCCGCGTGATGCCCGTCACCGTCGACGTCAGCCGCCTCGCCGACGTGGAGCGCGCGGTGGCCGAGGTGCATGCCGAATTCGGCCGCATCGACATCCTCGTGAACAATGCCGGCGTCGCCGGGGCGAACCACAAGGTGTGGGACTATCCCGAAGCGGAATGGAAGAAGGTGATGGCCATCAATCTCGACGGCCCCTTCTTCTGCTGCCGCGCCGTGGCGCCGCACATGATCGCGCAGAAATACGGGCGCATCGTCAATGTCGCCTCCATCGCCGGCAAGGAGGGCAACCCCAACGCCTCGGCCTATTCGGCCTCGAAGGCGGGCGTGATCGCCCTCACCAAGTCGCTGGGCAAGGAGCTGGCCGAATTCGACATCGCAGTGAACTGCGTGACGCCCGCCGCCGCGCGCACCGCCATCTTCGACCAGATGAGCCAGCAGCACATCGACTACATGCTCTCCAAGATCCCGCGCGGGCGCTTCGTGCAGGTGGACGAGGTGGCCGCGACCATCGCCTTCGCCGCCTCGGCCGATTGCTCCTTCACCACGGGCGCGGTGTTCGACCTGTCCGGCGGCCGCGCCACCTATTGAGGACCGCCATGCGCGCGCCGGGAGACAGTCACGTCACGCCCGCCCCGGCGCCGCTCGTCGGCATCGCGCTCATGTGCCTCGCGGTGATGAGCTTCGCGCTGACCGACACCACGGCCAAATGGCTGAGCGCCCACATCAATGTGCTGATCGTGGTGTGGGCGCGCTATGTCATCCACTTCGCCTTGTCGCTGGTGGTGTTCAACCCGTGGACCGTGCCGGGGCTGATGCGCACCAAGCGGCCGGGGCTGCAGATCGTCCGCTCGGCCCTGCTGTTCGCCACCACGGCATTGAATTTCACGGCCCTCCAGTTCCTGCAGCTGGACCAGACCGTCTCCATCATGTTCTCCATCCCCTTCTTCGTGGCGCTGTTTGCCGGGCCGCTGCTGGGGGAGCGGGTGGGGCTGGAGCGCTGGCTCGCCATCATCGTGGGCTTCGCCGGCATCCTGCTGGTGGTGCGGCCGGGGGCCGGGGGCATCCATCCAGCCGCCGTCCTCTCGCTGGTGGCGGCGGCTACCTACGCGCTTTATTCCATCACCACCCGCATGCTGGCGCGCACGGACGCCAGCAAGACGACGCTGTTCTACACCGCGCTCGTCGGCTCGGTGGTGGCCAGCATCCCCCTGCCCTTCGTGTGGGAAACACCGCGCGACCCGGCGGTGATCGGCGCCATGGTCGGCCTCGGCGCGGTGGCCGGCGCGGGCCATTTCGTGCTGATCCTCGCCCATGCGCGGGCGCCGGCGGCGACGCTCGCGCCCTATATCTACACGCAGATCCTGAGCATGATCGCGCTCGGGTGGCTGGTGTTCGGCCAGGTGCCGAGCCTGTGGACGCTGGCCGGTGCCGCCATCGTCATCGCCTCGGGTGCCTATCTTCTGGTGCGCGACGCGCAGATGCGGCCCCATTGACCGAATAAAGCGAAAGCCTTCTCTGTTTCGTCAAATTGCACCTTATGCTGGGCCTCACTCTTCCCAGCTCGCAGGATCATCATGAGCGCCGCCCGTCTTCTCGTCGTCGAAGGAAACACCGCGGAGGCCCGCGCGCGGCAGGTGGCTTTCGGCGGACAGGCGGCGAGCGAGGGCTATGCGCAGCTGCTGCGCGAGCTGTTCCCGGGCACGGTGACGGTGGACATCTGCTACCCCGCCGATGCCGGCGCGAACCTGCCCGACGCGGGGGGCCTCGAAGGCTATGACGGCATCGCCATCACCGGCTCCTCGCTGAACATCTATCACGGCGGCCCCGAGATCACGCAGCAGATCGAGCTGATGCGCACCGCCTTCACCACGGACGTGCCCGTCTTCGGCAGTTGCTGGGGCCTGCAATTGCTCACCGTGGCGGCGGGCGGCGCCGTGCGGCGCAATCCCCGCGGGCGGGAGGTGGGCTTCGGCCGGCGCATCCGCATGACGGTGGACGGCGCCGCGCACCCCATGTTCGACGGCAAGCCCGCCGTGTTCGAGGCCATGACCGTGCATCTCGACGAGGTGGAAACGCTGCCCGAGGGGGCGCGTCTGCTCGCCAGCAACGACCATTCGGTGGTGCAGGCGGCGGAGATTCCGGTGGGGCGCACCACGTGCTGGGGGGTGCAGTATCACCCCGAATATCCCTTCCGCGAGATGGCCGCCATCTTCCGCCGGCTCCAGCCCTCGCTGGTCGCGGAGGGCTTCTTCCCCGACGAGGAGGAAGAGGCCGCCTTCATCGCCGACCTGGAGCATTTCGAGCGCGAGCCCGGCAATGTGGCGCTGGCCTGGCGTCACGGCATCGATGGCGCGGTGATCCGCAAGGATGTGCGCACCCTCGAGATCGCCAACTGGATCACCCACCAGGTGCTCCCCGGCCGCGCCCGCCGCAATCGGGGCTGAAGCCCTCCATCGCGACCTTGGCAATTGTGCCTGACCCGCGTTGCGGCGAGACTTGCCGCGACGGCGGAGCCGATGCGGATGCTGAGCCGCCGGTTTGGGAGGGGCACCATGAAGACCATTTTCGCTGCAGGGCTGCTGCTGGCGGCCGGAACGCTCGCGGCGCAGGCCGCCGACGCGCCGCGCGTCGTCGGAAACTGGGCCAGCAACGGCGATTTCGCCGCCGCCCGCATGGGCAAGGGGCCGTTCTTCGACCCGTCCAAGCTCACGCTCTACAAGGACGAGAAGGTCATTTCCTACCGGATCGAGATGCAGGACGGGCGCGCGTTTGCGGGCGTCGTCATCGGCACCGGCGGCAAGGAGGCGCCGTTCGCCGGCGTGTTCCAGATGGACGGGAAGAGCTTCATCTTCTCCGATTCCTTCGGCTCCGGGTTCGGCACCGTCGACGGCACGCGCATCGAGCTGTGCTGGGCTGACAGCCTGCCGGACTATGTATCCGCCGCCTGCGGAACCTTCACGCTTTCCGCGAAATAGCTTCGGCCGCGGGCCGACGGACGCCCAGCCGCGCTGCCAGCGCCTGCGCATCCTCCGGCGCATGCCTTTTGTCCGTATTGTCGAAGAAGACGAAGACGTCCCGGGGCTGTGGTGGCGCGGGCGTCTTCGAGATCATCCGGGCCTTGGGCGCCGGATGTCCCCGGGTCCAGGCGCGAACCCGTCTGGCCCAGAGGTCGAGCGCATCCGGCTCATAGCGGCTGCGATAGAGTTCGGAAGAGCCGTGCAGCCGGCAGTAGACGAAATCCGCCGTCAGATCCATGCGGCAGGGCCACTCCACCGAATCGGCAATCACCAGGGCGACCCCGTGGGCGCGCAGCAGCGCGACGAAGTCTTCGGTGAGGAAGCTCTCATGGCGGATTTCCACGGCGTGGCGGAGGGGACGCACAGCATCGGTTTGCGTCAGAGCCCGGCCGTCGAGCCGTGCATCGCGTCCGCGAGCGAGGCTGGCGGCCTGTTCGGTGTCCCGGGGCAGGCACTGGAGGAACGCTTCCATCCGCGCGTCGAACGGCAGGTTTGGCGGGAACTGCCAGAGGAGGGGGCCGAGCTTCTGCTTCAGGGCGAGCACGCCGGACGCGAAGAAATTGGCCAGCGGCGTTTCGATGTCCTCCAGCCGGCGCAGGTGCGTGATGTAGCGCGGCCCCTTGAGGGCGAAGAGGAAATCGTCCGGCGTCTCTTCGGCCCAGCGCGCGTAGGTCCGAGGGGTCTGCAGCCGGTAGAAGGAGCCGTTGACCTCGAGCGCGCGGAACATCGACGCGGCATAGGCGAGTTGGCGCCGCGCCGGCAGTCCGGTGGGGTAGAAGTGGCCCGCCCACGGGGCATAGGTCCAGCCCGAGAGTCCGACTCGCACATCCATGCGCCATCAACGGCGATTGCCGGTGAAGGGTTCGGTTCGCCGCGATGGCTTGCGCCGGGAAATCGGAGGCTGGACATCAGTGCGCCGGACCTGGACCGGCCGAAACGGGAGTGTCGATCAACCACCAAGCCAAGGACCCGGTAGGCACACAAAAGCCCCCGCCTGTTTAGGGTCGGGGGCTTTTGGGATGTGGATAGGGCATTATGCGCATGTGCTTTGCAG
>NZ_JBQUZM010000006.1:0-284280 GCF_056313845.1 Xanthobacter sp. DMC47 | reverse complement strand
CGGCGGCGGCGCGTAGATGAAGCCGAAGGAGACGCAGCCCTCCTTGCCCTCCACCGCATGGTGCAGCCGGTGCGCCTGAACGAGGCGCTTGAGATAGCCGTTGCGCGGCACGTAGCGGAACGGCCAGCGCTGATGCGTGATGCCGTCGTGGACGAAGAAATAGAGGAAGCCGTAGACGGTCATCCCCACGCCCACCCACAGCAGCGGACCGCCGTTGCGATAAAAATAGATGAGCAGGATGGCGATGCCGGCGAACACGACGGCGTAAAGGTCGTTGCGCTCGAACACGCCTTCACGCGGCTCGTGGTGGGATTTGTGCCAGCCCCAGCCCCAGCCGTGCATCACATATTTATGCGCTGCCCACGCCACGCCTTCCATGGCGGCGACGGTGAGGAGCACGATCGATGTGTTGACGAGGAAGGCGAGCGCGTTCGACATGGTTCTCCATCCGCTGCGGCAGAACGGGATATGCCCGGGGCTGCCGCGGGCCTCGTCCTTATACAGCATCACCCGCCGCGTGGCGCACTGTGCAAGATCAACTCGTTGCCCTGCGCCCGCCCGGGTCCCCGCCCCGGAGCCGACCATGACCATCGATCGCAAGAAGACCTTCTCGCCGGAAGAGGTCGCCGCCCACCTCGCCGCCGAGCTGCCCCACTGGCGCTACGAGGACGGCTGGATCAAGCGCACCTACAAGACCAACAGCTGGAAGGGCACGCTGATGGTCATCAACACGGTGGGCCATCTCGCCGAGGCGGCCTGGCACCATCCTGACCTCACCGCCTCCTACGCCTGGGTGGAGGTGCGGCTGCAGTCCCACGACGCCAAGGGCATTACCGTCCGCGATCTCGCGCTGGCGAAGAAGATCGAGGAAGTGGTGCAGTGGCAGCCCGGCGCGGCAGAAGATGCGCCGCTGGAAGGTACGCCGCAGCACGATCTGCGCTTTTCCTACATCAAGTACGATTGATCGCGGCGCGCTCCTTGCTTCGTCGAGGTGATGGAGGAGCGCGTGTCCGCAATCGCCCCAGACGCTGACGGCATCGAAGCACCGGCCGACGACGCGGCCTCCGTTGCGACGCCGGTGCTCGATTTCTCGGGCGCCGTCCGCTTCGATCCCGCGCGAGTGATCGCGGCAGAGGTGGATGACGCGGATGGCGCTCCCGCCTCCGCCAGATGTGCTGCCCTCCTGACGGACCATTCCTTCGGCGATGTGGCCCGCTTCTTTGCCGATCGCGCGACGGCATGGCGTGTCGCGGTCGAGACGATCCGCGCCCACCATCGCACGGCGGGACGACCCAAGCGGCGGGAGATCATCGTGGTCTCCGACGATCCGCGTCTTCCCCCCGCGCTCGCGCAGGATGCGGGTGTGCGGCGCATCCCCGAGGACGAAGCGGCCATCGAGGCCGCCATGGGGCCGAACGTGGCGGCGCTTCTGCTCGCGCCCGCCTCCATCGATGCCGGCCTGCGCTTTCTGCCGGGCTCCATCCTCGCCACCGCGCGTCAGATGGCGGATGAGTATGGCGTAGTGCTCCTGTTCGACGAGACAGATGGAGGCCTCGGGCGCACGGGCATGGCTTTCGCCCACGAGTGGCGCGGCGTGGCGCCGGACCTGATGGTGATCGACGATCTGCCGGGTGGGGCCGAAGGTGGGCAGGGGGCTTCAGCATTGGTGCTCGGCACGCGTCTCGCCCGCAGCCTGCCTTCCGGCCTGCCGCTGCTGGACGAGGAAGCTGCCGCCGGCCTGCTGTCTGTGCTCTCGGCCGCCTTCGCTCCGGGCTTTGAGACGCGCGTGCAGGAGCTGGGGTGGAAACTGGAGGACCGGCTCGCCACCCTGCGCTGGCGCCGGCCGGACCTGTTCACGGATACGGCGGGCACCGGCCTCGTTCAGGGGCTGATGTGCGCAGGGCCCGCCGCGCCTCTGACGGAGGCGCTGAGCGGGCAGGGGCTTCTCACCCGATCGCTCGGCAACGTGCTCGCGATACTGCCGCCGCTAACCGCCACCGAGGCGGAGATTGAATCGGCGGGCGACATTCTGGATGCAGTGGTGGCGGCGATCCCGCCCGCCTGACCGGCCTCAGGCGCGGACGCGCCCCGCCAGCGTTTCGCGCACGGCGGACAAACGCGCGGGATCGAGGGCACTGGTCCGCCCTTCGGCGCAGAGCGCGCCGCGGAAACCCAGATAATGCGGCCGCAGCGCCGCCAGCGGCGCGATATCCGCCAGCTTCAGCGAGCCGGCGAGGCCGGTCAGCAGTCCGTCCGAGCGCGCGAGCGAGACAAAGCGGGCGAGGGTTTCCGGCGGCAGGTGTGCGAGCAGACCGCCCGCCGCCTTGTCCGCCGTGTCCAGCATCACCCCGTGGAAGCCGCCGGCGGCGAACAGCGGCACGGCGGCGAGGTTCGGCGCCTGATCGGAGAAGAGCACGGCGATCAGCCGCGTCTCGCGGGCGAGGGGCCGGAGGGCGTCGAGCACCGGCGGAAGGTCCGCGCCATCGCCGAGGGCAAAGCCGATCTTCACCAGCGGCACGCCGGCGGCGGCGGTGCGCTCGGCGGCGGTGCGGAGCAGGTCCGGCTCCAGCGGGTGGTCGCCGACCGTGGCGCTGAGGCTGCCGGGTGCGCCTGCCGCGCGCCACAGGGCGACGGCCTCGGCGAGCGCTTCCGGCGCCCACGCGCCCAGCGCGCCCTCGGCGGGGTTCTTGAGATCCACAATATCGACGCCGGCGGCGAGCGCCGTGCGCATCTCATCGAGGTTCGCCACGGATGCGAGAAGTCCCGGCCGGGCGGGAACGTGCGCCGTCATGAGGCGGCCCGCGCCCGGTGGTCGGCGATGGTCTCGCACAGCCAGTCCCACGCCTCGCGCTCGGCCGGGCCGGCGGTCTTGTCGATGGCGATGGAGAGATAGTTCATTTCCCGGTCCACCCTGTCGGGGTCCATCATGTGCAACCGCGAGACGAGGATGGCGCCTTCCAGCACCGCCGCCACCGCCCGGTTCAGGCCGAGGAAGGGGGCGTGCGTTTCGCGGTGGATAGTGCGGCAGAAGAAGCGGGGGCGGGTGGGGTCGTCCTCCATGCGCACCACCTCCACCTCGTCATGGGCGAGGCAGTCGGCGAGGCGCGCGGCGCCCTTGAGAAGGGTGGCCGGCACGGTGGGCCAGGAACGGTGCCGGCCGGTGATGCAGCCGGCGAAGATGCGGGCGTCATCGGAGAAGTTCACCACGCAGCTCTTCGCCGCTGCCAGATTGTCCAGCGTGCGGGAGGGGCGGAAGGGCTGGAGCAGATAGCCGCCTTCCACCACGCTCGCGCCCATGGGGGCGATGTGCGCCTCCCCGGCGGCCGAGACGGTGGTGACGATGGTCTCCCGGATCACGCGCTTTCGCCTTTCTTCTTCGATGAAAGCGTCGAGCCCGCTTCCTTGAATGTCAACCGATGCCTCTCCTCGGCGCTCCCGCCGGTCTCGCCCGCGACACCCCACTTCAGCGGTTCGTCCTGCGCATAGCGCTTGCCGAGATGGTGGGCGATCTCCGCCCGCGCCGTCTCGACGCCGAGATAGAAGGCGTGGGCGCCATCGTCCTCCACCTTCAGGTGGGGGAAGAGGGCGAAGGGGTCGGAGGCCACATGGTGGCCGTCGCGGTTGTAGACGTGGATGCCCTGTTCCGTCACCTCGATGCGGAAATTGCGGTCGGCCACTGTCGAGGCCAGCCGTGCCACCTCGTCGGGGGTGGTGGAAAAGGGCCGCCGGTCGCGCAGCGCCATCAGCCCGCCGCCGAAGCCCTGCGGCAGGGCACCGGCCTCGCGCGCGGCATAATATTCCCGCCGCGCCCGGTCGAACTCGCGCACCGCCGTTCGGCAATGGGGGCTCACCTGCACCGCGAGCACGGCATTCAGCCGCAGCTCGGAGATGATGCCCATCAGCAGCGCGTTCATGCCGGTGGTGTCGGCGTCCGTCAGCTCAGTGACATTGCCGATGCCCATCAGGATGGGAATCTCCGGCTTCAGCCGTCGCAACTCCGCATAGCGCACCAGCGATGCCGTGAAGCCGAGATGGATGGGGTCGAGAATGGGATCGGCGAGGAAGGGCCGCCCTGCCGCCTCGCACGCCTCAATGGCGCGGATGAGAGACGAAAGGTCTCCGGCCTGCGCCGGCACCAGCACCGGCACGGCCGGGCCTTCATCGGCGATGGCGAGATTTGTCTCGTTGAGGCTGAGCAGATAGTCCGCCCCGGCGCGCGTGCCGCGACGCAACTCCTCCGGGTCGAAGCTGTCCACGCTCACCTTGAAGCCCTCGGCTTTCAGGGTGGCGATAGCATCTTCCAGATGCGGGAAGGGCTGGTCGGGCAGGGCGCCGAGGTCGATCACGTCCGCGCCTTCGCCCCTCAGGAAGCGGGCGCGCTCCAGAAGCTCGGGGATGGACAGCCGCGTCGCATCCACGATCTCGGCGAACAACATCACATCGTGGCGGTCTAGCGATACCTTTCGCCCCTTGCCTCGGCCGAAATAGGCGGGGAGGTCCGCCGCCTCGTCCGGCCCGCGCTCGAACGGCAGGCCGAAGCGGGCGGCGAGGCGTTCGAGGTCGCCCCGGAAACGGCCGGGCATCAGGACCTTGTCCGTGCCCTCGGGCAGCTTGAGGCGGCGTTCGACAATCTCCGCCGTCATCAGCGCCGCGACCTTCACCCCGATGTTCACCACCACCGGATCAAGCGTGCCGTCCGCAAGCTCCTCCGCGATCCGGCGGATGCGCGGCTCCGCCAGCGAGCCGGTGACGAGGGCGACGCGCTCGGCCATGTCTCAGGCCGGGACGGGATAGAGGGTGGCAAGCTCCGCCCGGCGGCGGGCGACGGCGAGGCGCAGCTCCTCCAGCGTCTCGGCCACCACGGTCGCCTCAAAGGTCTTGAGCTTCGCGGTGTTCTCGAGATCGATCCGGCGCGGATAGACCGGCACCGGGCCTTCCGGTGCCATGGTGATCATCTCCGGCTGGCTGTCGCAGGCGAAGACGATGCAGGCCACGCGGCACTTGCCGGCCTGGGCGAAGCAATTGGTGACGAGCGTATCGGAAATCCCGTGCACCGCCTTCGCCACCGTATTGGAGGAGGCGGGCGAGACGACGAGGGTGTGATACTCGCCGTGATAGAAGCGGCCGATCGAGGCGGAGGACGCCGAATTGTCGCGGAACACCTGTGTCTGCGGGGGCAGGGGTTCCTTGTCCTGCTTGTACATGCGCAGCACTTCGTCCGCGGCGTCCGAGATGAACAGGTCCACGTCCTGAAGCTCGCGGATGATCTCGATGCTCTCGGTGAAATAGTGCCCCGAGCCGGTGAGGGCCCAGGCCCAGCGGGGCGGCTTCTTGCTGGAACGGGTCTCGCTCATGATGGGCGGGGGCCTTCTATGGTTTCCTCGATGCTCTGCGGCTCAAGCGGTGCGAGCACCCGGTCCAACAGCGCCCCGTCGTCGGCGGGGACGAGGACAATATCGCCAGAATAGCTCCGTGCCATGGTCGCAAAAGCCGCATCCACCAGACCGGCCGCGCTCCAGGCCGCGAGGTCCGCTGCGCCATCGCCGCTGCGCGGCGCCGCAACGCCCGGCGCCTTCACGAGGACCAGCCGCCGCGCTGCCAGCCGGCCGGCCAGCCAAAGCGCCAGGCTGTCGGAGGTCACGTCCCAGCTTTGGGGAATATCCGGCGCGTCGAGCGTCATGGTGGCGGGAAGCCACAAAGCGGTGCCAACCGTCGCGGCTGACTCAATCTCGGCCGGCGTGCGTGCGGGGTGAAGGCCGGGGGCCATGTCCAGGAAGGCGTGGGCGATCTGCTCCATGGCGAGGATGGCCATCCGGTGGGCTGCCCCATCGGAAAGTGCCATCTGCCGCTGCATCACGCGAACCTGATCGGCCAGAGCTCCGCCGCCCGGCACCAGCACCAGCCCCTTGCGACCCGAGAGGCGGTCAAGCAGGAGCCGCGGCGGCGCGCCCCGCGTCAGGCTTCCGCCGATCTTCACAATAATGGTCACGCTGAAGCCGTCATTTCGGGAGGTCTCAAGGTCGCATCGAAGGCCGGGTTGGAAACATGCTAAGGAACCCGACCCCTCTGCCACGGATATATGTGGTGTCCTAGGTGGAGGTGTCTGCCCGGTAAAGCATCACAAGCTGGCTTCCGCGAATTTGCAGGTGCGAACACAGCGCCCTGCACAGCCGGGGCCCGGCCGACAGAGAGGATATAGCTCAATGCGTCTTGTTCTGGCTTCTGCCCTTGTCCTCGCCGCCGCGACCGGCTCGGCCTATGCCGATCCCGACGTCGCCAAGGGCGAGACCGTGTTCAAGAAGTGCATGGCCTGCCATGCCATCGGCCCCGACGCCAAGGTGAAGGTCGGCCCGCCGCTGAACGGCATCGTCGGTGCCAAGTGGGCGCACTTCGAGGGCTATGCGTATTCCCAGGACATCAAGGACGGCGCCGCCGCCGGCAAGGTGTGGGACGACGCCACCCTCAACGATTACATCGAGAATCCCAAGCACCTCGCCCCCAAGGGTAAGATGGCGTTCGCCGGCGTGAAGAACGAGCAGGAGCGCGCGGATCTCATCGCCTTCCTCGCCCAGTTCAAGCCGGACGGCTCCAAGTAAGCGCCGAACGTAAGCGCCGAACGTAGGCGCCGAGCACCCGGGTGCTGCGAGGGATTCAGGGCTGAAGCAGGCGCGCGGGTAATCGCTCCGCCTGTGGCACGGTATCAGCTTCCCTTGCATCCTCCATTCGGGGGATGCAACCGCAGGCTACCCTTGTGGATTATGCAATAGCGCCGGTCAGGGCGTCGTCTCCCGAGGGGCGTTCGGGGGGCTGGACAGGCGGGGGTCCTTCGGGTCTCCGCCTGTTTTCGTTCCGCGGCGCTCCTGAAGCGCACGCTTGCAACGCGGGCCGATGCGTGGTGTCCCTCCGGCGAGAGGAGCCGTCATGCCAGAGCACGATTTCCACGCCCAACGTCTGCACGTCGCCGCCGATCTGGCAGAGGGCGCCGAAATCGTGCTGGAGCGCGAGGCGGCGCATTACGTTGCCAACGTGATCCGGCTGGGCGTGGGCGAGGACATCCTCCTGTTCAACGGTTGCGATGGGGAATGGCGGGCGACGCGCATCGCCGGCGGCAAGCGCGAGGTGCGCCTCGAAGTTCTGCGCGAGACCCGGCCCCAGCCGCCCGCGCCGACGCTGGAATATGCGTTTGCGCCGCTGAAGCATGCGCGCCTCGACTACATGGTCCAGAAGGCGGTGGAGATGGGCGCGGGCATCCTGAGCCCCATCCTCACCCGCTACACGCAGGTCTCCCGCGTCAATGTCGAGCGCATGACGGCCAACGCCATCGAGGCCGCCGAACAGTGCGGTATCCTCAGCCTACCCCATGTGGCGGAGCCCCGCCCGCTTGACGCGTGGCTGTCGTCCCTCGCAGAGGACCGCCTCCTCGTGTTCTGCGACGAAGCCTCCGATGACGAAGACCCCATCGCCGCGCTCAAGCAGGCGCGGCCAGGGCCGGTAAGCGTGTTGATCGGCCCGGAAGGCGGGTTCAGCCCGGAAGAGCGGACCCGCATCGCCCCCCGAGGCCTCACCCTCAGCCTTGGCCCGCGCATCCTGCGGGCCGACACTGCCGCCGTGGCCGCCCTCGCGCTGGTGAATGCGGCGCGTCGATGAGGGTGCATTAACGCGCGGGGCGCGTTTTTGTTCCGTCACACTGGATAAAATAGTTCTTGCGATTCGTTCGTAAACTACTTTCGACTTCGTCCATATCGCGTGCACTGCGGCAAGATGTTGAACCGTAACGTGCAATCCCGCGCGTGATTCACTGCCAAAATTTGGACTGATTTGGCGTCAGTCTCCCCGGAACTTCGCAATGGGACGAGCGTTACTGGCTCGCTTCAAGGTCAGGTTTTGTGGAGGGCTCCGTGTCGAACGATTACAGCTTTGGAATCGAAGAGGAGTTCTTCGTCGTCGACGCCCACACGAAGGCCGTGCAACGCCGCATGCCCGCAGGCTTTTTCGACGAGCTGAAGGAGCGGCTGGGGGAATCCGTCTCGGTGGAGATGCTCCAGTCGCAGCTTGAGATCGCCACCAGGCCGACCACCGGCATCGGCAGCGCGCTGGACGAAATCCGCGGCCTGCGCCACGCCGTGTCGGATGTCGCGAGCGAGCACGGCCTCGCCGTCATCGCCTCCGGCACCCACCCCACCGCCACCTGGGACGGCGTGCGCGCCACGCGAGCCAATCGCTATGACGGGGTGATGAACGACCTCAAGATGCTGGGCGAGCGCAATATGGTGTGCGGTCTGCACGTCCACGTGGAACTGCCAGACCCGGACGAGCGGGTCGACGTGATGCGCCGCATCGTGCCGTATATCCCGCACTTCATCGCGCTCTCCACCTCCTCGCCCTTCTGGGGCGCCAAGCAGACCGGACTGATGGGCTATCGGCTCGCCGCCTATGACGAGCTGCCGCGCACCGGCCTGCCGGAGATGTTCGAGAACAGCGGCGACTACGAGCGTTATGTGGAGGCCATGGTGGCGGCGCGGGCAATCACCGATTCGAGCTATGTGTGGTGGGCCATCCGCCCCTCGCGCCAGCTGCCGACACTGGAGCTGCGCGCGCCGGACAGTTGCACCCGCTCGACCGACACGGTGGCCATCGCCGCGCTCTACCGCTCGCTGGTGCGCTTCCTGGTGCGCAATCCCCATCACAATCGCGATGTGGGGCCGGTGGACCGGGCCATTGCCGACGAGAACAAGTGGCGCGCCCAGCGCTACGGCGTGCACGGCTCGTTCGTTGACCTCGCCCAGCGCCGCGCCGTCGCGGTGCGGGATGCGGTGGATGGCCTCGTCAACCTCGTCGCCTCGGATGCGGAGGCGCTGGGCTGCCTCGATGCTTTGATGCGCGTGCGCACCATTGCCGAGGAGGGCACCAGCGCCGACGTGCAACTCGCGGTCTTCCAGGAAGCCCAGCACCGCACCGGCAACCGCACCGAGGCCCTGGGCGCGGTGAAGAGCTGGCTCGCCACGACGACCATGCAGTGAGGTCGCAGCGGAAGGTCGCTTTCGCAGCCGTTTCTTGATTAAGGCCGGTATCTGCCGGCCGATAATGTGCTCTAGGCTCCCGCCGGCTCGATTAGCGCCCGGAGGCCGCCCGTGGAGATCGCCGCAAAAGGTTCGCAGCGCAACGGCCACGGCTCGGCCTCATCGCCGGCGGCGGGGGATGCGGGGACGGCAGCCTTCTGGACGGAGGCGCCGGATGCCCTCTGCCATCGCCTCGGCTGCGGCACCGCCGGGCTGTCCCAAGGGGAGGCGGCCGAGCGGCTGGAGCGCTTCGGCCCCAACCTCGACAAGCCTCCGCGCCGCTCCGGTCCCCTTCGCGCGCTGTTGCGCCGCCTGCTGGAACCGCTGGTGCTGATGCTGCTCGTTGCCGCCGTGGTCTCGGCCGCGACGGGAGATGCAGCGAGCGCGGCCATCATCATCCTCGTCATCGTCGCGTCCATCGGGCTCGACACGGTTCAGGAAGCGCGGGCCTCCCGGGCGGCGGCGGCCTTGCGCGAGCAGGTCGCGCTCACCGCCGAGGTGTGCCGTGACGGCGTGTTCTCAACGCTCCCCACCGACCGGATCGTGCCTGGCGACGTGTTCCGCGTGCGTACCGGCGACATTATCCCGGCAGACGCGGTGATCCTCTCGGCAGACGGCTTCGCCGCCAATGAGGCCGCCCTCACGGGTGAACCCTATGCGGTGGAGAAGCGTCCGGGCGCCGTCTCGTCTACCGTGGCGGCGGAGGCGACGAACGCCCTGTTCCGGGGTGCGGTGGCGCAGAGCGGTGAGGCGGTGGCGCTCGCGGTCGCCACCGGCCAGGCAACCCTGTTCGGCTCCGCTGCCGCCCTTCTGGCGGAGGACGCCGGCCTCTCGCCTTTCCAGCGCGACCTGCGCGCATTGGGCTTCGTCATCGCCCGCGCCGCGGGCGTGCTGTCCGTGGCTGTCCTGGCCGTGAACCTCGTGCTGGGGCGGCCGCTTCTGGAATCGCTGATGTTCGCGGTGGCGCTGGCGGTGGGGCTCACCCCCGAGCTTCTGCCCATGATCACCACAGTGACCCTTTCGCGCGGGGCGGTGCGCATGGCCCAGCGCAAGGTGATCGTGAAGCGCCTCACCGCCATCCACGACCTCGGCGCCATGACGGTGCTCTGCACGGACAAGACCGGCACGCTCACCTCCGCCGAGATCGTGCTCGCCGGCAGCGAGGATGCGGGCGGGCAGGCGTCGCGCCGTCCCGCGGAGCTTGCGGCCTTGTGCGCGGAGCTGGCCGGCGACCGCAGCTGGATGGACACGGCCCTCGCCGCGGCCGCGCCCGACGCCGCGGATGGCTGGACGGCTCCCTCGCGCCTTGGCTTCGGCTATGAACGCCGCCGCGGCTCCGTGCTGGCGGAGCGGGCAGGGCAGGGGGCCGGCGAACGCCTGCTCGTCTGCAAGGGCGCGCCGGAAGCGGTGATGGACGTCTGCACCGATCGCCGGCTGGGTGATGACCTTGCCAGTCTCGATGCAGAAGCCCGTGCCGCCATCGCCGCTCAGCTCAAGCGTCATGCGGAGCAGGGCCTGCGCGCCATTGCCATCGCGACGCGGGCCGGCACGCCGGACGGCATGGCGCGCACGGGCAGCCTGGAGCCGGAGGATGAATCCGGCCTCGTGCTGGAAGGCTTCTGCCTGTTCGAGGACCCGCCCAAGCCCAGCGCAGCCCATGCCCTCGCGCGGCTCGCGGCGGCGGGTGTGAAGGTCAAGGTGCTGTCGGGGGACGATCCCACGGTGGTCGCCCGCGTCGCAGGGGAGCTCGGCCTCGATGCCGCGGACATCCTCTCGGGGGCCGAGGTGGCTCACCTCAGCGACGATGCCCTGCGCGTCCGGGTGCGCAGCGTGAACGTCTACGGCCGCATGACGCCCAACCAGAAGGTGCGGGTGGTGCGGGCGCTTATGGCCGATGGCGAGACCGTCGGCTTCCTCGGCGACGGGGTGAACGACGCCCCGGGCCTGAAGCTCGCCGACGTCGGCCTCTCGGTGGACGGCGCGACCGGCGTCGCCCGCGCCGCCGCCGACATGATCCTGCTCGCGCCCGACCTCGACGTGGTGGCGGACGGGGTGGAGGAGGGACGGCGGACCTTCGCCAACATCCTGAAATATGTGCGGATGGGCGCCAGCTCCAACTTCGGCAACATGCTCTCCATGGCCGCAGCCAGCCTCTTCCTGCCGTTCCTGCCGCTGCTCGCCACCCAGATCCTGCTCAACAACCTGCTCTACGACCTCTCCGAGGTCGGCATTCCCTTCGACGCCGTGGACGAGGCGGACCTCGCCACGCCCCAGCAGTGGGACATGAAGGGGCTGGTGCGGTTCGCGGCGGTGATGGGGCCGCTCTCCTCGCTGTTCGACATCCTCACCTTCGGCGTGCTGCTGGTGGTGCTCGGCGCCGGGGTGGATGCCTTCCGCACGGCGTGGTTCCTGGAATCCATCGCCACGCAGGTGCTGGTGGTGTTCCTCATCCGCACCCGTCTGCCCTTGGGCGAAGCGCCGCCGGACCGGGCGCTGGTCATCTCGGCCCTAGGCGCGCTGGCCGTCGCCTTCGTGGTGCCCCTGAGCGGTCTCGGCGGCTGGTTCGGCTTCGTGCCGCTCCCGGCCACCACCCTCATTGCCGTCGCCGCCATCACCCTGGTCTACCTCGCCTGCGCGCAATGGGTGAAGCGCTACGCCATGGGCGCGATACCGACGGGCGTGGCGTCCGCCCATGGACATGAAAACGGCCGCCGATGAAGCGGCGGCCGTTGTCTGCCGTGAAGGGGGTAACCGCTCAGAGCTTGAACGGAACCACGGTCTGCTGCTGTTCGCCGAGGCCCTCGATGCCGACGCGCATCACGTCGCCGGCCTTCAGGAAGCGCGGCGGCTTGAAGCCGAGGCCGACGCCGGGCGGGGTGCCGGTGGTGATGACGTCGCCGGGATCGAGCACCATGAACTGGCTGATGTAGTGCACCAGGAACGGGATGCGGAAGATCATGGTCTTCATGGAGCCGTTCTGCACGCGCTCCCCGTTCACTTCGAGCCACATGGCGAGGGTGGAGGTGTCGGCGATCTCGTCGGTGGTGACGAGCCAGGGGCCGAGCGGGCCGAAGGTCTCGCAGCCCTTGCCCTTCATCCACTGGCCGGAGCGCTCGATCTGGAAATGGCGCTCGGAGACGTCGTTGCAGATGCAGTAGCCGGCAACGTGATCGAGGGCTTCCTTCTCCTCGACATAGCGGGCGCGCTTGCCGATGACGAAGGCGAACTCCACCTCCCAATCGAGCTTCAGCGAGCCCTTCGGGATCATCACGTCGTCATTCGGGCCGACGATGCAGTTCGGCGCCTTGTTAAAGAGCACCGGCTCTTCGGGGATCGGATTGTTGGTCTCGGCAGCGTGGTCCGCGAAATTGAGGCCGACCGCGACGAAATTGCCGGGACGGGCGACGCAGGCGCCAAGACGCGCGCCCTCGGGCGCGAGAGGCAGGGACGCGGGATCGAGGGCGGCGATCTTCTTCAGGCTCTCGGGGGCGAGCGTCTCGCCGTTGAGGTCCGCGATGACGCCGGAAAGGTCGCGAACCTTGCCGTTTGAATCGATTAGACCCGGCTTCTCTCGTCCAAAGTCGCCGAAGCGGACCAGCTTCATCGGGGGGACTCCTGATGGAATTGTATGGCGTCGTTCTTGTTCGGGCGGGCGGCGCAGGTCGGCAGCTCCGTCCAAGGCGGCGCACGCTGGCGCGGTCTTGTGCTTAGGTCAATGGCGGGGCCAGATAATTTTCGCGGCCGCGGGGCCGGCGCCTGGGTGCCCGGAGGTGACGCAGGGGTGCCTCTTGCGACGTGCCGGAGCCAATATGCCGCGGGCCTGCGAGCCCCGAAGCGCGGTGGCGTGCCCACCCTGCGCAGCAGCCGCCAGAGATGAAGGGGTGCGATTCGACAGGTCGCGCCGCCTGATACGGGGCGCAACGACTTCACCAATGTGGCCTTCGACTATTAGCCGTCTTTCCAATGCAGAAATGGCATGCGTCTAATCTGTGCACGGCGCAGGATTGGGCAGGCGGCCTTCCTTTTCGAAGGCCGACGTCATAAAAGGGATACACGACTCCGGCTAAGTCCGAAGCGTCAACGGCAAGCGTGCAGGCCCTTCGGTAAGGTCCATCGGTGGGTCCGCCGGCGAACTGGAACGGGGCGCCTTACGGGCGCCAAGATGCCGCCTTAGCCGGGTTCAGCCGTTACGGCCGCACCGGCGGGCCGCGGGAAGGTGGAGGTATCGGGCGTGAGCGACAGTCCTGAAGCGCGCCGCTATCGCGCCCTCTTCATCTCCGACGTGCATCTCGGCACCAAGGGCTGCCAGGCCGAACTTCTCCTCGATTTCCTCAAGTACAACGAAGCCGACACCGTCTATCTCGTCGGCGACATTGTCGACGGCTGGCGGCTGAAGGCCAACTGGTACTGGCCGCAGAAGCACAACGACGTGGTGCAGAAGCTGCTGCGCAAGGGCCGCAAGGGCGCGCGCATGGTGTATCTGCCGGGCAATCACGACGAATTCCTGCGCGACTATTACGGCACCCATTTCGGCGGTATCGAAGTTGTGGAGACTGCCATCCACGAGGCGGCCGACGGCAAGCGCTATCTGGTGATCCATGGCGACGTGTTCGATCTGGTCGTGCGCCACGCCAAGTGGCTCGCCTTCCTCGGCGACTGGGCGTACACCGCCGCGCTCGGCATCAACACCTATCTCAACAAGATCCGCCGCCGCCTCGGCCTAACTTACTGGTCGCTGAGCCAGTGGGCAAAGCTCAAGGTGAAGAACGCGGTCAACTATATCGGCAAGTTCGAGGAGGCGGTGGCCGAGGAGGCCAAGCGCTATCAGGTCGACGGCGTGATCTGCGGCCACATCCACCACGCCGCCATCCACGACCAGTTCGGCGTCCGCTACGTGAATTGCGGCGACTGGGTGGAGAGCTGCACTGCCGTCGCCGAGCACGAGGACGGCCGCCTTGAGATCATCTCCTGGACGCGCAAGCTCGAGAAGAGTGCGCCGGCCGAGGAGGGCGAGGTCGTCGAGGGGGCGCGCGCGGCGGCCTGATGCGGGTTCTTGTGGCCACCGATGCGTGGCATCCCCAGATCAACGGCGTGGTGCGTTCCCTGGAGCATACCGCCCGAGAGGCGGAGAACCTCGGGGCGGACATGCAGTTCCTCACCCCGCAGGGCTTCCGCACCGTTCCGCTGCCCACCTACAACGAGATCAGGCTCGCCCTCGCCACGCCGCGCATGATCATGCGGCGCATCGAGGCGCTGCAGCCGGACTTCGTGCATATCGCGACCGAGGGGCCGATCGGCATCCTGGTGCGCCGGGCCTGCATCGCCTCGCGCCGCACCTTCACCACCTCCTATCACACGAAATTCCCGGAATATCTCGCCGCCCGTGCCCCGGTGCCGGAGCGGCTGACCTATGCGTGGCTGCGCTCGTTCCACAATGCGGGCGGCGGCGTCATGGTCTCCACCGCCACGCTGGAGCGGGATCTGGAAGCGCGCGGCTTCAAGCGGCTGATGCGCTGGTCACGCGGCGTGGATGCGGACCTGTTTCGCCCGCGTCCGGAAGCGACGCTGAACCTGCCGCGGCCGGTCTATCTCTTCGTCGGCCGGGTCGCGGTGGAGAAGAACATCGAGGCGTTCCTCAATCTCGATCTTCCCGGCTCCAAGGTGGTGGTGGGCAACGGTCCCGCCCTCGCCAGCCTGAAGGAGCGCTTCCCGGCGGTGCATTTCCTTGGCTCGAAGGAAGGCGAGGATCTGGCGCAGGTCTATTCCGCCTGCGACGTCTTCTGTTTCCCGAGCCGCACCGACACCTTCGGCATCGTGCTGCTGGAGGCGCTGGCCAGCGGCCTGCCGGTTGCCGCCTATCCGGTGACGGGCCCGACCGACGTTCTGGCGGACGCCACCGAAACCGTGGGCATTCTCGATGAGGATCTGCGCACCGCCTGCCTCAAGGCGCTGGAACTGTCGCCCGCCGCCGCCCGCCGCTTCGCGCTGCGCTATACGTGGCGGGAGAGCGCGCGCCAGTTTCTGGACAATGTGCTGATCGCCCACGACATCGGACCCATCGCGCGGCGCTATCGCCTTCGGCGGCGGCGTCGGGTAGCTTCCGGCGCATGAGCGCCTTAGAGATTCAGTCCGCCCCGCTTCCCACCGCCGAAGATGTCGATGCTGCCGCCGCGCGGCTGCTCGGCTTCGCCGTGCGCACGCCGCTGGTGTTCTCGCCGGTGCTGAGCGAGCGCATCGGCGCCGACGTCTTCCTGAAGCCGGAGACGCTTCAGCGCACGGGCTCCTTCAAGTTCCGCGGCGCCTTCAACCGCATGGTGCAGATTCCCGAAGCGGCGCGCGCCGCCGGCGTCGTCGCCTGCTCGTCGGGCAATCATGCCCAGGGCGTCGCCGCCGCGGCGAAGATCCTCGGCATGCCGGCGGTCATCGTCATGCCCCATGACGCGCCGGCCCTGAAGCGCGACCGCACCCGCGCACTCGGCGCCGAGGTCGTGGGCTACGACCGCCGCACCGAGGACCGCGACGCCATCGCCCGCGCCATTGCCGCAGAGCGCGGTGCCATCATGGTGCCGCCCTATGACGATCCCCACATCATCGCCGGGCAGGGCACGGTGGGGCTGGAGATCGTTCAGGACCTCGCCGCGCTCGGCCGCGTGCCGGACCTCGTGGCGGCCAACGCGTCTGGTGGTGGCCTCGTGGCCGGCATCGCGCTCGCCGTCAAGCGGGTTGCGCCGCAGGCGCGGGTGGTGGTGTGCGAGCCGGCGGGCTTCGACGACCATGCCCGCTCCTTCCGCTCTGGCGTGCGCGAGCGCAACGCCCAGCCGGACGGCTCCTTCTGCGACGCGTTGCTGGCGCCCACGCCCGGAGCCATCACCTTCGAGATCACCCGCCGCATTGTGGGTGAGGCGGCGTCCGTGACCGACGCCGAGGTGGCGCGAGCGGTGGAATACGCCTTCCGCGAACTCAAGCTCGTGGTGGAGCCGGGCGGCGCCGTGGCGCTGGCCAGCCTGCTGGAAGGACGGCTCAACGTCTCCGGCGGCACAGCGGTGATCGTCCTCTCGGGCGGCAATGTGGATGCGGAAACCTTCGCCCGCTGCCTCGCTTCCGCCTGACGCATCGTGGAGGGCGCGGGGGAGACAGGGCAGGGCCACCTGCCGCCGCGCGCGCTCGCGCTGAGGCTCGGGGCGGCCTACGGCACCTTCTTCATCGCCCTCGGCATCTTCCAGCCCTATCTGCCGCTCTGGCTGCAGGCGCGCGGGCTGGGGCCTGAGGCCATCGGCCTCGTGCTGGCCGTGCCCATGCTCAGCCGGCTCGCCGCGACACCCCTGCTCGGTCTGCTTTCGGACCGGCTGGGGCGGCCGAGGGCGCTGCTGACGCTGCTGGGGATGGCCACGGTCGCGGCCATGGTGCTGCTGGCCCTCACCTCCAACCTTCCGGCGATCCTGCTCATCCTCGGCGCCATGTCTGCGGCATGGTTCCCCGGCTTCTCGCTGCTGGATTCCTATACCTCGCGCCTCGCCCGGGCGGGACGGGCGGAATATGGCCGCGCGCGGCAATGGGGGTCGGCGAGCTTCCTCGCTGCCAACCTCGCCGGTGGAGTGATCGTCGGTGCGCTGGGCGCGGATTCGGTCGTCCTGCTGATGATCGCCGGCCACATGGCCTATGTGCTCGCGACCTTCGGCCTGCCTGAACTGCCGCAGGCCGAGCCCATGCCCTCGCCCCTCACGGGCCGGCGCGCGCGGCTCGGCTTTCTCGCCGGCATCGTCGCTGCGGGGCTCGTGCAGGCGAGCCACGCGGTGCTTTACCTCTTCGCCACGGTCCACTGGCGGTCGGAGGGCATCTCGCTGTCGGTCATCGGCATCCTGTGGGCGGTGGGCGTGGCGGCCGAGATGGTGCTGTTCCGCTTCGGCCGGCCGCTGCTGGGGCGTTTCGGTGCCTATGGAATGATCGCCATCGGCGGCGCGGCGGCCGTGGTGCGCTTTGCGGTGATGGCGAGCGATCCGCCCATCGCCGTCCTGCTGCCGCTGCAAATGCTGCACGCCCTGACCTTCGCGGCCACCTATCTCGCCATGGTCGATCTCGTGGCCCGCGGCGTGAGCGAGCATCGATCCGGGACGGGCCAGACCACCGCGGCCTGGACCTCGAGCCTGATGTCGTCGGCAGCGAACGTGGCGGCGGGGCCGCTCTGGGCGGCGTTCGGTCCGCTGGCCTTCCTCGCGGGCTGCGCAGTTGGACTGGCAGGGGCGGGCGTGGCCCTCCTCGCCGCGCGGATTCAGCCCCAGAGCAGGGGCTCGGGCGGGGAAACGACAGCGCCCTCGTAGTGAAGGCCGGGGAGGCGGTCGCGGGCGAGCAGCAGCGGCCCGTCGAGATCGACCCACTTGGCGCGTTGGGCGACCAGCAGGGCAGGGGCCATGGCCAGCGACGACGCCAGCATGCAGCCCACCATGACGCCGAATCCGAGGCCATGCGCCGCCTCTGCCAATGCCAGCGCCTCGGTGAGGCCGCCCGCCTTGTCGAGCTTCACGTTGATGGCGTCGTAGCGCGTGCGCAGATCCGCGAGCCCGGCCCGGTCGTGGACGCTCTCGTCCGCGCACACCGGCACCGGCCGGTCGATCCGGGCGAGGCGGCGGTCGTCGTCGGCCGGGAGCGGCTGCTCGATGAGTTCGACGCCGGCAGCGGCGCAGGCCTCGAACAATGCGGGCAGGTCGGCCGCCTTCCAACCCTCGTTGGCATCCACGATCAGCCGCTTGTCCGGCGCGGCCTCGCGCACGGCCGCGAGACGTTCCCGATCACCCGGGGCTCCGAGCTTCAGCTTGAGCAGTGGGCGGTCCGTGGCCGCGGCCGCGGCGCTGGCCATGGCCTCGGCCGTGCCGAGGCTCAGGGTATAGGCCGTGACCACAGGCCGCAGGGGCGGCAGGCCGGCAAGCTCGGCGCAGCCCATGCCGGAGGATTTCGCCTCGAGGTCCCACAAGGCGCAGTCGATGGCATTGCGGGCGGCACCGGCGGGCAAGCGGTGCTGCAGCGTTTCCCGGCTCAGGCCGGCTGCGATTTCGGGCGCGAGCTGCCCGATGGCTGCGACCACCCCCTCCACGCTTTCGCCGTAGCGGGCATAGGGCACGCATTCGCCACGGCCGGTGATGCCGCCCGCGGTTATGCGCACCTCCACCACCACCGCCTCGGTCTTCGAGCCGCGGGCAATGGTGAAGGTACCGGCGATGGGAAAGCGCTCGACGCTCAGGGACAGTTCGGCCATGGGTTAAGCTTAATAGCCGATTCCGCGCTGCCCATCGCCGGGCAGGTGACGATGGTGGCGCAGTGTGTCCTGGCTGATCTCGACGCCGCCGCCGCATCTCTGTATGGCTAGATTGCGTTGGGGCCTCAGGGGCTTTGACGCAGCTGGCGAGGCCTTGCGAACCCGCCGGAGCAAGCGGGGCGTCGGTTCGGGCCGCGGCGGTGTCGCGGCAGGGAATCGGGTCGGTCAGGCCCGAAGCCCGTTTGAAGTTGAGACCAGCCGGCGCGACGCGCCGGTCGCCTTTGGAGACGCCGCGTTGCCGCACGCCTCGTTGATTTCCGTGCACAGCCAGGACGACCGCCTGACCGTGGCCGGTCGCGGTGCGTGGACGTCGGAATATGCCGACGAACTGGAGGCGGCGGTCAACGACACCGCCCATACCTATGCCAAGCCCAAGGATGTAGAGATCGACCTCGCCTCCGTGGAGCGCATGGACACCTTCGGCGCCCTGCTGCTGGAGCGGCTGCGCCGCGCCTGGGCCGGCGCCGGTATCGAGCCGAAGGTCGTCGGGCTGGCACCGCGCTACAAGGTGCTGCTGGAAGAACTTGCCCGCATGGGCCACGAGCCGGTGCCGCCCAAGCGCCGGCACGAAGGCATTCTGGAGCGCTTCGGCCACGAGGTGGTCAACGCCGCGAAGGACGCGCTGTCGCTGCTGAACTTCATCGGCGCGACCGTGGCTGCCATGCTGCGGGTGGTGGCGCGCCCGCGCAGCTTCCGCTTCACCTCCATGGTGAACCAGATCGACCGCGTGGGCTTCCGCGCCGTGCCGATCATCCTGCTCATCACCTTCCTGATCGGCTGCATCCTGGCGCAGCAGGGCATCTTCAATTTCCGCCGCTTCGGTGCCGACATCTATGTCGTGGACATGGTGGGCGTGCTGGTGCTCCGCGAGCTCGGCGTGCTCATCGTCTCCATCATGATCGCCGGCCGCTCGGGCAGCGCCTATACGGCCGAGCTCGGCTCCATGCGCATGCGCGAGGAGATCGATGCGCTGCGCGTCATGGGCTTCGATCCCATCGAGGTGCTGGTGGTGCCCCGCATCCTGGCGCTCATCATCGCCCTGCCGCTGCTGACCTTCATCGGCTCCATGTCGGCCATTTTCGGTGCCGGGCTGGTGTCCTGGGGCTATGGCGGCATCACGCCCGACGTGTTCCTCGACCGGCTGAAGCTCGCCATCGACCTCGATCAGTTCAAGGTCGGCATGTACAAGGCGCCCTTCATGGCCGCCACCATCGGCCTCGTCGCCTGCATGGAAGGTCTGAGGGTGGGCGGCAGCGCCGAATCCCTCGGTGAGCACACCACCGCCTCGGTGGTGAAGGCCATCTTCCTCGTGATCGTCATGGACGGTGTGTTCGCCATGTTCTTCGCCGCGATCGACATGTGAGCGGCCATGGACGCGCAGACCTCCCCCTCCACACTCCAGACCAGCGGCCGGGAAGCCATCATCCGGGTGCGCGACATCGTCGTCGGCTTTGGGGACCGGGTGGTGCTGAACCACCTCAATCTCGATGTCTATCGCGGCGAGATCCTGGGCTTCGTCGGCACGTCGGGCGGCGGCAAGTCGGTGCTGACGCGCACCATCCTCGGACTTGTGCCGAAGACCTCCGGGACCGTCGAGGTGTTCGGGCAGAACCTCGACGACCTCTCCGAGCGCGAGCGTTCCGCGCTGGAGCGGCGGTGGGGCGTGTTGTTCCAGCAGGGCGCGCTGTTCTCCTCGCTCACGGTGAAGCAGAACATCCAGTTCCCACTCCGGGAAAATCTCAAGCTGTCCCAGCGGCTTCTGGATGAGATCGCCTTCACCAAGATCGAGATGGTCGGCCTGAAATGCGATGTGGCCGAAAAGTTACCCTCCGAGCTGTCCGGCGGCATGATAAAACGCGCCGCGCTAGCCCGTTCGCTGGCGCTCGATCCTGAAATCCTCTTTCTCGACGAGCCGACATCGGGGCTCGATCCCATCGGTGCGGGCGACTTCGACGAACTGATCCGCACGCTGCAACAGACTTTGGGGCTTACGGTTTTCATGGTAACCCACGATCTCGACAGCCTTCACACGGTGTGCGACCGGATCGCGGCACTGGCCGACGGCAAGGTGATCGCGGCGGGAACGATCGAGGACATGATGGCGGAACAACACCCTTGGCTGCGGGCCTATTTCCACGGCACGCGGGCACGGGCGGTTCAGAGCGTGCGCCGGTAGGCGCGGGATGAGACGTGCGCGCCGCGTTTGGCGGCACGCCAGGACAAGGGGCAGGCCGGTAAAGCGGGGCAGGCTGCAACGGAACCGGGATGAGGCATGGAAACACGGGCCAACTACACCATCATCGGAGCCTTCACGCTCGCCGTCATCGCGGCCGCGTTCGGCTTCGTGTACTGGTTCGCCGGGCCGCACGATTCCACGGCCCGCAAGGTCTATGAGATCGTCTTCGACGGCTCGGTGGCCGGCCTGCGCCAGGGCAACTCGGTGCTGTTCAACGGTATTCCCGTGGGCCAGGTGACGAGCCTCGGCCTCGTGCCGGGGCAGCCTGGGCAGGTGCTCGTCCACATCGGCATCGACAACAAGGTGCCGGTGCTCTCCGACGCCCGCGCAGGTCTGGAGTCCCAGGGCCTCACCGGCATCATCGCGGTGTCCATCCGCGGCGGAAAGCCGGACGCGCCGCCCCTTCCGCCCGGCCCCAATGGCATTCCCCGCATCTCCGCGGACGGTGGCGCAGGCATGTCCGGCCTCATCAATACGGCGCAGGGCGTCGCCAAGAAGATCGAGATGGTGCTCGACTCGATCAATCCGGACGAGATCAAGAACATCATCCACAACATCGACACCTTCTCGCAGGCTGTCGCCTCCAAGTCCGACGACGTGGCGAGCGTGATCGAGCAGGCGAACGTGCTCGTGAAGCAGCTCAACGGCGTGGCGCAGCGGGTCGACGAGGTGGTTGCGAACCTCAAGACCGCGACCGAGGACAAGAACGGCCTGCTCAACCAGGCCACCGAGGCCGCCACCTCCGTGCGCAAGCTGGCCGACAATCTCGACCAGCGGACTGCCCTCCTCACAAACGAGATCAGCCGCTTCACCGGTCCCGGCCTCAAGCAGTTCGAGGCGCTGGCGACCGACGGCCGCCGCACCCTCGGCGAGATCGACCGCGTGCTCAGGGGCATCGAGCGCAACCCCCAGCAATTCATCCTGGGCGGCGGCACCTCCATTCCGAAATACGGGCGATGAGCCGATCATGAGCGACGTTCCCGCCCCCCGTACCCGTATGCCGACCCGTGCCGCTTCCCTGACGCGCCGCCTGCTCGGCGCGTTCCTGTTCGTCGGCGCCGCCCTTTCCCTCGCCGCCTGCGGTTCGACCCCGACGCCGACCTACAATCTCTCCGCACCCGGCGGCTTCACGGCCGGCGGCGCCGGCAACGGTCAGCTCGTGGTGGTGGCGCCGACGGCGCTCGCCGTGCTCAACACCGACAAGATCATGGTGGAGCCCGGCGCAGGGCAGGTGGCCTATCTGGCTGATGCGCAGTGGAGCGACAATCTTCCGGCGCTGCTGCACGCCCGCACGATCCAGGCGTTCGAGAATGCGAGCAAGCTGCGCCGCGTCGCCCGTCCCGGCGACGGCGTGAACGCTGACTACACGCTGGTGACGGACATCCGCACCTTCGCGCTGCGCATCACCGATCAGGGACCGGTGGCGGTGGTTGAGATCTCCGCCAAGCTCATCGGTACCCAGAGCGGTCGCATCCTGGCGGCGCAGGTGTTCCGCGCCGCCGTGCCGGCTGCCTCCTCCGCCGGCCCCTCCGCCACCGCCGCCCTCGATCAGGCGCAGGAGCAGGTGCTGGTTCAGATGGTGCGCTGGGCGTCCGCAAAGTTCTGACCGGCGGCCTGAACTGCCCGCCGGCTCACACGAGCCGGTCGGCCAGCAGGAACTGAAGCGCCCGGTCCAACCGGATGTGCGGGATTGGTCCCTCGCCGATGCCGGCGGGCGGCCGGAAGCGCAGAAAGCGGAAATCCACGTCGCCCTGCCCATCGCCTGCCCCGGACGAGGCGAGGCCCCGGAATCCCGCGCCCGACGGATCGAACAGCGCATCTGGGTCGGCGGGCAGCTCGCCCGGAAACACTGCCACCTCCTCCTCGCCGTCGAACACGTGGCCGCCGGCCTCCTGGCCCTCCTCTGGTGTACCGACGATGGCGTCCAGCTCATGTCCGCCCCGCCGCACGCGCGCCTCGCGGGTGGCGCGGATTGCGGCGAGGGCCACCACGTCGAGGGTCGCGCCACGGTCATGCGCCCGCTCGCGGGCCCGCTCCACCAAGCGGCCGAGCACCGCCTCCAGCCGGTCATGGCTTGCGCGATGCAGGTGGTCCGCCTTGGTCGCGGCGAACAACACCTTCTCGATGCGCGGCCGGAAAAGGGTGCTCACCAGACTGTTCCGCCCCGTGCGGAAGGCGGCGAGGATGCCGTCCAGTGCCCGCTCGAGATCGGCGAGGGCGGCGGGCCCGGCATTCAAGGCCGACAGCGTGTCCACCAGCACGATCTGCCGATCCAGCCGGGCGAAGTGGTTGCGGAAGAAGGGCCGAACCACGGCGTGCTTGTAGGCCTCGAAACGCCGCTCCATCATGCCGCCCAGCGTATCGGCGCGGGAAGGCGCGTCCTCCACGTCCAGCGGGGCGAAGGTGAGAGCAGGGGAGCCTTCGAGGTCGCCGGGCATCAGGAAACGGCCGGGCGGGAGTAGGCTCATGGCCAGCCGCTCGCTGCGACAGGCGGCGAGATAGCCGGTGAAGCGCGCCGCCACCTCCCGCGCCCTGGCCTCTTCGGCCGGTCCGCTTGCAGGGGCATCGGCCACGGCAGCGAGGAAGGGCGCCGCTACCTCGGCCCTCGCCTGCGCCCGCGCAAGGGCGAGGCTCTGGCGGGCGAATTCGGCGTAGGACATGTTCAAAAGCGGCAGGTCGAGCAGCCACTCGCCGGGATAATCCACGATGTCCAGCGTGAGGGTTTTCAGGCTGCCGCGTCGCGTGGCGTAGCGGATGGCGAGACGCAGCTCGCTGACGCGGGTGGTGGAGGACGGCCAGCGCCGCTCCGCACCCAGCATCTCCATATGGGCCTCATAGGCGAACCGCGGCACCGCGTCGTCCGGCTGGGGCTGCAGCTCGGCGCGGGCGATGCGGCCGGACTGGTAGGGCTCGAACACCGGCATCCGGGCGCCCTTGGTGAGGGCGTGGATGAGGGCCGTGGTGAAGATGGTCTTTCCCGCCCGCGACAGGCCGGTCACGCCGAGGCGGAGGGTGGGATGGGCGATGCCCTCCACCCGATCCGCCAGGGCCTGAAGCGCGATCCGCGCGTCGTCCACGGCGTCCGTGAAGAACGCCATCGTCAGTCGTTTCCGCCGAGGTCGCGCGGGGTGACGAAGCGGTCGAGGCGGCCGATGCCGGGCGCGGTTGCGCTCCACTCGTCCACGGGAAGGTCGATGACGGCGAGGCCGCCGGTCGGGAATTTCTCTGCCATGCTGGCAAGATGGGGCGCCGGACCCGCAGCCACAAGCAGCTCGGCGAGGTCTTCGAGGCCGGGATTGTGGCCCACCAGCATCACGCTGTGGGCGTCCTTCGGCTGCTCGCGCAGCACGGTCATAAGGCGGGCGGCGGAGGCGTCGTAGACGCGGGGCTCGCTCGCCACCACCTTCGGCTGGGGCAGGCGGGCGGCCACGAGGTCCCACGTCTCGCGTGTACGGCGGGCGGGGGACACCAGGATGCGATCGGCCAGCAGGTGCTCCTGCGCGATATAGGCGCCAATGCGGGGCGCCGCGCTCCGGCCCCGGGCCGCAAGCGGCCGCTCCGGGTCGGCGATGCCGTCCGGCCAGTCCGACTTCGCATGACGCAGCAATATGAGTCGGCGCATGGTTACTAACCGATCAACGAAATGCGGCTCCTTATGACGCACGCGACCTGTGCAGCGCAACGTCTGCTGCCGCGCCGCAGCGTCACGCCCCCCGGCGCAATAGCCGGCCGAACGCCATTAGAGCGCCGCAAATAAACGCTTTCTCAAGCTGGCGGCGTCAGCATTCCCCATCTCTTATTGGACCAATTCATGAGCCAGACGTCTGCGCACCGGCCCCCCGCGCACGATGCGATGGTGCCCGAGCGCTCCGCCGCCGGTCCCAAGCGGATCATCGACTGCGATGTCTGCGTGGTCGGCGGAGATGTCGCCGGCCTCGTGCTGGCGGCGGATCTCGCCCGGCGCGGACGCGACGTGGTGCTGCTGGCCATGGCCGGTCCGTCGGCGGCTGCCCCCTCCTGGCCGCTCGACAGCGTCATCGCTCCCGGCTTTCCTCTCTCAACCCTCGATCTTTCGAGCCGTGTCGGCCGCGACGATGCGCAGGAACTTCTCATCCTCTCCGCGCAGGCGGCGGATGCGGGGCTTGCGCTTGCCGAACGTCTCGGCGTCGAGATCGGCCCGCGGGGCCGCCTCACCGTGGCCCGGGCCCACGCGGCCGACGCGCTTTATCGCGAGCATGAGCTGCGTCAGGAATTGGCGCCCGACACCACCGTCTTCGTCGGCGCAGAGGACCTGGTCGCATTGCTGGGTACGGAGACATTTGCCGCCGGACTTGGCGTCGTGCCGGCAGAACGGGTGCGCACCGCCTCCCTCGCTGCGGCTCTCGACGAGGCCGCGCGGACGTCCGGCGTGCGCATCGTGAACGTCGAGGGGGCCCTTTCAGTCGATCTGAAGGGCGTCCGCAAGTATCTCGATATGGCAGGCCAGCGGGTGCGCGCTTTTCAGGTCGCTGTATGCGGACCGGCGGCCTTTGCCCGGCTCGGCTCGGGCGTGGCACGGCTGCCGCGGGCGCCGTGGGTTTCTGGGGGCTTCCGGCTGCCGGGCAGCACCGTGCCTTATGCCGGCCTCGTCGAGGAGTTCGGCCTCACCGGCCTCGCCTACCATTTCGACGGTGACCGGCTGGCGCTCGCCGCGCAGTCCGCTTTGCCGGCGTTGACCCGCGTCGGCGCCGCGCGCGTGCTGCGGCGTCACGCGGCCGAGGTTTATCCGGTCGGTTCCGGGCTGGTGGAGGGCGCGCGGCGCTGTGCCCTGCCGGAGCCCGGCGGCATGCCGTTGCTGCACGAGGGGGACCGCGGTGTCTGGTATGCCCTTTCACCCGGCGCCGGATTGCTGGGGCTCGATTTCCTGGCAGCGCGGTTGATTTCCGGCGCCATCGCCGACCGGGACGACCGGATTTCGCTGCTGCAGCCCTTCGCGTCGGGCGGGCTTTCGGGATGGGCGGGGCGTGCTGCGCGCTTTGCGGCCTTCTGGCATGTGCGGCTCGCGGCACGCCTCCACATGGAGAAGAGCCTGCCCGCCCAGGCGCCGCCGGAGGAGCCGGTCCTTCCCGCCCCGCTTCCAGCACCGGCAACGGCCGGCGCCCTGGCGCGGAGAAGCGTTGCATCGGCCGCCTCGGCCTCCCGCCATGCAGCACGGGCTGCGCTTCATGCCGCCTCTGGCTGGGCGTCCGGCGTCGCCGAGCGGGCGGCGTCCGAAGGTGCGCGCCGCCGCAGGCGCCCCCAACCGGAGCCGCACGGCGATCTGGAGGAGGAGGCGCCGCCTCAGCGGCGGTAGAAGCTCTTGGGGCGGACGCCTTCCCGGAAATAGCCGAAGAAGGCGGCGACGCCCGCCGCCTGCGCCAGAAGCCCGGGCATGAGCGCCGCGAACGCGCCGAGGTCAGCCCCGTCCGGCGCGATGGCGTCGCGGATGGCGAACTGGCTGTAGCCAGTCGTCGCCAGCCAGAGCACCAGCAGCCAGGGTAGCACCAGCAACGCGATGCGCGCCCGGGCCACCGTCAGCACAACCATGGTCACCGCCCAGACGAACAGCACGATCTGCGGCATCAAGCCCAGCCGCAGCACCTGCTGCGCCACGCCCGCACCTGCAAAGGAATCGAACAGGGCAGAGCGCGCGCCGGTGACGCCCAGCGCCGAAATCAGCGTGAATAGCCCCGCCAGAGGCAAGGCGGCGATGCCGCAGGCGCACCAGAACAGGAAGGCCAGCGCTCCGCCGAGTCGCGTCGGGCCTTCGGGCTGGCCGGGCGCGTGCGCGGGGGCTCGGAGTGGGGCTTTGGGCAGCGGGACTTGGGGTGTAGACGGAGCGGTCATGGGGATCCTCAGATCACCCGGCTTATAGCCGATCCGGCGCGCCGCGCATCTGGCAACGCCAGCCCGACGCGGGGTGAATTCCGTCAGCTGCCGAAATGGTCGTGCCAGCTCTTCTGGCAGTCCGGAAAGGGCAGGCGTCGCGCCTCATGCACCGCCCGCGCGACCGCCCGCGCGAGCACGATGGAAGCCAGGGCGCCCAGCCGCGCGAGGTCGGGAAGCTGGGCGTCCAGCACCTTGCGCCCGGTGGCCATGGCAAACACCACGTCGCCATCGAGCGGCGTGTGGACGGGAAACAGCGAGAGCGCGAGACCGTTCTGCGCCATGATGGCGAGCCGTCGCGCCTGCACCGTGGTCAGCACCGCATCCGTCGCGACCACGGCGATGGTGGTGGCGAAGCGCGAGATGCCACCCTTGAGCCGGGGATCGCTGGCCTCATCCGGAACATGCATTGGCGCACCGAGCCCGCCGAATTCTCCATCCCGTTCATAATGGCCGGCACGGAAATGCGGGCCGTCGCCGAACAGGGGGCTTCCGGCGGCGTTGACCGCGACAATGGCGCCGACCACATGGCCGGTGGCGGTCACGGCCGAGGCCGAGCCGAGCCCGCCCTTGACGGTGGCCGTGGTGCAGCCGGTGCCGGCCCCCACCGAGCCGAGATGAAAGTCCACGTCGGCGGCGTCGAGGGCATCACGACCGAGCTGGAGGTAAGGAGGATGGCCCTCCCAGCCCTTGTCACCGCCATTGAGCAGGTCGAACAGGATGGCGCCGGGCACGATGGGCACCCGCGCGGTGCCGACCGGAAAGCCTCGTCCGCGCGCCGCCAGCCCCGCCATGACGCCGGATGCCGCATCGAGGCCGAAGGCCGAGCCGCCCGAGAGGGTGATGGCATCCACGCGCTCCACCGTCGCCGCCGGGTCCAGAAGGTCGGTTTCCCGCGTGCCTGGGCCCCCGCCGCGCACGTCCACGGCCGCCACCGCCGGCTCCTCGGCGAGGATCACGGTGACGCCGGTGCCGATGTGAGGCTCGGTGGCGTTGCCGACCAGCAGGCCGGGGACATCGGTGATGAGATTGCGCAGCGCCCTCTCCTCAAGCTGGCCGAAGCTGGGCGGAAGATACGACAGGCGGCGGGATAAAAAAGACCGCGCCGGGCGTCTCGGGCCCGGCGCGGCTCTTATGGTGGTCCAGCCTGCGGCGGCCGGGTCGGTCAGCTCCGCCTCAGTCGAGGCGCCCGGAGGCGTGGGCGAGCATGGTGTAGACCTTGCCCGTGTCGGAGGTGAGGTAGGTGCGCGCCAGCGTGCTGCCGCGGTCGTCGCCGGACACCTGATCGATGAGCCGCTCGAACTCGGCGACGTAGCGATCCACGGTCTCGCGGAAGCCGGCATCGGCGCGGTAGCGGCGCTTCAGGGCATCGAAGGTCTGCTGCCCCTGCAGGGTGTAGAGGCGGCGGGAGAAGACGTGGCTTTCGCCGTTGTTGTGGCGATCCCACATCTCCACGGCCGCCTGATGGTCGACCATGCGGGCGATGTCGGCGGAGAGGTCGTCGAGGCTCTCCGGCGCCGGAACCGGGGCCGGGGGCGCTGCACGGGGAGCGCGGGGAGTGTCCTCGTTGAGTTCGCCGGAGGCGCGGGCAAGAAGCTCGGTCAGCCAGCTGTCGCGCTCCTCGCCATTGGCCTCGGTGCGGCCGGCGGGCCGCGGCGCAGGCCGCTCCGCAGGCTCGGCGCGGCGGCTCGTCGGGGTGCTCGGGGCGCGGCGCAGTTCCGACTGCAGAAGGCTCGCGCCTTCGGAACGGGTCGGCTCGGAGCGGCTGGCTTCGCTGCGGACGATGTCGGCGCGGGTCGGCTCGGGACGCTGGAGTTCCGAACGGGGGCTCTCGGCGCGGGGTTCGCGCTCCGGGCGGCTGCGCAGGGCGGAAGCCGTCTCGCGCGGCGCTTCGCGGGAGGCGCGGGTGGTCTCCTGGTGCGCGGCGCGGGCCGAAGCCTCCACCACGTCGAGGGCCTGACCCTGCCGGGCGACGATCTCGTTGAGTTCGGCCAGGGCCTTGATCTGCTCGGCCACTGCGCGGCGCATGGTGGCGGCGCTGGCCTCGGTCTCGGCGGGCAGTTCGAGGATGCCGCGCTTCATCTCCTCGCGGGCGAGGGTGATGGCCTGCTGCACGTCCTCGGCCACCCGCTTTAGGTCGGTGGCCACAGCGGTGAAGCGGTTGCCCGTCTCGCCGAAGAGGCTTTGCACGTCGTTCAGCGCGGCCTCGTAGGTCTCGCGCAGGGCGGCAGCGGACCGCTCGCGCTCGGCGTCGGCAGCCGTGCGGACCAGCGCGAGCTGCTGCGCCACCGCATCCGTCGAGCCGGACGTGGCCGCCGCAATGACGTTGGCGATCTCGCCGGCCCTCTGCTGGGAAGCGGCGTAGGTCTGGTCGAGCATGGTGTGGAAGGCGGCGAGGCGGCTCTCCACGTCTCCGACACGCTGGGCGAGGGAGCGGGCAAGCTGCTCCATGGCTTCGCGGCGCGCGGCGAGGGTGCTGTCCACCTGATCGTGGGTGGAGGCGAGAGTCTGGGCCGCCTCGTCCATGAGACGGCGGTTCTGGTCGAGCCGCTCGGAGAGGGACGACATCTGCGCCAGCGCGCTGGCCGACACTTCCTTGAGCGAGCCGATCTGAGACTGGAAGCGCTCGGCGGTGGCATCGGCGCTGAGGGTAATGCCGGAGACGGCGCCACCGAAGCTCTCCACCTGGCGGGCGAAGGTGCCCGCGAAGGCGTCGAGGCTGGACACCGCCTGCGTCAGCGCGCCCTGGAAGGTGGTGTTGGCGTCGTCGAGACGCTCGATGATGACGCCCACGTCGGTGCGCAGGGCGGTGTTGGTGGCGGTGATCTCCGACACGGCGCGCTGGCTGGTGCGCTCCAGCGCGGAGAGGAAGGTGCCGTTCTTGTCGTCGATGAGATGGGCGATCTCGGTCAGGCGGGTGCCGAGATTGTCCGCCACCTTGTCCGAATGCTCGGACAGGGTGCGGCTGACGTTGGCCGAGAGGGTGGTGAGCGAGCGCTCCACCTCGTTCGCCTCGGCGCGCAGGGCACCGGAGACGTTCTCGATGCGGCCGACGAGGGCATCCGCGATGGCCGTGCCGCGCACTTCCAGCGACGTGGCGACGCCATCGAGGCGGCCGAGCACCAGTTCCTCGATGCGGTGGACACGGCCGTCGAGCACGGAGGCGATCTCCTGCGCCCGCACGCCGATATTGCGGTTCACCGCGTCCGCGCGGTCGGTCAGCACCTCGCCCAGCGCCTTGGAGCGCGTGGCGAAGAAGGTTTCCAGCGTCTCCACCGACTTGTCGAGGGACTCGGTGGCGTTCTTCGTGCCCTCGGCGATCGTGCGGGCGAAGTTGACGGTGCGCGTGGCCAGCGTCTCGGTCAGGCTCTGGGCGCGCTGGTCGAGCGTCTGCTCGATGCGCGAGAAGCGCTGGTCCATGATGGTCGCCACCGTGTCGGTGGTGGCGGACAGGCGCTCGTCCAGCGAGGAGGTGGCGAGGCGCAGGTTCTCGTTCACCAGCGCCACCCGGTGGGTGATCTGGTCCACCAGCTCTGGCGCATGCACCTTCACCGTGGTGTCGAAGTTCTTCACACCGTCCTGCATGGCGCGGGCGAGGTGGGCCGCATCGTGCTGCATGCGGTCGGCCAGTTCGGCGCCGCGCACGGTGATGGTCTCCTCCATCGCCTTGAGGCGCGCGGTGAGCATCTCCTTGATGGCGTCGCTCTTGGTGCCGATGGTGGCGACCAGGATGTCGGCGGTCTCGCGGAAGGCTTCCGTGACCTTGGAGCCGCGGGCGCCGATGGCCTGCGTCACTTCGGTGGCGACGCGCGACAGGCGCTCGGTCATGTCCTCGCCAGCGCCGTTGAGGGACGCGGCGACCTCGTGGCTCTTGTCCACCAGCGCCGTGACCACCTGGTTGCTTGAGCGGTCGAGCGAGGAGGTGATGCGCTCGCCGGTCTCGGAGAGGCGCTGCTGCAGGTCCTCGCCGCGCACGGCGACAGCTTCGTAGATCCGGTTGCCGGTGGCCTCGATGCGGTCGGCGAGGTCGGTGCCGCGCACGGCCAGCGTCTCGGCGACACGCTCGCCGGTCTCCTCCAGCTTGCGGACGAGTTCGCCGCCGCGGGTGGAGAACTCGACCACCGCGCTCTCGCTGGTGGCACGGAAGGCGGAGTTCACCTCGGCCACGCGCACGTCGATGTCGTCTGCGAAGCGGCCGGCATTGTCGGCCAGCGTGTCGGCGATGCCCTGCTTGAGGCGGTCGATGTTGCTGCTCACCTCGTCGCCCCAGCGTTCCACGAGCTGCGACACGTCGGTGGTGGTAGCGAGCAGGTTGGAGGCGAGGTCGTCGGTGCGCGAGCGCAGGGTCTCCACCAGCAGGTCGCCGGACTCGGAGAGGTCCTGACGGATGTCGGAGCCGGTGAGCTGGAGGCGGTCGATCAGCTCGCCGCCCTTGGCGGTCAGGCTGTCGATCATGCTGTCGCCGACGCGGGCGAGAGCGGCGGTGATGTGCTCGCCCTTCTGGCCGAGGATCTCGGTGACCTGCTCGCTCGCTTCCATCATGGTGGTGTGAATGCGCGAGGCGACGTCCTTCACCTCGCTGGAGAGCACCGTCTCGGCGGCGATGATGCCCTCGCGCAGGCGCTCGGTCTCGATCTGGATGTTGTGGCGCTCGGCCTGCAGGTCGTCGATGAGGGTGCGGATACGGGTCTCGTTCTCCTCATAGGCGCGCTCAAGGGTGGCGACCTCGGCGCGGACCATGGCCTCCAGCTCGCCGGCGCGGGCGACCGCGCGGTCCATGCCGTCACCCATGGCGGCCACCTCGCGGCGCACGGCCTGACCGACCGTGACCACGCTTTCGGTGGCGATGGATTCCGGCTGGGCGAGGCGCAGGGCGACCTCGGTCATGGAGCGGGCGATGCCCTGCAGCTCCAGCGAGCGGCGCACGATGCTGGCCATGCCGAAGAAGGCGAGCGGCGGAATGAGGATGCCGGCGAAAATGCCGAGCAGCGCCGGGGAGTCGCCCAGCGACTGGAGCCCGTTTGAGCTTGCCATCAGGCCGTGGTGGACGGTGTAGGCGAAGATGATGCCGACGATGATCCACACCAGCGAGGCGCCCGTCGCCCAGTAGAAGGGCGTGGCGGAGGGCTTCTTCTGCAACTGGCCGAGGAGTTGGCCGATGGGCTGGCGGTCATCGTTGGCGGCGCGGCGCTCGGCCTCGCTGCGAGGGCGGGGCGCGCCTTCGCGGCGGCCGCCTTCAACACGGACCTCACCGCCCTCGGGAGGCCGCGGGCGGCGGTTGATGGGCCGGCCTTCGCGCTGCGGTCCGGGACCGGCGAGGACACGTTCCGGCGCGGGCGGTCGATCGAGCGGGGTTCCGCGATCCGGCGGCAGGGGCGCATCGCCTCCCTTGGCCGCGGCCGCATTGGCCTCGGCATTGTCGAGCTCGAGCGTCAGAGCCTCCTGGATGGCCGACAGAGCCGCCTCGGTCGGATCCTGGATCTTCTTCGGGTTCTTCATCTCGCTGTCGCCTCTGCCCGCTTTCGGTGCCGGGGCATGATGCCGCCCGTGGCTCCGATACCCGTACACGCCCCCGTCATCCGGCGAGGCCGGACGAAGATGGTTTATCGTTTCTTATCCTAGACAGGCCGCGGCTCCGTTTGAACCGCCCCTGCCGCATTAATGAAGATATCGTTAATATCGAGCCACTTGGCTTGAGCTTGGCCGTTCGACTGCTGCGCGCGCAGCCCGCGACAATCGGCTCGCGCGCTGGTGCGGCGCGAGGCAAGCCGCTATAGCCAGTGGCCGGAAAGCGGCCCCGCCGCGGTCATCAGGCCGAGGCGCGCGAGCCGTCCGATGAAGCCACCGCCGCGCCTGCGGCGGAAGCCGGGAAGCGACACTCTATGGTTGCCATTACCTTTATCGAACACACAGGCGCGGTCCACAAGGTCGATGGGCCGGAAGGTGCTACCGCCATGGAGACTGCGGTGCGCAACGGCGTTCCGGGCATCGTCGCGGAATGCGGTGGCGCCTGCGCCTGCGCGACCTGCCACGTCTATGTGGACGAAGCCTGGATGGAAAAGGTCGGCCAGCCCTCCGAGATGGAGGAAGGGATGCTCGATTTTGCGACCGACCTTCACCCCACCTCCCGCCTGTCCTGCCAGATCAAGCTGACGGCTGCGCTGGACGGGCTGGTGCTGCACACGCCCGAGACCCAGGGCTGAAGCCGGCAGGCGAGGGGGGCGGCTCCCCCCTCAGTCCACCTTCTCGCCGGGATAGACGCCGAACAGCTGGTTCTGCTGCACATAGCCGTCGAAGCCGTCGCCGGTGATGCGGCAGAACTTGCCGTCGCAGGCCTTCACCACGCCCAGCACGCTCGGCTCGAGCTTGGCCACGACCTTGGCGTCTGCGTCGGCCGAGCCGCGCAGGGGCACGGTTTCGCCCTTCAGCCAGGGGGCGACGAGGGCGGTCCGCCGCAGCGACAGCATGGAGTGGTACACCCATCCCTCCGCGCCGTCGGCATCGCGGATGCGGCGCCACGTCTCGTATTCGGCCGTCACCTCGACGGGCAGGCCGGCGCGGTTGAACACCCAGGCCACGTCCTGGTCCCGGTTCGGCCCGTTGCGGACGTTCACCTTGTCGGCCTTGAGCGAGACGAAGCGCGGGACCGGGAGGCCGGAGGTGCCGGGCTCGGCGGCGACTGCCCCCACAGCCGTTCCCACCATCATCGCCGCCGCAAGGGCCAGGGCTTTCACCGACCGGCTGTCGAGGCTTCGCTTCAGATGAGTTCGCTTTGCGGGCATGATGGGATCGTCCTTTCGCATCGCACCTAACAGACCGGAGGGGTGCCCCGACGTGGCGGGCACGTCAAGGCCCTGCGTCCCGGCGCGCCTTGTGTTTCCCCGGCTGTCTGATAGACGGGACCAGAACCGTTAAGAAATGGGGAATGGGGAGTAACGATGGTGCGTCGCAAGCCCCTCGTCGTTGTCACGCGCAAGCTGCCCGACTCGGTCGAGACGCGGATGCGTGAGCTGTTCGATGCGAAACTCAACATCGACGACGTGCCCATGGATCAGGCCGCGCTGGTGGAGGCGGTGAAGACGGCGGACGTTCTCGTGCCGACCGTCACCGACCGTATCGATACGGCGGTGCTCTCGCAGGCTGGGGAAAACCTGCGACTGATCGCCTCCTTCTCCAATGGCGTCGACCATATCGACGTTGCCAGTGCGCTGAACCGGGGCATCACGGTTACCAACACCCCCGGCGTCCTCACCGAGGACACCGCGGACATGACCATGGCGCTGATCCTCTCCGTGCCCCGGCGCCTCGCCGAAGGCGCACAGGTGATGATCGCCGACAAGGAAGAATGGGCCGGCTGGTCGCCCACCTGGATGCTCGGCCGGCGGATCTGGGGCAAGCGCCTCGGCATCATCGGCATGGGCCGCATCGGTCAGGCGGTGGCGCGGCGCGCCAAGGCATTTGGCCTGCAGATTCATTACCATAACCGCCGCCGCCTCAATTCCGGCATCGAGGAAATGCTCGACGCCACCTATTGGGACAGCCTGGACCAGATGCTGGCGCGCATGGACATCGTGTCCGTGAACTGCCCGCACACCCCCGCGACCTACCACCTGCTCTCGGCTCGCCGCCTTAAGTTGTTGAAGCCAGACGCTTATGTGGTGAATACGGCGCGCGGCGAGGTGATCGACGAGAACGCTTTGACCCGCCTGCTGGAAGCCGGCGAGATCGCCGGTGCGGGTCTCGACGTGTTCGAGCACGAGCCGGCGGTGAACCCGAAGCTGGTGCGCCTCGCCAAGCAGGGAAAAGTCGTTCTGCTGCCGCACCTTGGCTCCGCGACGCTGGAAGGCCGAGTGGACATGGGCGAGAAGGTCATCGTCAATATCAAGACCTTCATGGACGGCCACCGTCCGCCGGATCGCGTGCTGCCGGCGATGCTCTGAGGCGGAAACGCCTCAGCTCCGGCTGCGGCCGGCAAGGCGGGCCGCGAGGCGTGCGAGCCGGCTGACAGGCCCGGATTCCGGTGCCGTTCGGGGGCTGTTCGGCACCGGTTCAGGCGTGTTCGGCGCGCATTCAGTGCCGAACACAGCCGTCGCCTCGGACTGCGCCAGCTCCAGCGCCGCGATCCGCGCTTCCAGCGCCGCGCGCTCCCGCCGCCAGTCGTCCGCCAGCAGGCTGGCTGGTATCTGGCTGTGGGTGGGCGAGAAGGGGAAGGCGTCCCGGTCGCGCGCGGGGGTCACGGGCCAGCGGTGGAACCACGACCCCAGATTGTCCACCTCGAATCGCGCCACCTCCAGCCCGGATCGGCCCAGCGCATGGGTGCCCGAGAGCTGGTCGCGGCGGGAGTAGCGCAGCACCTGCGCTAGCCAGAGACGCATGGCGGTGATGACCGCGGGGTCGTGGTGGCGGCGCAGGATGATGGCGGACCAAAAGGGCACCGCCTCCAGCGCAGCTGGGTCGCTCAGCATGTAATGGTTGAGCTGTTCCAGCACCCGGCCGCCATCGTCGAGGCCCATGCGCAGCACTTCCATGAATTCGTCGCGCACGCTGGCCCTGAAGCTGTGCCCCGGCATGGCCGCCATTTGGCCTTCGGGCAGATAGCGCGCGATCACCTCTTCAGGCGGCGCCGTCAGGATGACGCTGTTGTCGATGTAGAGGGAGACATCGTAGCCCGGCAACACATCATGCGGCGAAAGCTTGACGATCCGCTGGCTGCGCACCGGGTCGAGGGGGAAGGCCGGCGGATAGGGCACCAGCTTCCACGAGGCGCTGGTGAGCGTCGGATCATCGGTGAAACAGAGGAAGTCGAGGCCGGAGGCGGCGGCCATGGGCTGCTCGTTCAGCGCCTCGTAGCCGCCGATGAGGCACGTATAAACGCACGCACGCGGTCCCGTCATGCCTCACGCCGCCACGCCGCGCGTGTGCGCGGACAGGTCGGTGATGCGCGGGCCTTCGCCGGTCAGCGGATTCTCCGGGTCCCAGCCATAGCTCAGAGTCTCGAAGCGCATGGAGCGGGCGTCGATCATCAAGAGGCGCCCCACCAGCGGTTCTCCGAAGCCGACGATGGCGCGGATGGCCTCCAGCGCCGCGAGCGATCCAGCGACCCCGGCCAGCGCGCCGAGCACCCCAGCCTCGGCGCAGGCGGGCACGGTGCCGGCCGGCGGCGGCTCGGGGAAGAGGCAGCGATAGGTGGGATTGGGCGTGCCGTCCGGCGCACGCTCGTGGGCGCGGATGGTGGTGATGGTGGCATCAAACGCCCCCAGCGCCGCCGTCACCAGCGGCTTCTTCGCCAGCACGCAGGCATCCGAAACGAGGTAGCGGGTGGAGAAATTGTCCGACCCGTCCACCACCAGATCGGCCTGCGCGATAAGGTCCAGCGCATTGCCGGCATCGAGCCGCACCGGATGCGTCACCAGCTCCACATGGGGGTTGAGGGAGGCCACCGCGTCGCGGGCGCTGTCGGTCTTCAGCCGGTCGATGTCCTGGGTGCGGTGAATCACCTGCCGCTGGAGATTGGAGAGGGAGACGACATCGTCCTCCACCAGGATCAGCCGCCCGACCCCGGCCGCCGCAAGATAGAGCAGCACCGGCGCGCCGAGGCCGCCCGCGCCGATCACCAGCACCGTGGCCGCCTTGAGCTTCTGCTGGCCCGGTCCGCCCACGTCATGCAGCACGATGTGGCGGGCGTAGCGCTCGATCTCTTCGGGGGAGAAGGCCATCGGGATTTCCTCGGGCGACGGCTCGGGGGGCTGGGCCTCAGCCGCCGGAGAGACGTGCCATCATCGGCAGGAGCGTGCCCGTCACCACCTCGGGTGTCAGGGGCCCCACGAACTTGTGGACGATGGTGCCATCCTTCGAGACCACGAAGGTTTCGGGCACACCGTATACGCCCCATTCTATGGCCGCGCGCCCGTTGGGGTCGACCCCCACCGCCTGATAGGGCAGGCCGAACTGGCCGAGGAAGCGGCGGGCATTGTCCGGCGCGTCCTTGTAATTGATGCCCACGAGGCTGAAGCGCGGATCCTTGCCGAGCTGCATCAGGATGGGATGCTCGTCGCGGCACGGGCCGCACCAGGAGGCCCACACATTTACCAGCGCCGGCTTGCCGCCCAGCGCGGCGAGATCGATGCCGGGCAGGGGCTGGCCATCCGGCCCCTTCAGCCCGGCGAGCGGCGGCAGGGTGACGACCGGCGCCTTCTTGCCCACCAGCGCGGAGGGAATGCGCGAGGGATCGCCCCCGGTCTCCAGCCGCGAGAAGAACAAGGCGGCCAGAGCGAGGAACACCACCAGCGGCAGCGCGACCAGCCAGAGACGGCGACGCGGACGGGCGGGGGTAACGACGGGATCGCTCATTCCGCTTCTCCCGTGCGATTGGCCCTGCGGCGGCCGACGCCCCGCGCCTCCAGCTCCGAAAGGGTGCGGCGCTGGCTGCGATAATCGAGCATCAGCCAGAGGGCCAGAAGCCCGAGGGCGAGGAGCGAGACGCCGTAGGACGCGGCGATGAAGACGAAATGGGTCATGCGCGCGGGCTCAGGCCAAAGCTTCCGCGGCGGCGCGGGCTTCCAGCGCCTGCACACGGCGGCGAAGGATTTCCGTGCGCATGCCGAGCATGTGCAGAGCGATGAACACCAGCGTGAAGCCGACGGCGCAGATGAGCAGCGGCCACAGCAGGCTCGAATCGATGGTGGAGCCGCCCATGCGGAAGACGGAGGCGGGCTGGTGGAGGGTATTCCACCAGTCCACGGAGAACTTCACGATGGGCACGTTGATGAAGCCCACCAGCGTGAGCACGGCGGCGGCGCGGCCGGCGCGGTTGGGATCGTCGATGGCCGCGCGCAGGGCCATCAGGCCGAGATAGAGCAGCAGCAGCACCAGCATGGAGGTGAGCCGCGCATCCCACACCCAATAGGTGCCCCACATGGGCCGGCCCCAGAGCGCGCCGGTGATGAGGCACAGAGCTGTGAAGGTCGCGCCCACCGGCGCGGCGGCCTTGTGCGCCACGTCCGCCAGGGGATGCCGCCACACGAGGATGCCGATGGAGGAGGCCGCCATCATCGAGTAGCCGAACAGGCCCAGCCACGCGAACGGCACGTGGATGTACATGATGCGGACCGTCTCGCCCTGCTGGTAATCGGGCGGCGCCTGGAAGGCGAGATAAAAGCCGATTGCGAGCGTCACCACCGCCGCGGCGGCGATCCAGGGCAGGATGCGCGCGGACAGGCTGAGGAAGCGGACCGGATTGGCAAGGTCGAGGATCGCCATGACCGCGTTCTAGTGTGCGCGCGCGCCGGATGGAAGCGCAGAGGGCGTTCAGGATTTCGTGTCGCAGGGGGCCACCGGAGCCGGACGGTCAGGCCAGCCGGACCTGTCGGCGGATGAACCAGAGCGTGACGGCGGCACCGGCGGCGGCCCAGCCGAGCAGGATCAGGAGCGACGGCGCCAGCGTCGCCATGCCCTCGCCGCGCCAGAGAGCGCCCTGGAAGGCCTCGATGCCCCAGGCCGTCGGGGTCAGCACACCCGCCTGCTGCAACCATTCCGGCATGAGGAAGCGCGGCACCATGCTGCCGCCCACGGCGGAGAGCAGCAGGACCGCGAAGGTGGAGAGCGTCTGCGCCTGCTGGCGGGTGCGCGACACCGCCGCCAGCGGCAGGGCGATGCCGGCGGCGGCGGCCGAGGCGGCGATCGCGACGGCGGCGAAGGTCCAGAAATTCGGCAGCACGTTCACGCCATAGACGATCTGTGCCACGGCAAACAGCACCGCCGAGAGCGCAAGGCCCTGCAAAATCAGGAAGGCGAGCTTGCCCCCCACCAGCGCCAGCACGCCGCCGCGGCTCATGACGATGCGGTCGAACACGCCGGATCGCCGCTCCTCCACCAGGCTGCCGGCGCCCTGCACGGCCGAGAACAGCAGGAACAGCATGGCGATGGCGCCGGCATAATAGCTCACCCCCGGCTCGGAGCGGCGGCGGGTGAGCGGCTGGCGCTCCATCAGCTCGGCGCCGCCCCCCGCGACCAGCTCCGGCGCGCGGGCGATGGACTGTTCCAGCCGCGATGTCTGCTCCGGCGAGAAGGCGCCCACCAGCACCTGGATCTGCGCCGCGACGCGGCGGATGGCGAGGCCGGGGAGGTCGTCGGTGAACACCCGCTGGATGCGCGCCGAGAGCAGGGCGGCGGCAACATTGCGAGCGGGGTCCGTGATGACCAGCAGCGGCGGCTTGTCCGTGGCGGCAGCCACGTCGCCCCGCACCACCAGACCCACATCGGCGCGGCCGTCCGCCACCCGGGCGCGGACCTCCTCGGGCGTGACGAGGACGAGATCGTTGTCGCTGGCGCGGCCGAGCGCCGTGAGGAAGGCCGTGGCCGACGGCGCATCCGTGGTCCGTGCCGCCGCCACCTTGATGACCGAGGTTTCGCCCCCCGTGCCGGCGAACACCGCGGCGAACAGGATGAACAGCACCGGTGGGAGCACGAACGTCATCATCAGCGCGCCGCGGTCGCGCATCAGGGTGAGCGCCATGGCCCGAACGATGGCGCCCATCATGGCGGCGGGCTCCCGGTCACGTCGGCATAGAGCGCATCAAGGCCCGCGGCCTCGAAGGCGATGGTGCGCGGCACGAGGCCGGCCACCTTGAGCGCGGCGATGAGCCCGCCCGCGCCCTCCGGCGTATCGGAGACGACGCCGCTGAAGGAGGTGCCGCCTTCATCGCCGCTCAGCCCACGCAGGGCGAGCACCTGCCGCCCGTTGGGCGAGGGCGGCGTGGCGAAGGTCACGGCGGCGCGCCGCTGGTTAGGGAAGCGCGCGGCGATGAGGGCGGCGAGGCGCCCCTCGAGCGCAATACGCCCCTCGGACAGGATCGCGACGCGCTCGGCCACCTCTTCGGCGAAGGCGAAATCGTGGGTGATGACGAGAATGCCGAGCCCATCCGCCGCGAGGCGCTGCACCAGCGCGGCAAGGTCGGCGCGGGCGGGGGCATCGACACCCACGGTCGGCTCGTCCAGCACCAGCAGGCGCGGATTGCCGACGAGGGCCGCCGCCACGTTGGCGCGGCGCTGCCAGCCGCCGGAGAGCCGATCGATGCGCTCGTGGGCGCGCTCCTCGATGCCGGTGCGCGCCATCACGCCGGCGACGCAAGCGGGTACGTCCGCCCGGCGCACGCCGGCGAGGCGGGCGAAGACGGCGAGGTTCTCGGCGATGGTCAGGGCGCGATAGAGGGCGATGTCCTGCGGCGCGAGGCCGATGCGGGCCCGCGCCTCGCTCTCGGCGGCAGGGATGCCGCAGATGCGGACGATTCCGGTGCGCGGCGGGATGCGACCGCAGATGGCCCGCACCAAGGTACTCTTGCCTGCCCCATTGGGGCCGACGAGGGCAGTGACCGTTCCTGCGCGCAGCACGAGATCGACGCCAGCCAGCACGTTGCGCGCGCCATAGCCTGCGGTGAGGCCGAGAATGGCGAGGGGCGGGGCCGGGCTTTCGTCTTTCGGGTCGTCGTAATGGTGGGCGGCGGCGCTCACGGCGCCAGCGGCCCCATCAGTTCTCCGAAGGCAGCGGTCATGAAATCTCGCAGGGGCTGCTGGCCCTCCTTGTTGGGCCCCAGTTCTTTAGAGGCTGCGAGCGCCCCCGCCAAGTGCTCCGACAACAGCTTGCGCGCGCGCGGCGCGCCGAGAGAGGCGATGACCGTCGCCTTGTTCGAGTCCTTGCCCACATCCTTGCCCAGGGCCGCGGCCGAGCCCGAGGTGTCGAGAATATCGTCGAGAATCTGGTAGGCGCTGCCCACGTGGCCGGCGAGCGCCCGGAGGTGGCCGGTCTGTACCTCGTCAGCGGCGGCGGCGCGGCCGGCGATCTCCACGGCGGCGGAGAACAGCACGCCGGTCTTGCGGCGGTTCACGTCCTCGGTGGCCGCGACGGAGCGGCCGGGGCTCGGGCGCAAGTCGTCATACTGGCCGCCGCACAGGCCGAGGGAGCCAACCGCCTTGGAGAGGATGCACACCGCGTCGAGCCGCACAGGATCGCTCGTGCCCGGCGCGGCACCGGCGACGCCGAGCGCCCGCGACAGCAGCGCCACCGCCGCCAGCACGGCGACGTCCTCGCCGTACTTCACATGGGTGGTCGGCTGGGCCCGGCGCACCATGGCGTCGTCCATGCACGGCAGATCGTCGATGATGAGGGACGACGCGTGGATCATCTCCAGCGCGCAGCCGAAATCGAGCACCGCATGCTCGGAGGCGTCGAGCTGCATGGCGGCCGCCATCACGAGCAGCGGCCGCAGCCGCTTGCCGGGGGCGAGCAGGATGTGCCGCATGGCGGCATGCAGCACGGCAGGATGAGACGCAGCCGGCGGCACCAGCAGGCCGAGCCTGCGGTCCACAACGGCACGGAGATAGGAGAGGTCCCGGGAGCGCGGCGGGAATTCCGGCAGGGCGGTATCCGGGGCGTGCGCGGGCTCGGGATCCGGCGCCGCCACGGCGAGCACGACACCGCCAGCCGCCGCCGACAGCGCTTCCCGGGAGGCCATCGCCGAAGCTTCGGTCCGCCGGTCCCGTCCGCCCTTCTGCCCCATACGCCCCCTCACTCTGTTCTTGGCCGCCCGGAGCGACGATCCCCCTGCATGAGGCACATACGTTGCCTTGAATGACTTTAGATCACCGCTTACACAATGATGCCAGTGCGGGACCTGTGCCGCGCCGCACATTTTGCCGGCCTGTGGCACCTGCGCCGCGGCGCAAATCGCGCGTGGCAATCGACGGGACGAAGGAGTGCCGGGAGGGGCATGGACGAGAACGCAGCCGGTCGGCGCAAGGAAGATCATATCGACATCGTTCTCTCCGGTGATCGCGTCGCCTCCCGCGTGGATGCGGGCTTCGATCGCTGGCGCTTCGTCCATTGCGCGCTGCCGGAGCTGAGCCTCGATGCGGTGGACCTCTCCACCAGCGTGCTCGGCCGCCGGCTGAAGGCGCCGCTTCTCATCTCCGCCATGACCGGTGGGCCGGCGCGCTCCGAGGCCATCAACGCGCACCTCGCCGAGGCTGCGCAGGCGCTGGGCATCGCCCTCGGCGTGGGTTCGCAGCGCATCGCGGTGGAAACCGGCGCGGTCGGCGGGCTCGGTGGCGAGCTGCGCAAGCGCGCGCCGGATGTGCTCCTCTTGGCCAATCTCGGTGCCGCCCAGCTGCTCGCCCCCAATGGCCGCGACCACGCGCGCCGCGCGGTGGAGATGATTGGAGCGGATGCGCTCGTCATTCACCTCAATCCGCTGCAGGAGGCTATTCAGGAGGGCGGCGACCGCGACTGGCGCGGCGTGCTTCACGCCATCGCCAGCCTGTGCGTCTATCTCCATGTGCCGGTGGTGGTGAAGGAAGTGGGCTTCGGCCTGTCCGCCGCCGTCGCCCGCCGGCTGGTGAAGTGCGGCGTGGCCGCGCTCGACGTCGCGGGGGCGGGCGGCACCAACTGGGCGCTGGTGGAAGGCGCCCGGGGCACCGGCCGCACGCGTGCGCTGGCCGACGCCTTCGCCGGCTGGGGCATTCCCACCGCCGATGCGGTGGTGGAGGTGCGCGCGGCGCTCCCGGACGTTCCCATCATCGCGTCCGGCGGCATCCGCGACGGCGTGGACGCGGCGAAGGCCATCCGTCTCGGCGCCGATCTCGTGGGACAGGCGGCGGCGACGCTGAAGGCGGCCGTGACCTCCACCGAAGCCGTCATTGCCCATTTCGAACTGCTGGCCGAGCAGTTGCGCATCGCCGCCTTCGTTGCGGGAGCTGGCAGCCTCGAGGACCTGCGCGGGGTGCCGCTGGTGGACGCGCGCTGAAGCGGCCGATCTGCGTCGTCCTCCGGCTCAACCGGAGGACGACTGCGTTATCGAGACGGACGCCCATCCCGCCGCGGCCTCAATTCGCCCAATGATCCATCCAGATCTTCTCGCCGATGGTGCAGGAGATGCGTGGCTGCTCGGCGGAAGCGTGCTGGATCAGGCCCGGTGCCGGCTTCGGCACCACGCCCGCCACCTCCAGCACCAGCTTGGTGCGGATGGCGCGGGAGAACTCCGCCATGGTCTCGACCGGAATGACGAAGGCGCCGGGGCCGCCGGTCACGCAGTCCTCGTAATAGATATCCAGCTCCGGGATATCGAGCGCCGACGAGGCGGAGCGCTTCATCAGCAGCGGCAGCCCGTTCACCGTGATGCCGCGCCTGACCACCGAATCGCGCGCCAGCGCCACGGGCGGCCCCTGATTGTTCACGCCGTCGCCTGACACGTCGATGACCTTGCGCAGGCCGCGGAAGCCGTTGAGGTCGAACTGGTCAGCGGCGAACAAGAGGGCGCCGGAGATGGAGGTGCGGTAGATGCGCCGGATGGGCGCGGCCCGCACCGCCTCGGAGAACGCCTTCGCGCTCTCGGGGCCATCGATGATGCGCCAGTCCACCACGATCTTCTGCTCGTTCTCGCCGGCCCACTCCACATATTCGACCGCGATGCGCCCGTTGGGGCCGAGGCGCAGCGCATCGAGGAATTCGCGGGAGGTGATGGCGGAAGCATAGCCCTCGCGCTGCAGGGCAAGCTCGTCGGCGTCCATGGAATAGGAGACGTCGACCGCGAGGACCAGTTCCACATCCACGGCGACCTTGCCGGAGCCGCCGGCAACGGCGGGCGCTGTGTGGAGAAGGCCGAGGACGAGAAGGCCCGCCGTCAGCAGGCGGGCGGGATCGACAGCACAGAGCCGGCGCGAAGACGTCGAGCGCGAAGACATTTGGCGCGAAGACATGGACAGCTTCCTCCCGTGGAAGGAACGGTGCGGCATCACGTCCGTGAAATGCTGACACCGATCCCGTCCCGGGAGAAGAGCTTTGCCGCCTCAGGGCCTGTCACGTTTTGCGGCGGAATCGTTGCAATGGCGTGCGCTGGAGGCGTCACGCAAGTGTCTTTGAAACTTCACAACGGGTTAGGGGCCGGCGCCTGCCCGGCCCCTTAATGGCTCAATCGAGCGTGTCGGTGCCGACGATCTCGATGCCGAAGCCGGCGAGGCCCACATAGGTGCGGGTCTTGGATGCCAGAAGGCGGATCGACTGGATGCCGAGGTCGCGCAGGATCTGCGCCCCCAGGCCCACCTCACGCCAGTGCCGATCGCGCTCCAGCTCGCTGGTGCTCTTCTCGGAATTCTGGCCCATGGCGACAGCCGGCACGCCGCTGGTGCCGTCGCGCAGATAGACCAGCACGCCGCGGCCCTCGGCGTCGATCCGCTCCAGGCTCTTCTGCAGGATCTTGCCGCCGCTGAAGGCGTCGGCGATGGCATCGGCCCGGTGCAGGCGCACCAGCACCTTCTCGCCGTCGCCGATGCGACCCTTGACGAGGGCGAGGTGGTTCACCGGGTCGAAGGGCGTCACATAGGAATAGCCCTGCAACTCGCCGACGATGGTCGGCACCGGAAATTCCGCCGCCCGCGTCACCAGCTTTTCGCGCGCCTGGCGATAGGCGATGAGGTCCGCCACCGAGATACGCGTAAGGTTGTGCTTCTCGGCGAAGGCGGTCACCTGCGGCCCGCGCTGCACCGTGCCGTCGTCATTCACCAGCTCGGCGATGACGCCGATGGGCGGTAGGCCGGCGAGGCGGCACAGATCCACCGCCGCTTCCGTGTGTCCGGAGCGGATGAGCACGCCGCCCTCGCGGGCGATCAGCGGGAAGACATGGCCCGGCCGCACGAAATCGCCGGCGCCCATGTTGGGATTGGCGAGCGCCCGCACGGTGTTGGTGCGCTCTTCCGCCGAGATGCCTGTGGTGGTGCCGTGGCGCACGTCGATGGAGACGGTGAAGGCCGTGCCCATGGGCGCGTCGTTGTTCGACACCATGGGATCGAGCCGCAGCCGCTTCGCCTCGGACGGGGGCAAAGGCGTGCAGACGATGCCGGAGGTGTTGCGGATGACGAAGGCCATCTTCTCCGGCGTCGCCAGCGAGGCGGCGAGGATGAGGTCGCCTTCGTTCTCGCGGTCGTCATCGTCGGTGACGACGATGATCTCCCCGCGCGCGATGGCTTCGATGGCGGACTGGACGCGGGCCTGGGTGGTATCGGTCACGGGCAAACCTCGGATGGGCGTGGAAAGGCCGAGGAAATCGTTGGGCGTCACCTGCTGCCCGGTCGCCTCGGCGATCTTTTCGGCCGTCTCGCGGGAGATCCAGGCGCGCTCGTCATTGCACAGGGCCGTCACGCTGGCGGGGGACATGCCCACCTGCCGCGCGAACGCGCTGCGCTTCGTACCGGTTGCCGAGAGCCATTCCGCGAGCTTCATGGGGCAAGCATAGCAGGGTGAATTTCAGTGACAATGAAAAATTCTAACAAGCCATTTTGGCGCTATGTTCGCTCAGGCTGAATTCGTCTGTTCCGGCAAGAACGGCCAGCGTGGGCGCCCAATAGAGGTGAGGGCGGTTGTTCCGGGAGACAAGGGCGGCGGCGTAGTATCGCCAAAGCAGCCTGACTTCTGCTACCTATGGGTGTGCGCATCCAATTGAAGCCTTAGGTCCACGCTGATGAAATGCCACCAGTGCGAAAGGCCGGCCTTCTACGAAGTGGAGGGGGTAGCGCTATGTCTCCACTGCTACGGAATCCTTTCTCGCATTCACGCGCAACACTTCTTGATGAGCGCGGCAATGGCCAATCGGGCATTGGACGACATGGATGCAGTGATGTGGCCCCTTATTCCAGGTGGTCGAATACCCCTTGAGCCGCTCGCTCGTGCAATACAAGGATCGCCCACGTTGAACCATTTCAATTTGACCAACAGCCAAGTCGGTATCATCAACACCGGCAGTATCCAAAAAATAGATACTGCCATAACGCAGACTCAAGGGTCGGACGCCGAGGGTATTGGAAAACTAATTCAAGCACTCACTGCGGTAGTTCTCTCGGCTCACGAGCTCACGGCGGATGAACAGGCGAAAATGGTGGAATTGATCGAGGCGCTCTCGCAACAAGTAATTGAAGGGCGGAAGCCTGCGGTAATTTCGGCTCTGATGAAGTCGCTCAAGGATGGGGTCATTGGTGTGTCGGCAGCGGTTCCTCTTGTCCAAAAGCTTTGGGAGGCCCTTCAAGCGCTGGGTTCCTGAGTCGCGATCGGCGGGAGCTGGTCTAGGGTTTAGTCCACCTTCTAAGGCATAATACCAAATTGCCGTATCTCTACCCCATTGAGACTGCAGCAATAAAAATATCTCGAGGCGAGGTTGGTGAGCCCGTCGGGATTCGAACCCGAGACCCCATGATTAAAAGTCACGTGCTCTACCGGCTGAGCTACGGGCTCACTTGACGCGTTGGTTAGGGTGCGAAGGCGGCGGGGTCAAGGCCGGGCGGGGCGGATGTCCCGGCATTTCGCCGGGGGCAGCGCGGGCGCGGGCATTGACCGGGCAGGATGGCTTCCGCACCATGGTCGCTCAATTGCTTCTGGAATTGCCATGCCGGTCAACAACCACATCGCTGCCCGCGCCGACGAGATCGCGGCCTGGCGGCAGGATTTCCACCGCCATCCCGAACTGATGTACGACCTCGACCGCACCAGCGCTTCGGTTGCGGAGAAGCTGCGCGCCTTCGGCTGCGACGAGGTCATCACCGGCATCGGCCGCACCGGCGTGGTGGGGATCGTTCGCGGCAAGGGGGATGGCCCGCTCATCGGCCTGCGCGCCGACATGGACGCGCTGCCCATTCGGGAAAAGACCGGCGCCGCCTATGCGTCCGAGACTCCCGGCAAGATGCACGCCTGTGGCCATGACGGGCACACCGCCATGTTGCTCGGCGCTGCACGCCATCTGGCGGAAACCCGCGTCTTCTCCGGCACGGCGGTGCTCATCTTCCAGCCGGCGGAAGAGGGTGGGGCCGGTGCCAAGGCGATGATCGACGACGGCCTGTTCGCGCGCTTCCCCGTCCGCGAAGTCTACGGCATGCACAATCTGCCGGGGCTGGAGGTGGGCCGCTTCGCCATGCGGCCGGGCGGCATCATGGCCTCGGCTGACCATATCGAGATCGTGGTGGACGGGCGCGGTGCCCATGCGGCTCGGCCCAACCAGGGCGTGGACGTGGTGCTCACCGGCGCCGCCATCGTGATGGCGCTGCAGCAGATCGTGTCGCGCAATGTGGATCCGCTGGAGGCGGCGGTGGTTTCCATCGCCATGTTCCATGCGGGAGAGGCGGACAACGTGCTGCCGCCCTCGGCCACCCTCGTCGGCACCGCTCGCACGCTGGACCAGGGCGTGCGCGCGCAGCTGCGCGAACGCATCCGGCAGGTGGCGGAAGGCGTCGCCGCCGCTTATGGGGCCACTGCCACGGTGAGTTTCAAGGAAGGCTATCCCGTCACCAGCAACCACGCCGATCAGGTGGCCTTCGCCGCCGAGGTGGCGAGCGAGGTGGCCGGCGCCTCGGAGGTGGACGCCGCCGCGCCGCCGCTGATGGCGGCCGAGGACTTCGCCTACATGCTGGAGGAGAAGCCCGGCGCCTACATCTTCATCGGCAACGGTCCGTCCGCCGGCCTGCACCATCCGCAGTACGACTTCGCCGATGCCGCGATTCCCTATGGGGCGTCCTATTGGGTGCGGCTGGTGGAGCGGGCGCTGCCGCTGACGGCGTGAGCCCTCCAAGCCCGCGCGGCGCTTGAGCGAGGCAAAGCTCCCGCGAGGCGTTTGAGCGAGACGCAAAGCCCGCGCGGCGCTTGAGCGGGGCAAAGCGCCTCTCAGGCCGGCTTCATCTCAGGCCGGCTTCACCAGCACGAACGTCAGGAGGCCGGCCTCCACCTCCTGCGTCTCCAGCACCGCGCCCGTCTCGTGGGCGAGGTGCGGAATGTCGATCACCGCCATGGGGTCCGTGCAGGTGACGACGAGCCGTGTGCCCGCCGCCGCCTGCGCCAGCGCCTTGCGGGTGCGCAAAGCGGGCAGGGGGCATTTCAGCCCCTTCAGATCCAGCGCGACGGTGACGGTGGCCGCCTTCAAGCCGCCTGATCCCGGAGCCGGCCGAGGCTCTCCTCGCGGCCGAGCACGATCAGCACGTCGAACACCGGCGGGGAGGTGGACTTGCCGGTGAGCGCGGCGCGCAGTGGCTGCGCCACGGCGCCGAGCTTCACGCCCTGCGCCTCCGCATACCCGCGCACCACGGCCTCGGTGGCGGCGGCGGTCCATTCCACGGCTTCCAGCAGCGGCACGAGCCGGCCGAGGTGGGCGCGGCCCTCGGCCGAGAGCAGGGTCGTCGCCTTCTCGTCCAGCGGGATGGGCCGCTCGACGAAGATGAAGTCGGCGTTGTCGAGCAGCTCAACCAGCGTCTTCGCCCGCTCCTTCAGACCCGGCATGGCGGCGGCGAGCTGGGCACGGCGGGTGTCCGTCATGCGCGGCAGGCGGTGCTCGGCGTCCGGCAGGTGGGGCAGCAGCGCGTCGATGGCGGCCAGCAGTTCGGCATCGCTGGAGGCGCGCATGTAGTGGCCATTGAGGCTTTCGAGCTTGGCGAAGTCGAAGCGCGCGGCCGAACGGCCGACCTTGTCGAGGTCGAAGAACTCGACCATCTCGCCGGTGGAGAACACCTCCTGGTCGCCATGGCTCCAGCCGAGGCGCACCAGATAGTTGCGCAGCGCCGCCGGCAGATAGCCCATGTCGCGATAGGCATCGACGCCCAGCGCACCGTGGCGCTTGGAGAGCTTCGCGCCATCCGGCCCGTGGATGAGCGGGATGTGGGCCATGCGCGGCACGTCCCAGCCCAGCGCGCGGTAGATCTGCGTCTGGCGGGCGGCGTTGGTGAGGTGGTCGTCGCCGCGGATGATGTGGGTGACGCCCATGTCGTGGTCGTCCACCACCACCGCCAGCATGTAGGTGGGCGTGCCGTCCGATCGCAGCAGCACGAGGTCGTCGAGATCCTTGTTGGGGAAGGTCACGGTGCCCTGCACCATGTCGTCGATCACCGTCTCGCCCTCCTGCGGGGCGCGCAGGCGGATGACGGGCGCGCGGTCGGCCGGCGCCTCGGAGGGGTCGCGGTCGCGCCAGCGGCCGTCATAGCGCGGCGGGCGGCCCTCCTTGCGGGCCAGCTCGCGCATCTCGTCCAGCTCCTGGGGGGTGGCATAGCAGCGATAGGCATTGCCCTTCGCCAGCATCTCCGCCACCGCGGCCTGATGCCGCTCGGCGCGGGCGAACTGGTAGATGGGATCGCCATCCCAATCGATGCCGAGCCAGGAGAGGCCTTCGAGGATGGCGTCGATGGCCTCCTTGGTCGAGCGCTGGCGGTCCGTATCCTCGATGCGCAGCAGCATCTTGCCGCCGGTGTGGCGGGCATAGAGCCAGTTGAACAGCGCCGTGCGCGCCCCGCCGATATGCAGGAAGCCGGTGGGCGAGGGGGCGAAGCGGGTGACGATCTGCGACATCGGGCGGGGCTCGGCGGGATTGGGTCCGCTTGGACGGAAGACGCGCGTGCGGCAGCCCTGCGGAACGCAAACCGAACCACATGGCGCGCGGGAGGCGCCCGTGTAGCATAGAGGCGGGGCACAAGGAACACGGGGCGGGCGCGGCCCGGACCGGCCCCTCGGCGGGCGAGGATGGACGAGCGGGCCTCAGGCAGGGCGCGGACAGGGGGGCGGGGAGCCGCGGGCGCGCTCCCGGCGCTCTCCACGCGCGGGCTTGTCCGCTTCGCCGATGCGCTAAAGGCCCGCATCGCCCGTGACGTCGCTGCCGAGGCGGCCTCGGGGCGGCTGATCCTGTGGCTTCCGGCCGCCTTTACCGCCGGCCTCCTGCTCTACTTCGGCGCGTCCACCGAGCCGTCGCTCGTCGCCAGTCTCGTCCTGGTGGCCGCATTTGCGGCGGCAGCCTTGGCTGCGCGGGCCCGCCCCGTGACGTTCGGCATCGCCGCGGTACTGCTCGCAACTGCAGCCGGTTTTGCGGCGGGCGGGGTGCGCACCGCGCTCATCGCCCACGAGATGATCGTGCCGCCAAAGACCCCGGTGCGTCTGTCCGGCTTCATCGAGCGCGTGGAGCGGCGGACCACGGGCGACCGCATCCTGCTGCGGCTTGATGGAGACGCCGTGCGCGGGCTCGCCAATGCCCCGGCGCTGGTGCGGCTCTCGCTCCGCAAGGACTGGGCGCCGCCGGTGGGCAGCCATGTAACGCAGCTGGCGCAATTGCTGCCGCCCTCCGGCCCCGCCATGCCCGGCGCCCACGATTTCGGCCGCGCGCCGTGGTTTCAGGGCATCGGCGCCATCGGCTACGGGCTCGGCCGCCCGAAGGCTGCGGCGCCGCGCGATCCGCCCCTGTCCGTGCGCCTCGCCATGGGGCTGGATGGGGTGCGCCAGAGCCTCTCGGCCCGGATCCGCGCCTCGCTCACCGGCGTCCCGGCCGAAGTGGCGGTGGCGCTGGTCGCCGGCGACCGTTCCGGCATTCCGCGGGCGGTGGAGGAGAGCATGCGCGTCTCCGGCCTTTCGCACATCCTCTCCATCTCCGGCCTGCACATGGCGCTGGTGGCCGGCACCCTGTTCGCGCTGGCGCGGGGCCTGCTGGCGCTGGTGCCGGGGCTGGCGGTGTCGTTGCCCATCAAGTCCATCGCGGCGCTGATCGCGCTTTCGGGCAGCGCCTTCTATCTGGTGCTGTCGGGCAACGACGTCCCGGCCCAGCGCTCCTTCGTCATGACCGGGCTCGTGCTGGCGGGCGTGATGGTGGGGCGGCCGTCCCTGTCGCTGCGATCGGTGGGCGTTGCGGCGGTGGTGGTGCTGGCGCTGACGCCGGAGGCGGCGCTGGACCCGGGAACGCAGATGTCGTTTGCCGCTACCCTCGCCCTCGTCGCCGCCTATGAGCGGCTCCAGCCCTTGCGGGCGATCCCCCGGCCGGATGGCATCGCCGGCGCGGTGGTTTCGTGGGTGGCTGTGCTGGTGGCGGGCACGGCGCTGACCTCGCTGGTCGCGGGGCTGGCGACGGCGCCCTATGGCATCTTCCATTTTCAGCGGGTCGCGCCCTATGGGCTTCTCGCCAACCTCGCCGCCATGCCGGCGGTGTCCTTCCTGGTGATGCCGGCGGGACTGGCCGGCGTGCTGCTGATGCCGTTCGGCTGGGATCATCTCGCCTGGCCGGTGATGGGGCGCGGCATCGAGATCATGACGGCGGTGTCCGACTGGGTGGGCACACTGCCGGGCGCCGACATCCGCGCCGCCTTCATCGGCACCGGGACGCTGCTGTGGCTCTCGCTCGCGTTGCTGGCCCTCTGCCTGCTGCGCGGCGTCCTCACCCTCGCGGCGCTGGTGCCCCTCGGCCTCGCCGCCCTGGTGGCAGGCGCGCCTCTGAAGCCGGACCTCCTCATAGCGCCCGATGCGCAGACGGTAGCGGTGCGGATGCCGGACGGGCGGCTTTCGGTGCTCGGCGCCTCGGGCCAGAAACTCGTGGTGGAGCAGTGGCTGACGCGGGAGGGCGACCGCCGCACGGCCGGAACGAAGGACCTTGCCGCCGGATTCACCTGCGATCCGCTCGGCTGCACCGCGCCGCTGCCCGGCGGCGGCACTATCGCCATTTCGCGCCGCGCCGAAAGCCTGGAGGCCGACTGCCTGAACGCCCGTATGGTCGTCACCCGCGATCCGCCGCCCAAGACCTGCCCAGCAGAGGTGCTGACCCCGGCGAAACTTGCGCGGACAGGGACGCTCGCCTTCGCCCTCCGCGACGGCGCGCTCGTCGCCGAATCCAGCCGCAAGGCTGGCGTATCCCGTCCCTGGATGGCGCCGCTGCCGCCGGAACCCATATCCGAACCCGCCACCGCCGATGCCGGCGACCCTCAGGCAGATGCGACCGCGCCCTGATGGGAGGGGCTTCAAGAGGCGTCGGGGTGAGGGGCAACGCCTCTAAGAAAAAGCGCAGGCGCCCGTTGAGCGTGGACCGCCGCGCCCCTCACCCCGTTCCGGATCTCCCGCAGGAGAAATAAGGATCAGTAGCGGCGCATCAGGCCGATGAGCCGGCCCTGGATGCGCACGCGGTCGGGCCCGAAGATGCGGGTCTCGTAGGCCGGATTGGCAGCCTCCAGTGCGATGGAGGCGCCCTTCTTGCGCAGGCGCTTGAGGGTGGCTTCCTCGTCATCCACCAGCGCGACGATGATGTCGCCGGTATCGGCGCTGTCGCACTTGCGGATGAGCACCGTGTCGCCGTCGAGGATGCCGGCCTCGATCATGCTGTCACCCCGGACCTCAAGGGCGAAGTGCTCACCGGATCCCAGCATCTCGGGCGGGATGTTCAGTGTGTGGCTGCGGCTCTGAATGGCGGAGATGGGCGTGCCGGCGGCGATGCGGCCCATGACCGGCACCGAGACCACCTGGCCCGCCTCGTCGTCCTCCGGCACCGGACGGACCTTGCCGAGGCTGCCCTCGATGACCGACGGGGAAAAGCCGCGCCCTGCGGACCGGGCGGAGGCAAGGCCCGGCGCCACGCTGTCGGGCAGGCGCACCACTTCCAGCGCACGGGCGCGGTTGGGCAGGCGGCGGATGAAGCCGCGCTCTTCAAGGGCGGTGATGAGGCGATGGATGCCAGACTTGGAGCGCAGGTCCAGCGCTTCCTTCATCTCGTCGAAGGAGGGGGGGACCCCGGTTTCCTTGAGCCGCTCATGGATGAAGCGCAGAAGGTCGTATTGCTTCCGAGTGAGCATTCCCTGGCCCCGTTCCTTGCAGGCACCGCCCGGAAGCGGCGCTCTCGGCCGGTCCCGATTCAAGGCGCATCCAGCCCGGTGCGCCGCGAAACAAATCATGAACAGTCTTTATCTGTTCCTTTTGTGTTCCGCAAGTGGTGAAGGCCCCGTTAACGCTCAATCGTCGAAGGGAATAATCTCGCAGGGGTCGCCGACGCGCCCCGCAGGCGCGAAGGGCGGGCGCACCAGAAGGCAGTCGGCGGCGGAGAGAATGCTCAGCATGGCGCTGTCCTGCGAGGCGCAGGGAATGGCGTGGATCGAGCCATCCGCGCGCCGGTCGAGGGTGGCGCGCATGAAATCCCGCCGCACATCGTTGGGCGGCAGGTCGGCCGCGAGGCGCGCCGGCACGGTCTCGGGGCCGGGGCGGGAATCACCCTGCAGAGCGCGGATGAGGGGGACGAGGTAGACCATCCCGCAGACGTGGGAGGACACCGGGTTACCCGGCAGCCCCAGCACCCGCACGGCGCCGCGATGGCCGAACATCAGCGGTTTTCCGGGGCGCAGCGCGATCTTATGCACCGAGAGGTCCACCCCCTCGGCCTTCAGCGCCGGGGCCATCAGGTCATGATCGCCCACGGAGGCGCCACCCGAGGAGACCACGAGATCGAATTCGCCGGAGAGCGCGCGCGCCACCACGGCGCGGATGGCCGCAAGGTCGTCCTTGATGAGGCCGAGGTCGGTCACATCGGCCCCGGCGCGGCGGGCGAGTTCGGCGAGGCCGAAGGCGTTGGAGACGACGATCTCGCTGCCGTTGCCGGTGCCCTGGCCGGGCAGCACCAGTTCGTCGCCGGTCTGCAGCAAGGCGACGCGCGGGCGGCGCGCGACCGGCACTGTCGCATGGTCCATGGCGGCGGCGAGCATGATGTCGCGGCCGGTCAGGCGCCGGCCGGCGAACAGGCCGGGTGCGCTTTCAGAAAAATCGCAGCCGCGCTTGCGCACGTTGCGGAGCGCGGCAGTCGGGGCGGTGGTGGTGATGGTGTCGCCGTCGCGGGTGACGTTTTCCTGGATCACCACCGTGTCGGCGCCCTCCGGCACGACGGCCCCGGTGAAGATGCGCACGGCCTGTCCGGCGCCCATCGTCCCGGCAAAGGGCCGGCCAGCGGCGGATTCGCCGATGACTGCAAGGTGCGCCGGCGTCTCGGCGATGTCGGCGCCGCGCACGGCGTAGCCGTCCATGGCCGACATGTCGGCGGGGGGCTGGGTGCGGCGTGCTGCGAGGTCGCGCGCCAGCACCCGCCCGGCCGCCGCCTGCACCGGCACATCCTCGACGCCGAGCGCGACGACGCCCTCAGTAATGAGCGCGGTGGCCTCCTCGACGGTCATGAGCGCCATGGCGCGGCTCCCTCACTCTGCACGTGCTGTCGGGTCATGGTGGCGGGCCGGCTCAGGCCGCCCCGGTCTCGGCGCGGAAATGGCCGCTGCGGCCGCCGGATTTCTCCAGCAGGCGAATGCCTTCAATTCGCATGCCACGGTCGGCGGCCTTGGCCATGTCGTAGATGGTGAGGCAGGCCACCGAGACGGCGGTGAGCGCCTCCATCTCCACGCCGGTCTGGCCCGTCACCTTGGCGCGGGCGGTGACGCGAAGGCCGGGCAGGGCGGGATCGGGGACCACCTCCACCTCCACCTTGGTCAGCATCAGGGGATGGCAGAGGGGGATCAGCTCATGGGTGCGCTTGGCGGCCATGATGCCGGCGATGCGCGCCACGCCCAACACGTCGCCCTTCTTGGCGTTGCCGGAGAGGATGAGATCCAGCGTCTCGCGCGCCATCGCCACGCGGCCCTCGGCCAGCGCCTCGCGGGTGGTCGCGTCCTTGTCCGACACGTCCACCATGCGGGCGGCGCCCTGTTCGTCGAGATGGGTCAGGCTGGCCATGGAAGTCGCGGTCTTCCCCGGAATCGATCTGAGGTCGGGGAAGATGGCGTCCGCGGCGGCGCCTGTCCACCGCCGCAGGAACAGGGCGGCGGAAAGGCTGTGTTGCCGGCGTTGGTTGGATCAGCGCAGGCGGGTCCAGACCTGCGTCTTGCAGAGCGGCACCACCACGCAGCCGCGCAGCTTCAGGGTGCTGTCGCCATCCATGGTGATGGTGCCTGAATAGGTCTTGCCGTCCTCGGCATTGTAGATGCTGCCGCCGGTCCATTCCTGCGGGCCGCCGGAGAAGCCGGTGAGGATGGTGAGGCCCTTCAGCGCGCGGCTGCGCAGGGACGCGTTGGAATTGTTCACGTCTTTCAGCGCCGGATCGGCCTTCAGCCCCTCGGAGGAGACGAGGCGGCCGCAGAGGCTGGCGCCGCACTTGGAGATTTCCACCTGCCCGCTGCGGGTGGGGGTCTGCCACAGGCCGGTCGGGTCCGCGGCGAAAACAGGCGTGGCGATAAGGCTGGCGGCGGCAAGCGCCACGCAAAGAAACGTCCTCATGAAGCTTTTCCTCCCGTGAGGCACCAGCCCGCGCAGGGGCCGGTGCATGCGGCCTCTTGTCGGGCCACCTCACGTATTAAGGCGTAACTTCACGTATACGGCAAGCCTAGCTGGCGAGGAGCTGGCACGTCGCGGATGCGACATCCTCCTGCCGCATCAGGCTCTCGCCCACCAGAATGGTGCCGATGCCCACCTGCGCCAGCCGGGCCACGTCGGCCGGCGTGAAGATGCCGCTCTCGCCGATGACGATGCGGTCCTTCGGCACGCGGGGCGCGAGGCGTTCGGAGGTTTCCAGCGTGGTCTCGAAGGTGCGCAAATTGCGGTTGTTGATGCCGACGAGCCGGCAGGGCAGCGCCAGCGCGCGGTCGAGCTCGGCACCGTCATGCACCTCGACGATGGCGTCCATGCCATAAGCGGCCGCCGCGTCGGCGAGGTCGCGGGCGAGGGCGTCGTCCACACCGGCCATGATGATGAGGATGCAGTCCGCCCCCCAGGCGCGGGCCTCCGCCACCTGATAGGTGTCGTACATGAAATCCTTGCGGAGCACCGGCAGGCTCACCGCCGTGCGGGCGGCCTTCAGATAGTCCGGCGCGCCCTGGAAGGAGGGCGTGTCCGTGAGCACCGAGAGGCAGGTGGCGCCGCCGCGCTGGTAGGCGCGGGCGAGCGAAGGCGGATCGAAGTCCGCGCGGATCAGGCCCTTGGAGGGGCTGGCCTTCTTGATCTCGGCGATCAGCGCGGTGCGGCCTTCGGACAGGCTCTGCTCGATGGCCCCGGCGAAGGGGCGCACGCGCGGCGCGCAGCGGGCGGCGGCCTCGATCTCGGCCAGCGGGCGGGCCTTCTTGGCGGCGGCGATTTCCTCGCGCTTGTAGGCCTCGATCTTGGTGAGGATGTCGCTCATTGCGCGGCCTCCGGGGCGAGAGAGGCGGAGAGGGTGACGAGGCGTTCCAGCCGCGCGCGGGCCGAGCCGGTGTCGAGGCTGGTCTGCGCCATGGCGACGCCTTCGGTGAGGTCCTTGGCGCGGCCGGCCACCACCAGGGCGGCGGCGGCGTTCAGCACCGCCACGTCGCGATAGGCGCCGGGGGCGCCGTCCAGCACGGCCCGCAGGGCTTCGGCATTATGTGCGGCATCCCCGCCCTTCAGCGCCTCGGCGGGCGCGCGGGCGAGGCCCACATCCTCCGGGTTGAGGGTGAAGGTGTGGATGCGGCCGTCCTCCAGCACGGCAATGTCCGTGCCGCCGGAGATGGTGATCTCGTCCAGCCCGTCCGATCCGTGGACCACAAACGCCTTCTCCGAGCCCAGCGCCTTCAGCACCTCGGCCAGGGGCACGATCCAGGATTTCGCGAACACGCCCACCATCTGCCGCTTCACGCCGGCCGGATTGGAGAGCGGACCGAGTAGATTGAAAATGGTGCGCGTGCCCATCTCCACCCGTGTCGGGCCCACATGCTTCATGGCCGGATGGTGGGAGGGGGCGAACATGAATCCGATGCCGGCCTCGCCGATGCAGCGGGCGATGCCGGCCGGATCAAGATCCAGCCGCACGCCCAACGCGGAGAGCACATCCGCCGCGCCGGACTTTGAGGAGAGCGCCCTGTTGCCGTGTTTCGCCACCGGCACCCCGGCGCCGGCCACGATGAAGCTGGCGCAAGTGGAGATGTTGTAGGAGCCGGAGGCGTCGCCCCCGGTGCCCACCACGTCCACCGCTTCGTCGGGGGCCTCCACGGTGAGCATCTTGGCACGCATGACGGAGACCGCGCCCGCGATCTCCTCCACCGTCTCGCCGCGCACGCGCAGGCCCATGAGCAACGCGCCCATCTGGGAGGGGGTCGCCTCGCCGGACATCATGCGGTCGAACACGAAGGCGGCCTCGTCGCGGCTGAGGCTCGCGCCCGTGGCCACCTTGCCGAGCAGGGGTTTGAACTGGTCCATGGTGTGTCCTCGTCCCCCGTCTCAGCCCTTGGCCTTCTGCGCGTTGAAGGCGGCGGCGATCTCGAGGAAATTGCGGATCAGCGCGTGCCCGTTCTCCGAGGCGATGCTCTCGGGGTGGAACTGCACGCCGTGGATGGGCAGGCTCTTGTGGGCAAGGCCCATGATGAGGCCGTCTTCGGTGTGGGCGGTCACTTCCAGGTCGTCCGGCAGGGTGTCCCGCTCGACGATCAGCGAGTGGTAGCGCGTCGCCTGGAAGGAATGGTTCAGCCCACGGAAGACGCTTTTGCCCTCATGCAGGATCTCGCTCATCTTGCCGTGCATGGGGGAGGGCGCGCGCACCACGTCGCCGCCGAACACCTGCCCGATGGACTGGTGACCGAGGCAGACGCCGAAGATCGGCACCTTGTCCCCCGCCTTGGCGATGAGATCGAGGCAGATGCCGGCCTCGTTGGGCGTGCAGGGGCCGGGAGACAGCACGATGGCATCCGGCTTCTCGGCGAGCACGTCCTCCACGCTCACCGTGTCGTTGCGGTGGACGGTAACGGTGGCGCCAAGCTCGCCGAGGTAATGGACGAGGTTGTAGGTGAAGCTGTCGTAATTATCGATCAGCGTGACCTTCGGAGACTTCGTGGCGGACATCTGGAACTCCGGCCCCGCGCCGCTTCAGCGGGAATGGCGGGTGTTAAGGCGAGGAATGACGGGCGGTCAATGGTGGTGGGCAGGGAGCTCGCGTAGCTCCCTCTCCCCTTGCGGGAGAGGGGTTGGGGGTGAGGGGGCGGCTGCGCCATCCCGGCCCCTGTGCAAGCGGCGCGAACCCCTCACCCCGGCCCTCTCCCGCAAGGGGAGAGGGAGTCAGGGCTGCTCCCGCTTCACCATCGCTCGCGACGTGTCATCTCAGTCCTCATCCCATGTCGCATGCTGCGGGAATTGCCTCAGGTTAAAGACCCGCGGACACCGTGGGGTCAAGCAACGCCGTCCGGCGCAAGAGATCGCGAACGGCACCATCGCCCCACGAGGTAGGCCACCACCGCAGCAGTGAGGAGTGCCGCACCAACGCCGCGCGGAAAGTTCAGAAAGGCGCCAAACGCAAAAAGAGCGGAGAGCGGTACGCTATAGATCAGGCTCGATAGCTGGTCCGGCTCCGCCAGCGCCGCCCCGACGACTTGAACGAGGAAGGCCAAGAACAAGCCGAGCGGCACCGCCAGCATCACAGCCAATGCCCCCGCCACGAGGTGAAAACGCCCTCGGATCACCACGACCCAGCGCCAGAAAAGGCCCATCACCAGCGTGATGGACCCGGTGATGGCCGCAATTCCCATCGCCCGCTGCGGCGAGGAATGGGAATAGCTGGTGACGTGGACGGCGAGAGCGAGGGATAGGAAGAAGCCGAATCCGAGCATGATCAGGGCGCCCTGGCGTACGGCGTCCCTCATCCCCTCACTGCCCCTTCCCGGCGCGGGCGGCGAAGCGGACGGCTTCCTCGCCGGCGCGGAACAGGGCCTTGGCCTTGTTCACGCACTCCTGGTGCTCGCTCTCGGGCACCGAGTCGTAGACGATGCCGGCGCCGGCCTGGACGAACATGCGCCCGTCCTTCACCACCGCCGTGCGCAGCACGATGCAGGTGTCCATCTCGCCATTGGCGCCGAAATAGCCGATGGCGCCGGCATAGATGCCGCGCTTGTCCTTCTCCAGCTCGTCAATGATCTCCATGGCCCGCACCTTGGGCGCGCCGGAGACCGTACCGGCCGGAAAGCCTGCCGCCAGCGCGTCCACCGCGTCGAAGCGCGTGTCGATGGCGCCTTCCACGTTGGAGACGATGTGCATGACCTGGCTGTAGCGCTCGATGAAGAAGCTGTCCGTCACCTTCACCGTGCCGACGCGCGAGACCCGGCCGGCATCATTGCGGCCGAGATCGAGCAGCATCAAATGCTCGGCCCGCTCCTTGGGATCGGCGAGCAGCTCGGCCGCCAGCGCCTCGTCCTCCGCGTGGGTGGCGCCGCGCTTGCGGGTGCCGGCGATGGGACGGATCGTGACCTTGCCGTCGCGCACCCGCACGAGGATCTCCGGCGAGGAGCACACCACCGAGAAGCCGTCGAAGTTGAGATAGACGAGGAACGGTGCCGGATTCACCCGCCGCAGCGCCCGGTAGAGGGCGAAGGGCGGCAAAGTGAACGGGCTCTCGAAGCGCTGGGAGAGCACCACCTGGAAGATGTCGCCGGCGCGGATATAGTCCTTCGCCTTGTCCACCATGGCGCAGAACTCATCGGCGCCGGTGTTGGAGACCTGCGAGACCTCACCGTGGAACGGCTCGGGCGCGGGGTGGGCGATGGCACGGTCGAGGTCCGCCACCACCTGGTCGAGCCGGGTGATCGCAGCCTCCCACGCGGCGCGGGGCGAGACGCCCTCCTTCGCGCGGACAGGGGTGACGGCGGTCAGCTCGTCCTTCACCGCGTCGAACACCACCATCACGGTGGGGCGGATGAGCAGCGCCTCGGGTACGCCGATGGGATCGGGCTTGGCCGGGCCGAGCTTCTCCATCTGCCGCACCATATCATAGCCGAGATAGCCGAATACGCCGGCCGCCATGGGCGGGGCGCCCTCCGGCAGCTCGATGGCAGATTCGGCTAGCAGAGCCCGCAGCGCGGTCAGCGGCGGCTCGGCGCAGGGCACGAAGGCGCCCTTGTCGCGGTCCGGCATGCGGTTGATCTCGGCGAGATCACCGGACGCGCGGAAGATGAGATCGGGCTTCATCCCGATCATGGAATAACGCCCGCGCGCCTGCCCGCCCTCGACGGATTCGAGCAGGAACGAGTTGGGCTGGTCGCCGGCGAGCTTGAGGAAGGCCGAAACCGGCGTTTCCAGATCGGCGACGAGGGTGGTGGAAACCACCTGCGCCTCGCCCCGCAGGTAGCGCGAGGCGAAGAGGTCGAAGTCGGTGGGAGCGTTCACGGGCGCCGGCCTTCAGTTCGCCGGGTTGGTGCCGACCGCCTGGGCGAACAGGCGCTCGTTGATCTTCACGCCCAGCTCCTTCTGGATGGCCGCGAGGTATTGCACCAGCACGTCGTTCTCCAGCTGGCGCGACAGCTCCTGGCTGACGCGGCTGGTGTCCGGCATCTGCTGGGGTACCTCGACCTTGGTCACCTGGAACACGATGCGGTCCGGCTCGGGCGTGGCCAGCGCGATGCCGAAGCCGCCGTCCTTCACGTCGAACACGGAGGTGACGCTTTCGGCGCTGAACGGGCCTTCGGCGCGGCCGCGATGCAGGCCCTCGGCGATCTGGAGCGGGATGTCGGCCTCGGCCGAGACCTGGGCGAGGGGCGTGCCGGCCTTGGCCCGGTCCAGCAGTTCCTTGGCCTTGGCTTCCACCGCCTTCTCCGTCTCCGCCTCGGTGTAGCGTGCGGTCACGGCCTCCTTCGCCTCCTCGAAGGTGCGGTCGCGGGCGGGGGTGATGGCGGCGGTCTCGTACCATACGAAGCCGCCGCCCTGGGGCAGTTGCACCGTGTCGGTCTCGACGCCCGGCTGGGCGGAGAAGGCGCCGGTGATCACGTCGGCCCCGCCGGGCACGTCCACGGCGGCACCGGCTGCATCGTGGCCGGAGCGGTCCACGTCGAAGCTCAGGACCTTGAGGCCCAGCTTCTGCGCGGTTTCCTGGAGGGTGGCTCCGGAGGCGCGCTCGTCCTCCACCTTGTCGTGCATGTCGAGGATGATGCGCTTGGCCTTGTCGAGCTGCAGCTCGGAGACGATCTGCGGCTTCACCAGATCGAACGGCTGGTAGGCGCCGGGCACGATCTTGGTAACATGCACCAGCGCCGTGCCGAAGCGCCCGTCCACGGGGCCGCTCACCGCGCCATCCGCCAGCGAGAAGGCCGCCTCGGCGATCTTGGGATCGAGGATGGCCGACTTGGCGACGAGGCCGAGGTCGGTGTCCTTGGGCGTCAGGCCGCGCGCCGTGGCGATGTCGGCGAAGGTCGCGCCGGCCTTGATCTTCTCCTCCGCGGCCGCAGCATCGGCAGCGTTGGTGAAGACGATCTGCTGCACTTCGCGCGTCTCCGGCTTGCCGAAGCGGGCGATGGTGCGATCGTACTCGGCCTTGGCGTCCGCGTCGGTCACGGTGATTCCGGCGGACAGCGTGGCCGGGGTGAGCGCGAGCACGCTGATCTTGCGGTACTCCGGCGCGCGGAACGCCAGCTTGTGCGCATCGAAATAGGCGCGCAGCGCGTCCTCGGTCGGCGCAGGCAGGGTGCCGGCGGCGGTGGGCGTCACGCGGATGTAGGAGGCGGTGCGGGTCTCGCCCTCGAAGCGGTTGACCGCCTCCAGCAGCACCTGCGGCACCGAAACGCCGGCGCCGAGCGCCTGCAGGAGCTGGTCACGCACCTGACGCTGCTTCTCGCTGGCGACGAAGCGCTGCTCCGTCAGGCCGTTGGAGCGCAGGATCTGCTGGAAATAGCCGGGGTCGAACGCCTTGGCGCCGGGGGCGCGGAAATTGGGATTGTCGGCGATCTCGCGGGCGATCTGCGCGTCGGACACGGCGAGCGAGAGGCGGGCGGCCTCGGCATCCAGGGTCGCGTCGGCGATCATCTGGTTCAGCACCTGCCGGTCCAGCCCGAAGGCGTGCGCCTGTTCAGGCGTGATGGCGCGGCCGGCCTGCCGGCTGATCCGCTGGAGCTGGTCGAGATACTGCTGGCGGAAGACCTGCGCCGAAATCTCGGTGCCGCCGACGCTCGCGACAGATGACGCGCCCATGCCGCGGAACACGTCGGCGATGCCCCAGACCACGAAGCTGAGGGTGAGCACGACGAGGAAAATCTTGGCGATCCAGCCGGAGGCGCCCTTGCGGAGTGTCTGAAGGACCATCGCTCATTCGTTCAAAGAGCGCCGGAGGCCCCGGCGCGGAAGCGGCGCATCATAGGGAGGGGGAGGGGGCCTCGCAACGGCGCATGGTCGCACCCCTTTCCAGCGGGCGCGCGGCTCTGGTAGGTGAGGCCCCTACGTGAGCCTTGCCGCTGCTGCAAAACCCGGAGGAACCGCCATGACGGCCGAACGCCGCCCCCTGATCGCAGGCAATTGGAAGATGAACGGCCTGCGGGCGGCCAAATCCGAGTTGCGGGCCGTGGCGGCGGGCCTTGCCGGCCTTTCGGCGGAAACCATGATCTGCCCGCCCTTCACGCTCATCGGTGCGTTCGCCGCCGACGTCGCGGGCACCCAGCTGATGATCGGCGGTCAGGACTGCCATCCGGCCGAGAGCGGCGCCCACACCGGCGACATCTCCGCCGAGATGCTGCGCGACGCCGGGGCGGTGGCGGTGATTCTCGGCCATTCCGAGCGCCGCATCGACCATCAGGAGGGCGATGCCATCATCAAGGCCAAGGTGAAGGCGGCGTGGCGCGCGGGGCTGCTGCCCGTGGTCTGCGTGGGTGAGACGCTGGTGGAGCGGGACGCGGGCGAGGCCTCCGCGGTGGTGACGCGGCAGGTGCGCCAGTCCGTGCCGGACGGCGCGACGGCGGCCAACCTCGTCATCGCCTATGAGCCCATCTGGGCCATCGGCACCGGCCGCACTCCCACCACCGACGACGTTGCGGAAGTACATGGCGCCATCCGTCACATCCTCGCCGAGCGCTTCGGCGCTGAGGCGAACGGCATCCGCATCCTCTACGGCGGTTCGGTGAAGCCGGACAACGCCGCCGCCCTCCTCGCCGTCTCCAACGTCGATGGCGCGCTGGTGGGTGGGGCGAGCCTGAAGGCTGCGGACTTCCTCGCGATTGCGCGGGCGGCTGGCTGAGGGCAGGCGGAGGCCGCTTTGTTCCCCTCTCCCCTTGCGGGAGAGGGTGGATCGCGGCTTGCCGCGAGACGGGTGAGGGGGCGGGTGCCACTGGGCTCTGCGGAGGCATACCCCTCACCCCAGCCCTCTCCCGCAAGGGGAGAGGGAGCGCGGCCGCACCCCGTCCTACCAGCCGTGCTCTTTGACGGTCGCTTCTCCTTTTTCACCAGGAGAAGATTCAACCGCGACCAGCCGCCATCCCCGCCCCCACTGGCCAAAACGGGGGCCAAGCCCCTATATGCGCCGAGCGGACGGGCCTCTGGGACCGGCCGTCGCCCTGCTTTGGAGGTCCCTCATGTCCGGCATCATCAGGTCCAGCGACGGGCTCGACGAGCGGCGCCGCCGCATCCTGTTCCGGGCGCGCCATCGCGGGATGCGCGAGATGGACCTCATCCTCGGCGGTTTCGCCGATGCCGAGATCGCCGCGCTCTCGGACGCGGAACTCGCCGATTTCGAGGAACTGCTGGAGCCCGAGGACCAGAAGGTCTTCTCCTGGGTCAGCGGCACCGAAGCGATCCCGCCGGAGTTCGATACCGAGCTGTTCCGCAAGATCTGCGCCTTCCATTTCTCGGGCCGCGGCCTGCCGAGCTGATCTTGCCGGGCTGATCTCCCCGCCCGCGTCCTTCCGGAGTTCGTGTCTTGAAGCGTCCCCAGCCCATCGCCGACGTGCTGGCCGAAGGCCGGCCGCTGACCCTCTCGCGCGTCGCCGACGGCATGGAGGGCATGGTGGTCGCGGACCTCGCGCGCTCCCTCGCCGCGCAGAAGAACGCGCCGTGGCCGAGCCTGACGGTGGTCTGCCGCGACGGCCAGCGCATGGCGGCTCTGGAGCGGGGCCTTGCCTTCTTTGCCCCCGAGCTGGAGGTGATCTCCTTCCCCTCGTGGGACTGCCTGCCCTACGACCGCGCCTCGCCCAATGCCGCCATCGTGGCGCGGCGCATGGCGGCGCTGGCGAAGCTCGCGCGCATCAAGGGCGGAGCGGCGAGCGTGCTGCTGACCACCGTCAACGCCACGGTGCAGCGCGTGCCGGCCAAGGGGCTGGTGGCGGCGCAGTCGCTCGTGGCGGCGCCGGGCAATGCCATCGCGCTCGATGGCGTGACCGAATGGGCCGAGCAGAACGGCTTCCTGCGCACTCCCACCGTGCGGGACACCGGAGAATATGCCGTGCGCGGCGGCCTGATCGACCTGTTCCCGCCCGGCCTCGACGCGCCCATCCGCCTCGATTTCTTCGGCGACACGCTGGAGAGCATCCGCGCCTTCGATCCCGAGACCCAGCGCACCACGTCCCAGCTGCGGTCTCTCGAACTCGTCCCCATGGCCGAGTTCCAGCTCACCACCGACACAATGCGCCGCTTCCGCATGGCCTACATCGCCCAGTTCGGCGCCGCCCAGAAGGGCGACACGCTCTATGAGGCCGTAAGCGAGGGCCGCCGCCACGCCGGCATGGAGCACTGGCTGCCGCTGTTCCATGAGCGCATGGACACGCTGTTCGACTATCTCGAAGGCGGAACGCTGCTGCTCGACCCCCTTGCCGAGGAAGCCGGCGGCGAGCGCATCGCCCAGATCGCCGACTATTACGACGCCCGCCGGCAGGCGCAGGACCTTAGCGGCGGACCGATCTACAATCCGCTGCCGCCGGACCGGCTTTATCTGCAGGGCCCGGAATGGTCGAAGCGCCTCGCCGGCATGCGCCTCGCCCGCCTCTCGCCTTTCGCCATGCCGGACGGCGGGGCAGGGCGGGTGATCGACCTCGGCGGCGTGCAGGGCCGCTCCTTCGCCGCCGAGCGTGCGGACCCGGACGCCAACGTCTTCGACGCCGCCATCGCCCATGTGCGGGACCTGCAGAAGTCCAAGAAGGTGATCCTCGCCGGCTGGTCGGAGGGCTCGCGCGAGCGGCTCGGCACGGTGCTGGCCGACCACGGGCTGAAGGGCTGCGCGGCCATCTCGCGCTTCGACAGCCTTGCCGCTTTGCCAAAGAATCAGGCGGCGCTCGCCGTGTTCGGGCTGGAAGCGGGCTTCGAGACGCCGGACTTCGCCGTCATCGGCGAGCAGGACATCCTCGGCGACCGCCTCGTGCGCCCCAAGCGCAAGGCGCGCCGTCCGCAGGACGTGCTCACCGAGTTGACCGCGCTCACCGCCGGCGACCTCGTGGTGCATGTGGACCACGGCATCGGCCGCTTCATCGGCCTGAAGACCGTGGAGGCCATGGGTGCGCCCCATGACTGCCTGGAGCTGCATTACGCCGGCGGCGACAAGCTGTTCCTGCCGGTGGAAAATCTCGAACTCCTGAGCCGCTACGGCTCGGAGGAGACGGAGGCCCAGCTCGACAAGCTGGGCGGCGGCGCCTGGCAGCAGCGCAAGGCGCGGATGAAGAAGCGCATCCGCGAGATGGCGTCCGAACTCATCAAGATCGCCGCCCAGCGCCAGCTCGGCGAGGCGCCGAAGCTGGTGCCCGCCATGGGCCTCTACGACGAGTTCCGCGCCCGCTTCCCCTATGAGGAGACGGACGACCAGGAAGCCGCCATCGACTCGGTGCTGGACGACCTCGCCTCCGGCCACCCCATGGATCGCCTCGTGTGCGGCGACGTGGGCTTCGGCAAGACGGAAGTCGCCCTGCGCGCGGCCTTCGCGGTGGCGCTCTCCGGCAAGCAGGTGGCGGTGGTGGTGCCCACCACGCTCCTCGCGCGCCAGCATTTCAAGACCTTCTCCGACCGCTTCAAGGGCCTGCCCGTGCAGGTGGGCCAGGCCTCCCGCATGGTGACGGGCAAGGACCTCACGGCGGTGAAGAAGGGCATTTCCGACGGCACGCTGGACATCGTGGTCGGCACCCACGCGCTGCTCGGCAAGGGCATCGCCTTCAAGGATCTCGGCCTCGTCATCGTGGACGAGGAGCAGCATTTCGGCGTCGCCCACAAGGAGCGGCTGAAGCAGCTGCGCGCCGAGGTGCATGTGCTGACCCTGACCGCCACGCCCATCCCCCGCACGCTGCAACTGGCCATGACCGGCGTGCGCGAACTTTCCATCATCGCCACCCCGCCGGTGGACCGCCTCGCGGTGCGCACCTTCGTGACGCCGTTCGACCCGCTGGTGGTGCGCGAGGCGCTGCTGCGCGAGCGCTATCGCGGCGGCCAGAGCTTCTATGTGGTGCCGCGCATCGAGGATCTCGCCGAGGTGCGGGAGTTTCTCGCCGCCTCGGTGCCCGAGGTGAAGGTGGCGGTGGCCCACGGCCAGTTGGCCGCCGGCGCGCTCGAAGACATCATGACCGCCTTCTACGATGGGCAGTACGACGTGCTGCTCTCCACCACCATCGTGGAATCGGGCCTCGACGTACCCAACGCCAACACGCTCATCGTCCACCGGGCCGACATGTTCGGCCTCGCGCAGCTCTACCAGCTGCGCGGCCGCGTGGGCCGGGCCAAGGCGCGCGCCTATGCCATCTTCACCGTGCCGGCGACCAAGCCCGTGACGGTGCAGGCGGAGCGCCGGCTCAAGGTGCTGCAATCGCTGGAGACTTTGGGTGCCGGCTTTCAGCTGGCGAGCCACGACCTCGATATCCGCGGCGCCGGCAATCTCCTGGGCGACGAACAGTCCGGCCACATCAAGGAAGTGGGCTACGAGCTGTACCAGGAGATGCTCCAGGAGGCGATCGCCCACATCAAGGCCGGCATCACCGACTATGTGGACGACAAGTGGTCGCCCAACATCACCATCGGCATGCCGGTGCTGATCCCCGAGGATTATGTGGCCGACCTGCACGTCCGCCTCGCCCTCTACCGCCGCCTCGCCGATATTCAGGACGATGCCGAGATCGACGCCTTCGGCGCCGAGCTGGTGGACCGCTTCGGCCCGACGCCGGAAGAGGTGGGCCAGCTCCTCAAGCTCACCCAGATCAAGGCGCTCGCGCGCAAGGCCAATGTGGAGAAGGTGGATGCCGGCCCCAAGGGCGTGGTGCTCACCTTCCGCAACAACGAGTTCTCCGACCCCTCGGGCCTCGTGAAGCTGATCGCCAACGAGGGCTCGCAGGCCAAGGTGCGGCCGGACTTCAAGGTCGTCTTCCTGCGCGACTGGCCGAACGCCGAGCACCGGCTGAAGGGCACCCTCACCGTGCTGAAGAAGCTTGCGGATCTGGCGAAGAAGAAGGGGCTTTAGGGCCCGCCGAACCTTCACCGACCCCTGCGACCATCCTGCTGTCGCCCTCCGGCTTGACCGGAGGGCCCATGCTTCCGCCGGTGCAAACGTCGGTATGGGTGCTCGGGTCAAGCCGGAGCACGACGGCGGCTCCGGGGTGGTGGCGGGCGCGCCAAGCCTGACGCATCCGCTTGGCCCATCCCATCCCCCATGCTCTACTCGCCCCATGACCGCAGACGCGACACGGGGCGCCTTGCCCGGCTCCATCGATGACACCGGCCGGCTGCTGGCCGGGCAGGGCTATGTGGCCGATCGGGCGCTCTCCACCGTCGTCTTTCTCGCTCTGCGCATGGGCCGTCCGCTGCTGCTGGAAGGCGAGGCCGGCGTCGGCAAGACCGAGGTGGCGAAGACGCTTGCCGCCGCCCTCGGGCGTCGCCTGATACGCCTGCAATGCTATGAGGGGCTGGACCTCGCTGCCGCCGTCTACGAGTGGAACCACGCCGCCCAGATGATCGCCATCCGCCTCGCGGAAGCCTCCGGCGAGAGCGACAGGGGCGCCATCGCCGCCGACATCTTCTCCGACCGCTATCTGCTGCGCCGGCCCCTGCTGGAAGCGCTGGAGCCCCACGCGGAAGGCCCGCCCGTGCTGCTGGTGGATGAGCTGGACCGCACGGATGAAGCCTTCGAGGCCTTCCTGCTGGAGGTGCTCTCCGACCATCAAGTGACCATCCCGGAGCTGGGCACCATCAAGGCCGCCGCCCCGCCCATCGTGCTTCTCACCTCCAACCGAACGCGCGAAATCCACGACGCGCTCAAGCGGCGCTGCCTCTATCACTGGGTGGATTATCCCGACGCCGCCCGCGAGATGGAGATTCTGCGCGCCCGCCTGCCGGATGCGCCGACGCGGCTTTCGGCCGAGGTGGTGGCCTTCGTGCAGGCGCTTCGGAAGGAAGACCTGTTCAAGGTGCCCGGCGTCGCCGAGACGCTGGATTGGGCGTCGGCGCTGGTGGAGCTGAATGCGGTCTCGCTCGATCCCGGCCTCGTCGGCGACACGCTGGGCGTGCTGCTGAAGTATCAGGACGACATCGCCCGCACAGACGCCCCCCGTATCGAGCGCCTCATCGAGGAGGCGCGGCAGGCCTCGCGCGCGGCGGAGTGAACGGGACGATTGCCGCCACAGACGGGCGGCTCGCCGAAAACATCGCCTGGTTCGGCCGCGCCTTGCGGGCTGCCGGCCTCAAGGTGGGGCCGGGGCGCATTCTCGATGCGGTGGCGGCGGTGGAGATGGCGGGCGTCGGCGCGCGCGAGGACTTCTACTGGACGCTCCACGCCCTCTTCGTCTCGCGGCATGAGGACAGCGTGGTGTTCGACCAGGCCTTCCGCCTGTTCTGGCGCCGCCGGGCGCATCAGGAGCGGCTCATTGCCATGCTCTCGCCGGTCGCCGTGCCTCAGCGCGAGCAGAAGCGCGAGAGCGTGCTCCGCCGGGTGGAGGAAGCCCTATTCGCCGGGGTCGGCACCGAACGGCAGGTGGAAAAGCCCCGCGTGGAGGTGGAGGCGCGCCTCTCCGCCTCCGTCGAGGACGTGCTGCGCACCAAGGATTTTGCGCAGATGTCGGCCGCCGAACTCGCCGAGGCGCGCCGCCGCATCGCGCAACTGCGGATGCCGGACGACCGCGCTCGCACCCGCCGCCTGATGCCTGATCCGAAGGGCCGTCGGCTCGATCTGCGCGCCTCGCTGCGCGCCGCCTTGGCGACCGGCGGCGACCTCGTGCTGCTGAAGCGGCGCGGCGAGAAGGAGAAGCCGCCGCCGGTGGTGGCGCTGGTGGATATCTCCGGCTCCATGGCGGACTATTCGCGACCCATCCTCTCCTTCCTCCACGCGCTCGGGGGGCGGCGGAAGGTGTCCGTCTTCCTGTTCGGCACGCGGCTCACCAATGTCACGCGGCAGCTGGCGCGGCGCGATCCGGATGCGGCGCTGGCGGCCGTTTCCGCTTCGGCGCGGGACTGGGCCGGGGGAACGCGCATCGCGGCTTCGCTGCGCGCCTTCAACGTGGAATGGTCACGGCGGGTCACGGCGCAGAATCCGGTCGTCCTCCTCTTCACGGACGGGCTGGAGCGGGAGGTGGACGATACGCTGCCCGGCGAGATGGCGCGCCTCAAGCGCTCCTGCCGCCGGCTCGTCTGGCTCAACCCGCTGCTGCGCTACGAGGGGTTCGAGCCGAAGGCGCAGGGCGTCGCGGCCATGCTGCCGCAGGTGGACGAGATGCGCCCGGTCCACGATCTCAAAAGCCTGGAAAGCCTCGTGGCGGCCTTGTCCGGCCCCCTCAGCCGGCGGTCTCTTCCACCGCCAACTCGAAGGTGATGAGCACCGGATTTTCCCCGCGCACCAGCCGCCCTTCGGCCAGCACGCCGGAGAGGCCGACGAGGGAGAGGGAGATATCCGCCACCAGCGCGCCCGTCGCATCCGGCGTCACTACGCCAGAGGTCACGAACACCTCCGTCGCGTAGTCCTTCACCTCCGGCGCATCATGGAAGCGCGCGCCGATGATGCTGCCCACCCCGCCGCGCAGCCGCCCGCCTGCAAAGCCGTGCCGGCGGCAGATGTCCTCCACCGCGCCGAACAGCTCCGTGTTGGGCCGCACCCGCGCGAAGGCGATGCGTGGGCCATCGGCGGGGGCGTTCACCGCATGGGGGGTAAAAAGGGGGAAGTTGGTCTCGGGATCGTAATCGGCTGATGTCTCCACCTCGGCGGCTCCATAGGCGCGGGCGCGGATGGGCGCGGTGACGACCGCCTCGTGCGGCATCACATGGCCGCCGTGGCGGGTGCCGTCCGGCTCGATCCAGAAGGCGTGGCAATGGATGAAGGGCGCGCCCTCCTTCCGTCCGAAGGTGACGTTGCCGCGCTCCAGCTTTGTGACGCCCTCGGGCGAGAAGGCGCGGCTGTACCAAGCCGCGTGGGTGTCGTCCGGCGAGGCGGCGGGCATCACATAGGTAAACGGGCCGAATGCGCCGCCGGAAATCTCCACCTGCGCCGCGCCCATGCCCGCTTCCAGAAGCGGGCCGCAGATGGCGGCATTGATGGTGAGGCCGGGCTGGAGAGTGAAGTCCAGCACCTTCAGCGTGCCCACCGCGCTCTCAATGCGCTCGGCCGCGACAGGTCCGGGCTGGGTGATGCGGCGCAGCTCAGCCATCTTGTCCCTCATCCGCATAGGCGTGCAGGCCGCCGCAATTGTCGCTCACCTGATAGCCGCTCTCGGTCGCGGCCAGATGGCCCGGCGTGAGCGGTACTTTCCCGGCCCCGCCGGGGATGTCGAGCACATAGGTCGGCTGCGCGATACCGGAGAGGCGGCCGCGCAACGCGCGCACGATCGCCTGCCCTTCGGCGATGGGCAGGCGGAAATGGCCGGTGCCGGGGGCAAGGTCGGGATGGTGCAGGTAATAGGGCTTCACCCGGCATTCCACGAGGGCACGGAACAGCTCGGCCAGCGTCTCTGCGCTGTCGTTCACCCCCCGCAGCAGCACGGTCTGAGAGAGGAGCGGAATGCCGGCATCCGCGAGGCGCGCCAGCGCGGCGCGGGCGGCGGGGGTGAGTTCGCGCGCATGGTTCACATGCACCGCCACATAGGGCGTGAGGCCGGGCGCCTTGAGCGCGGCGATGAAGGCGGCAGTTACCCGTTCCGGCGCCGCGACGGGCACGCGGGTGTGGTGGCGCACGATCTTCACATGGGGGATGGCGGCAAGCCGCCCCACCACCTCGCCCATGCGCCGGGCTGAGAGCATGAAGGGATCGCCGCCGGTGAGGATGACCTCCCAGATCTCCGGATGTTCGGCGAAATAGGCGAACGCCTGCTCCAGCGCATCGTCCGAGAGGAGAGAGGCCGCGCCCGGCCCCACCATCTCGCGGCGGAAGCAGAAGCGGCAATAGACGGCACAGACGCCGACGATCTTCAGCAATGCCCGGTCGGGATAGCGATGCACCACGCCGGGAACGGGGCTGTGGGCGTCATCGCCGATGGGGTCGGCCAGTTCCTGCGGGCGCACCTCCAGCTCGGCGGCATCGGGAACGAACTGGCGGGCGATGGGGTCGGCGGCGTCCGTCGGGTCGATGGCGGAGGCCAGCGTGGGCGTCACCGCCACGGCATAGCGGGCAGCCACCTCTTCCAGTGCATCCCGCTGCTCGGGCGCGGCGAGGCCCGCGCCGATGAGATCACCGGCGGTGCGCAGCGTCCCTTGATCGCGGGCGGCCAAGGACACAAGTTTGGTGAGAGGGTTCGGCATCGGCTCGGCGGACAGCTATATGGGAAGCCTGCCGGGATGCCAAATCGAGACGGGAGCCGCCCATGGACGTGACCGACAGCGATGTCCTCGCCGCCGCCGAGCGCTGGCGCCGCGAGGGCCGGGGCGTGGCCATCGCCACCGTGCTGGAAACTTGGGGCTCTGCGCCCCGCCCGGTGGGCAGCCGCCTCGTCATCGATGCGGAGGGCAATTTCCTCGGCTCGGTCTCCGGCGGCTGCGTGGAGGGGGCGGTGGTGAACGAGGCGGCGGAGGTGATCGCAGCCGGCACCCCGCGCACGTTGGAGTTCGGCGTCGCCGACGAGACCGCCTGGAAGGTGGGCCTCTCCTGCGGCGGCAAGATCGCCGTCTATGTGGAGCCGGTGGACTGAATGAAGCGCGCCGTGACGCGGGGCGCGCGGCGTTATATTCAGTGGGGAAGATGATCCGGATGCTCCCTGAGGGAGGACCACCATGCGTCTCGACCTGCTCGCCGCGCTGAATGCGGAACGCGCGGCCCGCCGTGCGGCTGTCGTCGTGACCGAGCTTTCGACCGGCGCTCAGCGGCTCGCCACCGCCGCGACGCTGGCCACCGACCCGCTCGGGCCTGAGATCGCGGCGGCGCTGGCGGCGCGGCGCAGCGGCAAGGCGGGAGAGGGGCGCGTCTTCCTTGCGGTGGATGTGCCGCCGCCGCGCATGCTGGTGATCGGCGCCGTTCATATCTCGCAGGCGCTGGCGCCCATGGCCCGGCTCGCCGGCTTCGACCTGACCATCCTCGACCCGCGCACCGCCTTCGCCACCCCCGAGCGCTTCCCCGAAGTACCGGTGATCGCTGAATGGCCGGAGGAGGCGTTGCCGGCCTACGGGCTCGACCCCTTCACGGCGCTGGTGGCCCTCACCCACGATCCCAAGATCGACGAGCCGGCCATCGCCGCCGCGCTCCGGGCCGAGTGCTTCTACGTGGGCGCGCTCGGCTCGCGCCGCACCCATGCCAAGCGCGTGGAGCGGCTGGCGGCGGCGGGGCTGTCCCAAGAGGCCATCGCGCGCATCCACGCCCCCATCGGCATGGACATCGGCGCTTCCAGCCCCGCGGAGATCGCGGTCGCCGTGCTGGCCGAGGTGATCCGCGCCCTGCGTATCGGCGCGAGCGCTGCGGCGGGAGCGGCGGCGTGAGATTTGGCCCCCTGCCGCTCGCCGAGGCCGAAGGCGCCATCGCCGCCCATTCCGTGCGGCTGCCGGGCGGGACCATCAAGAAGGGCACGCGCCTGACCGAGGCCGACATCGCCCGCCTCGCCGCGGCTGGCCTGAGCGAGGTGGTGGCCGCGCGCATGGAGCCGGGGGATGTGGCCGAGGATGCCGCCGCCCGTCGGCTCGCCGAGGCGGTCGCGGGCGCCCATGTGACGCCTGACACAGCCTTCACCGGGCGGGCCAATCTTTATGCCGCCGTCGCCGGCGTGCTGCGCATTTCGGAGGACGCGCTCGACGCCTTCAACGCGGTGGACGAAGCCATCACCCTTGCGACCTTGCGCGAATTCAGCGCGGTGGCGGCCGGCGACATGGTGGGGACCGTCAAGATCATCCCGTATGCCGTCCCGGGTGCGCTCGTTGAAGCCGCTGCGTCCGCTGCGCAGGGCGTCCTGTCCATTGCGCCGTTCCGGCTGAAGCGGGTGGCGGTTCTCTCCACCTTGCTGCCGGGCCTCGCCGACAAGGTGGTGGCGAAGACGCTGGCCGTCACCCGGGCGCGCCTCGCGCCGGCCGGGGCCGAGGTGATCGCGCACCAGACCCTGCCGCATGACACGGCGGCCCTTGCCGCCGCGCTCAGGGCGGCGGTAGCGGCCGGTGCGGAACTGGTCATCGTCTTCGGCGCCTCCGCGATCGCTGACCGCAACGACGTCATCCCCGCTGGCCTCGTGGCGGCGGGGGGCGCGGTCGAGCGGCTGGGCATGCCCGTGGACCCGGGCAACCTTCTCATGCTCGGGCGGCTCGGAACCGTGCCGGTGCTGGGCGCGCCGGGGTGCGCGCGCAGCCCGAAGGAAAACGGCTTCGATTTCATCCTGCAGCGCCTCCTCGCCGGGCTGGAGGTGAGCGCCCGCGATATTGCCCGGCTCGGTGCCGGCGGGCTGCTGCAGGACATCGCCGCGCGCCCCCACCCCCGCGCCGAGAGCGACGAGGCCGAGGAGGGCTTTGCCGCCGTCATCCTCGCTGCCGGCCGCTCTTCGCGCATGGGGGAGGGACTCAACAAGCTGCTCGCCGAGGTGGGCGGCCGGCCGGTGATCCGCCGCGTGGCGGAAGCGACGCTGGCCTCACGGGCGCGGCCGGTCATCGTGGTCACCGGGCACGAGCGCGGCCGCGTGGAGGCGGCGCTGGCGGGGCTCGACGTGGGCTTCGTCCACAATCCCGATCATGCGACGGGCATGGCCTCGTCGCTGCGCGCCGGTATCGCCGCCGTGCCGGAAACGGTGGCGGGGGCGCTGGTGGTGCTCGGCGACATGCCGCTCCTCGCCCCTGGCCTGCTCGACCGGCTGATGGATGCCCATGCGCCCGCGGCCGGCCGGCTCATTGCGGCGCCGGTGGAGGGCGGGCAGCGCGGCCATCCTGTGCTGTGGTCACGCCGCTTCTTCGCGGAACTCTCGGCCCTGGAGGGAGACGTAGGCGCCCGCGCCATTCTCGCCGCCAATGCCGAGCTTGTGGCGGAAGTACCGGTGGCGGCGGAGGAGGGCGCTTTCCTCGACGTGGATACGCCGCGCCTTCTCGCCGAGGCGCGCGAGGCCGCTGCCAACGGCGAGCGCCAGCTCAGAACGGTGCCGGCTGAAGGTGCGTGACGCCGATATCGAGGCGCTCGCACAGGAACTCGGCCAGCCGCAGCCGGTGGCACCCCTCCACATGGCGTTCGAAGCACATGAGGCAGATGCGCCGTCCTTGCGCGAGCCCGGCCAGTTCCTCCAGCGCGGCCTTGGCCGGATCGGTGGCGAGGTGGGCGTCGTAGATGCGCATCAGGGCGTCATGGTCACCGCTGCGCGCAGCGAGCCGACCCTCCTTGGGCGTGCCCAGCGCCCTGAGGTGGACATAGGCGACGCCGTGCTCGGCGATGCCCGCCGCCAGCGCCGTCTTGGAAAAGCCCGGCCGGCGTGAGGCCGCGACGGCGCGCACATCCACCAGAAGGCCCACTTTCGCCTCGTCCAGCGCCGCCTGGAAGGCCGAGGGCGTCGACTGCTCATAGCCGATGGTGAAGAGGGCGGTGCTGTCTTTCGGGCTGCTCATGGCTCGATCATGCCGCGTGCCGGTCGGTCCGTCATCCCACCCGGCGGTCATCCCGCAGGTGCGAAATGGACTTGCGCCGGAGAAAGGCCCACTTTCCGGTTGGGCAAGCGGAGAATGGGGAACCGCACGGCGCCCGCCGGGTTCAAGAGCCACCCGGACGGCGTCGCAGCATGACGGCCGTTTTGCCTTTGGGGGAGACCCATCATGCGCCTGTTTCGCTGTGCCGCCTGCGATCAGCTCCTGTATTTCGAGAACCGCCGCTGCGAGAAGTGCGGCCACGACCTGGGATACATCCCTGAGGCCAACGCACTGGTACCGCTGGAGCGCGACGGGGAGGCGGAGAGCGGCTTGTGGACCGCCGTCGGCCGCGGCGAGCAGCGCTACCGCTTCTGCGCCAATGCGGCGCTCGACGCCTGCAACTGGCTGGTGCCCGCAGACCAGGAGGGCGAATTCTGCCTCGCCTGCCGGCACAATCGCACCGTGCCGGATCTCACCGCGCCCGAGAACCTGCGCAAGTGGCAGAAGGTGGAGATCGCCAAGCACCGGCTCATCTATTCCCTGCTGCGCCTGAACCTGCCGCTGGAAAGCAACAAGGACCGCGAGGGCGGCCTCTGCTTCGACTTCCTCGCGGACGACCCGGATGGCTCGGCGCCGAAGATCATGACCGGCCACGACGAAGGCCTCATCACCATCGCCCTCGCTGAGGCCGACGATGCCGAGCGCGAGCACCGCAAGGGCGAGCTGGGCGAGCTTTACCGCACGCTGCTCGGCCATTTCCGGCACGAGACGGGGCACTATTACTGGAACCGCCTGGTGCGCGATGCCGGCCGGCTGCAGGCCTTTCGCGCCTTGTTTGGCGACGAGACGGCGGACTATGGCGAGGCCCTGAAGGCCTATTATGCCAATGGCCCGAAGCCTGACTGGCAGACAAACTACGTCTCGGCCTACGCCACCGCCCACCCGTGGGAGGACTTCGCCGAGACCTTCAAGCATTACATCCACATCGTGGACACGCTGGAGATGGCGGCGGCCTTCGGCATGCGCGTGCAGCCGCGCCTCGACCGAACGGGCGAGCTCGGGGCGGAGGTCGATTTCAACCCCTACCGTGCCTGCGCCATTCAGCAGATGGTGGATTCGTGGCTGCCCATCTCGTTCGCCCTCAACAACCTCAATCGCTGCCTTGGGATGTCGGACGCCTATCCCTTCATCCTCGGCCCGGGGGTGATCGACAAGATCGGTTTCATCCACGCGCTCGCGCATCGCCTGGTGGAGGCCGACCCGGTGCCGGTGGTCGAGGAGGTTCCGCCCGGGCGCGGGGAGAATGCCGCCGATGCGCCGGAGGGAAGCCCCATCAGCGCGGTCGCTTGAGCCGCGCCGGGAGGCTTTCACGCATTCGTGAAGCTTCGCAGGAGCCGTCGCGATACCCCCTTCCGCCGCGTCGGCCTTGCAATCCGGTGCGGGGGAGGAGCCCATGGGGACCTCCTATCCGACCTCCCGCCGCCTGCCGATTCCCTTGATGCACCGATCCAATCCTTCGCCGAACCCTGTGCCGTCCGCGGCGACCGTCCCGCTGGCCCATGCCGAAATTCGCCGCATCATCTTCGGCTTGATGCTTGCGATGCTGCTGGGTGCGCTGGACCAGACCATCGTGGCCACGGCCCTGCCCACCATCGGCGACGCGTTCGGCGATTTCGCCAACATCTCGTGGGTGGTCACGGCCTATCTGCTCTCCGCGACGGTGGCGACGCCGCTCTACGGCAAGCTGAGCGACATCCATGGACGGCGGGTGATGCTGCTGACCGCGGTTGCCGTGTTCTCGGCCGGTTCGGTGGCCTGCGCGCTGGCGCCGAACCTGCTCGCCCTCATTATCGCGCGGGCGGTGCAGGGGCTGGGGGGCGGCGGCCTCATCTCCCTGTCCCAGACCATCATCGCCGATCTCGTGTCGCCGCGGGAGCGCGGGCGCTACCAGGCGCAGATCGCTGGCGTGTTCGCCGCCTCCAGCATCGCCGGTCCGGTGCTTGGGGGCCTGTTCGCGCAATATCTCAGCTGGACCCTGATCTTCTGGATCAACCTGCCCATCGGCCTTGCGGCCCTCGTCATCACCGAGCGCCGGTTGCGCCAGTTGCCGCGCCATGAGCGCCGGCACCGGATGGACTATCTCGGAGCCCTGCTCATGGCGGTGGCGAGCCTGCTGCTGCTGCTTGCGCTCGGCTGGGGTGGCGTGCGCTTTCCCTGGGGCTCGCCGCTTATCCTCGGCCTGTTCGCCGGCGCGGCGCTGTTCCTGGGCCTGTTCCTTTGGCGGATGCGGCGGGCCGAGGAGCCGTTCCTGCCGCTCGGCCTGCTCGGCGACAGGGTCGTTGGCTGGGGGATGATCGCCTCGTTCCTCGCGTTCGGGGGAATGGTCGGCCTGTCCATCTTCGTGCCGCTCTATTTCGAGACCGGCCGCGCACTCTCGGCCACCCAGTCCGGGCTCGGCCTCATTCCGGTCATGGGCGGCGTGGTGGTGGGGGCGGTGCTCTCCGGCCGCGCCATGGCGCGGCTGGCCCACTACAAGCGGCCAGCCATCGCCGGGCTCTCGCTCTCGGTCTGCGGGCTCCTCGCCATCGTCCTGTTCCCCGCGATGCCGATCGCGCTCGTGCTCGTGCTGTTCGCCGTCATCGGGTTGGGAACGGGGACGGCCCTGCCGGTCTGCACGGTGTCGATCCAGAATGCCGTGCAACCGCATCTGATGGGCACCACCACCGGCGTCATGACCTTCTTCCGCCAGCTTGGCGGTGCGCTCGTGGTCGCGGTGCTGGGCGCCGTGCTTCTTGCGACACTGGCCACGGGCGGGGCAGGGGATATCGAGAGCGTGGCACGCAACGCGGATCCGGCGCGGCTCTCGGCTGCGTTCAGCCGGGTGTTCCTCACCGTGGCGGTGCTGGCCGCGCTCGCGGCCATGGCGCTGGCCTTCCTGCCCGAACGGCCGCTGCGCAACTCGGTCCATGCCAGCGAGGGCGAGGGCAGCATCGTCTGACGCTGCCCCAGCCGGGTTTCACGCGGCGCCTATTCGGCGGCGTCGGGCTCGCTTGCCGCTGCCTTCTTGGCGGCAGCTTTCTTGGGAGCCGCAGCCTTCGCGGCCGGCTTCTTCGCAGCAGGCTTCTTTGCAGCCGCAGCCTTCTTCGGCGCGGCCTTCTCGCCATCGGCGGAGGCAGCCTTGCGGGCGCCGCCGCGCGCGGGCTTGGCCGGCGAAGAGGCAGCCTTGGTGTCGATGAGCTGCACCGCCTGTTCCAGCGTCAGCGCCTCGGGATCGGTGGACTTGGGCAGGGTCGCATTGACCTTGCCGTGGTTCACGTAAGGCCCGAAGCGGCCGGGACGCACGGTGATCGGCCCGCCCAGCGTCGGGTGATCGCCGACCACCCGTCCGGCCGGCGTGCCGCCGCGCCCGCCACGGCCCTTGGACTGCTTCTCCGCGATCAGCGCCACCGCCCGGTTGAGGCCGATGGCGAGGATGTCGTCGCCGTCCTCGATATTGGCATAGGTGCGCCCGTGCTGGACGTAGGGTCCATAGCGCCCGATGCCGGCGAGGATGGGCTCGCGATCCTCCGGATGGAGACCGATCTCGCGCGGCAATGCGAGCAGCTTGAGAGCTGTTTCCAAATCTACGTCAGCCGGGGCGAGGCCCTTGGGCAAGGACGAGCGCTTGGGCTTCTCCCCGTCCTTGCCCTCGCCGAGCTGGAGATAGGTGCCGAAACGGCCCGAGCGGATGGTGACTTCCTCGCCCGAATCCGGGTCGAGACCGAGCACGCGGGTGCCGTCGCCCTCCTGCGCATTGTCGCCGGTGAGCGGACGGGTATGGCGGCACTCGGGATAGTTGGAGCAGCCGATGAAGGCGCCGAACTTGCCCATCTTCAGCGAGAGCCGGCCGGTGCCGCAGGTGGGGCACAGGCGCGGGTCGGAGCCGTCCTCGGTGGGCGGGAAGATGTGGGCGGTGAGCATCTCATCGAGGGCGTCCAGCACCTGCGACACGCGCAGGTCCTTGGTGGCCTCGATGGCGGCGTGGAAATCCTGCCAGAAGGCGCGCAGCACCTCCTTCCAGTCGAGTTCCGCCGCCGAGACCTCGTCGAGCTTTTCCTCGAGGTCGGCGGTGAAGTCGTATTCCACGTAGCGCTTGAAGAAGCTTTCGAGGAAGGCGGTGACCAGCCGGCCCTTGTCCTCCGGCACCAGCTTCTTCTTGTCGAGCTTCACATATTCGCGGTCGCGCAGCACCGCGAGCACGGCGGCGTAGGTGGACGGACGACCGATGCCCAGCTCTTCCATCCGCTTCACCAGCGAGGCTTCCGAATAGCGCGGCGGCGGCTCGGTGAAATGCTGGGTGGTGGAAATGTCGCGCCGGGCCAGCGCCTCGTTGGCGCTCATGGCGGGCAGGCGGCGGCCTTCCTCGTCGTCGTCCTCGTCGTCCTTGCCCTCGCGGTAGAGGGTGAGGAAGCCGTCGAACTTCACCACCGTTCCGGTGGCAGTCAGATCCAGCGTGCGGGCGCCGGCTTTCGCCTCGATGTCCGCCGTGGTGCGCTCCAGCTCAGCCGATTCCATCTGGCTCGCCACGGTGCGGATCCAGATCAGCTCGTAGAGCTTGGCCTGCTCGCCATCGAGATAGCGGGCGACCTCGCGGGGATGGCGTGAGGGGTCGGTCGGGCGGATGGCCTCGTGGGCCTCCTGCGCGTTCTTGGCCTTCGTCGTGTACTTGCGCGGCACGCCGGGCAGGTATTTCGGGCCGAACTGCTTGCCGATGGCGCTGCGGGTGGCGGCTACGGCCTCGGGCGCCATGTCCACGCCGTCGGTTCGCATGTAGGTGATGAGGCCCACCGTCTCGCCGCCCACGTCCACGCCCTCGTACAGGCGCTGGGCGATCTGCATGGTGCGGGCCGGGGCGAGGCCGAGCTTGCGGCTCGCCTCCTGCTGCAGGGTCGAGGTGGTGAAGGGCGGCTGGGGATGCCGCTTCATGGGCTTGGCTTCGATGGACCGCACCCGGAAGGCCGCGCTTTCCAGCGCCGCGCGGAAGGCCTTGGCCTCCTCCGCCGTGCCCACCGAAAGGCGGGTGATCTTCTTGCCGTCGGCGCCCGAGAGGCGCGCCTCGAACTCTTCGTTCCGGGGTGTCGCGAGGCGGGCGACGATGGACCAGTATTCGCGGGCGACGAAGGTCTCGATCTCCCGCTCGCGGTCGCAGACGAGGCGCAGCGCCACCGACTGCACGCGGCCCGCCGAGCGGGCGCCGGGCAGCTTGCGCCACAGCACGGGGGAGAGGGTGAAGCCGACCAGATAGTCGAGGGCGCGGCGGGCGAGATAGGCGTCCACCAGCGCGCTGTCGATGGCGCGGGGTGCCTTCATGGCCTCCAGCACCGCCTGCTTGGTGATGGCGTTGAAGACGACGCGCTCGACCTTCTGGGCCTTGAGCGCCTTCTTCTGCCGCAGCACCTCCAGCACGTGCCAGGAAATGGCCTCGCCTTCGCGATCCGGGTCGGTGGCGAGGATCAGGCCATCGGCCTCCTTCACGGCGGCGGCGATCTCGTTGAGCCGCTTCTGCGCCTTGGGATCCACGTCCCACAGCATGCGGAAATCGGCGTCCGGATCAACCGACCCGTCCTTTGACGGCAGGTCGCGCACGTGGCCGTAGGAGGCGTACACCTCGTAGCCGGGACCGAGATATTTGTTGATCGTCTTCGCCTTGGCCGGCGATTCGACGATGACGACCTGCATGACGACCGTGTCTCAATCAAGGGCCGCCGCCCCATTGCGCGGCCTTGGAAAAGGGGAGGGAGCAGCCCGGGTTGCCGTTCGGCCTCCCAGGGGCGAAGCATGAAGCTCCGGCTCCAGTGCCCGGCGTCTGATCGCGATCCGTCATCCCCAGCAAGAGCGGACCGCGACGCCGAGAGCGCCGCAACATGGGGAGCCGAGGGGCGCCTGTCAAATGGGGTGCCCCGTCAGGGCGGAGCGGCAGGTTTGATCAAACTACAACCCAGAGTATGTTTTCATATCGAATTCAATCTTTAAGACCGGTATCAGATACCAAACGGGGCTTTGGAACCGACATGACCGAACGGTCTCCCGTCGACATTGCCGGCGACGCGGCTGCGACGGCCGCCTATGTCGCCGCCATTACCGCCGAATTGTCACGCCTCGCCCGCAGCCACGGCTTCAGCACCCTCGCCTACGTGCTCGACATGGCTCGGCAAGAGGCACGAGCCCTGGCCGACAGCGTATCCTCCAAGGGGCCGGGCCACGCCGACATCGGGCCGCGGTGAGGCTGTGCCGTCTGACTATCTGAGTGCCACCCGCCCCGTGCCGGGCCGGTCGAGCCGACCGGCAAGCTCGAGTTCAAGCAGCACGATCTGGACTTCCGCGACCGTGCAGCCGGACAGCCGGACGAGATCGTCGATCGGCGTGGGAACCGGACCGAGGAGCGAGACGACCCGGGCCCGCGCATCGTCCCCCGGCGTCACCGGCCCCGCCGGCACGAACGGCGCCTCCGCCTCCACCACCGGATCGTCGCGTCGCCCGGCGATGGGGGTCAGCACCTCGATGATATCGGCGGCTTCGGTGACGAGGGTCGCGCCACGCTTCAGAAGGCGATTGGTGCCGCCCGCGCGGGGATCCAGCGGGGAGCCGGGCACGGCGAACACCTCGCGCCCCTGCTCGGCGGCGAGGCGCGCGGTGATGAGCGAGCCCGACCGTTCCGCCGCCTCCACCACCACCACGCCGAGGCTCATGCCGGACACGAGGCGGTTGCGCCGGGGGAAGTCGCGGGCGCGCGGCTCCCAGCCGATGGGCATCTCGGACACCAGCGCGCCCGTCGCGGCCACCTTGTCCATCAGGCCGAGGTTTTCCGGCGGATAGGGCTTGGCGAGCCCCCCGGCGAACACGCCCACCGTGCCGCCGTCGAGGCTCGCTTCGTGGGCGGCCGCATCGATGCCGCGCGCGAGGCCGGACACCACCACCCAGCCACCCGCCGCGAGGTCACGGGCGAGGCGCGCCGCAAAGGTCCGCCCGGCGGCAGAGGCGTTGCGGGCGCCGACGATGCCGACCATGGGCCGGCGCAGCACCTCGGCCTCGCCGCGCACGGAGATCAGCGGCGGCGCGTCATCGAGCGCGGCAAGGGCGGGGGGATAATCCCGCTCGCCGAGCGCCACCAGACGGGCACCCATCCGGGCGTGCGCCTCCAGTTCGGCGTCGGCCTCGGCAACGGACGGGGTGTGCGGCGGCATCAGCCGTCCGCCGCGCCGGGCCAGGGAGGGCAGGGCCTCCAGCGCCGCGCCCGCGCCGCCGAACTGGTTGATGAGGGCGCGGAAGGTGCGCGGGCCGACATTCTCGGTGCGGATCAGGCGCAGCCAGTCGCGGCGCTGCTCGGGCCCAAGCAGTTCGCCCTTCGCCGGCCCGCTGGTGGGACCGCTTGCCCTGCCCCGCGCCATGGCCGGTCAGCCCTTCGCGCCGATCTTGCCCTCGGTGCCTTCCAGCAGCCGGCGGATGTTCTCGTGATGCTTCAGCCACAGCAGGATGGCGAGCAGGGCGAGCAGAACGGCGAGAGTGTTGTTCCCGAACGCCATGGCCGCAACCACCGTGGCGACCGACGCCATGAGCGCGGAGAGGGAGGAATAGCGCGTGAAATAGGCCGCCCCCAGCCACACCACCGCGAAGGCGATGGCGGCAGGCCAGAACAGGCCGATGGTCACGCCCAGGAAGGTCGCGACACCCTTGCCGCCCCGAAAGCGCAGCCAGACCGGCGCGATGTGGCCGAGGAAGGCGCCGACCGCTGCCGCCATGGCGGCAGCCTCGCCAGCGAAATGGCGGGCGACGAGCACCGCGGCCGTGCCCTTCAGCGCGTCCAGCAGGAGGGTGGCGGCGGCGAGATCCTTGCGCCCGGTGCGCAGCACATTGGTGGCGCCGATATTGCCGGAGCCGATGGTGCGCAGGTCCTTGGTGCCGGCAAAGCGGGTGAGGAGGAGCCCGAATGGGACCGAGCCGAGCAGGTAGCCGAACGCAAGGGCGATCAGCAGGACGAGCGCGGGCGGGGTATCAGGCATGCGCACCTCGAACGGTCTCGCCGCGCCGCCGCGGCGGGACGGCACAGGTCACGGTGGGTCAAACGTATTCGTAGACGGTGCGCCCGGCAACGATGGTACGCAGCACCCGTCCGTCGAGGCGCGCCTCGTCGAACGGCGTGTTCCGGCAGCGCGACTTCAGGGAGCGGGGATCGAGCACGTAGGGCATGCCGGGATCGAACACGATCACGTCCGCCGAGGAGCCCGGCCGCAGCGTGCCGGCGTTCAGCCCCAGAATCTGCGCCGGCCGGGTGGAGAGGGCCGCGAGCAGGTTCACGAGGTCCACCTGATCGGAATGGACGAGGCGCAGCGCGGCGGAGAGCAGCGTTTCCAGCCCGATGGCGCCGGGCTCGGCCTCCGAGAAGGGCAGGCGCTTGCCTTCCACGTCCTGCGGCAGATGGTCGGAAACCACCACATCCAGCAGGCCGGAGGCGAGCGCGCGGATCAGCGCCTGCCGGTCCTCTTCCCCGCGCAACGGCGGGGCGAGGCGGAAATAGGTGCGGTAGGCGCCGATATCCAGTTCGTTGAACGAGAGGTGGTTGATGCTGACCGAGGCCGTCACCGGCAGCCCCGCCGCCTTCGCCCGCTCCAGCACCTCCAGCGATTCGGCGCAGGTGAGCGCCGCCGCGTGGTAGCGCGAGCGCGCCGCGCCCACGAGGCGCACATCGCGCTCCAGAATGATGGTTTCGGCCGCCTTGGGATTGCCCGAGAGGCCGAGGCGGGAGGCGAAGGCCCCCTCGTTCATCGCCCCCTGCGACATGGAGGCGTCCTCGGTGTGGTGCACCAGAAGGGCGTCAAAGTCGCGAGCGTAGGTGAGCGCGCGGCGCAGCACCTGGGCGTTCATGATCGACTTGTGGCCATCGGTGAAGGCGACGGCGCCGGCGGCCTGCAGCAGGCCGATCTCCGTCATCTCGTGGCCTTCGAGGCCCTTGGTGATGGCGGCCATGGGATGCACCCGCACCACCGCCGTGTCCCGCGCCCGCCGCAGGATGAAGTCCACGATGGCCGGATCGTCCACCGCCGGGTCGGTGTCCGGCTGGCAGATGATGGTGGTGACCCCGCCCGCCGCCGCCGCGTGGCTCGCCGATGCCAGCGTCTCGCGATGCTCGGCGCCGGGCTCGCCCACGAAGGCGCGCATGTCCACGAGGCCGGGGGCGACCACCGCCCCGGCGCAGTCCACCACCTCGGCGCCGTCCGGAATGCCGGCGGCGGCGATGCCGAATCCAGCGTCTTTCACCACGCCGTCGGCGAGGAAGACATCGCCATGGAAGTCCGCGCCGCGGGAGGGGTCTATGACCCGCGCATTGGCGAGCAGCAGCGGCCGGGTTTCGTTGGAATGGGAGCGGCCGTTACGCATTGGGAAGCTTCCGCGCGAGGGAATCGAGCACCGCCATGCGCACGGCGACGCCCATCTCCACCTGCTCTCGAATGAGGGACTGCGCCCCGTCGGCGATGGACGAGTCGATCTCCACGCCGCGGTTCATGGGGCCGGGGTGCATCACCAGCGCGTCGGGCGCGGCGTAGCGCAGCTTGGCCTCGTCGAGGCCGAAATAGTGGAAATACTCCTTCACCGAGGGGATGAAGGAGCCGGCCATGCGCTCACGCTGCAGGCGCAGCATCATCACGATGTCCGCTCCCTCCAGTCCCGCCTCCATGGTGCGGAAAACCTCGACGCCGAGGCTCTCCACGCCCGAGGGCAGGAGCGTGGAGGGTGCCACCACGCGCACCTTGGCGCCCATGGTGTTGAGCAGTGCGATGTTGGAGCGTGCCACGCGCGAATGCAGCACGTCCCCGCAGATGGCGACCGTGAGGCCCTGGATGCGCCCCTTGTTGCGGCGGATCGTGAGGGCGTCGAGCAGGGCCTGGGTCGGGTGCTCGTGGGCGCCGTCGCCGGCATTCACCACGCAGCAGTCCACCTTGCGCGCCAAGAGTGCCACCGCGCCGGAGGCGTGATGCCGGACGACGAGGATGTCCGGGTGCATGGCGTTCAGCGTGATCGCGGTGTCGATCAGCGTCTCGCCCTTCTTCACCGAGGACGAGGCGACCGACATGTTCATCACGTCGGCTCCGAGCCGCTTGCCCGCGATCTCGAAAGACGACTGGGTGCGGGTTGAGGCCTCGAAGAACAGGTTGATCTGGGTGCGTCCGCGCAGCGTCGTGCGCTTCTTCTCGATCTGCCGGTTGAGTTCGACGAACTCCTCGGCGAGGTCGAGCAGACCCGTGATCTCGCCGGCGGAAAGCCCTTCGATGCCGATGAGGTCTCGGCCGGAGAGCGTGAAGGCGGAAGCATCTTGCATGGCAGGCGGGAGGCATATCCCCCAAGCGCGGCCCCGGCAAGGGAAGCCTGTGAATGGAGCAAGGTTCGGTCCAACGCGCTCGACGAGATTTACCGTACGTTCACCATCCGTGAAGGGCGGTCCCGGTGATTCCCCAGCGTCGCCACACTTTGGATCGAAGTCTCACCGAGCCTTTTCGCAGCCGGACCGGACGGACTGGAGCGAGCCGCCAGACCGTTGCCCCGGAGGTTGGGAGTTACTCGTTATGTCCATTCTGATGCGGACGAACCTCATGGCGCTCGGCGTCGCCGTGGTGCTCACCGGCGGGGCCGGCACGGGCCATGCGGCAGCCATCGGCACCGGCGCGCTGGCCATGGCGCCGGCCAAGGCCGCGAGTGTCACCGATGTCGGCTACTGGTATCGCGGCCGCTATTACGGTGGCTGCTGGAATTGCGGCAACGGTGCCGCGTTGGGTGCCGGCGTCGCCATCGGCGTGCTGGGTGCGGCAGCCATCGCCGGCGCTGCCGCCGCGCCCCCGCCGCCCCCGGTCGTCTATTACGAGCAGCCGCCGGTCGTTTATTACCAGCCCGCGCCGCGGGTCTATCTGGAACCGGTGCCTCCGCCGCGCCCGCGCAGCTGCTGGGTGCAGACGGGGCCGATGGGGCAGGGCTATTTCTCGCCCTGCTGAGTCGCGGGGCTGCAGATACGTCAGGGCGGCTTCGGCTGCCCTTTCGTTTGGGTCAGGCCGTCAGGCCAGCATCTTGGCGATGGTCACCACCAGCGGCAGCGTGATGGCGGCGCCGATGATCTGGATGGTCAGGATTTCGGCGAGGAGCGGCGCATCCCCGCCCATCTGCCGTGCCAGCACGTAGCCGTTGGGGGCCGAAGGAACCGCGGCGGTGATGGCCACCACCACAAGCTCGGTGCCGCGCAGCCCGAAGGCCAGCGCCAGCGCAAGGGCGATGGCCGGCTTCACCAGCAGCTTCAGGGCGAGACTGGCGAACACGATGGCGCGGGGCCGCTTCAGGCGATCGAGGATCAGTCCGCCGCCGACCACCAGCAGTCCCAGCGCCAGCGAGGCCTTGCCGAGAATATCGCCGAACTCCACCAGGACGGTCGGCACCGGGGCGTGCGTTACATTCAGCAGGGCGCCCGCCGAGCACGCCCAGATGTAGGGATTGCGCGCCAGTTGCTCGGCCACATAAGCGAACGTCGGCGGGTGGCGGCCGGAGAAGGAGGCCAGCACCAGCACGGCGATGACGTTGACCACCGGGATCATCGCCACCAGCGCCAGCGCTGCGATGGTGATTCCCGCAGCGCCGTAGAGGCCGCCCGCCACCGCCAGCACGATGTAGGTGTTCCAGCGCACCGCCCCCTGAAACAGGGAGGTGAAGCCGGGCCCGTCCGCCGCAAGCGCCGCGATCAGCGGCCTGTGCATGAGCAGGATGAGCCCCGACAGAAGGATGACCGTGCCGATGAGCGCGCCGGCCACTGCCACGACATTCACCGTGCTGAGGTCGGCCTTCACCGCGGACACCACCAGCAGGGCCGGGAACAGCACGAAATAGGTGAGCTTCTCCAGCGCCGCCCAATGGGCCGCATCCTTCAGGAGGATGCGCCGCAGCACGGCGCCGAGGGCGATGATGAGGAAGACCGGCACGAGGGCCGTGATGATGAGGCTCATAGGGCAGACGCTTACCGTGCCGGCCGTTCGGCGGCAGGCAATTATTCCTCGGCGGCGACGTGAATTTGCCGCGCGCCCGCTTTAGGCCCGGAGCCGGGAGAAGAAAAGCGCCATCGTCCCGAAACGGGACAGGGTGGCGGCCGGGCGAGAACCCGCCGGGAACGGGAGCGGACCGAATCAGTCCTCCCGGTCGGTTTCCTCTTGGTTCTCCACGAGGCGATCGAGGAAGCCGAGGGCGCCTTCGAGGATGAAGGCGGCTGCATGCTGGTCCACCACTTCGGCCCGGCGCGCGCGGCTCATGTCGGCCGAGATCAGCGCCCGCTCGACGGCGGCCGTGGACAGGCGCTCGTCCCACAGGGCGATGGGCCGTCCCGCCAGCCGCGCGAAGTTCCGGGCAAATGCCCGGCTCGCTTGCGCGCGGGGACCTTCCGATCCGTCCATGTTCAGGGGCAGCCCCAGCACGAAGGCCACCGCCCGCCGCTCGTCCGCCAGAGCCACCAGACGCTGGGCCTCGGCGGTGAATTTGGTGCGTTTCACCGTCTCGATCACGGTGGCGATGCGCCGGTCGGGGTCTGAGCCCGCGACGCCGATGGTTTTCGTACCAAGATCGAGCCCGATGAGCGCGCCGCGCGGCGGCAGGAGGGCGGCGATGTCCGCGAGCGGACCGACGGGGGCGGGGAGGGGCGTGTCTGCCATGCGCGAGGGTTAGAGGAATTGTCGGGCGGGGCAAGGGGGATCACGCCCCGAGCGCAATTCCCAGTTCTTCTGCAATGGCTGCCAATCGCTTGTCGCGCGTCCACAGAACAGCTTCGGGCGTCAAACGAACCGACGCAATCAAGTGGGCGTCCACATAGCCAATCCCTCGACCATAGAGAGCTTCGGCCGTCACGAGATCAAGCACCTCGTCCGGCTCGGCAACGGTCGCCTGGGGCAATGCGGCGAGGGCTTCCAGAATGACGTCTCGCTGGCGCAAGTTTCCAAGCGCCAGTTCGCCGATGACAAAGGGGTGCACCATCGCAGCGCCATCGGCCAGTACCTGCTCGAGCCTTATTTCCCCTTGGCGAAAGTGGTCGATCCAGATGGAGGTATCGACCAGAATCATTCGTCTGGCCGCCGTCTGCGGACCGGCGTCAGTTGGGGTTCGCTCCCTCCGAGGCGCGCAAGGCGCAATGCGCTTTCCCGTGCGATCAACGCCTTCAGGGCCTCGCGCACGAGCGCTGATTTCTCCGTCATCCCGGTCAAGGCCTGCGCCCTGGAGAGAAGCTCATCGTCTATGGCGAGGGTGGTCCGCATATGGAGCTGGCCTTTGATGAAATCGCCTTGGCACGAACAATAGCATCATTCGATGCGCAAATCGCGCATGCGCGCATCCGTCCGGATCGCCTCTCCTGACGCCAAACCCTTCCACCGCGGCATACCCCTTGCTATAGCGGCGGGCAGCTTTTGGGAGCGTACTCATGTCCGTCGATCAGGCGACAGTCCGCCGGGTGGCCCATCTCGCACGCATCGCCGTGCGCGAGGAGGAACTCGGCCATCTTCAGAACGAGCTTAACGCCATCCTCGATTTCGTCGAGCAACTGGCCGATCTCGACGTTTCCGGCGTCGAGCCGCTGACCAGCGTCGTTCCCGTGGAGCTGCCCATGCGGGAGGATGCCGTGACCGACGGAAACTGCCCCGAGAAGGTGCTCGCCAACGCCCCCGATGCCGAGGGTGGCTTCTTTACCGTGCCGAAGGTGGTGGAATGACCAAGCTCACCAAGCTCACCCTCACCCAGGCGCGCGAGGGGCTTGCGCAGGGCGAGTTCACCTCCGTCGAGCTCACCGAGGCCTATCTGAAGGCCATGGAAGAGGCGCGCCCCCTCAACGCCTATGTGCTCGAAACCCCGGACATCGCGCTGGAGATGGCGCGGGAGAGCGACAAGCGCATCGCCTCCGGCGACACCGGCCCGCTGGAGGGCATCCCCCTCGGCATCAAGGACATGTTCGCCACCGAGGGCGTGCGCACCACGGCCTGCTCGAAGATCCTTGAGAACTTCGTGCCGCAGTATGAATCCACCGTCACCTCCCACCTGTGGCGGGACGGCGCGGTGATGCTCGGCAAGCTCAACAATGACGAGTTCGCCATGGGCTCGTCCAACGAGACCTCGGCCTTCGGGCCGGTGGTGTCGCCCTGGCATCGCGACGGAGACGACACCCCCATCGTGCCCGGCGGCTCGTCCGGCGGCTCGGCGGCGGCGGTGGCGGCGTTCCTCTGCGCCGGCGCGACGGGCACCGACACCGGCGGCTCCATCCGCCAGCCGGCGGCCTTCACCGGCACGGTCGGCATCAAGCCCACCTATGGCCGCTGCTCGCGCTGGGGCATCGTTGCCTTCGCCTCGTCCCTCGACCAGGCCGGACCGTTTGCCCGCACGGTGAATGACGCGGCCATCCTGCTGCGTTCGATGGCCGGCTACGATCCGAAGGACTCCACCTGCGTCAACCGGCCGGTGCCGGATTATGAAGAGGCGGTCGGCGCGTCCATCAAGGGCAAGAAGATCGGCATTCCGCGCGAATACCGCATGGACGGTATGGCCGACGAGATCGACACCCTGTGGCGCGAGGGCGCCAAGTGGCTGGAAGAGGCCGGTGCCGAGATCGTCGACATCTCGCTGCCCCACACCCAGTATGCTTTGCCGGCCTATTACATTGTCGCCCCGGCGGAAGCCTCCTCCAACCTCGCCCGTTATGACGGCGTGCGCTACGGCGCCCGCGTGCCGGGCAAGGACGTGGTGGAGATGTATGAGAACACCCGCGCCGCCGGCTTCGGCCCGGAAGTGCGCCGCCGCATCATGATCGGCACCTACGTGCTGTCCGCCGGCTATTATGATGCCTATTACCTGCGCGCGCAGAAGGTGCGCAGCCTCATCAAGCGCGACTTCGACCGGGCGTTCGCGCAGGGCGTCGATGCCGTGCTCACCCCGGCGACGCCGTCGCCCGCCTTCGGCATCGGCGAGAAGCTGAAGGCCGACCCGGTGGAGATGTATCTCAACGACGTCTTCACCGTGACGGTGAACATGGCCGGCCTGCCGGGCATCTCCGTCCCCGCCGGACTTTCCGCCGATGGTCTGCCGCTGGGGCTCCAGCTCATCGGCCGTCCGTTCGAGGAAGGAACGCTCTTCTCCCTCGCCGAGGTGATCGAGGAGGCTGCGGGCCGCTTCCCGGTCGAGGATCTGTGGTGGAAGTCCTGAAGTAGATGGCGCTAGCGGAGCCGGGGCCTTTGCCCGACTCCGCCATTGCATGCCTCAATAATAGCCAAGCGGTTGTTTCGGCACATCCTGGCCGGCGCGGAGCGCGGTGAGGCGCTTGCGCAGAGATTTCCGCCGCCGGGCGAACAGCTGCGACATGCGCGACCAGATGGTGGCATCGCCCTGCCGCAGTTCCTTGTTCTCGTTGAGCGCCGCCTTGAAGGCGTGGACGAGATCATCGGTCGCCGACAGCACACGGCGATAGGGGAAGATGCGGGCAAGCTCGGGGTAGCGCACCTCGCCGCGACGCTCGACGAAGGGCTGGAGCCGCGCATGGCGGCCGCCCCGGTCGGGACCCAGGGCCTCCGCCAGCCGGTCGAGCGCACGCACCCGGATGTCCGACTCCTCCTTCAGGATGCCCACTCCTTCCAGGATCCGGTCCGGGGCGCCTTCGGAAAAGTCGGTCCGGGCGGTCCAGCGGAGATAGCCGGCGATCCCCTTGCTCACCAGTTGTGCTTCCGAACGGGCCGGGAAATGCGCAAGCTGGACATTGGGAAGCAGCGTGGTCGGCAGGGTGACGTCCCACTTGGTGGCCCGGTGGTTGCCATCGACGATGGCGAAGCCGCGCTCGCAGGCGAGCTGACCCGGCACGACCACCTTGAAGATGTAGGGCTCATGCACCGCCACGTGCCGCAGCCGGGTCAGCGGGCAGGGCTCTTCGATGTCGTCCTCGTCGGTCATCAGGTAGTGACGCGGGTTCAGCCCACCGAGCCGGTAGCCGCCGATGGCTGCGAGGTCCGTCTCGAGCGCTGCACGGTCCTCGGCAACAATGAACTCATCGCCATCCAGGGGGAAAACGAAGTCCCAGGATGCAGCTGCCATAGCGTAGGCGATGAGGGCCGTGGTGCGTTCGCCCTGATGATAAGCCGCCAGTGACTTTTCAGAAGTCACCGATATGGGAAGACCTTCCGTAACCAGAATGTCGAGGATGCGAGTTGTCTGGTCGGTACTCCCGTCGTCGACAATGTAAAGGTGGTCTAAGAAAAATAGATTATGACGCACCCAAGCTTCGATTATATCCGCTTCGTCGCGGACGATGGAGACCCCCGCCAGCCTCATCTGCCCTACTCCTACAAAGCCCCGGTGCTCAATCTACGGGCAGGGCGAGCGGAATTTGGGTAGGGCCGTAGCGAGGGCGTGGCCGTTTTGCGGGCGAAATAAGGCGCAGATAACTTAGTGTAACAAAGTGTATCCTGCCCTTTCGGCACCGCATGGCCGTTGCCTGCAATGTCGCCTAGGGGTACGACACCGACCAGATTGCGGCGCTGCCGCAAGGATCAGGCAGCGTGGACCATCCGCGCAGACGATAGGACGACCATGACCCTTCACACCCGGCCCGCGGAGGCCAAGAAGCTGATTTCCGGCGCCACCGGTGATTGGGAGGTGGTGATCGGCATGGAGGTGCACGCCCAGGTCGCTTCCAATGCCAAGCTGTTCTCCGGCGCTTCGACCGCCTTCGGCGGCGAGCCCAACGATCACGTGTCGCTGGTGGACGCCGCCATGCCCGGCATGCTGCCCGTCATCAACAAGGAGTGCGTCGCGCAGGCCGTGCGCACCGGCCTCGGGCTGAAGGCCGAGATCAACCTGCATTCGGTGTTCGACCGGAAGAACTATTTCTATCCGGACCTGCCGCAGGGCTACCAGATCAGCCAGTACAAGCAGCCCGTGGTAGGCGAGGGCGAGGTGATCGTCGACCTGCCGGACGGCGAGAGCTTCACCGTGGGCATCGAGCGCCTGCATCTGGAGCAGGACGCCGGCAAGTCCATCCACGATCTGTCGCCGACCCTCTCTTTCGTCGACCTGAACCGCTCCGGCGTGGCGCTGATGGAGATCGTTTCCCGCCCGGACCTGCGCTCGGCGGACGAGGCGAAGGCTTATGTGACCAAGCTGCGCACCATCCTGCGCTATCTCGGCACGTGCGATGGCGACATGGAGAAGGGGAATCTCCGCGCCGACGTGAATGTCTCCGTGCGCCGGCCCGGTGGGCCGCTGGGCACGCGCTGCGAGATCAAGAACGTCAATTCGATCCGCTTCATCGGCCAGGCGGTGGAGGCGGAAGCCCGCCGGCAGATCGAGATCATCGAGGACGGCGGCACCATCGCCCAGGAAACGCGGCTGTTCGACCCGACCAAGGGCGAGACGCGGTCCATGCGCTCCAAGGAAGAGGCGCACGACTACCGCTACTTCCCCGATCCGGACCTGCTGCCCCTCGACATCAAGTCGGAGTGGGTGGAGGAACTGAAGGCCAACCTGCCCGAGCTGCCGGACGAGAAGAAGGCCCGCTTCATCGCCGAATACGGCCTTTCGCCCTACGACGCCGGCGTGCTCGTGGCCGAGCGCGACACCGCCGACTATTTCGAGCAGGTGGTGGAAGGCGGCGGCGCCAAGCGCGACGGCAAGGCGGCGGCCAATTTCGTCATCAATGAGCTGTTCGGCCGGCTGAACAAGGAGGGCAAGGACATCACCTCCTCGCCCGTCACACCCCAGCAGATCGGCACCATCCTCGACCTCATCGGCGAGGGCACCATCTCGTCCAAGATCGCCAAGGACCTGTTCGAGATCATCTTCACCGAGGGCGGCGACCCGCGCGTGGTGGTCGAGGCCCGCGGCATGAAGCAGGTGACGGACACCGGCGCCATCGAGAAGGTGGTGGACGAAATCATCGCCGCCAATCCGGACAAGGTGGCCCAGGTGCAGGCCAAGCCCACCATGCTCGGCTGGTTCGTCGGCCAGGCCATGAAGGCCTCCGGCGGCAAGGCGAATCCCCAGGCGCTGAACGACATCCTGAAGGCGAAGCTCGGGATCTGAGGGGACGATGTTCGGGGCACGCCCTCGCGCCCCGGACGCATGCAGCGAAGCGGAATGCGAGCCGGGGCCCAGCGCAGGGGACTGCCGCAGGGGCTCCGACAGCACCACTGCGGCTGGCGTCGCTGCCCGTTCCTTTCGGCCGTCGTGGTCCGGCTTGACCGGACCACCCATCCCGCCACGTGTCACTCTGCGCCGGGCCGAACGGTAGGCCCTACGGTCAAGCCGGAGGGCGACGGCGGTGAGGAGGCGACCGCTCCCTCAGCCGAGCGGCTCGCCCGGCACCGTTTCCCCGAACACCTCCTCGAACGCCACCCGCATCACCGCATCCACCTCGGCCATGGTCACTGGAAGCCCGAGGTCGGCGAGGCTCGTGACGCCATGCTCGCGCACGCCGCAGGGGACGATGCCGCCGAAGTGGCTGAGGTCCGGCTCCACGTTCAGCGAGATGCCGTGGAACGTCACCCAGCGGCGCACGCGGATGCCGATGGCGGCGATCTTGTCCTCTCCGCCGCCCTTCCGGCGCACCCACACGCCCACCCGGTCTTCCCGCCGCTCGCCGGTGACGTTGAAGGCCGAGAGGGTGCCGATGATCCAGGCCTCCAGCGCGCTCACATAGCGCCGCACGTCCGGCGAGCGGCGCCTGAGGTCGAGCATGGCATAAGCCACCCGCTGGCCAGGGCCGTGGTAGGTGAACTGGCCGCCCCGGCCCGTCTCGTAGACGGGGAACCGCGCGTCCACGAGGTCCTCCGGCCGGGCGCTGGTGCCGGCGGTGTAGAGCGGTGGATGCTCCAGCAGCCAGACGCATTCCGCCGCGGTGCCTTCGGCGATGGCGGCGGCGCGCGCCTCCATGGCGGCAAGAGCCTCCGGGTAGGGCACGAGACCATCGCTCACCACCCACTCCACCGGCGGAGCGGAAGAATCGAGCGGACGGAAATCGGTTTCCAGGCTGGCGCGGGGCGTGGCTGCGGTGGGGGCGCTGGCGTTCATGCGAACTGCTTTAATCCATCCGCGCGTCCGGTCCAGCCCCGCCGTCACAGGGTTCGCGGAACCGTCATCCACAGGCCGGGCGCTGTGGTGCAGCTTACCTTTGCCGGGCACTTGTGGCGGCACATTCGATCTGTTAGACGATGGCCCCCGGCCGGAAGCGGTCCTCTCCCGAGGAACCTGAGACCGGTGCCATCCCTGACTGCGGTCGTGGCGGAATTGGTAGACGCGCTAGCTTGAGGTGCTAGTGGGGAGACCCGTGGAGGTTCGAGTCCTCTCGTCCGCACCAGGTTGATCTGGCTTTTGAAAAAGGCCCTCTCCGGCTTCCGGCGAGGGCCTTTTTCGTTTCCGGGCTTGCGTCCGTCAAAGCCGGGAGAACACCCGCAGCAGCACGAGGCCGCCGGCGACGACGAGCAAGGCACCGATGCAGGTATCGGCGGCCAGTCGCATTTTCAGATAAAGGCGGCGGGCAGGCGGAGCCGAGAAGAGCAGGGCGAGGACGCCGAACCACCCGGCGGCCACTGAAAACACCAGAAGGGGGCTGGCGAACATGGCCTCCCGTCCGGCCGCCGCGGCGAGCAGTCCGCCCGAGGCCAGGAAGAACGACAGCGACATGGGGTTGGTCGCTGCCGTGAGGAAGCCGAGCCGAAACGCTTCGCGCCCGGTGCGCTGGACGACGGCCTGGGGCGCCGTCCCCGCGTGACCGCGCGACATCCAGACCTCAAGCAGGCAGCTGATTCCCGCCCGCAGAAGAAGCGCGGCGTAGAGCAGGCAGAACGCCAGCTGGAGCCACCCCAGATCGCCCGAGGGATTAATCCCGCTCAGAAAGACGAGGCCGATAACCACTGTGGTGACATTGGCCGTGGCACCGGCCGAGACACCGAGCGCGGCGGCCATTCCGATGGGCCAGCCCGCAAGGCTCGCACGGCTCACCACGAGGAAGTTCGCGCCCGGGACCAGAACCATGGCCGCATAGGTGCCCGCGAAGACCAGCAGGGCAGGGGTTGCGTCGGACATGCCATCGTCTCCGCAGTTCGTGCGGAGGCATATGCACACCCTGGTGCCACAAGCGCTTCCCTCAAACGCTGGATGCCGCTGCGATGCGTGGACGAACCTTCACCGCGTGTCGCGGATCAGGAGGCCGGCTTGGGAACGATGTGAACGACGCTATAGCCGTTCTGCTTCAAGGCCTTGAGGAAGGCGGGAATCATTGCCGCGGTGTAGGGCTTGGTGTCGTGAAACAGCACGATGCCGCCGCCCGTCGCCTCCAGGCGCTTCATGATGAGGTCCAGCTCGGCCTCCGGCGTCATCACGTTCCAGTCGCTGGCCCATAGGTCCGCACCGAACACGGCGATGCCCTTCGTCTCAAGATAGGCCAGCAGCTGCGGCGTCGAGGCGAATCCGGGGAAGCGGAAGAAGGGCACGCGGGGCGCCGTCCCGGCCGCGCCATAGGCCGCCGCATCGTCGGCGGCCATGCCGCGTTCGATCTCCTTCACCGCCGCATCGGAGGGGATTTTCGCCAGCGTCGCAGCGGGATGGGTCATGGTGTGGTGGGCGACCGTGTGGCCTTCGGCCAGTTCCCGCTTCACCAGTTGCGGTCGGGCACGGGCATTTTCGCCGATGAGGAAGAAGGTGGCGCGCACGCACTCCGCCTTCAGCGCATCGAGCACGGCGGCCGTGGTGGTCGGCCATGGTCCGTCATCGAAGGTCAGCACGACCTCCTTCGGCGCCAACGGAAGGGTGTCGGGGAAGGACTTCTTGCCGACGCGCAGGCCCCTGGGGTCGATCTCCATCACCCGCGATGTTCCCAGCGCCTCCGGCCCGCAAGCGAGCACCTGCCCCGGCGCGCAGAGCAGGAGGGCGGCAGCCGCCAGAAGAAGGCGCCGTGCGCGGGCCGGCTGCTTCATTCCCGCCTCCCGTCAGCCGTGAGTGAACGGCCAGGCGGGGCTCTGGCCCACCTGTCCGCGGTGGCGGATGAGGTGGTCGGCCAGCACGCACCACACCATGGCCTCGCCCACCGGCACGGCGCGGATGCCGACGCAGGGATCGTGCCGGCCCTTGGTGAAGATCTCGGTCTCGTGGCCGGCGCGATCCACGGTCTGGCGCGGCGTCAGGATGGAGGAGGTCGGCTTCACCGCGAATCGCGCGACGATGGGGGCGCCGGTGGAGATGCCGCCGAGGATGCCACCCGCATGGTTCGCGAGGAAGTGCGGTCGCCCCTCGTTGCCGAGGCGCATCTCGTCCGCATTCTGTTCGCCGGTGAGGCGGGCGGCGTTGAAGCCCTCGCCGATCTCGACGCCCTTGGCGGCATTGATGCCCATGAGGGCGGAGGCGAGATCGCCGTCGAGCTTGGCATAGAGCGGGGCGCCGAGGCCGGGCGGCACGCCCTCCGCCACCAACTCCACCACCGCGCCAACCGAGGAGCCGGCCTTGCGGATGCCGTCGAGGTATTCCTCGAACAGTGGCACGGTTCCCGGGTCGGGGCAGAAGAAGGGGTTGTTGCCCACTTCGTCCCAGTCCCAGCGGGAGCGGTCGATCTCGATCTCGCCGATGCGCACCACCGCGCCACGCACGGTCACGCCGGGCAGCACCTTGGCGGCGATGGCACCGGCAGCGACCCGGGTCGCCGTCTCGCGCGCCGAGGAGCGGCCGCCGCCACGATGGTCGCGGATGCCGTATTTGATGTCGTAGGTGAAATCCGCATGGCCGGGGCGGTAGGCGCCGGCGATGTCGGCATAATCCTTGGACCGCTGGTCCACGTTCTCGATCAGCAGCGCGATGGGCGTGCCGGTGGTGACGAGGCCGCCCTCGGGATGGGGCAGGGTGCCGGACAGCACCTTCACCTCGTCCGGCTCCCGGCGCTGGGTGGTGAAACGCGACTGGCCGGGGCGCCGCCGGTCGAGCGCGGCCTGCACGTCCTCGACGGTGAAGCGCACGTTGGGCGGGCAGCCATCCACCACGCAGCCGATGGCGACCCCATGGCTTTCGCCGAAGGTGGTCACGCGGAACATGTGGCCGAAGGTGTTGAACGACATGGCGGCTTCAGGTCCTAGAGATGCTTCCGGCTCAATAGACGAGGATGGCCTGCAAGGAAACGATCAAGGGAATATCCCGCCCCCGCCGGCATTTGTGGCACCGCAGTCACACAGGAGGGGCATCCTGTGCTATGACGTGCGCCGACGGAGCACCACACCCCCGCCATGCCACTACTCGAAATCCTGATCGTCCTCGTCCTCGTTCTCATCAACGCCGTTCTCGCAGCAGCGGAATTGTCGATCGTCTCGTCTCGCCCCGCACGGCTGAAGACGCTGGCCGATCGCGGGAACAAGGGGGCGAAGGCGGCCATGCGGCTGGCGGAGGACCCCGGCCGCTTCCTCTCCACCGTCCAGATCGGCATCACTCTCATCGGCATCCTGGCCGGCGCCTTCTCCGGCGCCAGCCTGGGCGATCTCCTGGGCGAGACGTTGCGGGAGGCCGGCCTCCCCACCGGCATCGCCCACCCGCTGGGATATACGGCGGTGGTGGTGGCCATCACCTATGTGTCGCTGGTGATCGGCGAACTCATTCCCAAGCGGCTGGCCCTGCAGAATGCCGAGCCGCTGGCGTGCGTCGTCGCGCCGCTGATGGTCACGCTCTCCAAGGTCTCGGCGCCCATGGTGTGGCTGCTCGACGCCTCCACCCGCGCGGTGCTGGCGCTGCTCGGCCGGGGCGGCAGCCGCTCCAGCTCGGTCACCGACGAGGAAATTCGCGCCATCATTACCGAGGCCGAGACGGCGGGCGTCATCGACCCCGCCGAACGGCGCATGATCTCCGGCGTGATGCGCCTTGCCGACCGGCCGGTGACGGCCATCATGACACCGCGTCCCGATGTGGAGTGGGTGGACATCTCCAAGGATGCCGAGGAGGTGCGCCATGTCCTCCTCACCACACCGCACTCGCGCCTGCCGGCCTGTGACGGTTCGCCTGAGGAGACCATCGGCGTCATCCAGGCCAAGCGCGTCCTCGACGCCTATCTGAAGGGCGAGCGGCCAGACCCGCGCCAATATGTGCAGACGGTGCCCTTTATCGTGGAGAACGTCGGCGCGCTCGAGGCCATGCGCGTGCTGCGCGGCGCCGAGGTGCCTATGGCCATCGTCGTGGACGAATACGGCGACATGGCCGGCGTGGTGACCGGCTACGACCTGCTGCTCGCCATCACCGGGTCCGTGGAAGCCGGCCATGAGCCGGGCGACGCCCATGTGGAGCGCCACGTGGTCGAGCGCCACGACGGCAGCTATCTCGTGGCGGGTGACACCCCGGTGGACGAACTGCGCGACCTGCTCGACGTCGCCTTGCCCACCGACGAGGGTTTTCACACCGTGGCGGGCTTCGCCCTGTCCCACCTCAAGGAATTGCCGGAGGAGGGTGAGGTGTTCACCGCGCTCGGCTGGCGATTTGAGATTGTGGATATGGACGGCCGCCGCATCGACAAGCTGCTGGTCTCGCGGCCCCACGTGCTGCACCGGCAAGAGGTTGCCGGGCAGGGCTGAGGCCGCTGGGCAGGGGTGAGGCCTGCCCAGCGCATCGTACCGTTCACTGGCGCGTCAGTCCCGCCGCGCCAGCGAGCGCAGAAAGCCCTCGTATTCCTCGGTCAGCTCCATATCCACGCCGAAGGCATTCTTCAGCAGGATGTTGGCGATGAAAGGCTGATCGTTCCGCTTCTCTTCCAGCGTGTCCCGCAGCACGGGCACCGTGTCCTCGATGTGCTTGAGGAAGGCGATGCCCTTCTCCAGCGTCTCGGTCCATTTGGCCCGGTGCCACAGGGCCAGCGGGTACATGATCTCGTGGACGAAATTGGATTTGCGCGCCTTCTCGAAGAAGCGCAGCCCCGCGCTCCAGTTCTCCTTGGCCCGCAGCGGCGGGGGTGGGATGTCGCCCAGCAGCATCTTCTTGCCGGCTTGCCCCACGAAATCCTCGAGCGTGATGGGCGTCTCGATGTTGGTGCGGAAGTGCCAGAGGGCGAAGTTGCCCGGATATTCCTTGCCCCAGGCCTCGATGAAGGCGGCCTCCACCTTGTCCACCGCGGACTTGTCGCCTTTCAGCGCTGCGGTCATGCAGAAGGCGAACATGGCGTCATTGGCGACATTGTGCACGCCGCCGTTGGCGAGATCGGCCGGGCTGAGGGTGGGGGTCTTGCCGTCGGCCGGAACCGTCGCATCGCCGGCGCGCAGGGCGGTGATGAACTTGGTGATCTCCAGCCAGCCCATGTAGTTGGCGATGAAGGCATCCGGATCCACATGGACGATGGCGAGGTTGAGCGGCATCTTCCGCTTCTGCAGTTCGGCCATGTCGGTCATGAAAAGTCCCCCCGGGGCTCGGGTGAAAAGGCGTCAAGAAAAGACCCCGCCCGTCGCGTTCACGACACGGGCGCCGGGCCTACCGGTTTGACGCAGCAAGAAAAATGCCAAGGGGAGAGTGGGGGCGGGCGGCTCGGCCGCTCAGTCTGCGACCTCGAACCCGCCGCGCGACACGACGTAGACCGCGCCCTGACGCACCGGAAGATTGGAGGCTTCGGCCTCCGGCATGCCGGCCTTCACATGCAGCAGCGCACGGATGACGCCGCCATGGGTGACGATCACGGCGTCATCCTCGATCTCGGCGCAGGCCGCGCCGACGCGCTCGCACAGGGTGCGGTAGCTCTCGCCGCCGGGGGGCGCGAAATTCCAGGGGTCGAGGTCGCGCCGGCGCACGGCCTCATAATCGCGGCGGCGCAGCTCGGGCCAGGTCTGGCCTTCCCAGATGCCGAAGGAGATTTCGGCGAAGCGCACGTCGGTCTTGAACTCGCCGACCGGAAGATCGAGTCCGGTGCGCAGGATGCGCATGGTTTCCACCGCCCGCGAGAGGGGGCTGGAGACATAGGTGAGCGCGCGCGTGTCTCCCGCCAGCTGGGCGAGCACGCGGCCCACCTGACCCGCCTGGATGCGGCCGAGCGTGTTCAGCGGCACGTCGCGGCGCCCCTGGAGCCGGCCCACCACATTCCAGTCGGTCTCGCCATGGCGGACGAGAAAAAAGCGTCGCGTCGTCATCTCTCTCCGGCCCGCCCCGTCGGGCGCGGCATCACTCAGCGCGGCGGAATCGCGACTACGTGGTCGTACCATTCGCCGCGCGGCGGGTAGGTTACGCGCAGCTTGAGGGTCGAGCCCGGCGCGGCCTTGCCCTTGAAGCTGACGATGAGCCCCTTCGCCGGCTGGCCGATGCACTTGGTCGTGCGCCCGCCATCGATTCCGGTGGCGACGAAGCGGCCATACTGGATGCTGACCTTGCCGCCGGGCGGGGCCGAGAGGACCTGGATGTTGGGAATCTGCGTTTGCTGGCAGTTGTAGTCGGACGTGCCGGCAGCGAAGACCGCGCTCCGGCTGCCGCCGCCCCCGATCATGAAGCTCACGCCATACTCGGACGGGTTTACATAATCCGGGAAGATCGCACCGCCGGGTCCAAATACGCGATCTCGGAGAGGGTACTGCTGGAAGGTCGGCGGGCTCTGCGCCAGCGCCGCCCCGGCAGACACGAGCATTCCCGCGGAGACGGCAACGGCGAGGGCGAAACGGGCGGCCCGGGTATCAAGCGCCGACATCGTGAGTCTCCTTTGTGGGCGCGCGCCGTGATCAATCGCGGACGAGGGCGAGGTCCGGCGCGTCGGGATGCTTCATGCCCACAATATGGTACCCGGCATCCACATGATGCACCTCGCCGGTCACACCCCGCGACAAATCGGAGAGGAGATAGACGCCCGCATCGCCGACTTCATCGGTGGTGACGGTGCGGCGGAGCGGCGAGTTCAGCTCGTTCCACTTCAGAATGTAGCGGAAATCGCCGATTCCAGAAGCGGCCAGCGTCTTGATGGGGCCGGCGGAGATGGCATTCACGCGGATCGCCTTGGGGCCGAGGTCAGCGGCCAGATACCGCACGCTGGCCTCGAGCGCAGCCTTCGCGACGCCCATGACGTTGTAGTGGGGCATCCACTTTTCCGCGCCGTAATAGGTGAGCGTGATGAGGGAGCCGCCATTGGTCATCAGCTTTTCCGCCCGCTGCGCGACAGCGGTAAAGGAGTAGCAGGAGATGAGCATGGTCTTGGTGAAATTGTCCGCCGTGGTTTCCACATAGCGGCCGTCCAACTCGTCCTTGTTGGAGAAGGCGATGCAGTGGATGACGAAATCGAGGGTGCCGAACAGGCGCTCGGTCTCAGCGAAGACGGCATCCAGCGTCTCCGGCTCGGTCACGTCGCAGTGGCCGACGAGATGGCCGCCCAGTTCCGCCGCCAGCGGCTCGACCCGCTTCCGCAGCGCCTCGCCCTGGTAGGTGAGGGCCAGCTCGGCGCCATGGGCCCGCGCGGACTTGGCGATTCCATAAGCGATGGATCGATTGTTGGCGACACCGAGAATCAGCCCGCGCTTGCCCTTCAGAAGACCGCTCGCGAAACCGTCCGTCGCCATAGACCCAACTCCACATGCTCAAGCCATTGAAACCCATGGCGCCGCCCGAGGACGCACCATGAGCGCGCTTCCTATGGCATGGGGCCATCCACCGTTCAAGCGAAGCTGGCGCACCATGCCCCTTGCATCCCCCAGGAGCGGATGCTAGATGCGGCGCCTCTGGATCGGAGTGTAGCGCAGTCTGGTAGCGCACCACGTTCGGGACGTGGGGGTCGCAGGTTCAAATCCTGCCACTCCGACCAGATGAAAATCCGGCCTCGCCGGAAGCCCTGTCCCCCTCCCTGCTGAAATCTTTTCCCGCTGCGCGGCACGAACTTCGTTGTGCGGCAGGCTTTGTTCGCCGGCACGCGGTTGCAGAGGCCATATTTACCGTCTCATGGTAAATGGCCCTCATGTGGTCCTTCTTCCGCCGCCCCGCGCCCGCTCTCATCCCCCACCGAATCGTGAGTCTCGGCGCGGTGTGCGAGGTCGCGTACCAGGTGCGCCGCCTCACCCGGTCAGAGCGGGCATATCCCTTCGACTGGTGGGTCACGCCGCTCGGCAGCGTCCTCAAGGTGCTGGAGGCAGGGGCGCCTGCGGTGTTCGAGGCTGCGAACCTCATGAAGGTGCCGGATTATGGCGGCGTGCCCGCGCTCTATTCGCAGCTGTCCGGCACTATTCACCGACATGAGTTTCCAGCCGGCGAGGACTATCTCGCCCTCGGCGAGGCAGAGATGGCGGCGCGGTTGATTCCCAAGTACGAGGCGCTGCAGGCGAGGCTGGTGAACGACTGCGCGGAAGGCACGACCCTCTTCGTGCGCCAGTGCCTGCCGGCGCACGACCCAAAGGACGCCGCGCTCGAGGAGACCCTCGACCAGATCCATGCCGCGCTCGCTACGTTCGCCGCAGACCCGCGGCTGCTGCTTCTGGACTATGCGCCGGTGCAGCCCCGACCGTGGCTGATGACGGCTTCAGTCCCCCGCCTGCGTGACTATAACGATCTCGGCTCCCGACGCGGATGGAATCGGACCTTCCGGACGCTCGGGATCGCCTGTCGACCCGGCAGAAAATTCCGATTCGATGATCTGACTGAAACGCTCGAATCGTCCCGCTGATTCGCCCTCCGCCTCACACACTCCCGCGCAGACGCCAGGCGGCGAGGGCGAAGAGGGAGCAGGCGAGGGTTGCGAACAGGGCAAGGCCGTGCGGATGGATCTGCATGGCAAATCCCGCTCCCAGCGGGCCGACCAGGGCGCCGAGGCCCCAGAACAGGCCCGAGACCGCATAAATGCCCACGAGGTCGCCGCCCCTGAAGCGGCTGCCCACCAGCGTAATCATGATGGTGTAGATGCCCACGAAGGCCCCGCCCCACACGAACAGCAGGGCATAGGTCGCCACCGCGCTGCCGAGCGCGAAGGGCCATACCGCCGCGCCAACCGCAGAGACGACCGCGAGCAGGATGACCAGCCGTCGCCGGTCCATGGTGTCGCCGAGCCATCCGATGGGCAGCTGGAGGATGATGGCGCCGATCATCATCACCGACATCAGCCGCGTCGCGTGCTCCTCCGCCCAGCCGAGTCCCACCGCATAGAGCGCGAGGAAGGAAAGCCCGGCCGTCTCGATAGCTGCGTTCAGCATGGTCGCCGAGAGGGCCAGAGGCGCGAGCCGCACGAAGCGCATGGGGTTGCCGATGGTCGGCTCATCGAAATGCGGTGCGATCACCTTCGGGGATGCGACGAAAAGGGCAGCCAGCAGCGCGACGCCGGCTCCGAGCAGATAGGGTGCCGCCCCTTCCGTTCCGACCAGCGAAAGAATCAGCGGGCCGAGGGCAAGCCCCACCGAGAGCGCGGCCGTATAGGCCGCCATGGAACGGGCGCGGGTGCTCTCGGTGGAGAGCGCGTTGATCCAGGTCTCCGAGGTCACGAACAGCGCCTCCGCGGCCATGCCCAGGAACAGGCGCAGCACGAACCAGAGCCAGATGGCGGGCATGACGGGAAAAACCGCCAGGACCAGCGCCGACAGGGCAATGGACATCAGAATCAGGCGGCGCGGGCCGAATGCGGCGACCATCCGCGGCAGCGCCACCGCCGTCACCAGAACCCCGACCGCGTGCATGGCGGCGTTCGCGCCGATGGCCGCCTCGCTGAGTCCCCGGGCGGCGAGATCAAAGGCGATCAGCGGGGCGCTCAGGGAATAGGTGAGGCCGAAAACCATGGCGGTCGCGATGACGGCGCCACGGGCCAGGACGGTGGATGCGTCGGGGAGCCCAGCGGGGGCAGGTTCGATGCTCTGATGGGTCACGGACGCACAGGCTCCGCCGGCCGGGTATTTCGTGGCGTGGGTGTGGGGCGCCCGGCGGCAAGGCGGCGCAGGAAGTCCCTCAGCCGGTGCGCGAAGGGCGGCGGCGCCGGCTCGATGATGCGCTTCATGGTGCTGGCGTAATCGAGCACGAGGCCGGGTGTCCAACTCATGGCCTCCGCCCGCGAGCGGATGTAGGCCGCCGCCCAGACGTCCGGATTGAACATGAGGGTCGCCACGCGCAGCCAGGGCATGCGGCTCGCAAGGCTGCCCTCCAGCGCGGAATCGAGCGCGGCGGCCACCGCGACCGAGCAGTTCCGGTCGGTGAGGTTGTAGGTGTCCACCTGCCGGTAGCCGGCCCAGAACGCCATGAGACGCCGCGCATCGAAGCGGGTGAACTCCACCTTTCGATCGGCCTCGCACCAATTCGCGCATTCGTAGGCGTAGGACGGCTGGAATCGGCCTTTCACGTCGTTTTCCGAAGAGGCGCGCAGGATGCGGGCGAATTCCGCCGGTGGGTGCTCGATCTCCTCCGCTGGGTAATGGCTGATGTAGAGGTCGGGCTTCAGTTCAAGCGAGGCATGGCCTGTCGAAATCGCACCGTTGCGGTCCACCGCCGCTATGTAGCGATCAATGACCGGATGATGGTCCTTCACGTCGGCGGAGCCGGTGGGCGTCCAAACCCGCACGGTCATCGGACCTTCCCAAGGGGGGAGGGGGCCGGTGTCGTCGACGATCACCGGCGCGTTGTCGTACCAGTCGCGGCCGCCATAAATGGGCAGGCTCAGGATCGTCATCTCGGCAAGGTGGGCCCGCAGCATGAGGCTCGCGCGCAGAATGATCCAGCCGGACATCAGCGTGAGCATGGCCACCGCGAGCGGCACCTTGAGCTCGTGGGCGAGGGGCCAGTGGCTGCCGATGAACAGGGCCAGAAACAGCTCGATCACGCCGACAGCTACGGTCGATCGCCACAGGCGAAACCTGACCACCGCCGAGGTGACGATGCGGGCGGCCCCGTCCACGAGGAAGGCAGCGCCGAACAGCAGCGACAGCGCCATGCCGTTCCGGGACGGGTAATCCAGAATGAAGGTTCCGATGAAGATCAACGCGGCGGCGCGCCCGAGGGCCAGGACGCGGCTGCGCGTGCCCGAAAAGGCGAAGGCCGTGAGGAGCCCCAATACGCCTTCGAACACGAAGACGCCGCCGAACACCTGCGTCGCCACCGACATGGTGCCGTCCATGGCGTCGAGGAGGATCAGTATGCCGACAAGGAAGAGCGCTGCCGAAAGCAGGGTGAGCACCCACCAGCGGTCGCGCAATGCACGGGCTCCGACAAGGAGGAAGGCAAGCTTAACCATAGCGGGGCGTGGGTCACTTTGCGGAAACTGCCGCAAGATGACGGTAAAGGGATCAAGAACGCAAGTCGTTCGCGCCAGCTTTGCGCGGGCTATCGGAACTTCGCGGTGGGTCTCGTGTTCGGCTTAAGAACGCTAGACCATCGAGGGGTATTGAGATGACGAACGCGGATATGGATCGACTGAAGACCGATGCGTCGGGCAACACCGGCCTCAGCGCCGTCCTCGCCGAGGCGGTGGAGGGATTTTCCTCCACGGACGATGCGGTGCGCTTCCTTGCCTCGCGCGGGTTCGACGTGACGACATCGGACCTCGCCGCCGCCGCCAGCGATGGAGCAACGCCGGCGGAAGCGGAGGAAGTGGAGGAAGACGGCTATGGCGCGCTGATGCGGTTCGTCCGGCGCGCCTGAGCCCTCACAGGATGGTGCCGTGGAGGAATAGCCACGCCACGGAAAAATAGATCACGATGCCGGTCACATCGACCAGCGTCGCAATGAAAGGCGCGGACGCGGACGCCGGGTCGAAGCCGAGGCGCTTCAGCAGGAACGGCATCAGCGAGCCTGCCAGCGAGCCGAAGGTGACGATGCCGATCAGCGCGGCGCCGATGGTGACGGCCAGAAGCTTCCAGTACTCGCCGTAGTCGAACAGCCCGGTCTGCTGCCAGACAATGATGCGGATGATGCCGATGACACCGAGGATCGTGCCGAGCGTGATGCCCGTGGGCAGTTCGCGCAGGGCGACGCGCCACCAGTCGCGCAGCCGCACCTGGTGCAGCGCGAGGGCGCGGATGATGAGCGAGGTGGCCTGCGACCCCGAATTGCCGCCCGAGCTCATGACGAGCGGGATGAACAGGGCCAGCACGATCGCCTTTTCCAGTTCATCGGAGAAGAACTGCATCGCGCTCGCCGTGAACATCTCGGAGATGAACAGGATGCACAGCCACCCGGCGCGCTTGCGGATCATCTCCTTGAAGGAGATTTCCAGATAGGGCTCGTCGATGGCCTCCATGCCGCCCATGCGCTGGACGTCCTCGGTCTGCTCCTCGATCATGGCGTCGATCACGTCGTCGACCGTCACGATGCCGAGGACATGGCCAGTGGTGTCCACCACGGGCACGGCAAGGAAGTCGTATTTGGAGATGGTGCGCGCCACCTCCTCCTGCGGCAGGTTCGGCGGGACGGTGATGGGGGTGTAGGGGTTCGCGACCGACAGGATCGAATCGCCCGGGTTGCCCGAGATCAGCCGGCGCAGCGAAACCGTGTTCACCAGCCGGCGGGTCCCCGGCGACAGGACATAGATGGCGTAGACCGTCTCGCGGCTGCGCTCCACCTCGCGGATATGGTCGAGGGTCTGCTGCACCGTCCAGTTGGAGGGCACCGAGACGAACTCGGTGGTCATCAGGGCGCCCGCGGTCCCCTCGGGATAGGTGAGCAGGTGGTCGATGGCGACCTGCGCCTCGGTGCTGAGCGCGTCCCGGAGGCGGCCTTTCGCCGGCTCCTCGATCCAGCGGAGCACATCAGCGGCCCGGTCAGCGGACATGCCTTCCAGAATGCCCACTGCCTTTTCCTGCGGCAGTGCCTCGATCACCTCGCAGGCATCGTGAAACTGCGGCTGGTCCAGCACCTCGATCGCCCATTTGAGCGGCATATGCGAAACCACGCCGGTCGCTTCCTCGGCTGTCTTGCCGTTCAGGAATTCGACGATGTCGGCGACATGCTCGTGCCCGAGCCGCGAAGCGATAGCCGCGTCGGTCATATGGGTGTGTCCCGGTTCGAGGGGATGTTCAAGCGGGATCGGCCTCGACAAAAGCAAGGTGCCGGTCCAGCCGACCCATATCGGATAATCGCCATTTAATACAAGGGGATGAAACACGGCCGGGACAACCGGCCGCGTTGACCTCACGGCACGCCTTTAGGTCAGCTCGGCGCGCGGTCTGAGCCGGGTTCAGGCGGGTGCGAAAGTCCCGTCGTCGCCCAGCATCTCCAGACGGCCGGTGGCGACGCCGAAATAGGCGCCGTGGAGCATGAGGTCGCCCTGTGAGACCCGTTCCGCGACCCAGGGGAAGCTGGCCAGATTGGCAAGCGAGAGCTTGACGCAGCACTGCTCGCAGAAGCGCTGCCGCTCGTCGGCGGGAAGGTTTGCGTCTTCCGCCATGAGGCGCGCTGGCTCGGCGATCTTCATCCAGCCGGCCACGAAGTCCTCGGCGCCGGGAGGGGCCCCGTCGAGCAGCGCATGGATGCCGCCGCACTGGGCGTGGCCGAGCACCATCACCTGCTTCACCCTGAGCACCCGCACCGCGAACTCGATGGCTGCCGACGTGCCGTGATAATTGGCATCGGGCATGAACGGCGGGACGAGATTGGCGACGTTGCGCACGACGAACATCTCGCCCGGGCCGGCATCGAAGATCATCTGCGGATCGACGCGGCTGTCCGAGCAGGCGATCACGAGCGTTTCCGGCTTCTGGCCACGCGCCGCCAGCCGTTCAAACAGCAGCTTGCGCTCAGGCCATGCCGTTTCGCGAAACCGTTGGTAGCCCGAGATCAGTTCGTCCACGCCATCGCTCCTTCCGCTTGTCGGGCAACGGAAGTCTGAGCTTGCGGGACAAGTCAAGGGCATTGGCGCCAGGCGGAGCGGAACCCGATTTCCCTTTGCCACGTTCTCATGGCGACGGTCTGGAAACGTGTGGAGCCAACAACATGCGCGGTATTCTGCTTTGGATCATGGGCGTTCCGATCTCGGTCATCGTCCTTCTCTATCTCTTCAACGTCCTCTGACGTGATTTGCCGAGCGCGGCCATCGCCGCGCTCGGCGACGGTTTGGACGGCTGAAGCGGAAGGGGCCAACCCGGCCGATTAATTTATGGGCAGACGAGTCCGATGCATCATCGACCGGAAGAGGGCGCCGCCCGTAGATCGGCGGTATCTTGATGTGCCAGAGCGTGCATTCAAATTGCCCAGCGCGGTCGTGGCGCATACTTAACCAAGGCGTCATCCCAGTATTGATGAATTCGTAGGCACTCCTCCTCGCCGCACGCCGCTCCGGTCCAGAAGGGCGCGGGCGAGGTATGGTGTTGTGCCCGGCTGAGCGGCGCCGCCTGCCTTGGCACGCGCCTTGCTCACTCTCCGCTGGTCGGCCCGCCCGGGCCGTCGGAATAGGGGAGAGAGCGCATGCTCGGTTTGCTGGGACGGACGACCAGAAGGGGATTCGGGGCGCTCGCCGCTGCCGCCGTCGTCGCGGGCACGATGGGAGTGGGCGCGGCACGGGCCGAGGACACCATCAAGGTCGGCATCCTGCATTCACTGTCGGGCACCATGGCCATCAGCGAGACTACGCTGAAGGACGTGATGCTCATGCTCATCGAAGAGCAGAACAAGAAGGGCGGCCTCCTGGGCAAGAAGCTCGAGGCCGTGGTGGTGGACCCGGCCTCCAACTGGCCGCTGTTTGCTGAAAAGGCCCGCGAGCTCATCACCAAGGACAAGGTCGCGGCCGTGTTCGGCTGCTGGACCTCCGTGTCCCGCAAGTCCGTGCTCCCGGTCTTCAAGGAGCTGAACAACATCCTCTTCTACCCCGTCCAGTACGAGGGCGAGGAGAGCGAGCGGAACGTCTTCTACACCGGCGCCGCGCCGAACCAGCAGGCGATCCCGGCGGTCGACTACCTCGCCAACGAGGAGAAGGTGGAGCGCTGGGTGCTCGCGGGCACCGACTATGTCTATCCCCGCACCACCAACAAGATCCTCGAAGCCTATCTGAAGTCCCGCGGCGTGAAGGCCGAGGACATCATGATCAACTACACGCCGTTCGGTCATTCCGACTGGCAGACGATCGTGTCCGACATCAAGAAGTTCGGCTCCGCCGGCAAGAAGACCGCCGTGGTGTCCACCATCAATGGTGACGCCAACGTGCCCTTCTACAAGGAGCTGGCCAACCAGGGCATCAAGGCGACCGACATCCCGGTCGTGGCCTTCTCGGTGGGCGAGGAAGAACTCGCCGGCATCGACACCAAGCCGCTCCTCGGCCACCTCGCGGCGTGGAACTACTTCATGTCCATCGATACGCCCGAGAACAAGGCGTTCATCGACAAGTGGCACGCCTTCACCAAGAACCCGAAGCGCGTCACCAACGACCCGATGGAAGCCCACTACATCGGCTTCAACATGTGGGTGAAGGCGGTTGAGAAGGCCGGCACGACCGATCCGGACAAGGTGATCGCCACCCTGCCGGGCATCGAGCAGGCCAACCTCACGGGCGGCGTCTCCCAGATGCTGCCGAACCACCACATCACCAAGCCGGTCTTCATCGGCGAGATCAAGGACAACGGCCAGTTCGACGTGGTGTGGAAGACCAAGGACCTGATCCCCGGCGAAGCCTGGTCCAAGTACCTCGAAGGCTCGAAGAACCTCGTTGCCGACTGGGTGAAGTACAATTGCGGCAACTACGACACCACCACGAACAAGTGCCTGGGCGCCGCCGCGAAGTAAGCGGCTGCCACTTGGCGGGGATCATCCGGTCCCCGCGTTTTTCCAGCTTCACGTTTCATCTCGACCTCTCGTACCGTCCTTCGGGGCGCCCCTTCCTCTCCCCGCAAGGGGAGGGGAAGCCCTGCTGCACTCCCGATTAAGGGCCGCCGGCATGGCCGGCCGCGCCGGAGCGGATGACCTGAATGATGCGGCTGCCCCTTTCCGTCCCGACGGCTCACGTCTCTCCCTCGCGCACCCTGCGAAACCTGTTTCTGGCCCTTTTCGCCGTGTTGATGGCCGGGATCTTCGCCTCGGCCCCGGTTCGCGCGCAGGGCCAGCCGGACATCTCCGGCATCGTCGCCAAATTCGGCAACGACAGCTATTCCGACACCACTGACGCCATCGCCGCGCTCGCCACCTCGGGCAGCCCGCAGGCGGCTGCCGTCGTGGAAGCGCTGGCTGCCGGCACCCTGCTGTATGATCCGGCGACAAAGGCCGTCTTCATCCGCACCTCCGGCGGCATGGCCGATGCGGCCACCGGCACCATCGTCGGCAATGCCCCGGCCAATCTGTCTCCGGTGCGGGCCAACAACCGCGTCCGCCGCGCGCTGGACGCCGCGGCCGGTGCACTCACGCTGCTCAACCCAGATCCGGCAAAGCGGCTCGATGCGGCGGGCGCCGTGTTCAAGTCGCGTGACGCTGCGGCTCTCCCCACGGTCGAGGCGGCCATCGCCAAGGAGACCGTGCCGGCGGTGAAGGCCGCGCTGGCGCAGGCGCGCGCCGCCATCCTCATCGGCAAGGCCGACGCGCCCGAGGCCGACCGCCGCGCCGCCATCCAGCTCATCGCCGCGCGCGGTGATCAGGAATCCATCAGCCTGCTGCGCAGCCTGCCCGCGAATTCGCCTCCGGCCCTCAAGGCTGCAGCGGAGGCGGGGATCACGAAGGCCGAGGAGAGCCTCAAATTCTGGGCCGTGGCGCAGAACGTCTGGTACGGCCTCTCCCTCGGTTCCGTGCTGCTGCTGGCGGCCATCGGCCTCGCCATCACCTTCGGCGTGATGGGCGTCATCAACATGGCCCATGGCGAGATGGTGATGCTTGGAGCCTACACCACCTTCGTGGTGCAGGAACTCATCCGCCAGAAGGCGCCTTATCTGTTCGACTGGTCGCTCACCATCGCCCTGCCGCTGGCCTTCCTGTTTACCGCGCTGGTGGGCATCCTCATCGAGCGCACGGTCATCCGCTTCCTCTACGGCCGGCCGCTGGAAACCCTGCTCGCCACCTGGGGTGTCTCGCTGATCCTCCAGCAGGCGGTGCGCAGCGTGTTCGGCCCGACCAACCAGGAGGTCGGCGCCCCCTCCTGGATGTCCGGCGCGTTCCAGATCGGGCAATTGTCCATCACCTACAACCGGCTCTGGATCATCTGCTTCGCGCTGATCGTGTTCTTCACCCTGCTGCTGGTGCTGAGGCGAACGCCGCTCGGCCTCTATGTGCGGGCGGTGACGCAGAACCGGCGCATGGCCGCGGCCATGGGCATCCGCACCGGGCGCATCGATGCGCTCACCTTCGGCCTCGGCTCGGGCATCGCCGGCATCGCCGGCGTGGCGCTCTCGCAGATCGACAATGTGAGCCCCAACCTCGGTCAGGGCTACATCATCGACAGCTTCATGGTGGTGGTGTTCGGCGGCGTCGGAAACCTCTGGGGGACGTTGGTCGGCGCCTTCACGCTGGGCGTGGCCAACAAGCTGCTGGAGCCCTTTGCCGGCGCCGTGCTGGGCAAGATCCTGCTGCTCGTCTTCATCATCCTGTTCATCCAGAAGCGCCCGCGCGGCCTGTTCGCGCTCAAGGGCCGGGCGGTGGAATCATGAACCGCACCCGCATCATCGACCGCACCGGCGGCATCTTCCTTATCGTGGTGCTGGCGGCGGGGGTACTCATCCCCGCGTCCAACCTGCTGCTGCCTGCCGGCAATCCGCTGCATGTGCCGGACTACATGATCCCGCTGCTCGGCAAGTATCTGTGCTACGCGCTGCTCGCCGTGTCGGTGGACCTCGTGTGGGGCTATTGCGGGGTGCTGTCCCTCGGCCACGGCGCCTTCTTCGCCCTCGGTGGCTACGCCATGGGCATGTACCTCATGCGCCAGATCGGGACGCGCGGCGTCTATGGCAATCCGGTGCTGCCCGATTTCATGGTGTTCCTGAACTACAAGGAACTGCCCTGGTTCTGGGAAGGCTTCAACATCTTCCCGTTCGCCATGCTCATGGTGGTGCTTGTGCCAGGGGCGCTCGCCTTCGTGTTCGGCTGGTTCGCCTTCCGCTCGCGCGTCACCGGCGTCTATCTGTCCATCATCACGCAGGCGATGACCTTCGCGCTCATGCTCGCCTTCTTCCGGAACGACATGGGCTTCGGCGGCAATAATGGCCTCACCGATTTCAAGGACATCCTGGGCTTCCCGATCGCCGCCCCCTCGACACGCCTGACCCTGTTCTTCCTCTCCGCATTGGCCTTAGCGGCGGGCTATCTGCTCTGCCGGGCGCTCGTCACCTCCAAATACGGCAAGGTGCTGGTGGCTGTGCGCGACGCGGAGAGCCGCACGCGGTTCCTCGGCTACCGGGTGGAGAACTACAAGCTGGTCGCCTGGGTGCTCTCGGCCATGCTGGCCGGCGTCGCCGGGGCGCTCTACGTGCCGCAGGTGGGCATCATCAACCCGTCCGAATTCGCTCCGGCCCAGTCCATCGAGATGGTGATCTGGGTGGCGGTGGGTGGCCGCGGCACGCTGGTGGGGGCGGCGCTTGGCGCGCTGATCGTCAATGCCGGCAAGACCTGGTTCACCGGCGTGCTGCCGGAGGCCTGGCTGTTCGCCCTCGGTGCGCTGTTCGTGCTGGTGACCCTGTTCCTGCCCAAGGGAGTGCTCGGCCTTGCGGCGAACATCTCCGAGAAGTGGAAGGCCCGCCGGCCGTCCTCTGAGCCCACACCCAGCGCGACACCGGCGGAGTGAGCCCCATGAGCATGCTGTCTCCCTCCACCGATCCCTATGCCGTCAAGTCGCAGGGTGCGCTCTCGCTGGAGGCTGAACTCGGCTTCCTGAAAGACGAGCAGCCCGCCCCGGACCGAATGGCCCTGACCTCGGCGCTGCTCTATCTCGACAACATCACCGTCTCCTTCGACGGCTTCCGGGCGCTGAACGCGCTCTCCCTCGTCATCGGCGAGGCGGAGATGCGGGCCATCATCGGCCCCAACGGCGCGGGCAAGACGACGATGATGGACGTCATCACCGGCAAGACCCGGCCCAACCAGGGCGTCGCCCTGTTCGCCGGCACCAACGACCTCACCACCCTCAACGAGGCGTCCATCGCCCAGCTCGGCATCGGCCGGAAATTCCAGACCCCGACCGTATTCGACATGCACTCCGTGGAGGACAACATCCTCCTCGCGGTGAAGGCCGACCGGCGCCCCTTCGCAAACATCGAGTGGAACCCGAGCCGGCACGAGCGCGAGCGGGTGGAGGAGCTTCTGGAGCGCGTGCGCCTGAAGGACAGCCGCTACCGCCGCGCCGGCGACCTCTCCCACGGCCAGAAGCAGTGGCTGGAGATCGGAATGCTGTTGGCGCAGGAGCCGCGCCTGCTCTTGGTCGACGAGCCCGCCGCCGGCATGACCGACCAGGAGACGGCGGACACCGCCGTGCTCCTCAAGGAAATCGCCAAGACCCACTCGGTGGTGGTGGTGGAGCACGACATGCAGTTTGTGCGCGACCTCGACGTGAAGGTCACGGTGCTGCACGAGGGCTCGGTGCTGGCCGAAGGTCCGCTCGATCAGGTGAGCGCCGACGAGCGCGTCATCGAAGTCTATCTGGGGAGGTGAGGCCATGCTGAAGGTGGAAAACCTCGACCTCTATTACGGCGCCGCCCATACCCTGAAGAAGGTGTCGGTCTCGGCCGAGGCGGGCAAGGTGACGTGCGTGCTCGGCCGCAACGGCGTGGGCAAGACGTCCCTGCTGCGCGCCATCGTCGGCCAGCGGCCCATTGCCGGCGGCTCCATCACGCTGGACGGGAAGGAGATCTCCAAGCTCTCCACCCCCGACCGCGCGGCGATGGGCATCGGCTTCGTGCCGCAGGGGCGGGAGGTGTTCCCGCTGCTGTCGGTGAAGGAGAATCTGGAGACGGGCTATGCCCGGCTCTCTGGCAAGGAGAAATATGTGCCGCAGGAGGTGTTCGACCTCTTCCCGGTGCTGAAATCCATGCTCCGGCGGCGCGGCGGCGATCTTTCCGGCGGTCAGCAGCAGCAGCTCGCCATCGGCCGCGCCCTCGTCACCCGCCCGCGCCTCCTGGTGCTGGACGAGCCGACCGAGGGCATCCAGCCCTCCATCATCAAGGACATCGGCCGCGCCATCTCCTATCTCAGGGACAAGGGTGACATGGCCATCGTGCTGGTGGAGCAGTATTTCGAGTTCGCCCGCGACCTCGCCGACAGCTTCATCCTGATGGATCGCGGCGAGGTGGTGGCGAGCGGGGACAGGAGCGGGCTTGATGGCGACGATGTCCGCCGCCTCATGGCGATCTGACGAAACGTCGGCCCCCCTCCCGCCCCAGCGCCAGCGCAGCGAAGGTCGCGTTCGCATTGCCGCCGCGCAGTTCGGCGCGGTGACGCGCGTCGCCGACCTCGCGGAGGGCGGCGCCATGCGCCTGCGCGTTCCACGCGGCGGGCCGGGGCTGGAAGCCGTCATCGTCAACACCGCCGGCGGGGTCTGTTGCGGCGACCGTTTCACCATCGAAGCGTCGGCCGGGCCGCGCGCGCACCTCACTGTCGCGACACCGGCCGCCGAGAAGGTCTATCGTTCCGATGGGCCCTTGGCGGATATCTCGGTGACGCTGGCGGCAGCGGAAGGCGCGCGGCTGGAATGGCTGCCGCAAGAAACCATCCTGTTCGACCGCGCCCGCCTGAAGCGCCGCTACGAAGTCGACCTCGCGCCCGACGCGACCCTGCTCTCCTTCGAGGCGCTCATGCTCGGCCGTCTTGCGCATGGCGATGCTATGGGGGAGGGCCATCTGGAGGACCACTGGCGCATCCGGCGTGCTGGCGGGCTCATCTTCGCCGACGCCTTCCGCCTGTCCGGCCCCATCGGCCCGCTGCTGGAGCGCCCGGCGGTTGCTGCAGGCGCGCGGGCGCTGGCGACGCTCCTCTACATCGCGCCCGACGCCGAGGCGCGTCTGGAGGAGGCGCGGGCGCTGATGGAGAACGTGCCGATGAGCGTTCCCTGCGAGGCCGGCGCCAGCGCCTGGAACGGCATTCTCGCCGTACGCTGGCTCGCTCCGGACATCGGGACGTTGCGCCGGGCCGCGACCTCGTTTCTGATGGCCTTCCGAAAGGCTCCGCTGCCCCGGGTGTGGGCCACCTGATGCTCGTTCAAGGAGAGATGCCGTGCTGCTGACGCCGCGCGAGAAGGACAAGCTCCTGGTCGCCATGGCCGCCGAGGTGGCGCGCAAGCGCCTCGCGCGTGGCGTGAAGCTGAACCATCCGGAAGCGGTCGCGCTCATCACCGATTTCGTGGTGGAGGGGGCGCGCGACGGCCGCACCGTCGCCGATCTGATGGAGGCCGGTGCCAAGGTGCTCACCTCGGATCAGGTGATGGACGGCATTGCGGAAATGATCCACGACATCCAGGTGGAGGCGACCTTTCCGGACGGCACCAAGCTCGTCACCGTCCATCACCCCATCCGTGGCACGCCATCGGAGAGCGTGCCCGGGGAGTTGCTGCCGCAGGAAGGCGACATCCATTTCAACGAGGGCGCCGAGCGGGTTCACCTCACCGTCGCCAACACCGGCGACCGGCCGATCCAGGTGGGCAGCCACTACCATTTCTTCGAGACCAACCCGGCGTTGGACTTCGACCGGGACAAGGCGCGCGGCATGCGCCTCGACATCGCCCCCGGCACGGCGGTGCGCTTCGAGCCGGGCGCAACGCGGGACGTGACGCTGGTGCCGTTCGGCGGCAAGCGGGAGGTCTACGGCTTCCGCGCCGCCATCCAGGGAGGGCTCTGACATGGCGGTTCAGCACTATTCCGGCGGATGCCAGTGCGGCGCTGTCCACTATGAAGTGGATGTCGATCTCGACCGCACGGTGACCTGCAACTGTTCCCGCTGCCGGCGCGTCGGCGGCATCCTCGCCTTTGCACCGGCGAGCGCCTTCACCCTCACATCGGGGGAGGGCAAGACCACCGAATATCTCTTCAATACCGGCAAAATCCACCACCTGTTCTGCACCACCTGCGGCATCGAATCCTTCGCCCGCGGCACGGCGCCCGATGGCACCGAGACGGTGGCGGTGAACGCCCGCTGCCTCGATGGCGTGGACCTCAAGAGCCTTCACCCCATCGAATACGACGGCGCCAGCAAGTAATCCCCGGCCCGCATGCGCGAGATTTCAGGAGCGAGACCATGACCACCGGCCGCATGCCCCGCGCCGCCTATGCCCACATGTTCGGCCCCACCACGGGCGACCGGGTGCGCCTCGCCGACACCGCGCTGGTGATCGAGATCGAGAAGGATTTCACCGTCCATGGCGAGGAGGTGAAGTTCGGCGGCGGCAAGGTGATCCGCGACGGCATGGGCCAGTCGCAGGTCACCAATGCCGACGGGGCGATGGATACGGTCATCACCAACGCCGTCATCCTCGATCACTGGGGGGTGGTGAAGGCGGACGTGGGCCTGAAGAACGGGCGCATCGCCCGCATCGGCAAGGCCGGCAACCCGGACGTGCAGGCGGGCGTGGACATCATCATCGGACCCGGCACCGAGATCATCGCGGGCGAGGGCAAGATCCTCACCGCCGGCGGGTTCGACAGCCACATCCATTTCATCTGCCCGCAGCAGATCGAGGAGGCGCTGGCCTCCGGCGTCACCACCATGCTCGGCGGCGGCACGGGGCCGGCGACCGGCACCTTCGCCACCACCTGCACACCCGGCCCCTGGCACATCGCCCGCATGATCGAGGCGGCCGACGCCTTCCCCATGAACCTCGCCTTCGCCGGCAAGGGCAACGCCTCGCTGCCCAGCGCGCTGGAGGAAATGGTGCTGGCCGGCGCCGCCGCCCTCAAGCTGCACGAGGACTGGGGCACCACGCCCGCCGCCATCGATTGCTGCCTGTCGGTGGCCGATGCGCTGGACGTTCAGGTGATGATCCACTCGGACACGCTGAACGAGTCGGGCTTTGTTGAAGACACCATCGCCGCCTTCAAGGGCCGCACCATCCACGCCTTCCATACGGAAGGGGCGGGCGGGGGACATGCGCCCGACATCATCAAGGTGGCGGGGCTGCCCAACGTGCTGCCCTCGTCCACCAATCCGACGCGCCCGTTCACGCGCAACACCATCGACGAGCATCTCGACATGCTCATGGTGTGCCACCACCTCGATCCCGATATCGCCGAGGATCTCGCCTTCGCGGAAAGCCGCATCCGCAAGGAGACCATTGCCGCGGAGGACATCCTCCACGATATCGGCGCGCTCTCGATGATGAGCTCGGATTCGCAGGCGATGGGCCGGGTGGGCGAGGTCATCATCCGCACGTGGCAGACGGCAGACAAGATGAAGCGCCAGCGCGGCCCGCTCCCGGGCGAGACCGACAGCGACAACATCCGCGCCCGCCGCTACATCGCGAAGTACACCATCAATCCGGCCATCTCCCATGGCATGTCGCGGCACATCGGGTCGGTGGAGGCAGGCAAGCTCGCCGATCTCGTGCTGTGGACGCCGGCCTTCTTCGGCGTGAAGCCGGACCTCGTCATCAAGGGGGGCGCCATCGCCATTGCGCAGATGGGCGATCCCAACGCCTCCATCCCCACGCCCCAGCCGGTGCATTACCGCCCCATGTTCGGCGCCTATGGCCGGGCGCGGACCCACACCTCCCTCACCTTCGTCTCGAAGGTGGCCATCGAGGACGGCCTCGCCGGGCGGCTCGGCATCGCCAAGGAACTGGTGGCGGTGGAGAACACCCGCTCGGGCATCTCCAAGAAGAGCATGATCAACAACGACGCCACGCCCCACATCGAGGTCGATCCCGAGACCTACGACGTGCGTGCGGACGGCGAACTGCTGGTCTGTGAGCCGGCGGAGGTTCTGCCCATGGCGCAGCGTTACTTCCTGTTCTGAGCGAATATCGCCACGGCGCCGCGGAACCTTCGCCGTGGCTCCTCGTTCCAGCGGGTGTTGCAACGCTTCATTTGAGGAGCCACACCCATGGCCGTCGTTCGTTCATTGTCCAAGAAGCCGGCGAAGACCTCTGCCCTCGCCACCCCCACCGACCTCGACAGCGCCAAGGCACAGAAGGTGGCGGATGCCATCAACCGCGTTCTGGCCGACAGCTTCGTGCTCTATCTGAAGACCAAGAACTTCCACTGGCACGTCAGCGGCAAGCACTTCCGCGACTATCACCTGCTGCTCGACGAGCAGGCCGATACCATCCAGGCCACCATTGACCCGCTGGCCGAGCGCGTGCGCAAGATCGGCTGCCGGACGGTGCATTCCTATGGCGAGATCCTGAAGCTCACGGGGCTCAAGGAGAACAACGAGCCCTACGTCTCGCCGGAGGCCATGTTCGCGGAGCTGATCGCCGACAACAAGGCGGCCATCAAGACCATGCGCGAAGCGCACGAGATCTGCGACGAGGCGGAGGACATTGCCACCGCCAGCCTGCTGGAAGAATATGTGGACGAGGCCGAGAAGCGCCTGTGGTTCCTGTTCGAGACCAACCAGAATCGGCAGGACAGCGCCACCTGAGCGCAGCCGGACCCCGCGAACGCGGTGGGGCAGGGCGCTCGGGCGGCTGTACCGGAGTAACCCGATGATCCGCGCCACCACCGTCGTCCGCCGTCCCGCCGTCCGCCCGGAGAAGGTGGCGGACGAAATCACCCTCGACCACCACGCGCGCCATCGCCGCCGCTTCGCCTTCACGGCGGACGGCGGCCTTTCGTTTCTGCTCGACCTCGACAAGGCGACCGTGCTGGACGACGGCGACGCGGTGAAGCTGGAGGACGGCCGCCTGGTCCGCATCAAGGCAGCCGCCGAGGACCTCGTGGAGGTCACCACCGCCAATCCGCTGCGGCTGATGAAGGTGGCTTGGCACCTCGGCAACCGGCATGTTCCGGCGGAGATCACCGAGACCGCCGTCTATTTCGTCGACGACCACGTGCTCACCGAGATGGTCCGCGGCCTCGGTGCAGGCGTCGCCAAGGTGACGCGGCCCTTCCGCCCCGAGAAGGGCGCCTATGAGGCCGCCGACGCCCATGGCGGGCATGGCCACGCGCATCACGATCATGACCACCACGATCACGACCATCATGGTCATGAACACCTTGGGCATGAGCATGATGGCCATGCGCACGGCGATGCGTGCGGATGCGGTCATGATCACGCGCACGACCATCATCCCCATGAGCATGGCCACGACCATTCCCATGATCATGACCATCACCATGCCCACGCCGCCGAAGGCCATGTCCACGGCCCCGGCTGCGGGCACGACCACAAGCATGGCTGATCTGCCCGGCGACGCGCCGGCCGAGGGCGGGTCCGCGCAACCCGACCTGCTCCCGCTCTTCGCCTGGCTCTCGCCGTCCTTCCCGGTGGGCGCCTATGCCTATTCCCACGCCTTGGAATGGGCGGTGGAGGCCGGCGACGTGCGGGATGAGGCGACCCTCGCGGCGCAAGTGTCGGACCTGATGCGCCTCGGGTTCGGACGATCGGACGGCATCCTGCTTGCCCATGCGTGGCGTGCGGCGGTGGCGGAAGACGGGGCAGCAATCCGCGAGATCAATGCGCTTGCCGTCTGCCTCGCGCCATCCGCCGAGCTGAGGCTGGAAACCTGCCAGCAGGGCCGGTCCTTCCTCGATGCCGTGCGGGCGGCATGGCCTTCGCCAGCGCTGGAGACTGCGGCTGGTGCTCTCTCCGGGGAGGTGGCCTATCCCGTCGCGGTGGGGCTGGCGGCGGGGGCACATGGCATTCCGCTCGCGCCGACGCTGGAAGGCTTCCTCTTGGCGCTGGTGCAGGCTTTGGTGTCGTCCGGCATCCGCCTCGCCCCCGTGGGGCAGACGGCGGGCACCCGCGTCGTCGCCGGCCTCGCCCCGACGGTCCGCGCGCTCGCGGCGGACATCCCCGCCCTCACGCTGGATGATCTCGGCAGCGCCACCTTCCGCGCCGATCTCGGCAGCTTTCGCCACGAAACCCTGTATACGAGGCTGTTCCGCTCATGAGTTCCGGCAAGAATCCCCTGCGCGTCGGTGTCGGCGGCCCGGTCGGTTCCGGCAAGACCGCGCTGATGGAGGCGCTGTGCAAGGCCTTCCGCGACCGCTACGACCTCTGCGCCATCACCAACGACATCTACACCAAGGAAGACGCGCGGCTTCTGACGGTCGCCGGCGCACTGCCGCCAGAGCGCATTCTCGGTGTCGAGACCGGCGGCTGCCCGCATACGGCGATCCGTGAGGATGCGTCCATCAACCTGCGCGCCGTCGCGGACATGAACGCCCGCTTCCCCGACCTTGATCTGGTGCTGATCGAATCCGGCGGCGACAATCTCGCGGCGACCTTCTCGCCCGAGCTGGCGGACATCACGATCTACGTCATCGACGTGGCGGGGGGAGAGAAGATCCCGCGCAAGGGCGGGCCGGGCATTACGCGCTCCGACCTGCTGGTGGTCAACAAGACCGATCTCGCGCCCATGGTCGGCGCCGATCTCAAGGTGATGGAAGCGGACACCATCCGGATGCGGGCGGGCCGGCCCTACGTCTTCTCCTCCATCCGCAACGGCGTGGGGGTGGAGGTGGTGGCTGCCTTCATCGAGAAGGCCGGGGGGCTCGTCGGCGCCGCCTGAGGCGCGTGCGAGCCTAGCCGCTCAGCTCTTGGCTTTTCAGCTCTTGGGTTTGCAGGCGGTCTCGAACTTGGTGACGCCCGGGCCGATGCCAGCGAGGGAAATGGCCCGCTTGGCGCCCTTCACCTCGATATTCAGGGTGCCTGAGGCCTTCACCAGTGCCTTCAGGTCGGCCATCTGCGCCGGAGCCTCCACGTTGACGGCGTCGCCTTCTTCCATGGCGACTGCCTTGCCGGGGAAGCTCTTCTTGACGCTGCCTGCGGTCAGCACGATCGCCGTCTCGGCGCCGCGCGTCAGATCCTTCGAGCCGATCATGGACTGGACGGTGATGGCCGATCCGTCCTTCTGGCAGAGAAAGAAGATCGCAGCCTTGTCGCTGTCGGGCACGCCGAACACCAGGGCGGCGGTGTCCTCGCTGTCCTGGATGTGCCAGGTCATCTTTTCCGCCGGCTTGTCCTGCGCGGCGGCGGGGCCGGCAATGGCGAGCAGGGAGATGGCAGCGGCGAGAGCAATACGAAGCATGTCAGTGTCCCTATTTCGGCGACGGATCATAACGGCTCGGCCCAAAAGGGAAAGATGCCGCGTCTGTCGGTCTTTTTCTTTATTTATCAGTAATTTATCTGCGGTCGGCGGGAGCAGGCATCGTGGCGAGGCAGGCACGGCGGAAGTCCGGCAGCTTGGGCTTGGCACCTGAGAGCGGATAGGTTTCGGTGGCCCCTGGCAGGCGCACGACAAGATTGTCCGCATCGGAGAAGAGGTCGAGGACCCGGCCGTCGAGCGCGACCGCCGCTTCCACGACCACCTTGCCCTCCGCCGAGCCCCGGAAGGCGGACGCGGCCAGCTCGAGCCGACGCTTGCCGGCTGCGAGGGAGAGCGCGACGCCATCACCAGCCTTCACCTTGCCCGAAGCCACTTCGGCGGTGAACTGGATCAGCTGCGCGCCGGGCTGGCACGAAACGGCGAAGACGGGATCAGCGGTGCGCGGCAGGCCGAAGCGCAGCACATAGGTCTCGTCGACCTTGACCACCATCCACACCCGCGGATCAGCCTTGGACTCAGCCTTTTTGGACTCGGTTTTTCCGCCGGACTTGCCGGTGGATTTCGGCGCAGCCTCGCCCGGGACCGGGGCAAGCACAAACGCCGTGGCGACCGCAAGGATCGCGCACCGGCCGTAGAACCATCCACCCATTGCCACCGGGTCCTTGCCCCTTGCCGCATCGTCAACCGAACCGGACGCCGGGCGAACGCGCCTCCGGCCTCCGAATCGCAACTGTCGACTGGTGTTTGCTTCCCCCGCAGCCATCGCATATCACGGCCCCCGGCCGCCCGCGACATCGGGCAGGGAGCCCTGCGGCAAAAAATGTTGAAACCTCATTCGCATTCGGCCCGTGCCGGCGAACAGGACGCCGGCCGGCGCATGCGGCTCGACCGGCTTCTGGTCGAGCGCGGCCTGTTCGACAGCCGCGCCCGTGCCCAGGCCGCGCTGGCCGCCGGGCTGGTGAAGGTGGATGGCGTCGTGGTGGTCAAGGCCTCGGCGGAGATCGACATCGGCGCGCGGATCGAGGCAGAGGACGTCCACGACTACGTGTCGCGCGGCGCGCTCAAGCTTGCGGCGGGCCTCGACGCCTTCGCCATTGATCCCGCCGGCGCCGAGGCGCTGGATGTCGGCTCCTCCACCGGCGGCTTCACCGAAGTGCTGCTGCGCCGCGGTGCGCGCCGGGTGCATGCGGTGGATGTGGGGCGCGACCAGTTCCATGCCCGGCTGAGGGACGATCCGCGCGTCCGCCTGTTCGAGGAAACGGACATTCGCACCTTCGATCCCGCCCTGGTGCCGGGCGGCTTCGACCTCATCGTCATCGACGTCAGCTTCATTCCGCTGGCGCTGGTGCTGCCGGCCGCACTTTCGCTCGCAGCGCCCGGCGCGCGGCTCGTCGCGCTGGTGAAGCCGCAGTTTGAGGCGGGGCGCGCCTTGGTCCGCAAGGGCGTGGTGCGCGACGCAGCGGTACGGGAAGAGGTCTGCGCCAAGGTGGAGCAGGAGATCGCGGCGCAGGGCTGGCGCGGTCTCGGCCGCATCCCGTCGCCCATCGCCGGTGGCGACGGCAATCAGGAATATCTCGTGGGGGCCATCCGACCGTGACCGAGTTCCGCATCGAGCGCATGGGCGCGCAGGGCGATGGCATCGTCCGTGGCCCCACCGGTCCGCTGTTCGCGCCGCTTACCCTCGCCGGTGAGTTGGTGCGCGGGGAGGCGGAGGGCGAGCGCATCCGCCTCGATGCCGTTATCGAACCCAGCGCCGAGCGGGTGGAGCCCCCTTGCCCCCATTTCGGCCGCTGCGGCGGCTGCCTGCTCCAGCATTGGGAGGGCGCGCCCTATCTCGCCTGGAAACGGCAGATGGTGGTGGATCCCCTCGCCCGCGAGGGGATCGAGGCGGACGTCGCCCCCACGATCGACGCGCATGGAGCCGGGCGGCGCCGGGTGATCTTCCACGCCCGCCAGTATGGCGCGCGGACGGTGGTCGGCTTCGCTGAGCGCAAGTCGCACGCCATGGTTGCCATCGACGCCTGTCCCGTGCTGGCCCCAAGCCTCGACCAGGCGCTGCCGGCCTCCCGCGCGGTGGCCGAGGCGCTGGCGCCGCTGAAGAAGCCGCTCGATCTCCAGATCATTGCCACCGATACCGGGCTGGACATGGACGTGCGCGGTTCCGGCCCGCTGCCGCCCGCGCTCCTCACCGATCTCGCCGTGATCGCCGACCGCTTCCGCCTCGCCCGGCTGACGCGCCATGGTGAACTCGTCATCCAGCGCGAACCGCCCCGCCTCGCCATGGGCCGGGCGCGGGTGGATCTGCCGCCCGCCGCATTCCTCCAGGCGACGGCGGAGGGCGAGCGGGTGTTGGCGGAACGGGTGACGGCAGGCATGGCCGGTGCCCGCAAGGTGGCGGACCTGTTCGCGGGCGTGGGCACCTTCGCTTTGCGCCTTGCCGAGACGGCGCGCGTGTTCGCCGCCGAAAGCCATGCCGGTGCGCTCGCCGCTCTGCTCAAGGCTGGCCACACGCCGGGATTGAAGTCGGTGGAAGGCGAGGCGCGCGACCTGTTCCGCCGCCCGCTGATGGCGGCCGAGCTTGCCGCCTTCGATGCCGTGGTGATCGATCCGCCGCGACAGGGCGCTGAGGCGCAGGCGCGTGAGCTTGCGGTCTCGCGGCTTCCCCGCCTCGTCTACGTCTCCTGCAATGCCGCCACCTTCGCCCGGGATGCGGCGCTTCTCGTGGCCGGCGGGATGCGGCTGGAGGGCGTGGTGCCGGTGGACCAGTTCCGCTATTCAGCCCATGTCGAGCTGGTGGCGACCTTCTCGCGTTGACCCTGCTCGCGCTGAGCCTTCGGGCCGGCTTCCGCTGCGCCAGCTGGGCTTGGGCTGCACTTTGCGGTTTAATGCGGTGCAGCATCGAGGCTGCCCCACATGCTTTCTGACAACACCCCCTTCGGCGTCGATGGCGTCGAGACCCGCGCCGGCATCACGCCGGTGGAGGCGCGCGCCCTCGAAGGCAAGCGCTTGCGCTACTACGACTACTGCATGGTGGCCTTTGCGGTCATCCTGATCTGCTCCAACCTTGTCGGCGCCGCCAAGGTGTCGGTCGTAGAACTGCCCCTCGTCGGTCCGTTCGTGTTCGGCTCGGCGGTGCTGTTCTTTCCCCTGTCCTATGTGCTCGGCGACGTGCTGACGGAGGTCTACGGCTATGCCCGAGCCCGCCGCATCGTATGGGTGGGCTTCGCCGCGTCCGTCTATGCGGCACTGATGACGGCCATCGTCGTCGCCATCCCGCCCGCGCCGGGCTGGACGGGGCAGGATGCCATCACCAGCGTGTTCGGCCAGACGCCCCGCATCTTCTTCGCCTCCATCCTCGCCTTCTGGTGCGGCGAGTTCGCCAACGCCTTCGTGCTGGCCTGGATGAAGGTGCTCACGGGAGGCCGGATGCTCTGGACCCGCACCATCGGCTCCACCATCGTCGGGCAGGCCGTGGACAGCCTCATCTTCTACCCGCTCGCCTTCCTCGGGGTGTGGGACACCCACCTCGTGCTGACGGTCATGGTCTCCAACTACCTGCTCAAGGTGGGCTGGGAAGCGGTGCTCACGCCCGTCACCTACAAGATCGTCGGCTTCATGAAGCGGCGGGAGGGCGTTGACGTGTACGACGTGGGCACGGACTTCACGCCGTTCCGGGTGAAGGTGTGAGGCGAGGCCGAAGGGGCGCTCCGGCCGCGAGCGCCTTGCCGGGTCAGCGGGACACTTCGCCGTGGCTGAGAATATTGCGGTCACCGGCGCAGCTCTCGATGAAGCCGGTGAAGGGCTTTCCAGTGGTGAAAGCCGTGAGCATCACGGCCGTGACTTCCTTGAAGTTGGTCTTCGCGCGCTGGATATGGAAATATTTCGAGCCGCAGCGACCCGCCTTGTCCATCTCCACTACGAAATCGGACGGATCGGCGAAGGCATTGAGCACGGTTCCTGCCGTCACGGTGATCTGCTGGGCACGGGCGGTCTGGCTGACGCCGAGGTTGGTCGCGAGAATGATTGCGCAGCCCCACACGATACGGGTGATCATTTCGGCTTCTCCTGAGTTCGGCGTCATTGGTGGTCGGTGAGGTAGTTGACGATGGTCGTCAGGTTGGAATTCCCGCCGCTGGGGGCTTCGTCCCGCACGTAGTCGAGGATGAGCGGCAGAACCTGCGCGGTGCATTCCGCGTCGGTCTTGCAGACCGGTGCGCGCGCCATGGCTTCGCCGATTTCGCGCACCAGAGGCTCCACCGAGACGTAGTGGCAGCTGGAGATCCCGGTCGCCCAGATCCATCCCGGATTTGAAGCGCCGGCCGGCGTCGGCGCATTGGAAACGTAGCCCGTCGCGCTGCAGGTGGACTGGACGCCGGCCACCGCGAGCCCGCGGCCGTCGCGCCGGTCGACCAGGGTCGGGCCGCCGCTGTCGCCGCCCTGTCCGACCTGGGCGGCGGAGTTCAAGACCAGCGAATAGCCGGTCTCGGTGATGCTGGAAGGTGTGAACTGGCCGCTGCGGTATGTTCCAAGCCCCGCCGCCTGCTGCGGAGGATTGCTCGGATCCGGCCGCCCGTTCGCGAGAAAGGCACCGCTCGCGAAGGTGCCGAAGCCCTGCCCGTTCTGGATGACGTGGTCGCTCGTCTGAAGCCGAACACCCGTCCAGCGATCCGGCGCCGTCCCCTCGGCTTCGGCGATGTAGGGCAGGATGCCGTTCACCGCACCGAAATCGCCAAGGCCGAGATAGACCATCACGATATCGCGGGCCGGGATGGCGCCAGGGCCAAGGTTTCGGTTGACCGCGAATTCATAATAGTCGGACGCCTGCGCGCTCAGCGTCGGGTCCCAGGCGGCGGTGATCGTGATCTGATTGGCTGGAAACTCCGGCGAGCCGATATCGACCGCTCCGGTCGCGCCGGCCGGTTCGTTGGTAGTGCAATGGCGGGCGGTGAGCACCCAGTAGCGGTTCAGCAGGATGCCGCTGCAGCCGCCATTCACGATCACCAGCCCGCGCGTCTTGAGGGTCGCGACATCGAGCGGGTCACCGTTCACGAGGGGCTGGCTGATCTCGCAGACGCGGCCCTCCGATGTATTCCGGCAGTTTTGGGCGGTCTGCGCCTCGGCTCTGGGCGAGCCGATGAGGGTGACAAGCAGTATCGACGATGCAGTCACGGTGATCTGGATTGATTTTGACAGCATGGATCACATCCCCCGCTGCCGTGCAGGCGCGGATCCGGAACGTTGTTATTGGAATGATCCGCGATACCGATCTGAGTTCATCGAACAGATGCGTCTGAACGGAGAGGGGCCTCGCTGAACTGTCGTTACAATCACTCCGCCCAGGGTCATCCGCATACCGCAAATGGGGGACGACCCGTGTTGCCTGCCAAGCGGAAGGCGCGGAGCAGCGAGAGGGACGGGAGCCTCTGAATACGCGCAGGGGTGCAATATGCCGGGAAGGACCACATCGTCGCGTGGACTATAAAACTGGCGCGCCCTAGGGGAGTCGAACCCCTCTCTCCACCGTGAAAGGGTGGCGTCCTAACCGATAGACGAAGGGCGCGCGGCCGCTCCGGGGTTTTGGCCACCGGAGAGGGCGTCCTTATAGGGGGCGGGCGGCTTGGCTGCAAGCCTGTGGGGGAATTATCCAAAGCCGCGCGCATTTACCCTGTGGGCGAAAGGCGCGGCCCGGGATCAGGTGGCCGCCTGCGGGACGGTGCCGCGGCTCATCCGAGGGGCCTCAGGCCCTCACCATTTGCCGGTATTGGGCATGGAGGCCCAGGGCTCGGCCGGGGGCTTGGGGCCGCCCTTCTGCAGCAGTTCGACGGAGACGTTGTCCGGGGAGCGCACGAAGGCCATGTAGCCGTCGCGGGGCGGGCGGTTGATGGTGACGCCGGAGGCCATCAGGCGTTCGCACAGGCCGTAGATGTCCTCCACCTCGAAGGCGAGATGGCCGAAGTTGCGACCCTCGCCATAGGGCTCCTTGTCCCAATTATAGGTCAGCTCGATCTCGGCGACGTTCTCCTGGCCGGGAGGGGCGAGGAAGACGAGGGTGTAGCGGCCCTGCGGCACCTCCTTGCGGCGCACCTCCTTGAGCCCCAGCTTGTTGCAGTAGAAGTCCAGCGACTGGTCGATGTCGGTCACGCGGACCATGGTGTGCAGGAAGCGCATCGGGGGTCTCGTCCGTATGAGGGGGCAAGCCGGCGGACCGGCCGGGGTGGAGTAGCAGGTGACGTATGATCTATGAAGGCGATCTCAAGGGGGCGCAGCAGCGCCTGCGGGAACTTCTCGACGGGTCCGCGCGGGCGGTCGCCTTTACCGGGGCGGGCATCTCCACGGAATGCGGCATTCCGGATTTCCGTTCCCCCGGCGGATTGTGGACGCAGAACAAGCCCATTCCCTTCGATGTGTTCGTCGCCCACAAGGCCGCGCGCAACGAGGCGTGGCGGCGCAAGTTCGCCATGGAGGAGGCCTTCGCCGGTGCGCGGCCCGGCCGGGGGCACAGGGCCCTTGCCCGGCTCATGGGAGGCGGGCGCCTTGCCGGCGTCATCACCCAGAACATCGACGGCCTGCATCAGGCCTCCGGCGTGCCGGACGACGCGCTGGTGGAACTGCACGGCAATGGCACCTACGCCACCTGCCTCGACTGCGGCACGCGCTACGAACTCGCCTGGGTGAAGGCGCGCTTCGATGCCGCGGGTGGCATCGCTCCGGATTGCCCGGAGTGCGGCGGGCCGGTGAAGGCGGCGACCATTTCCTTCGGCCAGGCGATGCCCGAGCTGGAGATGGCGCGGGCCGATGCGCTGACCATGGCCAGCGACCTGTTCATCGTCATCGGCTCTTCGCTGGTGGTTTTTCCGGCGGCGGGATTCCCGCTCAAGGCGCGCAAGAAGGGGGCACGGCTGGTGATCCTCAACCGCGAGCCGACGGAGTTCGACGACATGGCCGATCTGGTGGTCCGCACCGAGATCGGCGACGTGCTCGCGCCGTTTGCCGGCGATGGGTGAGGAAGGCGCGCGAAGAGGGTGGGCGTTGCGCCATTCAGTTGCTATCCTACCGTCTCCGCGGCAACGTGTGCGCCGCCGCGCGTAGTTTCGGGGTGGTCATGGGGTCTGACGCACTGGGGCTGGGGCCACGGACCGCCGGCTCGGAGGACGGGACCGAGGAGCCGGCCGGGCTCGTCGAAGTCACCGGCGCCATCAAATGGTTCGACGCGTCGAAGGGCTACGGCTTCATCGTGCCCGACGACGGCGGCCCCGACGTCCTCGTTCACGTGACCTGCCTGCGTCGCGACGGCTTTCAGACCGCCATGGAGGGCGCCCGCGTGGTGTGCGAGGCCATCCAGCGCGCCAAGGGGCGCCAGGCCTTCCGCGTACTTTCGCTCGACCTGTCGACCGCCGTCCACACCGCGCCGGCCGCACCCCGCACCCGCGACGTGGTCGAGCCCACGAGCGGCTTCGAGCGGGCCACGGTGAAATGGTTCAACCGGCTGCGCGGATTCGGTTTCCTCACCCAGGGCGACGGCACGCCCGACATCTTCGTTCATATGGAAACCCTCCGCCGTCACGGCCTTACCGAGCTGCGTCCCGGCCAGAGCGTGCTGGTGCGCTATGGCGACGGCTCCAAGGGCCTGATGGCTGCGGAAGTGAAGGCCGACGGCGGCCCCAGCGGGAACAATTGATGATCCAGATTCTCTCGCGGGCCGCCACGGCGGCCACCCTTACGCTCGCGTTCGCGCTCGCCGTTCCGATGGCCGGACTTCCGGCAGTCGCCCGCGCGGCCGAAGCCGAGTGCGCCCAGATCAAGATCGATCCCAATCCGGCGCTGGACCCGCTGGAGATCGTCACCGCCAAGGGCGTCCTGGCCTTCCAGGTGGAGGTCGCGCGCACCAATGAGCAGCGCACCCAGGGCCTCATGTGCCGCAAGACGCTGCCCGAGCGGGGCGGCATGCTATTCGACTTCAAGGTCGACCAGCCGGTCTATATGTGGATGAAAAACACCCTCATTCCCTTGGACATGGTGTTCATCCGCGCCGATGGCAGCATCGCCCGCGTTGCGGCGATGACCACGCCGCTCTCCACCGAGACCATTTCCTCTGGTGAGCCGGTGCGCGCCGTGCTGGAGATCGGCGGTGGAGAGGCCCGCAAGCTCGGCATCAAGGCCGGCGACAAGATCGCCCACCCCATGTTTCCGGCCAAATAGGGGCTTCGCCGCCTATTTCAGGGTCAGGTAGCCGAGGAGCCCGCCGGCGAAGATGTAGAGCGCCGGGTTGACCTTTTTCCCGATGATCTTCGGCCCGAAATACACGAGGACGAACACTGCCACCGCAATCAGCGTCGTCTCGGTGCCGGTGATGGCGGTTCGGGCGACCGCGACGGTGCCGGCGGCCATCAGGCCGACGACGATGGGGGCCAGCGCGTTCTGAAGGGCGAGACGCCAGGGCGAGCCGTCGAAGTGGTTCCACAGCCGCGAGGAGCCGAGCGCCAGCACCGAAGCCGGCAGGAAGAAGCCGGTGAAGGCGAGGATCGCCCCCGGCGTGCCAGCGACGTGATAGCCGATGACGATCACCATCAGCATGTTCGGCCCGGGTGCGACCTGTCCGAGGCTGTAGATGTCGCGGAACTGGCCATCGGTGAGCCAGTGGTGGGCATCGATGGTCAGCGCCTTCATCTCCGGCAGCACGGCCGTTCCGCCGCCGATGGCGAGGAGCGAGAGGAGCGAGAAGACGCCGAGGATGCTGAGGTCAGTGTGAGGATTGTTGTTCACGGCTCGCCAGCCTCCCCACGGCCCGGACGATAGATGAAGAGGGCAAGCGGCAGCACGGTCAGCAGCACCAGCACCAGCGAGACGTGGAGGAAGCTCACCATCACCACGGTGATGAGGATGAGCAGGATCTCCCTGAGGTGCTCCAGCTGCTTGTGACCGATCTGCACCGTCACCGCTGCGAGCAGCCCCACGGCGGCGGCACCGATGCCGGCGAGGATGCTGTGCATGGTGGGGTTGCCGTGGTTCGACACATAGACGATGCCCAGCGCGAACACGAGCAGGCCGCCCGGCAGGGTCATGCCGAGGAAGCCGACGATCGCGCCCACCGGACCACGCAGCCGATCGCCGACGATGACGCTCATGTTGGTGGCGTTAAGGCCGGGCAGGGCCTGGGAAATCTCCAGCGCGGTGAGGAATTCCTCCTCGTCCAGCCAGCCTTTGTCCACCACCAACGCGTTGCGCAGATAGGCCACCACGCCGCCGCCGAAGCTGATGCCGCCGATGATCAGGAAGGTGATGAAGATTTCCAGAAGGGAAACCTGCGCTGCGGGCGCGTCCTGCGGGGCGGGGGGCGCGGGAGGTGGTGCTGGGATCGGCGGCTCGGTGACGCTCATGGATTTTCGCCGGGAGGGTGAAGGTGAGCGGGCCGGTGGGGCCCGCCGTGATCCCTATTCGGAGTGGGCGACTTCCTTGGCCCCGATGCCATAGACCATCGCGGTCTTTGTGGTGCCGAGCTGCACCCATTCGGGCGCCATGTTCTGCACGTCGCGGAAGAACTCCTCCGAGAGGCGCTTCGCCTTGTCGTTGATCTCGCTGTAGTGGTCGAACTTCGCCTGGAAGGCGAATTCCCCCACCAGGGACTGCTCGGACGCGCGGTTGCGCCAGATGGCGATCGTCGCCTTTGCCTCATAGCCGTGGCCGAAGTCGAAGTGGCCGGGGTCCACCTGGATTTCTTCCACTGCCATGCTGTTCACGAGGTCGATCTGGGAGTCGCCGTCCGCATCCACCGCCGACATGGAGGGGAATATGGTCATGATGTTCTTCAGGGCCGGGCTCAGGACCGCACCGAGCGACGTAATGATGCAATTGTGCGAGAAGAGCGAGCGGGTGCCGCCCAGCTCGTCCTTGAGGGGAAGAATTTCTTCCTTGAACTTTACCTGGACCGCACCGGTGATGCGCGGCGCCATCTCCACCGCGGTCGCCTTCTCGCGATCGGGGCTGCGGTATTTCAGGGCGAGTTCATGTTCCGGACGCGGCCAGCCGTCGTCATAGAACGTGCGTTTGCGCAGGATGAAGGAATTCCGGTACAGGTCAAAGTCGGGGGTATCGTAAAACAGGACCTCGCGGACCTGCCGATGGAAGGCGTCCTTGTTGGTCACGACGCCGACCCCGTGCTTTTTGGCGACCGCCTTCACCTCGTCCCAATAGTCCTCAAAACGCTTGGGCGAGTAGAACTGCTGCGGCCGGAGCAGAATTTTGTATTCACGGTAGTGAATGTCGAGCATGGCGTCGTGCTCACCTTGGGTAATGCCGGATTCGCTAGAACCCCAGAATCCGAAGCAGGCCGACACATTCCGTCGCCCGCGACCAGATGTCCACTGCCTCGCCGCGCTCCATCTGCAACTGAGCACCGGCAAAGCTCGGGCACTGTTGCATGAACGTCACAGCGGACATGTTTGCGTTGGATTTGGGCGGCCTGACCGCTTGAAGAGTATTGCCTGCACTTAAATTGGGCTAACGTTAAAGCCGCTTCGGCTTCAAGGACCCGGACAAGGGATACCGGGCATCCTCGAAGGTCCCGAGCGGCGCCTGGGTTTTATCCCCGCGCCGCTAAGGTCGTGACACGCTGCCGTTAGCATTCCCCGTTTGATGCCTCTGCACTCCGGGCGTTTGTCCGAAGTGCCCACTCCGCTCGTCTCCCGTTCGCGGGCCGGGCAGGGATGCTGTCCATGGCCTCGATGCCTTGGGCTGAAAAGAGAGCGGCGCATTAGCGCCGAAGGAAGCGCCAGCGACGAGCCCTGCCGTTGGGACGGCGGTCCAGGGCTCCGCCTTTCGGAGGAAGAAATGACGACATTCGCAAGAATGGCGGCCGTAGCCGCTTTGTCTGCGGCAGCCATGCTGCCCGAAGCCCTGCCCGCACACGCCGGCTCCGTGACCCAGCCAGGTGAAACCGTGGGTCTGGCGGCCGGCGCGCCGCTGCCGGAAGGTGTGTATGCGGTCAATACGGCCGACTACGGCTGCCGCAATACCTCGCCGGACAGCACCTGCGTCGGCGTAGACATTCCAGTACTCGCCTGGGCCACGCCCGTGTTCTTGTTCGGCGGACGACTGCAGCTTCTGACGGCGGTTCCTGTGGTGGGCGTCGGTGTTCAGAACGGCGATTATACTTCCGGATTCTATAATCCGTTCTTTGCCGCCCAGGTGGCGTGGGATCTCGGAAACGGCTTCGGCTTCAGCTACATGGCCGGCTTCTATCTCGGCGTGAATACGGGTGTCGCTTTCGATTCGACCTCGTTCAACCAGCGCTTCGCCCTCAGCTATACCGCGGATGGCTGGAACCTGACGGCGAACGCCATCTGGGGCATCCAGGCGAACGGCGTCAGCAACACGATCAATCCGAACTTCCTGAACGTCGATCTGACCGCCACGAAGAAGTTCGGAAAGTTCGAAATCGGCCCGGTGGCCTATTATTCGACCGACCTGAACAACCCGATCCCCTTCTACCAGAAGCAGAGCCAGTTCGCGATCGGCGGTCTTGTCGGCTATGACTTCGGGCCGGTGATCCTGCAGGCCTACCTAACCACCGACGTCTATGAGCAGAACTACGGCGGCAACGATACGCGACTGTGGGGCCGCATCATCGTTCCGCTTTGGAACCCGCCGGCGCCGACCCAGCAGACGGCGCTGCTGCACAAGTAAATCCCGAAGCGGCCGGGCTTCCTCGCCAGGGATGTCTGGCCATGAGCGAGGCCGAGCCTCGATCCGTGGACCGGCGCGGCCGATCCGCCTCCGTGACGCAATTCGCCGACCCCCTTCGTCGCAGAAGGTCTGGCGAACCACGCGCGGAGGCGGGGTCGCGTCCGTGCCTCATGAGGCTTTGCGCCTCATTTCGACTCGAGCGTCTTGCCGATCGAGGTAAAGAACGTCTCCGCATACCAACGCATTTCGGCTTCGATGTCCGGCTTCCCGGCCAATTCGCACTGGTCGACGAGACCGCTGACGCGCTCGAACATGTCGGCGATGAAGCTGTCCGGTCGATCTTGCAGCCCGGCGAGCTGGGTGACGATGTCTCGCAGAATGTAATGCTGCACCATGGTGTGGGCCTGCGTCGTACCCACCGCCTTGAGCATCGAGCCGAGCCATTCGGCAAGCTCCGTATCCGAAGCCATCTGCAATCTTCCTTCCTGAAAATCCTGCCTCGCGGCGCAAGCCTTGCCGCATCGTGGAATCAGCCCAGCGGCCAACCCGCCGTCTCCTGGCCGGCTGAGTCGCCTGCACGGTGCCGCAGCACCTGCCGGCAAGACTAGCCCTGACTTGGCCGCTGCGGAACAATCGGACAAGCGAAGGCGTTGCCGCTCCCGTCAGCCAGTTCACAACGGGAGCAGCCAGAATGCCGCGCAGCGTCCTCTATGGAGTGATCGCGATCCTGGTCGTTGTCGGCGGCGTGTTCGCCTATCAGGCCTATGAGCGCGACCGCAACACGATGCAGATCGAGATCGGGCCCAACGGCGTGAAGGTCGATCCCCCGGGCCGCTGAGCCGTCAGGGCGATGAGGAGGCGCGTGGGGAAGGGTGGTCGGAGCAGCAGGATTTGAACCTGCGACCCTCTGCTCCCAAAGCAGATGCGCTACCAGGCTGCGCTATGCTCCGACATTCCGCCGAACGGCTTCGTTGCTACATTTTCGGGACGGGGGGCGCAAGGGGTGGCACCCCCATTAAGAGAACGCAAGGTGGACAATTCGGGAGGTTCGTGACGCAAAGTCCCGAAGAAGTCCCGAAGTTTGTTCCACGTCCGTTCTCGCGATATCGTGGCTCGCATGCTCGCCATGGACGCCACCCCGGCCGATGCCGCCCGATACGAATACGAGGCCGTCTCGGTCTACCACTGTCAGCTGACCGCACACCTGCCGCTACGGCAGCTACCGGCCCGACCGCTGCGCGAGATGCGGTTCCGGTGCGAACGGTGCGGGGCGCGCCTCTCGGCTGCGGAGGCAGAGGCGAAATGGACCCGGCAGGCGGACGCGCCGGGCGTGCCAAGAATGGGGCAGGTCCTGCCAAGGTTTGAGGGGTAGGCTACTCCCCGAATCGGCCGATGTGCGATTCGGGCAGATCCTCACTTCTTTGCATTTCACGCAAAGAAGTCGGCCACCGCGCCGGCCTCACCACCACACGCCCGCGCATCGCGAGCGCGGCCGTCATGGCCTCAGTCGCAATCCGATCATGGTCGGGCAGGCGAATCACCTCGGCCGGCCGGTCGGCCCGGGTGATGACCATGAACACGCCATCACAATCCCAATCGATCGAGACGCGAGCCTCAGGGCTGTTTGAGGACATGCGTCTTGATCCCCAGCCAGAACACCGCGAGCGCGCCCCCGGCCAATACCGTGAGGACGGCTGTACCGATGACGAGCGCCGCGCGGTTCCACATCCGGCGGAAGCGGCGCAGGTGCTCGATATCGGCGCGAGCCTCCTCGATCCGGGCTTCATCGGATGTTGAAAGCCCGATCTCCTTGAGCACCTTGCGGACGGCCTTTTCGGCCGCATCCTCGGCGACCTCGATCACCATCAGCTCCAGTGCCCGTTCGGAAATGATGATGGCCCCCTCCGAAGAGCGGGCCGCCGCCGAGATCTCTCCGGTCATTTCAGCGCCTCCCGCACCATCTCCGCCTGCGATTCATAGAGGGCGATGAGCCGGGCGAGACAGCCGCTCTTGGCTTCTTCGCTGGCCTTGAGGCGGCCGATCAGGGCGACCACCTCGCGCTGTGTCAGGGGCTTGTCGCCGGCCGGGGGCGGCACATAGCGCCGGGCACATGCGCGCAGATCTTCGGGGATGGGGGCGAGATCGAGCCTCACCCGACCCGTCGTGTTGCTGCAGCCGGCAAGGGCGAGGGCCAGCATGATGATGCAGGCGGCGGCGATCAAGATGCGCGTCGGGGTCATGGTCACCTCCACAGGCCGCGCACGCGGGCGCTGGTGTCGGCATCAAGGGCGGGGGTGTCGGGCGTCTGCGCGATGATCTCTTCCAGCGCGCGGGCCTTCGCTTCCGCTGCGGCGGCATGGGCGGAGGCCGTCTGTGCGTCGCGCGCCAGCGCCGCCACCTTGCCCCGCTCGGCCGTCACCTCCTTCACAAGGGCGCGGTTGGCATCGATCAGCGCCTGCCGCTCCATCCTTCCCCTCTGGTCGGAGGCGTGCCCCACCCAGCCGGCGACGAATAGCAGTGCCCCGGCGAGGCCGGCGGCAAGGTGGCTGTAAGGCAGTCGCGGGATGCGCGACCAGACGAGGGCCGCAATGCCCACCAGCAGTGCGGCGCCGGTCACCAGCGCCAGCAGCCAGGAGATGGCGCCGGACGCGAACATGGCAAGGATGCTCATGAGCCGTAGTCCTTCGGGGGCTGGGGGGCATCGATGCCCTCGAAGTCCATCCGCTTGGGGCGGCGCGGGCGGCCGAGGTTCGACATGACGTTGGCGTCGTCCCACACGGCGCCGAACACGTAGGCGCCGATGACGGCACCGGCGAGGATGAAGGCGCCGTTGGCGATAGTCTCGTGCAGGCTGGTGTCCCGCCCCCAGGCCGTGAGGTAGATCACCTCGCCGGCACAGAAGAGGAGCGTCACGAGGATGATGCGCCGCCGCGTGCGCCAGGAGGGGCGGGGCAGCGGCGCGTCGTCAGGATCGGGGCCGGCGTCGGTCACAGCCGCGCCGCCTGCACGTGCATCCAATCATAGTTTCGAGAGCGGCCCAGGGAGAGCCAGCCTTCCTCTTCCCACAGCTGCCACCACACCTCGGCGTCCGGCTGGGCAAGGCGCGCCCGGTCACGGCCCCATTTCAGCTGATTGCGGTCGGGGTCGAAGTCGATGGCGATGCCCCACGAGTGCATGGACCAGGCCGAGCCGCCGCGCATGCGCCGGACATTGAGCGAGCCACCGAAGAGATCCACGCCGAGCTTCTGGATACCCTCGATGCCGTAGTGGTCCAGCACCCGGTCAAAGACACGGGCCGCGCTGTCGTGGACTTTCTCGTGGATCGAGATGCGCTTGACGATGGTGTCCGTTTCCCACGCGAGGCGCATGGGGAAGGGCAGCGCCAGCATCGTCTGGTTTTCGCCGGGCGCGCCATAGAAGCGCTGCACGTCCACCTGCTTGGGCCACACCATGGGCTGCACCGCGGGCGGGTCGCGCCAGGTCTCGGCCGAGGTGTCGCCCCGCTGGCGGGCATCCCACACCTCAAGGGCGTGCCGCGTCTGCGGCCCCTCACGGCCATCGATGGTACCGGCGTCGATGCCGGCGAGGCCGAGCAGCGCCTGCTTGGCCGCCAGCGCCCGGCGGGCGGGAGGCCAGTCCTCGAAGGCGACGCCCGCCGAAGTGAGGAGATCGGCAACCGCCTTGTCGGTCGCCGGCCCCCATTCGCCATCGGGGGCAAGCGGGGGCGTCCAGCCGCGCGCATTGAGCGCCGACTGCAGGTCGCGCAGATCCATAGGTCACCTGTTGATGTGATGGGAAAAGGAAAGGCCGCCCGAAGGCGGCCGTGCTAAAAGAGTGCGTCCGCCTCGGCCCCCCAGCATCGAGGCGGACGAGAGCCGGGCGGTCTGCCCCCCAGTTCGCCCGGCTCGCCCCGCCTAAGCAGGGTCTCCCGGAACCATCCCCCGCCTTGGGGTTCACCCGATCGTGAAGAGGGTTGAGCGATGCCGGGTTTCTTGGAGTTCGTCGTGGTCGCACTGTTGCTGGCGACGCTTTTGTCGGCGGTCGTGAGCCGCCGTTAGGATTTCGCAATGATTGCTATCACCATCGCATTCGCGGCACTCGCTGTGCTGGCGGTGAAATTGCCCGCCTAGTCCTGCGCCGGACCCGGCTCACCCCCGGCTCGCCCTCAAGCCACGAAAGGCCGCCCGGAGGCGGCGCGGATGGGGAGGCTGAAGGATCTGTCAGAGGCTCGCGATCATCCGGCCAAGCCAGTAGCCGTCCTGCGCCCAGCCCGACTGTCCATAGTGGATAAGGTCGGTGCTGAAGGTGCCGTTGGCGTAGGCGACGGGGCCAGTTCCCTGCCGCTGCACCATATCGAACAGCGGCGCGCTGTATTCGTCCGAAAGTTCCTTCAACACCTGCAAGAAGCTGGCATCGTTGGTATTCGCCCACGCATACGGCTCGTGCCCACGGATCAGGATTATATCGCTGTAGACCTTCACTGTGTCCAGAATGGCCTTCATGTTCGTCTTGAAGGTCGCGGGGGTCACGTTGTTATACTGGTCGTTGCGATAGAGCTTGATGATGGTCAGGGCGCCGCCGAGATCGTCAAGGCAGTTTTTCGGCGAATAGGGATAAAAGGCCTGCGCCCAGTGGTACGACTGCGCGCCGGTCCAACCGAGGTTTCGGACCATAAGATCTGCCGTTCCGGACGCCCAGCACTCAACGCCGACCAGGAAGAGGTTCCCGCTCGCGTTGGCGATGTTGACGGTGTGCGTCCCGAGGGTGCAGGTCACATCGACGTAACCGAGATTTGTGGTCCCGGCCGTCGCCTGCGTCGCGAGCGTCGATCCGCCGTCAACAGCGACCGTGAACGTCCCCAGGCCGCTGTCGATGCCATACCACACGCGAATGCGGTCGAATTGCTCGGTTGGGGCGAAGTTCGTCTGGCCAGCGCCGGTGTGCTTGATGAAGTAACCATTGATGATCTGGCGCACACCGTTATCGACAGCCGCCCCTCCAGAGAACGTGATCCTCGGGTCATAGGCAGTGATGCCGGCTGCGGTCGTGATGTTTTTGGTGCCGAACCATTCCGACCGGCGCACGGCAATGGCCGAGTCCTCGGCGTTGATCGCCTTCGCAAGGTAGTAGGCAGCGCTGCGCGCCCAGGCGTTGGTGTTGCCAGCCCCACCGTCTCCCGCTCCGGCACCCATGACGCCGCTGTCACCAAGATAATTGATGACGGCGCGCGCCTTGCCCGAGCGCACATCGGCGAGCGCCTTGGCGGCGCGGCGGAGAAAGGCCGGGTTCCAGTTGTAAATGCCAGATTCCGCGCCCAGCGACGACGGATAACCGGCCACATCATAGGCGATCGCCCCCGCGGAGCATGAGACGCGAAGAGTGCGAGGCCCTGCGATGCCCCCCGTAGCCCCATGGCTATAGCGATCGATCTTGGATACCTCAGTGAAGGAACCCGAGATCAGCTCGTAGAGCGTGCCGGCGCAGCCGCCCGCGTCCGTGAGGTGGAGAATTTCATAGCTGGCCAGGGTGATATCGAAACTGTTACCGCTCGTGACGACGCCAGGGGACTGCGCCATGTGCGCCTCCTTTGGTCAGAATTTATGAAGGATCGGGACCAGCAAGCCGGACCGGCCGAGGGCGGCCCGCTAGATCGTCACGCCGCGCCCGGCCATCCGCGTGCGGGCGGAAGAGATCAGCTCCGCAAGGCCGGTCTGGTCTCGGGCGGCGGTGTAGAGGGCGAAGAGCCCCATGCTCCCGGCCACGGAGATTCCGTTGATGCGGGTCAGGCCAACGCGCCAGAACTCAGCCGAGCGTGCCGCATACTCGGCTACTCGATCGGTTTCGGTGGCGGTCACCTCTTGATCCTGATTGGTCCGCATCCGCACTACACCGGTGACGGGATCGACCGACCACGCCACAGCGAACCAGTCATTGGCCGTTCCGGTGTTGGTGAGCACCTTTGCGGCGCCGGAGGGGGAAACCCAATTGGGATTGGCAAAAAGGGCCGGGCGGGGCGTCGTGGTGCCAGGGTCGCGAAAGAGCGAAACCGCAAGCGTGTTGGTATAGGAGGGGTCACCGGAGAGGTTCGGCACCGCGCCGCTGCGGTTGGCGAGCGCCGGGTAGAGGCCCGAGGCTGCAGCGGTCGTGCAGCGCAGCACCGCGACACCGGACATGGCCCCACCATAGGCGAAGGGCGGCGCCCACATGATGCCGTTGCCGGTTGTAAAGGCGATGCCCTCGGCCGAGCGGGTCGGGGAGGCCGAGCCGGAGAGAAGCGAGGCATTCGCCCCAGCCGCGGAGGAATCCACGGCCACGGACACCGCGTCGCCGACAGTCCCATCCTCGAAGAGGTAGAGCCCGGCGAGATCTTCGGACGGGAACCCGAGCGCCCGCGGCGTGAAGCGCGGCAGGCCGAGGCCGGAGAAGTCCGCCCCAGGGATGACAATCTTGAGCGGCATCGTCAGAACTCCGAATAGCCGACCGGCCAGCAGCCGGCGACGGAATAGTTGTTCGGCGGGTAGCGATTGCCGACGAGGCCCGCGATATTTTCGCCGGCATATTGTCCGCTGCCGCTGGTGTAGGAATAAAGGTCATAGGCGGGCATGTTTTCACTGTCCGCGATGTTGGAAACGCCGCCGAATACTGCGCTCGGGGCAATCCAGAACAGGCCATCGGTCGGGATATCGGCGAACGTCTCGACGTCGATGATGGTGTCGGCCACGATGGTCACGGACGCGATCGCGATGCTGACGTTGGCCGCCGTCGAAACCCGGATGCCCTTGGTCGCGAAGCTCGTGGGCGTGTTCACCACCAGAGCGTCCAGCCACTGGAGCGGCGGCGTCGGCACGTGGAAATGTACCCGCAGGAGGCGCGCCGTCACGCGCTCCACCGCAAGTGGAGACAGCGGGCGCCAGGCCCTGCCTTCGCCGATGGCCCGCGCCGCCGCCCGCCCCATGCACTGGCCGAACCAGCGCGAACCGTTGCTGTTGAGATGCCCGCTCTTGTCCGGCATCGGATAGACCGGGCCGGCGAGGATGACGGTCGCGGGGTTCTCCAGGGCATAATCCAGCTGCGCCATGCCCACGTGAAGGCCGGGCGCGCCGGCGCTGTCCGCGTCCTGTGTATAGGTCGCTCCGGTCTGGTAGAGCAGCAGCAGCGGCGCCTCGGCCTGCCCGGTGATGGCTTTGATGTCCGCCACCATGTCCGCATGCAGCTGGGCCAGCGCCGCCTTGTAGGCCACCCGCGTGGCCTTGGTGGAGCCCCACGTGGTGGCATAGTCGTATTCGCCCTGCATCCACATCACGGCGGTGACGACGTGGGTTTGAGAGGCGCCCGTCGCAGCGGCGTGGGCCTGCGTCACGGCGGAGATCAGGCGGTTGTAGCGGTTCGTCGCATCCTGCCCATTGACCTTGGAAAGCTGCTCGATCGTCTTGCCGCTCACCGCGGGGCAGACGACGTTGAAGGAGGGAGGGGCGCCGAGGCTGCGCCGCCCCAGCAGCCAGGCGAGCACATGGACCGCGCCGATGGCCGGGCTCTCACCCCGCGCCGCATCCCCCGGCGAGAGCGCAGCAACCTCCGCATCGGTGTAGACCGTCGTCGCGGCGCCCGCCCGAACCTTCGCCACCAACGGCTGGAAGCCTGTGGGCGAAAGCTGTGTGTAGGTGGTGCCGTCTTCCTCCTGCGGCCGCACATCGCCGCCCAGCATGGTGGCGCCGAAAAGCGCCGTCTTGCTCAGGGCAGGCCACGTCTCCTGCCCCGCGGCGAGGGACTGCCCATAAAGGACGATCGTATTGTGATCGGCCATGGGCAGCTGGATATCCGTCATCGGGATGTTCATCCACGCCGCCGCCGCCAGCTTGTTCCGCTGGTCGAGCGCCACGATGTCTTGGCCGGAGAGGGGCGAAGGGGCGAGATACAGGGTGTTGTCGTCGCCGACGCCCATGACGACATTGCCGCCTTCGTCGGTAATGGCCCAGTGATAGTTGGCCTCGGCGTGGAATTCATGCAGCAGTCCATCGCTGCCGGCGGGGCTTCCCAGCCGCAGCGAGCGCATGGCGCCAGACACGGCCCGGAGAAGCGGGAGGGCAAAGGTGCCGTCATCCAGCACAGCCGCCGCGCCGTTTCCGGCATCGTCTCCGATATAGGCGACAGGGGTTTCGCCGGCGCCGATCAGGTCATGCGGCGCCACGAGCCCCAGCGTGCTTTCCGACCCGATCAGCCCGCCGCCGATGCCACTGACGATCGCCCACAACGCCGCGATGGCGTCATAGACGCTGCCGGCATAGGCGTTCCCGTCGATATCGGTGTCGGGATATTTCGGGGGGTAGACGGGCGTCACCATGCCATCAACTCCAACTGAAATTTGCTTCGCCGCGCTGCCCCGGGGCGCCATCCTGAGAGCTGCCATCGCCGGGCAAGCCGGGGGCACCGACCGTCACCATCATCACCGTGCCGGGGAGGAGATCGCCGCGGGCGTAGGTCCGTTGGCGCCGCGCGCCACTGCCCGTGCCCGAGGTGAGGTAGTTTGTGCCCGAGATGGTTCGGAACGCGCCGGAAGCGCCGGCGCCGGGGGCTGTGCCCTGATTGCCGTTGCCGTTCGCCGTCACCGCCGCACCGCCGGTACCTGTGGTGCCGACCGCGTTGCCGCCGACGCCGGATGCCGTCGTGCCGGTGGGCGAACCGCCGGCATTGCCATTGGAGCCGGTGCCCGCCCCGGAGCCGACACCGCCAAGCCCGCCCGTCGTGGGGCTCGCCGGCACGGGTGACCCGCCCGCGACCATGCCGTCGAATGTGGTGTCGCCGCCCGCCGTGCCCGCCGGGAAGGTGCTGGAATTGGTGATGCCGTGCGACCCCGCCGAGCCGCCCACCAGCGTCACCGTCAGGCTGGTCTCGTAGTTCGGCACCACGAACCAGAAGGCGCCGTCATGGTCATAGGTGACGCTGCCAGGGGCATCAAAGGTGCCCGCAGCCGTGCGCACCAGATCCGGCGCCTCGTCAACAGCCGTAAGGGCAAACGTCAGGTCGTCGTCGCCGCGCTCGATATTGAAGATGAGGACGCGCACCGTCTCGCTGTCCACCGGCCCCCAATAGACCAGCGAGCCCTCATCGCCCTCGCCGACAGCGGGCACGGTCTGGATATCAAAGCCGGAGATCAGCGACACCGTGGCGTCGGGGATCGGCGTTTCCAGCGTCACCGTCTCGTGCCAGCCCATGCCTTCGGTGATGCGATGGGTGGAGAAGGTGCCATCCGCCCGGCGGATGACGATGCCGACAGGGCCAAGCACGCCCACATCCGAGAGGCTTTCCACCTCGCTCATGTCCGTGATGTCGCCGAAGGTCTCAGCCGTCACATAGACGCCGGCATCAAGCACAAGGCCTGTGATGTCGCCGCCCGAGACGATCTTGGACTTGATGCGGGCCGATCCGGCCTGCCGCGTGAGCACATCGTGGGTGAGGCCCACCAGCGAGCTACGGCGGCAGACAATCGCCTCCGCCGGGGCATTCCAGTAATAGAAGGTGGAGCGCTTTTCCCCCTGCGCCAGGTCGAAGGCCGCACGCGCCCGCACCTCTGGCGCGGTGACCAGCCCCTTATAGGTCACACCCTCGAGGTTGCTTCCCGTGGCGCCGGCGCGCATCACGACAAGCTGCTGATCCTCATAGTCGGCGGACTTATCCGGGTGGGTCACCCGGAACCCGTCCGGACGGCGTGGGAGGGCCTTTTCCCAGCGCAGCCCGGAGGAGTTGCGATAGGAGAAGATCTGCACCGGCGCCTCGGCCGAACGGTCCTTGTCCTCGTAGACGCCCCACACCTCGCTTTGTGCCGGCCGCGCATAGCCGCAGGCCGCCGCCATGGCAAGCGTATCCATCACGGAATCGCCCTGCACGATGGCGTTGCACTGGTAGCCTTCGGTGTCGCAGGTGGCGCGCCAGTCGTCGAGGCTATCCTCGTCGATCAGATCAAGGGGCAGCGGATCGGTGTTCAGATTGCCTGCGAGGGCGAAACGGTAATGGTGCGCCGGGTTGCTGGTGGTGATCCACGGTCCGTCCAGATCGGTGATGTCCGGCACATAGCCGGAGGCGAGGACCGAGATATTTTCGATCGCCCGGTTCTTTGCCCGCACCACGAGCTTGAAATCGCCGGGGAGGGGCGCCGGGTCTTCATCCCATTCCGACTGACATCGCAGCATGTAGGCGGAGCCGAACCAGTCGTCATCGTTGATGACCTGATAGACGCCCGTGTTGAGCCAGTATCCGAAGTAGTCATAGACGACACCGGTCAGAATGACCGTGTAGTTCGATGTGGTGAGCGTCGATTTGGAAACCAGCGCGCTCCGCCGAATGCGGATTTCATAGGTCGTCTTGGGGAACAGCTCCGGGTCAAGGTAGAACGTCGCGCTGTCGCTGGTGAGGTGGGTGTGCAGCACACCGGTCGTCGCGGTGTTGCCGGTCTGGAGCACGTTGACCGTCTTGGACGGATCGGAAAAATAGCTGTGCGCCGTGAGCCCGCCGAGGCCCGCGGGCGAAGCCGTCTGCACCGGCACCGAGCGGAAGGCGTAGACGAACCCTTTGTTCTCAGGCGGGCTCGGCACGGTCCCCGGCTCGGCGGTCCAGTCGAGGACGATCTCGCCCTTCTTCGGGTCCGTGCGGCGGGAGGAATACCAGAGCTCGGGAAGCACGGTCCAGGCGTCCGCCCCGCGCGGGCGGATTTCCACCCGCAAGGCCATCATCGCATAGCTGTTTTCACTGTCCGAGGCGGAGGAACCCAGCCCCTGCGGAAAGTCGAGGCGGATGCGGGCGCGGTCCGGCGCGCGGCGCGTCGCCACCGTCTGCCATGCGGGCACGTCCTGCGCGGGGTTGCTCTGGTGCTTCAGGCGGCGCTGGCTGTCGGGATTGAGCACATGGGGGCTCAATTCGACGGACGTGCCCGTGATCCGGCTTTGCTTGGTGATGAGCGTGAGCGGCGCGTCATCATCCCAGCCAGTGCGCACCTCATATTCGATATCGTCGGCATCTTCGATGCCGGCGTCGCCGATGCGGATGGCCTCATGCTTGTGCGGCCCAGCGAGCATGCACACGACCGTGACGAATTCGTCCTGATCGATGATCTCGTAACAGGCATCATTCACCAGCGGCGGGAATACGCGATAGGTGCCGATCACGCAGGGCAGCGCCTCGCCCGGGCCGATGATGTTGCCGGAGGCGGAAGCCGCTCCGCGGTTGTCCGCCTTGCGGGTGCGGGCGGTGTCCGTGGGCGCGGAGGTGAGTGCGCCGAGCGCCAGCGCTCCGGCGAGACCAACACCGAGCGCTAGAGCCTTGGCGCCGATGCCGGTGCCGAGGAAGGATAGGGCGCCGCCGGAGGCGAACAGGCCGCCGGTCAGCGCCGATCCGGTCGCCCCGGCCAGGAAGCCGCCAGCGATGCCCGCCGTGGCCAGCGTGAGCGCCAGCGCCGCCACGATGCCGATAATGGCCTTTCCGCCTCCCCCGCCGCCGTTGTCCCCGCCGCGCGGCGCCAGGTGCAACGTGACATAGGTGGGCAGGCCGGAGGCCGAGGGCTTCGGCCGCACCCAGCACCACAGCTCCCGCGGCACGAGGTGGCCACTGATACACACCTCGCCATAGCGTTCGAAGCCCGCCGGAAGGTCCGGCGTCGCGGCCACCAGTTCGCCAATGGTCGGCCCGTGCTCGGCATAGAACTGCCCATGCACGCCCATGAATGGGCCGCCATAGGCGACGGAATAGACGGGCGCGCCCTCGGGTGGGCGAACGTGCTTCACGCCAACACCTCGTGCCGATGAAGGGACAGCCGCCGCCAGCGGACTTGCGGCGAGCGGGCTACAGGAACGATGACGGCGGCTGTCGCCGCCTCCACGTGCAGGACGTTTCGGGTGTCGACCATCACACCCACGTGCAACATGCCCACGTGTCGGGGGCGCCCGTTCATCACCAGAACGTCGAAGGCGCGGGCCTCGCCGGCGACGGGGAGCCAGGGCGCCACGGCGCTGTCATCCCGGATGGTCCGGGTCACGCGCGCCAGATCGCGCGCGGAGATCTCGCCATAGGTCGGCAGGTCGATGCCCAGCACCTCGGCATAGACCAGCCGCACGAGGCCCCAGCAGTCGCACCCGGCCCGGGCGCGCCCGCCGTCAAGGAAGGGGATGCCGACATAGGGGTTCGCCCACCCGGCGGGAGCCGGGTGGCGCAAGGCCAGTGATGTCATCGGGTCACTGCCGGCGGCGGACCAGCAGCAGGATGAGACCCACGCCGCAGCCCCCACCGCCTAGCGTGGAAAGCCATACGGGTGCGCCCGCGTCCGCAAGCTCGCCGGCGATCATCGCTGCGAGCAGAACACCGCAACCCGCGACAAAGGAGAGCGCCGCACCCCTCACGGCGACACCACTTCCACGAACTTCTCGCCATCCCAGCGCATGGCCTTACCCTTGCGCTCCTCGTGGGTTTCCAGCGCCACCCGCATATAGGTGCGCCATTGCTCGGCCTGCGCTTCGTCCGCCGGCGGCCACGGCGTCTGCATCTGGTCGAGCCAGCAGATTTCGGCGAGGTTTTCCACGAAACGGGCGGGGAAGGGCATGGCAGGGGTCACCGTCGCTGCGGGTGGGAACGCGTTTCCGCGGTGACCACCACCAGCTTGATGGTCACCTCAGTCGGAGGCGCCTTGCCACTCGGGGCGCTCTCCCCGGGTCGCTCAAGAGCGGAACTGAGCCGATCCATAGAGCGAATCAAGCGGTCAATCTTGGTTTCGGCTTCGCCTTTAATTCCGCACATGTAGAGCCTCCTATCGATAAAGGGCCGGACACCGGTTCTGCGTCGCACGCCGGCCGGGATAGGTGTCTTGCGTGTAGTCCCAGCTCACGAGGTCGCCCGTGACCGCCAGGGCATTCACGGACACGTTCACAAGAAACAGGTGGTCGGCCTCATAGGCCGGCAGCGGCGTGCCAAGCGGCGTGCGCGGGTCGGCCGCTTCGTCGAACTCGCTGGAAGCGACGACACTGAGTTGCACGCGCGCCGGAGAGGTGATGGCCCGCAGGGCGTCGCCGATCTTTCGGTCGACGTTCTGCACCTCGATCTGTGTGCGCGGCCCCGCCTCGCCATCGGAGAGCAGGGCGAACTTGAACGGGAAGCCGATCCAGCGTTCGCCCTGCCACAGGTAGTCCACGCCATCGCTCGCGACCCGGATGGGGGTCGCGAGCGATGCATGGGAGATCGCGAGAAAGCCGATGAGGGCCACCCCGCTTTCCTGAAGATCGAGCACCCGCCGCAGCGACGAAGGAATGAGACGGCGCATCAGGGCATCTGCCGTAGCTGCACGGACACCTGCACCTTGCGGTTCGTGACCGTGCCGAGGCTCCATCCGGGCTTCGGATGGAACTTCCACCGGCTGGGCACCCCGGTGACCGGATGGTCAAAGGAGAAGGGCAAGGCGCCGCTCTTCAGGTCGCTGCGATACCAGGCCAGGAACACCGCATATTCTGCCTTGGTGAACATGAAGGTGCAGCTACTCGCCAGCGAGAACACCGTGCTGCGCCGGCGGTCGATGGTCGGCCCCACCTCAGGCTCGAAAGACACGGTGTTCGGGTTCGGCGTCTCCTGCCATGTGCCCTGCTCGGGCTGGCACGGGAGGGAGGCGGGCCAATCCACCATGTCAGCCCCTCCGCACCGGCGCCGGCGCCAGGGCATACCGCCCGCGCGCCGCGCCATCATATCCGCCGCCGGCGAAATCCTTGCGGGCCGCGTCGAGGAAGATACGCAGCACCGCCTGCCCGTTCGGCCCGCGCGTCGTCTCGGCCCGCGCCCCCGCCTGCACGCCGGTGTTGTTCACGACCTGCACCGACGTGCCGCCACCGAACCCGCCCGCCCGGGCCGGCAGGCCGCCGACAGAGCCGCCGGTGGCAAAGTGGGGCACATGCAAACTTCCGGAATTTATCGCCTCCAGCAGCTTTCGATAGCGGCGGGCCGGGGCCGCGCGAACGATGAATTCATCATTGGAAACCCATGCCGGGATGCTATCGGAGGTTCCCGTGCCAGGGCCAACAACCCGGCCGCCCGTCGCGGCCTTTACATAGGAGGCGCCAGACGTCCCGCCGACGCTTCCGCCGGTGGAGAAGCCGAAGCCGGAAAAGCCGATGCCCTCGAAAAGCTGCTTGAACAGCTGCTTGGAAATCATGTCGAGGAGCTGGTCGAGCATCCGCCCCAGCGCATCGGTCATGGCGTCGATGGCGCTTTCGCCCCGGCGGATGGCCGAAATGCTGGAAGACACGGAGGAGGCGAGGCCGTCCTGCACATCCTCCACCATCCGGTAGGATTCCCGAGCCTTGTCCACCTTCTCCGCCGCGCGAGCATAGGCCTCGGCCTGCGCATTGATCTGCGCCGTCAACTCCGGCGTGATCGTCTTGCCCGCATCCTTGGCGGCGTTCAGCAGCTCCTGCGCCGTCTTCGCCTTCTCGACCTCGAAGGTGGAGCGGCCCATGGTCTCGGCCTCAAGCTCCAGAGCCGCGGTTTTCTCGCGAATCTGTTTCGTCTCGCGCTCATAGGCATCGGCCCGGGCCTTGGATGCATCCTCCTCGGAGCCGATGACCGGGTAGTCAGCCGCCTTGATGGGCTTGGCGAGGTTACGGCTGGGATCGCTGCCGATGCCGCCGCTGCGCATGAGCGCCGCATTGTATTCGTTCGATTTTGCGACCGTATCCGAATAGTTGTAGCCCTTCAGCGCATCGGAAAGCTGTTGCTGCGGCGAGGGCTGGAACAAGGCGTTGAACTTCGTTCCGAGATTGAGCCCATTCTTGTTCACGTAGTCCTGAAGGTCCTTCAGCATCTTGAGGGCATCGATCACGAACTGGATTGCCGGCTCAAGCTCCCGCAGGCCATCGGCCATCGACGACAACTCGGACACAAAGGCCCGGGAAAAGCCGTTGGCCGCGTCGATCTCGCCGATAAGCTTGGTGACCGCGTTCTGCACGCGCGTGAAGGCCTGCGAGATGGTCGGCTCGGCATTGGCCGCCGCATCGCGGATGGTCTGCACCCCGGCCTGAAAGCCCTTGAAGAACGCGACGTTGGAAATCTCGCCGTCATTCACCAGCTGTTTCAGCTTGGAAACGCTGCCGCCCGCTTCCTCGATACCCGCCGCGACGGCCTGCAGGATGGGCCGGGCGCCCTCATTGATGGAATTGAATTCCTCGGCCTGCACGCGGGCGGAGCCCAGCAACTGCGAAAGCTGGAGCAGCGCGCCGGTCGCCTCGTCGGGCGAGGTGCCAGCGACGCGCAGGGCCATGGCAACGTCTTCCGAGAACTGGATCAGCTCGGAACTGCTGGCGCCCAACTCCTTCTGCGCCTGTGCCGCGCGGCCATAAAGGGTCGTCAGGGCCTCCAGCGGCACACCCTGCCGCTGGGCAGCGGCATAGAGCGCGTCAAGCGTGTCTTTGACGGCCGCACCGGAGAGGCCCGCCACCTTCAGCGAGTTGTTGGCCTTGGTCCAAGCGTCGGCATACTGGATCACCTCGCGCACGCCGAGGCCGACGCCCAGCACGCCGAGCGCCTGCCCTCCTACGCCGGAGAATGACCGCCCGATATTGCCCTGCATCTGGGCAAAGGTGCGCTCGACCTTCTTCGCCGTGGCCGCCGAACGACCTTCCGCACGCGCCAAGGCCTTTTCAAACTTTGCGGTCTGCGCCTCCAGTTGGACCGTCAGACGCTCAAGCTCGGTCGCCATTCGTCACCTCGCCGCCTCGCGCCGCCGCCCGCGCATCCAGCGCATCGCTTGCCGCGACCATCGCGTCATATTCGGCATCGCTGGGGGCCGAAGGGGCCGCGCCGCCCTGCGCCTTCTGCCAGCCATCCACATAAGCCCCGAACTGGAAGAGGCTCATGCCTCCAATGGCGTCGGGGGAGAGGCCGAGGATGGCGCCGGCTCCATAGACGGCGGAGGCGGAGAGACGCCCGTCTCCGCTTCCGCCTCGGCTTTTCCCGGCTGGCGCCCCTCCGCGTCCGGGGTGGACAGGGCAGCACCCACCACCATGGCGGCGATGGGCACGCATTCCAGCAGCGGGCGGGCCGGATAGGCGTAGCGCTGCACGAGGCGCAGCGCATCGGGCGCCGACATGCCGCCGCCAATGAGGCCCAGCCGCAGCGTCTCGTGGATGTCCTCCACCCGCCAGCTGGTGCCGCGCAGCCGCATGAACAGATCCATGGGGCCGGCGTTCGTCTTTTCCTGCAACTCGAGGAGCTGCGCCAGCGCCAGGCGGAACGTCTGGTCGCCGTCGCCGAAGGGCAGGACGATCCGGGCGTCGAAGGCCGCCATCAGACGGTCGCCGCCGTGAGGGGGCCATCCCCGGTGAGGGTGACGTCATAGGTCACCTTGTCGCCGTCCTCGCCGGTGATGTTGAACTCGGTGAGGTGGGCGGCGCCGCTGTAGCGCCGCACGGTCGCATCCGAGAAGGTGATGTCCACCTGCAGGTTCTTCGCCGTGTCGAGGTCAAAGAAGTCATCCCAGATGGCCACGTGCGCCTTCAGGATCTTGCCGGAGCCCGAGACCGCCCACGAGCGGGACAGCACCTCCTGTTCGGTCCACGGCACGGCGTCGAGGTCGTCACAGTCCGGGCTGGTGGAGGCGTTCACCTCCTTGGTGCGGTTGAGCCCGCGCGAGGTCATGGCGCAAGGCGCCGCGAAAACCTCCGGGCTGGCGCCGTCGCCCAGCTTCACCAGCATCTTGCGCCCCGAGGCGGAAATGCCCTGCGTCATCGTGAATGCTCCATTTTCGCCAGGGATTACGGCGCCTCTGTCAGCGCCCGGAAAGTGAGAACGGCGTGGGTGGTGCGGCCATCCGGATCGGCAAAAACGCGGCCGTCGCGATAGGCGATCTCCACCAGCACATGGCTGGCGCCGAGATCGAGATCGGCGAGGTGCAGGGCGGACCTAACGGCGGAATGAATGAGCCCCGCCCGCTGCCGCCCGCCCTCGCGCGTCCAAACGTCGATATCGAGGAACACCTCGCTTTCGTCCGTGCAGGCCGTGCCGGCATCCAGGGACTGATAGGAGGCGATGTTCACATAGGGCATCGCGGGCGCTTCGCCGGTAGGCAGCGCGCCGTAGACGCGCCCCTCCACCAGATCCGCCAGCGTCGCGTCGGAAAGAAGTGCCGCGACCACGGCGCCGACCAGCGGAACGTAAGGGTCGCTCATGACGCCGCCACCTTCTTCGCCGCCTTGGTGATGGCGCGCGACACCTTGGATTTCATCTTCTTCCGCTCTGCCCTGTAGGCCGGAAAGAAGAACGGTTGCGCCCGCGTGCCGGGATGGCGCGTGCCGGCAAACTTGCCTTTGTTCCGATGCGAGGCCGTGCCGAACTCCACCCAGCGCGCATAGAAGGCCTTGTCATTGCCGGCGAAGATGGTGAGGCGCATATCCTTTGCACCCCTGCGCGGCCGTGACTTGGCTATGACGATGGCGCCGCGGGGCGGCTCCCCCCACGTCCAACCGATGCTGTCGCGCAGGTCGCCATGTTCCACCGGCACAAGATGGCGCGCGAGGTTCACCACCTCCTGCGCCGCGTCTTCCATGGCCTTGCGGATTTCCTCTCTGGCGGCGTCCGGTATGGCCTTGAGCTTGCGGCGCAGGCTCGCGAGCCCCTTGATGGCCATCAGGCCGCGACCCCCGCGGTGCCCATCATCTTCAGCCAGGCGCGGGAGCCGTCCGGGTCCGCCGCCGGGCTGGTAAGGGCAAATACCTCACCGCTGCGCACGTCCACGGCGCGCCACGCGGCGGTGATGCGCCGGGTGGAGGTGGACCGCCGCACGGTGATCTCCACCGGCTGGAGGCCCGTCAGGCGGGCCGCCAGGACGGTTTCCGAGCCCATGCGAGCAAACACCTCGGCCGACACCGTGAACTCCTCCTGCCAGCCATCCTCCACTTCGTTGAGCGCGTTGCTCGCCGGGGCGGGGCTTTCGAAGCGGAGGCGGCGGGTCATGGCGCCGGCGGACGGCATGGCGAGGCCGATCAGGCCGAGTTGCCGAGGATGGCGACCTGATAGGTGGCCGCCGCCGAGCCCGAGCCGTTCAGGATCTTGAGGATATCGCCAGTGGATGCCGTCACCGGCCACCCCGTCTTCGGCGCGCACAGCACCAGCGTTCCGCCGGGCTTGACGGCCACGGTGTGGGTGGCGCCGCCGAAAGGCCCGGTGAAGGTGTTGGAGGCCGCCCCGCCCACCACGATATCGGCGGAATTGGTGAGTGCCGCCTTGACGACGATCGCGCGTACCTTGGCGAAAGTGATCGCCGCGCCGGCGGAATCGGTGAGGCCGCCGGCGAGGTCGAGGCTGTCGGCGGAACTGGCGGAAAGAGTACGCTCATCGGACCAGATGCGGTCGGCCTTGAAGTCCGTGAGACCGTCGACGAACGCGGTGTTGAGGCCCACCTCGTGCGTGATGACACGTCCGGTCGGGCCGTCCACCACGTGCTCGCGCCCCTTGATGCCCCCATAGATGTCGGCGGTGATGGTCATCGGCGGTGATCCTCAGGTTTCGGGACAAGGATTGCGGCACCCGCCGCGATGGCATCTTCGGAGCACCGGCGCCGCACCAGCAGCACGGAGCCCGCGGAAAACTGGATGGTGACGCGCCCGCCACGCTCCGGCGGGCTCCAGGGAAACGGCGCAAGAAACCGCACCCAGGGCATCAGACGCCGCGCCGGTAATTGCAGAGCAGACTGTCGACAGTGGTCCAGGTGCCAGATGGTTCCGGCTCGCGACTGGCGAAGGCGTCGCTGACCCACAACAGCATGGCATGATGGACGGGCTCGGGGGTCGCGACGAAACCCGCGGAGAGGGTGAGCGTGATCTGTGAGCCCGGCTGGATCGAGGGCCAGGATGCGCCATAGACAGGGATGACGGCGGGCTCGATGCCATCTTCGTCATCACTCACAAGCTCGTAGGTTTCTTCAGGAACCACTTGCGGAGCGCCGTCCGGATCGATGTAGCCGATGGACGCGATGGCGGTGACGGGAGCCACAGGCAGGCGGGATAAATCGGAGAAGGTGTCGCTGGTCATGACCACGGCACGGGTGCCGAAGTAGAGGCCGCAGACTTTCTCGACGTGGCGCCGCGCGGTCGTGATGAGCAGGTCGAGCTTGCCGTCAAACTCGGTTTCGTCCGCGAGCAGATTGCATTGCTCGCGCGCCTGCTCGATTGAGACGGGTTCCGCCGGCGATGCGACGGAGACGAAGCGCCACATCAGCCCGCGGCCTTCGCCTTGGCGGCCTCGATCTCGGACTTCAGCCGGGCGATGCCCCAGCGCTTGTCCACATCGACACCGAGGGCTTCGGCTTCCGCCTGCAGCTCCGCCTTGTCGTCAGCTTCGTTGGCCTCTCCGGCCGGGACGGCGGAGGCCTCACCTTCACCCGCGGGCTGGTCAGCGGGGTCAGCACCTTCGCCCCCCACACCGCTCCGCACCTCGCCCATCGGCACCTGCACAGTGGTCTCGGCGCCGGCGGCGATCACCACCGCATAATCGGCCTGCACGAGCCGCGTCGCCTCTTCGTCGCCGAAGCGCTCGGTGACGTCGCCGGGCGACAGGGCGAAATCCACCCCCGCCATGCTCACCAGCATTCTGACTTTCATGGGATCAACCTCCGGGAGGATCGGCGGGCACCGAAGCGCCCGCCGCCTGCGTCACGCCTGAATGAGGTGCTTGACGGCGGCGGTGTCGCCCAGCTCGCCGTCGAAACGGATCAGGCCGGCAATGCCGAGGTCCGGCCAGAAGCGCTCGCGCATGACGCCGATGACGGGCGAGCCAACCTTGCGGACGAAATACTTGCCGAAGTCGCCGAACAGCATGGTCTTGTTGCCGGTGGCGATGGACGCCATGGCCTGGTTGATGGAGTAGGGGTAGCCAAGCAGGGAGCCGGGCTGGCCCTTACTGACATCGCCCATCTGCCAGAGGTAGTTGCCCTGCCCATCCTTCAGCTTGCGGATGGCGGCGAGGGTCGCATCGTTGAACATGAACCGGGCTTTCGGGGACTGGCGATAGGCCGGGTCCACCGAATGCAGCAGGTCGATGATCTCATCGGAGGCGATGGCCGAGGCCGAGGCCGCGGTCTTGCCCAGCGTGGAGGCGGTGACGATGCCATTCGGCGCCGAGGAGCCGGTGCCCGTGGTGAGCTGGCTGTTGGCGATGCGGCCGAGGCGTTCGCCCAGGAGGCCGGCGAGGAGCGTCTCGACGTTGAAGATGCTGTCCTGCGCCAGCTCGAAGGACCAGCGCACGAACTGCGTGTCGAAAACGTAGCTGTCGAGAGACTTCTGCCCGAAGGTCACATCCTTCGCGCCGGTGTCGGTGAGCGCGGTGCCCTCCGTGTGCGCGACAGCGGTGACGCTGGTGTCATCCGTGGTCGGAATCTTGATGGGGTTGCCGGAAGCCGTGTTCAGCTCGGTGCAGATCGCCTCGTCGTACATCGGCCCCCACGCCTTCATCGAAATGATGATCTGCGAGGAAAGCTCGGTCGGCACGGTGTAGCCGCCCGCCGTCGACGTGCCGACCGACTGGGCACGGAATTCGTTCTGCGCGGTCACATCGGCGCCGCCCCGCAGAATGGCCCGCTCTTCCGCCGAAAGTTCGGACGGGTCGCCGCCAGCGCGGATCATGCGATGGAACACCTCCCGATAGGTCGGCGCCTCGGCATCCTCCTGCCCACGGGCCTCGCCGCCGTCTCGGGCGTGGGGGCGCTGGCGGGCGCGGGCCTCCTCCTGCTTCTTCTCCAGCCCGGCGATGTGCTCCTCGCGCTCGATCTGCTTGCCGATCCGGTCATATTCGGCCATCGCGGCGTCATGTTGGGATTCCAGCTCCCGCGTGCGGGCTTCGTCCGCACCATCGATCTGGCCCAGACGCTCGCGGGCTTCGGACACGATGGTGGCCTGCTTCTCACGCAGTTCCTTAATGCGATTGGACATCGCTCAGCTCCTCAAGATGTTCGGGGTGCTTGGGCGCGGGCCGATGGCCTCAGGCCTTACTCCTCGCCCGCAGATGCAGGTCGAGGGTGACTTTCATGCCGACGCGGCGGGCGGCGGCATTGAAATTGTGCTGGCGTCGCTCCTGCCGGGCGGCCTCAAGGCTGCGCAGCGCGACCGACGTACCGTCATATGCGGGCTCGGACACCACCGAAACTTCGTAGAGCTCGGCAGTGATGATGGTGCGCAGGGGAACCTTCAGGGTTTCATCCCACTCTTCGCGCGTGGCGCGGAACCGGAACGACATGCCCGTCACGTCGCCGCGACGGATCAACTCCTGAACGTCGTTCCCGTCGCTCGTGGCCGGGAGGTCGATCTCGGTCGCGAGCCCCTTGGCATCCTCCTTTAGCCGCAGGGTGCCCGCCGAGGAGCGGCCCAGCACGCGGCCGGTGTCATGATCGAAATAGGCCCGCACGTCCGCCGTCTTCAGGGTCTCGGTGAAGGCGCCGGGCGCGAACTTCTCCCGGAAGAAGCCGCCAATGTCGGCCTCCTGATTGAACACCGCCGCGTAGCCCGCAACGATGCGTCCGGAGCCCTCGGCCCGGAATTCGACCGGGGCGACAAGCGCGCGCTTTTCAGGCCCCATTGCCCTGTCCTTTCTGTGCCTGCGGATCGGCCGGAGCCGGCGCCTGCGGCGCCCCGGCGGGTGACGAGGGAGCCGTGGTTCCGAGCGGCACAGTCGCCCCCTGCAGGAGCAGATTGTTGCCTTCGGGATGGGCCGGAAGGTCCTCAAGGGCGCGCACCTCGTTCGGCGTGCGCACCGCGTTCTGGATCGATGTGGCATAGCCGGTCATGCGGGAGGCGAAGTCGCCGCGCAACAGCCCATCCAGATTGTGTTTCACGTAACGGCCATTGTTCATGCGGCCGAACACCTTGAGGTTCATCTCGCCTTCCAGCGCCGCCGCCCACTGGCCGATAAGGTGCTTCACAAGGTGCAGATCCTGCTGTTCCGCGTTCGTGAACGTGGCGCGGCTGAGGTCCTGCAGAAACACCGGGGGCAGCTGATAGGCCCGCGCGATTTCCTCGATCTGGAACCGCCGCGCCTCCACCATCTGCCCCTTGGACGGGTCGAAGCCGACAGGCTTCAGCTCATGACCGGGCGGGAGCGGGAAGAGGGGCTTTTCGCTACTCTTCGCCTCGTCGATCGAGCGATGCACATCCGCCAGGGCACGCTTCATGCCGTCTCGGCCTTCGGGGAGCGGTCCGACAAGGGCGAGAGGCGGGACACCGCCGCCGGCAAAGAAGTTGCTGCCGTAGCTGTTCATGGCCAAGGCGAGCTGGATGGCCTTGCCGGCCATGGCGATCGGCCCGTAGTGCTTCAGCCCGCAGGACCGCAGCATGAACGGCACGTCGATCACGTCCGCCGCGGGATATTCCTTATCCTCGAAACGATAGACCGTCTTGCCGGCTGCGCGCTTCACCGTCGTCTTGCGCGGGTCCATCGGCCAAAAGGCCTCAAGGCCCGGACCATTCCGCTCGATCCAGGCGAGGCCACGCCCGCCGGTGAACACCTGCTGCCAGAACCATTGCCGGAACTTGAAGGAGTCCATCTCCGGATTGGGGTTCTCGTGCACGACGATGGCGAGCTTGCCCTCGAGCTTCTCCGGCCCATTCTTGGTGCGGCGATAGGGATGCAGCGGGATGGCCGCCAGCGTGCGCGAGAGGAACGCCACCGCCGCCCACACCGCCGGCACCGTAAGGGCGCTGTCGATGGACACCGCCGGGAGGTTCACCGAGCTGACGCCGAAGAACGCGAGGAAGTTCTCGGCGCTCACCGGGATGGTCGGATTTTCGATGGTTGCGCTCATGCAGCCCTCAAGCTGAAGTCCGGATCATCCCAGGGCGACGCGGGCGGTCGGTTGTCGTCGCCGGCCATCGCCAGCCCCGCGGCCATGACGCCGGCGACGATGCCGTCGATCTTTTCCGCTGACGATTTCTTCGCCGGCATGAAATTCATGTTCTCGTCGAAGCGGACTTGCGCGTTCCCGGCCATCCACCGCAGGACAGGGTGGCCGCCGTGGTCCAGATCGCCGGCATAGACGAGCCGCTCGAAATGCCGGCTGGGCTCTCCGAGGGTGCGAATGCCTTGCCGCATCTCCACCATCATGGCGGGGTCCATCCCTTCCGCCACCATGTCCGTGTAGAGCTTCCGGGCGTTCCACGGATCGAAGCCGACACCGGCCACGTCATAGACCCCAAGGCCCTCCTGCAGGGCCTTCATGACGAACGACTGGTCGACGTAATCGCCCGGTGTGGTGGAGAGAGCGCCCGAGGCCGCCCACCGGTCATAGGGCACGCGATCGTTCTTCACCCGGGCATCGACCGTCGCTTCCGGCACCCAAAAACGGGCGGCGAGCCGCCATGCGCTGTCTTGCTCGCACGGCGGGAAGAGCCATAGGAGGCAGGTCACGTCCTGCGTCGATGATACGTCGAGGGCGCCGAACGCGCGGCGGCCCTTGAGCATCTCGCATTCAGGATCGGCGTAGTGGCGCCAGGCGAGCGGGTCGCTGGCGCAGGCGTCCCACTTTTCGATGTTGAGCCAGCGGGCCGTGGCCTCCACCCACTGGTTGAGGTGGTAGCGCCGGAAATCAGCCTCGGCGCGCGGATTGTCCTTCGCGAGCTGCGCCTCGCGACGCAGGAACGCGATGGTGGGCGAGCGGCCGAGCGAAGGGTTCGGCTTCCGCCACACATTTTCGTCCCGCCAGTCCGCATCCGCATCGGCCGCGAACACCACCACCAGCGTGGAAGGGTCCTCGATCCGGCCATCGAGAATGGCGAGGCTTTCCTCCCACAGCCGCCAGCCTGTCTCATTGGACTTGAGACCGGCCGTCGATGCGTAAAGCTCGATCGGCTGCAGGCGCGTGCCCGTGCCCTGCCGCAGAAACGTCATCACGTCAGTGGAGCGCCACTCGTGCATCTCGTCACCGAGAATGACGGACGGCGCCATGCCGTGCTTGCCCTCCGCCTTGCCGGTGAGCAGCTCGAACTTCGATTGGGTCTGCTGCACCCAAAGCGAGGATTTGTAAGCCTTGATCGGCTTCTGCAAGAGCGGGGAGAAGGCCGCCATCACCTTCATCTTGTTGAAGGCGATGCGGGCCTGTTTCTCGTCGCGGGCGAAGACGTACCCTTCGCCGCCGAACACGCCGTCTACCGCATAGAACAGCAGCGCGAGGGCCGCGAGAAACTCGCTCTTGCCGTTCTTGCGGGGGACCCAAAGCATCAGCCTACGGAACAGGCGGGCATGCTCAAATCGGACGGCCCCCGTGTCTTCGTCTGCAACTTCGACGGGACCCTTCCACCCGACAAGAAGACGGACGATGACTTCCTGCCACTCGATCAGGGCGAACGGCTTTCCGGCAAATCGGTCGCTCGTCAGCCGGAACACAGTCGGCCAGATGCGGACAGCCGAATCGGCCTTCGCCGCGTCGAACCACGCGCCGGGGACCGCTGCGGCACGGCGCCAGGCGATGCGCGCCCACTCGTACCCGAGTTCGTCAGCGGCGTGGCGGAGCCATTCCGGCTCGGCGACAACCCGGGCGCCGCCACCCGGCGGCTTCGCTGCCACGGGCGACCGCGCCGCACCTGCGGCGGCGTCCATCAAGGCCCTCGTCAGTTGGTGCGCGACCCCGGCGGGGGCGTATCGAAGCGGCCGAGCAACCCGATCGCATCATCGGGCGCAGGCACCTCAGGCTGGGTCGACGCGGCAGACTGGTCCGCGTCGGGACGCGCGGGGTCTCCGAACAGTCCCCGTCCGTTCGGCAGCTCGGCATGGCTGCGGAACAGGTTCGCCCTGTCGAGGGGTGTCAGGCCGAACCGCTTGGACATCTCGAACATGATCTTGGATGCCGCCTCGCGCCGGTCGACCGAAGGATTGACCCTCGGCATCAGGTCGCCGGAAACGGTCTTCACGTTCCGCGAATATCCAGTCTTGGCGATGTCTTCATTGGCCTCGGCCCACTCGCCAACCGCGACGCAGAACAGCGCGAAGGTGAAGCGGTCCAAGGCCTCGAACAGGTGCAGCTTGGCTAGCTTCGGCACGTAGTCCCGCCACACCGCCAGCGCCGCCCCGAAGCGCTCATCCATGAAGCGGGGAGGGGACAGCGCACTGTCGCCGTCGCCGGGCGCCGCCGCCAGAAGTTCGGCGAGGTGTCGCTGCCGCTCGATCGCCTTGTCGACCTTCGTCTTGCGCCGGCCGGGATACCCTTTCGCCGCCTCGATCTCGGGCGGGTCGCCGCGTCGTCCGCGCGCCATGGTCCGCCTCCATCAAGTGGCTGGGACAAAAAAACATTACCGTCAATTACGCGCCGAAAAACGCGATGCTGGGCCGCCGGTCCGGCGTTCGACGGGGCCAGAGATTTGACCCACCCCCCCCATGCCACACGAGATCGAAATCTTGCGCCAGTGAGGCCCTACTAGGACACTCAGTAGTCCGCGCCCAGCAGGGGCAGGCCGAGGCGCTGGGCGAGGGCGTCGAGGGCGGCGCGGCCCCTTCGCTCTACCGATTGCTTGAACCCGTCGTGGCACTCCTTGCACGACGAGCACCACCATTCGGAACGCCAGAACGTGCCGGGGAACTGGCGCTGTGGATACAGGTGATCGACGCAAGTGGCGACGCGCACCACCTCCACCAGCTGGCAGTAGACGCACAGCGGTTGCCGCTGCAGGTGGGCCTTGGCCGCCTTGTCCCATGCCGAGGTGTAGCCGCGTTCACGAGCCGAGCCGCGATGCCGGTCATATTCGCGATTGAGTTCCACCCGCTCACGGACGTGACCGGGCCGGAACAGCCGAGGGCGATGTGTCAGAAAGGCGCTCCAAGCTGGCGCACTCCGGGTGACTGCAGATGCAGTCACTCCGGTTCGTCGACCGTACGCGGCGGAGGTGATGTACCCCGGGAGGCCATCCTGCCCCTTCCGCCGATCCGCCCCACTATCCTGCCATGGCCTTGGTGTAGGAGGCCGAGGAGGTGGGGCACTCCACAGAGGTGGAGCGACCGAATATAGAGATTGACACAACCATGATTTGCCGGCCCGCGTCAATCCTTTCCACGACGCCGGGGAAGCCTGCGAACGGACCTTCCTTGATCATCACAACCTCACCCACAAGGAAGCCTCCCGAAGCCTGCCGCTTGTCCGTCACCTCGGAGGCCTCAGGCATCCAATAGCCGTCGCGGGTGCAGGCCTCGCGCAACAGGTCCATTACCTTGTCCGCGATGGGCAACACGGCCCCGTCCTGCCGCCGGGCCACGGAGATCACGCCGCCGGTGCGCTGGAGCCGGTAGAGGGAATGTCCCTCCAGCAGCTCCACGAAGATGTAGCCGGGGAACCGGGCCACCTTCTTGGACCGGCGCCGCATGCGGCCATTCCGGAACACCTCCTCATCGTCCATCTGCCACGGGGCGAACACCCGGAAGCCGGCGCGCGAAAGCTCGAACTCCGCATCGAACTCGCGCCCCTCGAACGTGCAAACGGAAACCCATCTCGTGCTCATCGCGCCACCCTCGGCCTTGCCAATGTCAGGTCCAGGGTCACCGCCATGCCGGGGCGGCCGTCCGGGGCAGCGCGGGGAGGGGCGATGCATGGGCGCGCCGTGACAAGCCCCGCTCCCTCGCCAGATCATCCGCGCCGCCGTCCCCTTTGCGCCCCACCTGCCCCACCTCTCCCAAGAAGAAAGAACAAGGTGGGGCGCACTCAAACCGTTGGCATCACTTGAACTGCCCCACCTGTCCCACCTGTCCCACCTAAAATCGCCTGCCATAAATTCCCATCATCCCGACAGGGGCAGGTCGTGCGCGCGCGTACACACGCGCGAGGATCAAGGTGGGACAGGTGGGGCAGGTGGGGCGCGCCCTTGCGCAGCAACGGTTTGCGAGCGCCCCACCTTTCGGGCGCGTCCCACCTCAGGTGGGGCGCCGTCAGGATCACGGCAGCGGATCATCGGCATAATCCGCCTCCCGCTCATCCTCGCGGCTCCAGCCGACATCCTGCCCAAGGTCCGCCTCTATGGCATCGCGGCATGCCGCGAGCGGCGGCAGCTGGTAGCACCAGACGCGCTTGGACACGCCAGGGGCATAGTCGATGATGCGTTTTACCCGGGCGATGCCCGGCACGAGCTTCTGCATCTTGATGCCGAAGGCCGTCATCTCGCTCTTGCGGCGCACGCCCACCTTCTCGGCCACGGCGATGTAGTCATCGAACAGCGTCACAATGGGGATCACGTTGACCCATTTTTCGCCGCCCGAAGTGGTGGCGCCGGCCATCACCCGCTCAAACCACCAGCTATCCACGCTGTCGAGGGAGCGCAGCTTCTGCTCAAGGAGCGCGCCCGTGCGCGGAATCTTGCGCAAGTCCACCTGTGACAGGTCGAAGGTGAGCAGATCGTGCAGCAGAGCCTCGCGCCCGCCATTGGCAAGCTCGGCATCCATCTCGCGGAAGTAATCGGTGTTCTGTGCGCAGCGTGGGTTCACGTCGAGCACACAGAAGCGCCGTTCATCCTTGCCCGCCGGCACCACCCAATCTTCGTTGGAGGTCATCAGCAGGCGCACGAAATTGTCGAGCCGGATAGGGTCGATGCCCTTGGCCTCGATCATCTGGAATTTCGACGTGACGAGGCCCTTGAGCCGTCCTTCGGCCGCCTTGTCGCCCGCCCACACCGCCTCCTCGGCCTGCAGCAGCAGACAGCTCGCCATGTGGGCGTTGAATTGCCCCGTGACATAGCGGGGGTCATCCACGGCGAAATAGTGGGCTTGGAAGAGCGAGCCGACCACCTCGCCCACCTTTGTCTTGCCGGTGCCCATCTTGCCGCGCATCACCAGCGCCGTGCCCACCCGCTCGCGCGGGCGTTGCACCAGATGGGCAAACCAGCCGAACACCCATTGGAACAGCGTCTCATCGCCCTCGCAGACGTTGTTCAGCAGGTGGTCCCGGAAGATGTCATAGGAGCCGCCCGCCTTCGGCGTCACGGTGAACCCGCGCCAGAGGTTGAGATAGCCCGGCGTGCTCGCCGCCCCGTCCGGATTGGGGAAGAACTCCATTCCGGCATAGGAGCGCCGGCGCGGATGGGTGTGCCAGCGCTTGCCCCAGGTCATGCCCTTCACCTTGCCGTCCGGCGTGACGATTTCGGTGTAGGTGTTGGCGAACCAGCTCATGAAGGCGTCAAGCGCGACGATGCGCAGCCGATCCTCCACCGGCCCGGATGGCTGTTCCTTCGCCACCACGGCCTTCGACCCCATGAGCAAGAGCGCATAGGATTCGTTCATATCGTCCACATCGAAGCCGAGAGGGCGCGCGCCGCGAACCTCCTCTCCCTCCTGCCAGGAGCGCCCGTCATCGGGGCCGCCTTCGTCGTCATCAGCCGCGGGAGCGGGGGCCTCGGCCGCAAAATCCGATGCCGCTCCCTCGCCCGGGGCGGCATGTTCCGGCTGGGATAGCCCAGCGGCTGCCGCCTGCACGATGGCAAGCACGGCCTCCGGCCCGGAGGCCGGCAGCTGGGGAACGTCCGTCATGCCGCGCCCCTCAGCACATCGTTGAAATCCCGCCCCGGCGGCGCCCATGCCACGGCGACTTTCCGCCCCTCGCGGGCATGGCGCCGCATCGCGCGCTCAATGGCCCATTGCGTCGCCACGGGCTCGCTGTCGCCATCACCCAGCAAGAGCAGGTCGCTCACGCTCTCCGGCACGAACATGGCGGGGCTGGCGAAATCCGGCTCCGGCCCGGGCACGCGCGGCGCGCGCATCCGCCCCAGCTTGTCGGCCACCTTCAGCGAGGGGTGCGCCAGCGTCTCGGTCGCACGCCCGCACAGGTTGCCGAGATCGACACCGGAGACGAAAGCCATGTCCGGCGCCACCAGGCCCTTGGCATCCATGGCGGTCCACACCGAAAGAACGGTCTCGATCCCCTCCGCCGCGAACATGCGTCGCGGTGTTCCGTCTCCCGCCTTGACCAGCAGGATGGCGCCGCCTTGCTTGGACCCGCGCACCTTCTTTGAGGGCAGCAGCTCGCCCGTCTCAGGGTCGACCCATTCGGCCTTCCCCTTGGGCTTGCTCAAGTCGATCCACGTGATGTGGAGGCCGAAGAAGAAGCCGAGCGGGTCCGTAATGGCGGCGACCATAGCCGGGCCGCGGCCCAGCTCATTCATGGCCTGCCGGCCATCTTCCAGGGTGGCGGAACCATGAAAATATGGGACCGAGGACGCATAACGCAGCGCCGATGTGGGCGGGGTCGTGATGCCGCGCAGGGCGAGATACTGCTCTGCCGCGGTTCCCCGCAGCGGGCGCGCCGCCCTCCAGATCCCATAGAGCCGATGCCGCTCGCGCTCGCGGAAGGTGGCGGCATCCTTGTCCCGCTCGGCCGCCCTGCGCCGCCGCTCTTCCTCGCGCGCAGCAAGCTCCTCGAGGCTCGCCCGCGTGCCCTCGCCGCGCGGCGGCGGGCGGCCGGTCAGATCCTCGCACGCGGCGAGGAAGTCGGCCCCGTCGAGGTACTGCACCAGCGAAATCGCATCGCCGCCCCGACCGCTCCCGCGGCAGTGGAAGACATTCTTGCGGATGCTCACGCCGAACCGGTCCGTTCCGCCGCAGACGGGGCACGGCCCCACCAGCTCGGTCCCGGACCGCTTCAGGCGAATGCCGCGCCGGTCGATCACCTCGAGCACCGACACGGCCCGCGCGTCGGAAGCCCAGGCGGCGAAATCGGAGGAGGGCGCGCGGCTCATGCCAACCCCCAATAGAGCGTGCTCCTCTCGACATTCTGACAAGCATTCGGCAGCTTGGCAGAATGGATGTGAGAAGCTGGAACGCACTCGCCTTGCTGGCTGCGGGGTCCTTGCTTGGGGCCGCCCTTGGCGGATCTTTGGCTGCCGGCCCCCCGGCTCTGTCCGAGGTCGCAGCCTTTCTCAAAACGTGGCAGCCGCTCACAGCAAGCGTAATCGCTGCTTGCATAGCCGCTGTGACTATAAGGATAACGCTTGCCCAAAACGCAAGCGTGCGAGCCGTGTCCGCCCATAAACTCACTGCCGATGCGACAGAACAGTTCGTGGCAGAACTTGTGGTAATCGATGATATCGAGCGCAAGCTTTTGCAGATTAACCAGTTTGCCAAAACGTCTCCGGATTTTGACTGGTCGTCCGAAAAACAAGACGCTTGGTTCGATGGAATCCGTTTGGCCGCTGCTGAACTGGACGATGCAGCTAAAGAACTCGGACCGTACATCAATCGCAACCCGCTCGGGTCGCCGACAAATCCCAGCCGAACGGTCTTTAGCCTTTCGTTGAAGGAAGTATCTGACGGGGTATCCAAATGGAGATCCGATAATTGGAGTTTTTTGGACTCCAAGATATCGACCGATGAATCGAAGCGCAGAGACGAGATAGCCCGCCTTGTCATCCACAATGCAATTCAAAGTACCGTCAATCATAAGCTGGAAATCAAGCGGATAGTGCGTGATGGGCGCGCAAAGCTGAGGTCTCTGGAAGACATCATCATCCGATGAGGCGATTTCCGATGCCAAATTGTCACGACCGTTACTTGCATCACAGCTAGATGTGTCCGGGCTCACCTCGCCGCATTCGCAGTGCCACATGAGGACGGACCAGACGCCGTGCGTCGGGCCGAGGTCGCGCACGACCATCCAGCCCCGCGCCATGAAGTCGAAGGCGTCCGCATGGCGCACATAGCGGAACAGGCCGGTGCGGATCATTCGGCAGCCTCGCGGTCAAATAGCGGTCCAGCACCAAGACCCCTGTCAGCGCCCGAATGAGCGGCGCGCCCCACCTCGCCCATCCATTCGCTCTCAATCCGACGGCGTGCCATGGCGGCATAGTCGGGGTTGAGTTCGATCAGGGCGGCGCGCCGGCCCATCCGCGCAGCGACCAGCGCCGTGGTGCCGCTGCCTCCGAAGGGATCGAGCACGAGGCCAGCCGGCGGGCACCCGGCGGCGATGCAGCGGGCGGCAAGCTCCGGCGGGAAGGTGGCGAAGTGGGCGTCGGAGAAGGCCTTCGTCGCCATCGGCCAGACCACGAGCGGCGCGGGCTCGTAATTGCGCAGAAACCGACCCTCGCCGCGGCCAAGGTCCGCGAGGCCCGTGTGGTTGATGCCGCCCTCGTGGCGCGGGGTGAGGCCGCGCCGCGTCTCCGCAGCTTCCCAACGCTCATTGAAGCCATCATGGCAGCGGGAATGGCCCGATTGCTTGTCGTTGCGCTTCCCGGCCTCGCGGCCATTCCGATGGAATTTTCCATGCCCGCCAGCGCTGGTGTCCCAACCGTCTGGCATCTTCTGAGAACTGCCGTCCCAAGAACCCTGCCGCACCGCCTCGGCATCGTAATAGGCGCCGATCCGGGACCAGCGGGCCGCCTCTCGCGACGGGTCCGTCACCAGAGGGCAGCGCTCGCTCAGGTCCGGGAAGAACGAAATCTCGCCCGTGTCGCGCGCGCGGTACACCTCGCCATCGTCTGACTTGGTGAGAAGGAAGATTTTCTCGTGCGCGGTGCTGGGGCGATAGGCGCCGGACGAGTCCGGCATGGGATTGGTCTTGCCCCACACGATTTCCGAGCGAACCCACCAGCCGTCATCCTGCAGGGCGATGGCAAGGCGGTTCGGCACCATGCAGAGATCCTTGGGCTTCAGGTAGCCGCCAGTGACCGGCCCGACCGTCGAGAAAGGCTTGTCCCGGAAGGTGCGGTCATCCGTGCCCGCCGCCTTGGTGTCGGCCGCGCTGCGCCCGTTCGGGGCCGTGGCGTAGCAATCGCCATAGTTGATCCAGAGCGTGCCTGTCGGCTTCAGCACCCGCCGCACGAGGGCGAACACCTCCAACATCACCGCCAGGTGCTCGCCGAGCGTCGCCTCAAGGCCGATCTGCCCTTCGACGCCATAATCGCGCAGCCCCCAATAGGGCGGGCTGGTGACGACGCAATCCACGCTGTCAAGCGGCATCACGGCACCGCCCGAAGACTGGCGACAGGGGCGCCGGCGGGCGTGGCGCCCTCGGCGCGGATGCGGGCGCAGGCCGCGCGCATCTCCCGGATGGCCGTTTCCTGCTGTGAAAGGGTGCGGTCGATCTGTTCCGCCTCGGCCGGGGTGATGGTGTGATCGGCAAGGGCCATGGCGATCTGCGCGGCCGTGTCGGCCGAATGGCGCATAAGGGTGCTGTAGCGATCGAGCACCGAGGCCGCGCCCGCCGTGGCCACCTCATCGGACAGGCGCCGACCGTGCGCCTCGGCCATCACGCCGGTGATGTAGGGCACGCCGCAATCCTGTTCGAGCGCCATGGCCGCCGGCAGGTCGATGATGTCCGGCTGCCCCACGCCTTGGCAGCGGGAAATCTGGCTCTTGCTCAGGCCGGTGATGACGCCGGCACGCTCCACCCCGCCGCAGGCGGTGATGGCGTCCCGGGTCGCTGCCTTGAGGCGGAGGAGAAAGTGTTCGGAGACGGGCCGCTCGGCCATGGTGAAATCTCCCTCATATTGCAGGCAAAGCCTTCCCGTTGCGGGAAAAGCGGTATCGCTTTCCCGGTGCGGGAATGGTCGGTTTCGTGGTTTCGTCGGCCCCGTCAGATCACGGCGGAGACGCCTCCCCGTTGAGCAGGAAAGGCAGGGCGATGACCCTCAGGGGGCCGACGAACGGGGACGCGCAGCAGGCCACGGGGCACCACGGCCCCCGGCGCGCGCGGGAAGAGAAAGCGGCGCGACGCGTGAACGCGCCGACGCCGAGTTGCCCACAGGGAGGAGCGGGAAAGGGGAGGGGAGCCGGCCTCATGCCGCAGTCTCCTGCACGATTGGCGCCGGAGGCGGCCCATAGAGGTCCGGGCGCAGTACGTGCCGGGAAATGCCCGTGACACGCTCGATCTCAAGCACACGCAACGGCGGGACTTCCCGCCATTGGTAAATCGCCTGTCGGCGGACATTCAGGCGCCGCGCCAATTCGGCGCCGCCACCAGCCGCTTCGATCGCTTTTTTGAGCCCATCCATAACCAGCTAGGTAAGCGACGCTATCCACGTGCGTCAAGCGAAACTTTCCTCGCAGGTAAGCAACGATTGTCGGAATGTCCCGCCATGAACCCGCCTCGCAAGGTCACACCTTCAAAAGCCGCGCTCGGTGCGCGCATTCGGACCGCTCGCGGCGGCCGATCTCAGGCCGAGCTTGGCCGGCTCATGGGCGTGAGCCGTGCAGCTGTAACGCAGTGGGAGAAAGGCCAGACCGAGCCGACAGCCGAGAAGCTGCGCGCATTGGCGGAATGGACCGGCGTCAACTACGGGTGGCTGGCGACGGGCCGAGGTGACCGGGATGCGCCCAATGAACTGAGTTCCGAAGATGTTGCCGCGACCATCGGCACACCGGTCGGCGCCCCGATGACGGTTGGATCGGAAACCGGGCGCCGCAACATTCCCGACGATGCCTCTGCTCAGTTGGATGTGACCGCCGGGATGGGCGGCGGCGGGCTGACGATCGTGTCCGAAGGCGTGCCAGGGCGGGCTGGGATGACCTTCGCCGCCGAGCACGTGCGCGATTTCTGGCGCCTGCCGACCGAAGTGCTCGCCGCGCTGGGGCTGCGCGCGAGAGACGTGATCGTCGTTCCTGTCCAGGGCGACAGCATGTCGGGGACGTTGGCAGAAGGGGACTTCGTGTTCGTCGACACGCGGCATCGCCTGCCGTCCCCTGACGGCATTTATTGCCTAACCGACGACTTCGGCGGGCTTGTGGTTAAGCGCCTTGAGGTGGTGAGCCGGCCGCGCGACGAAGAGGTTGAGGTGCGGATCATTTCCGACAACCCCAAGCACGAGCCGAAAACACGCTACCTGTCGGAACTCCAGATCATCGGCCGCGTGCTTCGCCGGTTCGGCGTCGTTGGGTAAGGCCGAATCGACTCCCCGACGCTCCTCGCGTTAAAGTTGAACGACTAGGGCAGGGGACGGGGAATGCGCGGATTGAAGGGCGCCGCAGTTGCTGCGGCCATGGGCGCGACGCTGGCGGGGTGCCAGACCTTCGCGAAATACAGTTTTGCGCCGGGGCCGCAACAGCAGGTGGTCACGCGCCAGGGCCGCGAGGCGGTTGTCTCCAGTCGGGCCAGTTCGACCGTCACCCTCATGCCTATGTCTCGGAAGTCCGGCACCATGGCGCGGCCCCGCATGGTCGCGGTCATCGAAAATCGCAGCCGCGGAGCCGTCACGGTGCGCTATGCCGACATAGGCGTTTGGGATGCCAGCACCGATCGCCCGATCAAGGTCTATTCGGTGGACGATCTCCAGTCGGAAGCTCAGGGCGAGGCACTGGCGGGTGCCATTCTCATGGCTGGCGCCGGCGTTGCGGCGGGTGCCGTCGCTGCGAACAACGTGGGCACCACGACAACCTATGGCACCGTTCGCTCGCCATACGGCACCAGCAGCTATGTCTGGCGCACCTATAATCCCGCCGCCGCCCAGGCCGCGCAGGCTGCAGGCGCCGCCGCCGGCGCGGCAGGAGCCGCCGCCGCGTTCGCTGAAGGCGATCGGAAGGTGCAGGAGCTTGAGGGCGTCATGTTGATGGACCAGACGCTGCAGCCAGGCGAAGCCTATGGCGGCGCGATCGAGTTCAATCTCGCGACCGACAGTGGTAGCGGGAAGCAATATGTGGTGCGCATCCCCGTGGGTGACGACACCCACGAGTTTCGCATCACCGCTACCAGCGTCGGGGCCTCATAGCGCTCCAGCCGCCCACGATGGAAAGCATGGAAAGTATGGCTTGACATAAGTGGTAAGCGATACTTTACTCGCTCGCGTCTCCACAAAGGACGCGGGCCATGCCTCCTGTCACCGAAAATCGCAACCCCACTGTTCTTGACCGTCTGGTCGCCGACATGCGCGACCTCTACGCCGCCCAGGGCGCCGCCACCGAGGAAGACCTCGCGCGCCTCGGCTGGCGCCCGGACGAGGTGAAACGTCACCTCTCCGCCGCCCGCACCCGCCTCGGCCCCATCACCCGCGCGGCCTGACGGCCATGTGCGCGCCCGTCCTCGAAACCATCGTTTCGGTGCCCGTGCTGGCGAGTGCATTCCTCGCCGGCGCGGCATTCACGCTCGGCGGGCTCTGGCTCTTCTTCAGGCTCATCGGCCGCGCCGGTGGGGAGGGGGAGGGGTGAATGGGCACCGTCATTGTCCTGCCCCGCCGCAAGCCGCGCCTCGTGGTGGACAACACCACCCGCCCGCGCACCGTGCCGAGCATCCCGGCCCCGACGCCTGAACCGGCCGAGCGCTCACGCTTCTCATCTGCCGTCGCGCTCGCCGGCCTCGCCGGCGGCGCGCTCGGCTGGTGGCACGGCTGGAGCACCGTGGGCGCACTCGCCCCCATCGCCGGCGCCATGTGGTTCGCCGGCATCGTCGCGCTCGCCCTTGGCTACGGCGCGACGGCCGACCTCGGCACCGCGGCCGACCGCCGCCGCAACTGGCGCCCCTGAGGCGCCCGCCCTCTGAATTCTTGAGGAGAGCTCATGGCCTCTATCCCCACCCTCAGGAGCCGCCGGCAAACGCTGGCGGCGGACTATGACAAGGCCACGCGGCGGCACGCCCGCTGCGCGGCCCTGTCCCGCACCCTCGTGCAGACGACCTGTGACCTCCTGCGCGCGGAGATCCGCGCGGAACGGCAGGCCAAGGCGTCCGTCGACGATCTCTTCTCCCGCATCGGGGCCGCCATATGATTCTCACGCTGGAGCGCGACGCCTTCCTTGCCGCCTTGGAGCGCCTGTCCAAGGTGGTGGAGAAGCGCACCACCATCCCCATCCTCGCCAACGTGAAGATGGTGGCGCGCAAGGGCGGCATCGAATTGCGCGGCTCCGATCTCGATATGGAGATCGCCACCACCATCGCCGGTGAGATCGAGGCGCTGGGGGAGACCACCTTTCCCCATGCCATCGCGCGGGACTATGCCCGCAAGCTGCCCGCCGGCGCAAAGGTGGCCCTGAAGCTCGCCGGGGACCGGCTGGCCATTTCCAGCGGGCGCAGCCGCGTGAGCGTGCCCGTGCTGCCGGCCGAGGATTTCCCGAACTTCGCCGCCGCCGCGGGCGACTTCCACCTTGTGGAAATCCCGGCGTCCGACCTCCTCACGCTCCTCGATCGGGTGTCGTTCTGCATCTCCACCGAGGAGACCCGCTATTACCTCAATGGCATCTATCTGCACGTGGTCACGGCCGAGGATGGCGCCCTGAGGCTGCGCGGCGTCGCGACGGACGGCCATCGGCTGGGCATGCACGATGCGGAAGTGCCCGCGCTTCCCGCCGGTATGCCGGGCGTGATCGTGCCCCGCAAGGCCGTCGAGGAGATGGCCCGCCTCCTGAAGCCCCTCGGCGAGGAAAAGGTGTCGCTGGCGGTGCGCGCCACGACGCTGGTGCTTGTCGCCGGCATCACCACCATGTCCACCAAGCTGGTGGATGGCACCTTCCCGGATTACGAGCGCGTCGTGCCGCGCGGCAATCCGCACATGGCGCGTCTTGCTGCCGATGAACTGGCGTCCGCCGTCGATCGCGTGGCCGCCGTCTGCAGCGACAAGTCCCGCGCCGTCCGCTTTCACCTCGAGGACGGCAAGCTCACGCTATCGGTCAACAACCCTGAGACGGGCGAGGCCTCCGACGAGCTGGAGGCCGAGTACGGGGCCGCGCCCCTCACCATCGGCTTCAATGGCCGGTACGTGCTTGACATGCTCGGCGCCCAGCAGGGGAAGGCCGTGGCCATGGCCTTCGCCGATCCCGGCTCCCCCTGTCTCATCACCCCGGAGGGCGCCTCCGGCTCCCTCTTCGTCATCATGCCGATGAGGGTCTAGCCATGGCTGGCGTCAACAAGGTCATTCTCGTGGGCTATCTCGGCCGCGACCCGGAGATTTCCACCCTGCGCGAGGGCTCGCGCGTGGCGACGCTCAATGTCGCCACCTCGGAAGGCTGGCGTGACAAGGCCACCGGCGAGCGGCGCGAACGTACCGAGTGGCACCGCGTCATCGTCTACAACACCAATCTAGTCGATGTGGCCGAGCGCTTCTGCAAGAAGGGCTCGCATGTCTATGTCGAGGGCCAGCTCGGCACCCGGAAGTACACGAACAAGAACAACGTCGAGGTGACCGTCACCGAGATCCTGCTGCGGCCCTATCGCGGCGAACTGACGATCCTCGATCGGGCCGAGCGCACGCCGACGCCGGACCCCGACGACTACGGCACCACCCGGACCCGCGACACCTCCAGCCCGCCGCCCGGCGGGGTGGATGACGAAATTCCGTTCTGAGGTGGGGTGATGGCTGACAAATCCGCCATCGAGTGGACCGACGCCACGTGGAATCCCATCGTCGGATGCTCGCTCGTCTCGCCCGGCTGCACGAACTGCTATGCCATGCGCATGGCGGCGCGGCTGGAGGCCATGGGGCAGGCCGCCTATGCCGGCAGCACCAAGCCCAGCGCCGCCGGGCCGGTGTGGACGGGCAAGGTGAGACTGCACCGCCCGGCGCTGTTCAAGCCGTTGGATTGGAAGAAGCCGCGCCGCATCTTCGTGAATTCCATGTCGGACCCGTTCCACCCGGCGGTGCGGGTGGACGACATCCTCGACGTGTTCACGGTGATGGCCATCGCGAACCTGCACGACTTCCAGATCCTCACCAAGCGCAGCGACCGCATGCGGGAGATTCTTGAGCAGCCGGATATGCTCGATGACATCTACGCCAATTGGTACAGCTTCAGCGGCGGCGCGCGGGAGGTGGACGACTGGCCGCTCCGCAACGTGCTGATCGGCGTCTCGGTGGAGGACCAGCGCCGGGCCGATGAGCGGCGGCGCGACCTGCGCAGCCTCGCCGAGCGCGGCTGGCGCACCTTCGTCAGCTATGAGCCCGCCCTCGGCCCGGTGGACTGGACCGGCTGGGAATTCCTCTCCGGCCTCATCTCCGGCGGCGAGAGCGGCCCCGGCGCCCGGCCGACGCACCCCGACTGGCACCGCGCCGCCCGCGACTTCTGCGCCGCAAACGGCATCCCCTATTTCTTCAAGCAGTGGGGCGCGTGGGAAGTCGCCGTCGACCGGGACAATGAAGATCCGGACTGGCGGGCCGACTACGCCTGCAAGTTCGATGACAGCAAGCCCGACATCTGCTGGCTGAACCTCGCCGGCGGCCGGGGTTTCCACGGCGACCGCTTCCACGTGATGCGCCGCGTCGGCAAGGCCCGCGCCGGCCGCCTCCTCGATGGCCGCGAGCACAACGATCTCCCCCGGAGGACCGCATGACCCCAGCCCGAATTCAGCGACAGCGCCGGACCGGCTGGCGCATGCCGGAGGGCGCCGTGGTGGTGAGCTGCCCCACGGTGTGGGGCAACCCGTTCCCGGCGTCGCCCGGCGGCAACGGCCACGCAACGTACCTCTACCGCCGCTGGCTCGCGGGCTATCACCCCGTCCACGACGCCAGGCGCGCAGAAATCCTGCGCCGCCTGCCAGAACTGAAGGGGAAGCCCCTCGCGTGCTGGTGCGCCCTTGAAGATCCCTGCCACGCCGACGTGTTGATCGAGCTGGCGAACGCCCCCGCGACCGAGGAGCCGTCTTGATGGATATCGCCCGCATTCCCGGCGCCACCCGCACCATCGGCGAAAGCCAGGGCTATCTTGGCCTGCCGCTGCGCGATGAGCCGGTACATTGCACCGTCAACGGCCCTGCCACGCCCAGCATGGTCACGGCATGGCTCCCAACGCCCGACGAGGTAGCCGCCCTCATGGCCGGCGCCGCCGTGCACGTCCGCATCCTCGGAACAGCGCACCCGCCGATCATGCTCGGCGTTGGGCCGGCTGGGGAAAGGGAGGGCGCCGCCCCCGCCCCCGCGCAGGAGCCGGTGGCGGTGCCGGAGGGGTGGAAGCTGTCCGTCAGCGAAAGCGATGGTCGGACGTGGCTAAACCTGCGCACACCCTACGCGGCATCCGTGGATTTGAGCGTCCGAACCCATCACGGCGACGGGCAGACCAAGACGATTGGTGCGCAGGTCCTGGAATATTTTTGCGATGCCATCGCCGCCCCCGTCTCCCCACCCGCCGAGAGCGGGGAGAACTTCCCGCAGCCGAAACGTCGAGACGGACAGGAGCCGTGCGGCGAATGCCACATCAAGCCGGGAGAGACGTGCGATATCTGCGGCGCCTCCCACACCCCGCCCCCGCAGTCGGGCGGGGCGGTAAAGGGGCGTGAGCCAATGACTGAGGAGCTTGTCCTGGTCGCACGGAAAATCGGCGAGACAGCCGGCATTCCAAACCATATCGAGAGAGCGCGGCAAGTCTGGGAAGTTGTCCTCTCCGCCCTCTCCCCCTCTCCCTCGGGCTGGGACGCGGGGGCGGAGGCTGAACGGAAAGCGTGGATCGAAACCGCAGACACGCTCATCGAGAGCTTGCAAGAGGGCATCATGACCGATGCTGGGATCAAGCAAGGTGACCGCGAGAAGATGCGGGCTCAGATCGACGCCCTGGATGCGCTGAAGGGCGAGCGCGACGGGGCGCCCCTCCCCACCCCGCCGGCAGAGGAGGGCTGACGATGGAAGGCATTCCAGCGCGCACCGCTCTTGCAATCGCTGTGCGGAACGGGTCCATCACCGTCGATGCGCTCGCACATTGGGGCGGCAGTCGCATGTATCGAGCCTGCAAGCGCGCGGTCAAAAAGGGATGGCTCCTGCCGGCGGGCGGGAAGCCCACAATGCGCCGTTATGTGCCGACCGACGCCGGCCGCGCCGCCCTATCCCCCGACACGCAGGAGGCCTAGCAGTGCCTCGCCTCCTCACCATGGAAGAGGCCGCCCAGGAACTGGGCATCTGCACCAGCACCTTGCGTGAGCACGTGCGCCATGGCGAGATACCCTTCATTTCCATGGGGCGCGGGGAGAAGCGCAAGCGTCGGCTGTTCGATCCCGTGGACCTTCAGGCCTTTGTCGCCGCGCGCAGGGAGCGGGAGCCGTGTCCGTCTACAAGCACGCCATCAGCGGCATTTACCACTTCGATTTCCAATATCGAGGTGTTCGATTTCACGGCACTACAGGCTGCACGAGCCGCCGAGAAGCTGAACGGATCGAAGAACAGAAACGGGAAGCCGCAAAGCAGGCGGTAGAGCAGCGCCGGGGCGGCGCGCCCATGACGCTTACCCAGGCGACGGCCCGGTTCTGGACGGAAGTCGGCCAGCATTACCGCGGCGGCTACAACGCCACCTTCTTCGCCGCCCTCGGCTGGCTCAACGCCGAACTCGGCAAGACAACCCTTCTCAATGAGATCGGCCGGCGCCAGGTATCCGCCGCCATCGCGCGCCGGCGGGCCGAGGGCGTGAGCAATGCCACGGTCAACCGCACCGTCACCGAGCCCCTTCGGCGCGTGCTCGCGCGCGCACGCCAGCATTGGGAGCAGCCGGTGCAGGACATCCCATGGCGGGACTTCCTGCTTGCCGAGCCCAAGGAGCGGGTGCGCGAGCTGCGCGAGGAGGAGGAGGCGCGCTTATTCGCCGCGCTGCGGCCGGACTATCACCCGGTGGTGCGCTTCGCGCTCATGTCCGGGTGCCGGCTTGCCGAGTGTGTCGGCCTCACATGGCAGGATGTGGACTGGGGCGGGCGTACCCTCACCATTCGCGGCAAGGGCGACAAGCCGGCCACCATCCCGCTCACGGCCGGGCTGCGCCGGCTGCTGTGGCCGCTCCAGGGCGGCCATGCGGAATCGGTCTTCACCTATGTGGCGGACCGGGCCGATGGTGAGGTGAGGAAGGGGCAGCGCATGCCCATGACCTATGAAGGACTCAAGACGCAATGGCGCCGCGCGAAGGCCGCCGCGAAGCTGTCCGACTTCCGCTTCCACGATACGCGCCATACCGCCGCCACCCGCCTCCTGCGATCGAGCGGCAATCTCAAGCTCGTGCAGAAGCTCCTGCGCCATGAGGACGTGACCACCACGACGAAATACGCGCACGCCCATGACGAGGATCTGCGGCGGGCGATGGAGGAGGTGGAGGCAGGGCAGGGGGCCGAAAAGCCCGTGACACGGAATCCCGAAAAAATCCCGAAGGGACCCACCCCGAACCGCAAGAAGCGCTGACAATTCAAATGGATGTGGATAGTTCGGCCCCGCGCTCCCAAAGCAGATGCGCTACCAGGCTGCGCTATGCTCCGACATTCCGCCGAACGGCTTCGTTGCTACATTTTCAGAAGGAGTGGCGCAAGGGGGCGGACTCATGCTCGGTCGGCACTCGATTCGAGGCATCCGCAACCGGATGTCCGCTGCCGGCACCGAACATCAGGAGCGGGCGAAGAGCGCCAACCCAAAGCGGGACAGGAGACTGTTGCGCGGTGGAGGTAAAGATGGCTCCCTGAGCAGGACTCGAACCTGCGACCATTCGATTAACAGTCGAACGCTCTACCAACTGAGCTATCAGGGACCGTGGGTCTCGCGACCGAGGCCGGCGATATAGCAACCACATCGCCGCTTGTGAAGCCGTAAGACGCGCTTTTCCAGGGGAAGTTGCCGCACCGGCGCACAAAGTGGCGCCGGTGCAGGATTCTTCAGGCGCGGAGCAGATCGCCCCCGCCGTCGGAGGCCACCGCTCCGCCCGCGCTTGAGCCGGGATTCCCGCTCTCGTGAGCGAACTGGGCGAAATAGAATCCGTAATAGCGACCACGGCGGGCGATCAGTTCGTCATGGGTGCCGCTCTCCATCACGCGGCCGCCCTCGATCACGCAGATGCGGTCGGCGCGCACCACGGTCTGGAGCCGGTGGGCGATAACGATGGTGGTGCGCTCGTGGGCGAGTTCCGCGAGGGCCTTCTGCACCTCGGCCTCCGATTCGGAGTCGAGCGCGGCGGTGGCTTCGTCCAGCAGCAGGATCGGCGCGTTCTTCAGGAAGGCGCGGGCGATGGCGATGCGCTGGCGCTGGCCGCCGGAGAGCTGCGCCCCGTGTTCGCCCACGAAGGTGTCGTAGCCGTTCTCGAAGCCCATGATGAAGGGATGCGCATGGGCGGCCTTGGCCGCCGCGATGATCTCCTCCTCCGAGGCGCCCGGCCTGCCAAAGCCGATGTTCTCGCGGATGGTGCCGGAGAACAGGTAGACGTCCTGGCTCACGAGCGCCACCGATGCCCGCACGGAGGTGCGCGACACGGTGCGGGTGTCCACCTCGTCGATGCGCACGGCGCCGGACTGGGGATCGTAGAATCGTTCGATGAGATTGATGATGGTGGTCTTGCCGCCGCCGGACTGGCCGACCAGCGCGGTCGTCCGGCCGGGCTCGGCCACGAGGTCGAGGCCACGCAGCACGTTCTCGCCGGGGCGATAGGCGAACACCACGTCCTTGAACTCCACCCGGCCGCGGGGACGGGGCAGGGCGGCCACGTCCGGGGCTTCGGCGTCGGGGGCGGGTGCATCCAGCAGGTCGAACAGCATGCGCGCGCCCATCACATGGCTCACCAGCTCCACATGCAGGCGCGACAGGCGCTTGGCGGGCTCGTAAGCCAGCAGCAGCGCCGTGAGCACCGAGAAGAACTGGCCCGGCGAGCGGCCCAGCTCGATCACGTTATATCCGGCGTAGAGAATCACGCCGCCGATGGCGAGGCCGCCCAGCGTCTCCATGAGGGGGCTGGATTTCGCCTGGGTGCGCACGAGGCGGTTGGCGTTGATCTCCACGTCGTCGATGAACTTGTGGGTGCGGTCCCGCATCACCGGTTCGAGCGTGTAGGCCTTCACCGTGCGGATGCCCTGAAACACCTCCATGACGATGGAGGACAGCTTCACGCCGGAGGTGAAGCCGGTGGTGAAGATGGTCTTGGCCTTCTTGATGAGCTTGCGCGTGCCCAGCACAGCCGCCGGCATCACCACGAGGGCGATCACCGCGAGGAAGGGATCCTGCACGAAGGCGACGCCGGCCAGCATCACCAGCGAAAGGAAATCGCGGCCGATGCTGGTGACGATGAGATCCAGCGCTCCCCGGGCACCTGCGGCGCCGGCGGTGAAGCGGGTGGTGATCTCCGCCGTGTGGCGATGGCCGAAATAGGCGGCATCCTGCAGCAGCAGCCGGTCGAAGGCGCGCTTCTGGTTGTCGGCCACCACCCGGTTGCCGATGCGCGCCATGGTGATGCTCTGCCCGTAGGCCGAGGCGCCCTTGATGATGGAGAGCGCCATCACGATGCCGGACACCGCCCACACCGCCGCCGGGGTCGGGTGGACGAAGATGGCGTTCACCGCATCGTTCATCAGATAGGCGAGGCCCGCCGTGCAGGCGGCCATGGTGCCCATGAAGACGAAGGCCAGCACATACCCCTTCCAGTGCTTGCGGCCGTCGGACAGGAGGAGGCGCCGCAGGACGGCATTGGTCTCGTCCGAAGTGGGCGGAGGCCCGAGGCGCTGGGCGGCTTTCGCGTTCATGTACATCTCCGGCGGCGTCCGGATGCGGGACCGCTTCGGTGTCCCCATGAACCGCCAGCAGGGAGCCAAGTCAACTTGCAGGCCCGAAGGCGTGCTGCATCGCAGCACCGCTAAGCGGGCGGAAGCGGGTCACTGGCCTAGATTTTCGCGGAAAACTGGAGGCCACGGAGGGAATCGAACCCCCGTACACGGATTTGCAGTCCGCTGCGTAACCACTCCGCCACGTGGCCTCACGAGCGCGTGTTCTTAAGGCGTTCGCCCAGACCGCGCAAGCGCCGGTTGGGATTGTCCCCTGCCTTCGGTGCTCAGGCGATCAACGCAAGGTGTGCCGCAGCAGCCGGCGCGACAGGCTGGGTAGCCGGCCAGCAAGGGCGGCGCCGATCAGCGGCCCCAGCAACGTCATCCGCGCCTGAACGCTGCTTTTCATGTGACGCGTTACGATCTTCAGATCCTCCCATGCGCGCTCGACGCGGGGCCAGTCCCTGGCCCTCGATGCGTCAATGAACTCGTTTCGGAGAATCTTCGCAAAGCGGGGTGCAATGACATCGCGCCGCCAGAAAAGCCCGAGGCGGGGCTCGTCCGGATGGGCCTCGATCAGCTTGGCGAAATAGATCATCCGCGATTTCGCCATGCGGGCGCTGAAAGAGGTGGATTGCGGATAGATGCGCCACATGGTGACGGCCTTGTCGAGATAGCGGCTCTTCACGCCCATCGAGTAGAGGCGGACGAACAGGTCGTCGTCCTCGTAGCCGGAGAGGCGCTCGTCGAAGAGGCCCGCATCGAGCATGGCCTGTCGCTCCACCAGCGAGGCGCCCGGCAGGATGAACATGTCATGCTCCAGGCACTGGAGCAGCGAGCGCTTGGGATGGGCCGTCGGCACCTGGTCGAGGCAATGTTCCGTAATCAACCGGCCATTGCGGTCGATCTGGTCGAGGTTGCCGTAGACGAGGCCGAGCCGGCGGATCTCCGCGTTCACGAACGGCTGTTGCAGCAGGGCGAGATGGTCCTCGTACCAGATGTCGTCCTGATCCAGGAGCGCGATATGGGAGCAGGAGGTCTGGCGGATTGCGAGATTGCGGGCCGAGGACTGCCCGCCGTTCGGCTTGTTCAGCAGGCGGACCGGATGATCCCGCGCAAGCCCCTGGACGATCGCCGGCCCCTCGTCGGTGGAGCCGTCGTTGACGACGATGACTTCATCCGGTGGACGGGTCTGATTCAGCACGCTGCCAAGCGCGGCACCGATAAAGGGCGCGCCATTGTAGAGGGGGATGACCGCGGCAATCGTTATCGACAATCGCTTTTCCAGGGTGAAGCTGAATCCGGCAGGGCCGTTGCCCCCGCAGCTTTATTACCCAAGGGAAGCCTGTCCGTCGAGGGGCGCGGCCGCCCGTGGGCCTGATGCGTCGGTGGCTTCACCCTCGTGGAACGCGATCGAGTAGGCGAGAGCCGTGTGCCGTCCGGAAATCCAAGGCGCGATAGCTTCGACGCGGCAGATGTTGCCAAGCCAGACCTTTGCCTATCGACAGAAGTATCCGCCGCCCTATACAGCTACCGCCATAAGGGCTGTCAAATGGGGGCTGCCATGAGGATTCGTCACGCCACGTCCGTCGTCCTGGTGTCCGCCTTCACCTCCTGGATTGCGGGATCGGCATGGGCCCAATCCTGCCCTGCAGCCTGGAACTCGTCGTCCGTCTATCTGGCGGGCGCGCAGGCCAGCGAGAATGGCATCATCTATCGCGCCAATTGGTGGACCCAGAATCAGGACCCCGCCACCAACAGCGGCGGGTCGGGCAGCGGTCAGCCGTGGACCCAGTCCGGATCCTGCTCCAATTGCACTGCGGTGCCGCCGGTCCCCACGGGCCTTGCCGCATCCGGAACCACAGGCAATGCGACGACGCTGACATGGACCCCGGTGACGGTGGCGAACTGCACCATCACCGGCTACCAGATCTATACGAACGGCACCCTGACGACGACATCGGCAGGCGCCAGCGTGACGCTGTCCGGCCTGACACCTCTCACGTCTTACAGCTTCGCCGTTGCGGCGGTGGATTCGGTCGGTGCTTCGGCCAAATCGGCACCGGTCGCCGTCACGACCCTCAGTGCCCCCCCGCCGAGCACGGCCAGCGCCGGGACAATCAATTTCCATCTGCTGCTCGGTGTGGGCACCGCCCAGGATTCGCTCACCCTCACAGGCGGAAATTTCGACGACCTGATCATGTCGAACATCATCGCCGGAGTGCTGCTGGGCCATCTCATTGATGAAGGGTTTCCCGGTATCCAGTACAACAAGGATTATCTCTACGGATCCATCTTCGCGCAGCTGCTCCAGGAAAATATCGCGACCCAATATTACCGGGCGAGCAGCGACCTCATTGATCCGAATGCAAACCAGCAGGCGGTCATGGGCGTCGGCCAGGGCGGCCCCTACCAGATCAACAACTATGCTGCGGACATGGTTTCTGGCAGCTACCAGCCCAAAGGCCACTCGCTCATAAATTATGTGGCAATCCAGAAGAACATCGGCTTCACCATGGCCAATGCGGCCACGCAATACACCAAGGCGACGCCGGCTTCCTTCAACAACAAATACTACGGCCCGGCCCTGGTCGCGTACTTCCACTACAACGATCTGGTTGCGTTGAATGTTACCGGGAAGGGTGCGGGGGGCTGGACTACCCCGTGGGAGCCGGCCTTCGATGCGGCGCTGAAGAACTTCACGACGCTGCCGAACAGCTTCCTCGATGTGATCCTGAACGTCGCCTACAATCAGGGCTTCTACGGACCGCTCGTGTCCCGCTACAGCAATCTCGGCGCGACGGCGACGGCCGCCACCGTGACATCGGTGAACAGCTATACGTCGGCCTGGGGAAGCTCGGATACCTACGTTCAGTATCCGTATCAGGTCCATTATTACCTGGACCAGCTCTACAACAACCCGATCCCGACCACGAGCCCGTCGCTCAAGACGACGCCGACCAACAGCGTCGTCTTCAACATGAGCGCGCTGGCCAACGTTTTCTCAAGGGTTGCCCAGACCCTGTCCTATTCCAACGGCACGAACCCCGCGCAATTCTACACTTCGGCGCAGGCCAGCGCGGCCTTCTCTTCGGCGCTGACCAAGCTCAAGGTCGCAAGCTCGGCCAAGCTTGACCTGAGCAAGGCATCGGCCCGGGCGACCATCTTCTCCGTGATCGACGCGGCGCTCACCAACCTCGAAACCGCGAGCGGCATGAAGTTCATCAGCACCACCGACAAGCAGCTTTGACGGGCGCCCGGAAGGCGGGGCCGGCGGGCTCCGCTTTCCGCTCAGCTGTTGCCGTAGGGGATGATCCGGGTGGTGTCCTCGCCCTTGTGGAAAGCAATCGCGAGGCGGAAGGAATAGGCCATCCGCTCGGCATGGGCGATGGCCAGCTGCGCGGCATCGGGCGGCAGCACCTCGATGGCGGTCGGGCGGAACAGGGCCAGCCAGCGCGCGAATTGCGGTTCGCCGGCATCGGCGCCCAGCGCCAGGTGCGGCGGCAGGGGGCGGCCCTCGTAGCGGCCGGACTTCAGCAGCACCGATGACCAGAAGTCGCACATCTTGGCGAGATGCACCGGCCAGGCCGCGTCGGCGATGCGCCCGCCGAAGATGGGGCCGAGCAGCGCATCCTTCTGCACGCGCGCGTAGAAGGTATGGACCAGACGATGGATCGCGGCTTCGTCGAGGCCCTCGGGTTGCGGGTCCTGCGATGCAGGAGGGGAGGGGATGTCGGTTGCCGTCATGCGTCGCGCCTCCTCGGCGGCGGCCGGCGCGGGGATCGGCTCGCGCCTGTGTCAGGGTGCAGGACACTCTCGCCGCTGTCGGCCCGGAACCATGCGACTTGCGGCCACATGAGCCCGTCCACGCCCTCGCCGACCCCGAGGGGCGCCTTGCAAAAGGGGCGGCAATATGGCTCTTGAGCCCGACGGCACGGGACACGCCTCCGCTGAGCGCCCCGGGCCAAGGGGATGGCCGGAGACGGGAAAATGATCGATTACGTCGAGCTTCGCCGCGGCATGGTTGACGGACAGGTGCGCACCAACAACGTCACCGATCCGGGCATCGTCGGTGCGATGCTTGAAATCCCGCGCGAGCTTTTCGTCCCGCCCCAGCTCAAGTCGCTCGCCTACATCGACGACGACCTCGCTTTGACCTCCGGCAACCCCACCCGCTACCTCATCGAGCCGATGATCCTCGCGCGCCTCATCCAGGAGGCGGACGTGCAGGAGCATGACCACGTGCTCGATATCGGCGGCGGCACCGGCTATTCGGCCGCCGTTCTCTCCCGCCTCGCCCAGCAGGTCGTGGCCGTGGAAGAAGATGCCGGCCTCGCCGCGACCGCGACTGCCACCCTCGCCGAGATCGGCGTCGCCAACGTGGCGGTGATGCAGGGGCCGCTGAACGCGGGCTGGAAGGCCGAAGCGCCCTACGACCTCATCCTCCTCAACGGCTCTGTGGACGAAGTGCCGGCCGCCCTGTTCGAGCAGGTCAAGGAAGGCGGGCGCCTCGTCGCGGTGGTCGGTCACGGCGGGGCGGGGAAGGCCTGCGTGTTTACCAAAGTGGCAGGTTCCGTGAGCGAACGCGTCGCGTTCAACGCGGCCGTTCCGCCGCTCCCCGGCTTCAAAGCCGCTCCCCGCTTCACTTTCTGACCAGTGTGGCGCGTTTGCAGCGGTAGGCTGAAAACGCCGCTTTGATCGAACCGGTCAGTTTCGGATCGGGATCGGGACCGATATCTTACCGAAAAGTTACCGCGCGGCAGAGTCGGTGCGGCGAGTCTGCATGGCCGTGTCGGATCGGGAGATTGGGATGTCGGTTGCAAAGCGCATTCGCCGAAGCGGTGTTGCATGTTTGGCGGGCGTCAGTGTCTTTGCTTTGGCTATGGGTGTCGCGTCTGCCCAGTCGCTGGATCAGGCGCTGGCCATGGCCTACACGAACAACCCCACGCTGAATGCCCAGCGTGCCGGAACCCGCGCCACGGATGAAACCGTGCCGCAGGCTCTGTCCGGCTATCGCCCAACCCTGAACGCGACGGCGCAGGCCGGGCCGGAATACGCCAAGCAGCAGGCTTCGGGCGTGAAGACCAATGGATGGCTCTGGCCGCGGGCATTCGCGCTGAATGCGGCGTACACGCTGTTCAACGGCTTCGTCACCGCGAACCAGACCCGCAACGCGGAATCGCAGGTGCGCGGTTCGCGCGAGACGCTGCGCAACACCGAGCAGTCGGTGCTGCTGAACGGCGTCACCGCCTATATGAACGTCATCCAGGCCATCGCCCTGCTGGACCTGCAGAATCAGAGCCTCGCGGCGTTCCAGCAGGAATTGCGCGCCACCCGCGACCGCTTCAACGTGGGCGAAGTGACCCGCACCGACGTGGCCCAGGCGGAGGCCCGGGTGGCGGACGCGCAGTATCAGGTGAGCCAGGCCGTGGCGAACCTGTCGACGGCGAAGGCGAACTATCGTCAGGTGATCGGCGTCGAGCCGGGCAAGCTCACGACCCCGCGCCCCATCGAGGCCACGCTGCCGCCGTCCGTGGACAAGGTGATTTCCACCGGTCTCAACAATCATCCCGCGGTCAAGGCGTCCGAATTTGCCGTGGATGCGGCGATGTTCCAGGTGAAGGTGGCTGAGGGCGGGCTGATGCCGAACCTCTCGCTTCAGGGCCAGCTTTCCCAGTCCTACGATCAGAACTTCTCGGTGGATTCGCAGTCCGGCGCCGCCGTGACGCTCAATCTCTCGGTTCCGATCTACCAGGGCGGTGTCGAATACGCGAACATCCGTCAGGCCAAGGAACTGCTGACGCAGGCGCGCATCGAAGTGGACGTCAACCGCGACACCATCCGCGCCCAGGCGGTGCAGTATTGGGGTGCGCTCGAGGCCGCGAAGGCACAGATCCAGGCGGCGCAGGCCTCCGTGGCCGCCAATACGCTGGCCCTCGAAGGCGTCCGCGAGGAATGGCGGGTGGGCCAGCGCACCACCACCGACGTGCTGAACGCCCAGCGCGACCTGACCAACTCGCAGTCGTCCCTCGTCGTCGCCCAGCGCGATCGGGTGGTGGCGGCCTACGCGCTGGTTTCCACCATCGGCCGGCTGGATGCCCTCTCGCTCGGGCTGAAGGTGAATTATTACGACCCGCGTGTTCACTACAACCAGGTGCGTGACAGCTGGGCCGGTGTTCGCACGCCTGACGGCAAATAATCCGCTGCCCGACCGTACGTCAGTTGTTGCTGCCAACTGAGGCGGTGCCATACTCCTACTTCAACTGGCGATTCTCTCCGTCGGTCTGCGGGCGCGGATAAAGTCCTCGCGCACAGGGCCGACGGTTCGTCTTCGGCCGAGGTCGGGACATGGCTGCGAGCCCCAAGGTGCAGGAACCGTCGATGGAGGAAATCCTGGCTTCCATCCGCCGCATCATGGCGGATGACGAACAGCCGGCGCAGCACGCCGAGGCGGGTCCCCGCCGCAGCGAGGCTCCGCCTTCGGGGGAGGGGCGCCCCCGCCGACCGCAGGATCCCCGCGTGGTAGCGCAACGGCAGGCGCCGCTTGAGCCCCCACCCGTGCCCCGCCGTCCGGCCCCCCCGCGGGAAGCCGCTCCCGCCCCGACCTATGCAGCAGCACAACGCCCAGCGCCCCGGCCTGTGGCCGAAGCGCGTCCCAATGGCGAACGGCCGGTCGGGGAGCCTTCGGCACGAGCCCAGCGCCCGTGGCTGGATGAACGGGACGAAGCCGTCTTCGCCGAGGCCGCAGCTGCTCTGCGTCAGTCCCGGCACGAGCACTCTGCCGGTCCCGAGTCGCGTGGCGAGGCGCGGCCATTGCGGCCGGTGCCGCAGCCGGCCTATTCCGACCACGCGGCCGAGGAGCGGGACGATCGGCACGAAGCTGCCGCGCCCCCGCCGCGCCCCATGCGGCCGCAGCCGGCACCTCCTGTCTTCGAGGAGCACCCGGCGCAGCACACCGAGGGTGGCCATTCCGCGGATGCGGCGCGCCGCCGGGATCTGCTTTCGCCCAATGCGGATGCCGCCGTGATGGCCGCCTTCCGCAATCTCGGCGACGTCCTGCTGCCCCAGAAGGAGCGCACCGTGGAGGATCTCGTGAAGGAGATTCTCCGCCCCATGCTCAAGGACTGGCTGGATGCCAACCTGCCCGCCATCGTCGAGGATCTCGTGCGGGCCGAGATCGAGCGCGTTGCCCGTCGTCAGCGCTAGAGCACGCGCCGATCAGACGGCATCGCAGTGTGATCGGATCAGGCGTTATCTTTCTTGAGTTTAGAGGGTGATGCGCCGACCGGATTGTTCCAATCCGCTCGGATCGTGCGCTCGGCTCAGGGCCTTTCCGCCCGCCCCACTTTCCAATCCCACGCGGACGGCGTGTTGACGCCGGACCGTGCGTCCGGCTTAAACGCCGGCTGACCCGTTCCGACCACAGCGGACGCGGAGCCGGCCCGGCGCGCTGCGCTGGCGGCGGCCGAGCGGTACCGCGGAGTCCCGTTCATGCTGGAAAAAGTCTTCGATCCCGCCGCCGTTGAAGAGCGCATCGCCGATCGCTGGGAAAACGCCGGCGCATTCCGCTGCGGCCGCCCCGAGCGCAAGGATGCGGAAGGCTTCTCCATCGTCATTCCGCCGCCGAACGTCACCGGCTCACTGCACATGGGGCACGCGCTCAACAACACGCTCCAGGACGTCCTGGCACGGTTCGAGCGCATGCGCGGCAAGGACGTGCTCTGGCAGCCGGGCACCGACCACGCCGGCATCGCCACCCAGATGGTGGTGGAGCGCCAGCTCGCCGCCCAGAAGCTGCCGGGCCGCCGGGATCTCGGCCGCGAGGCCTTCATCGAGAAGGTGTGGGCGTGGAAGGCCGAATCGGGCGGCACCATCGTCAACCAGCTGAAGAAGCTCGGCGCCTCCTGCGACTGGTCGCGCGAGCGCTTCACCATGGACGAGGGGCTTTCCCGCGCCGTCCTCAAGGTGTTCGTGCAGCTCTATCGCGAGGGGCTGATCTACAAGGACAAGCGCCTCGTCAATTGGGACCCCAAGCTCATCACCGCCATCTCGGACCTCGAGGTGCTGCAGGTGGAGGTGAAGGGCAATCTCTGGCACTTGCGCTATCCCATCGAGGGCGAGAAGGACCGCTTCATCGTGGTCGCCACCACCCGTCCCGAGACCATGCTCGGCGATACGGCGGTGGCGGTGCATCCGGATGACGAGCGCTATCGCGACCTCATCGGCAAAAACGTCATCCTGCCGCTGCTGGGCCGGCGCATTCCCATCGTTGCCGATGAGTATTCCGACCCGGAGAAGGGCTCGGGCGCGGTGAAGATCACCCCGGCGCACGACTTCAATGACTTCGAGGTAGGCCGACGGCACGATCTGCCGATGATCAATGTGCTCGACGCCGAGGCGCGCATCGACCCGCAGGGCATCCAGGACGACTATGCCGAGCGTCCCGAGGCCTATGTGGACCTGCCGGACGCCGCGGGCGTGCTCAGCCATCTGGCGGGCATGGACCGCTTCGCGGCGCGCAAGCACATCGTCGAACTGCTCACCTCGCTGGAGCTGCTGGACACCATCGAGCCGCACACCCACATGGTGCCCCACGGCGACCGCTCCAACGTGGTCATCGAGCCGTGGCTGACCGACCAGTGGTACGTGGACGCCAAGACCCTCGCCCAGCCGGCGCTGGCGGCGGTGCGCGAGGGGCGCACCACCTTCGTGCCGAAGAACTGGGAGAAGACCTATTTCGAGTGGCTGGAGAACATCCAGCCCTGGTGCATCTCGCGCCAGCTGTGGTGGGGCCACCAGATCCCGGCCTGGTACGACCCGTTCGGTAACGTCTTCGTCGCCGAGGACGAGGACCAGGCGTTCGAGGAAGCGCTGGCCCATAATGTGGGCAACGAGAGCCTGTCGCCCGACGAGGCCCAGGCGCTGATCGACGACGCCGACAAGCGGGCAGGGTTCCTCACCCGCGACGAGGACGTGCTGGACACATGGTTCTCGTCCGCTTTGTGGCCCTTCTCCACCATGGGCTGGCCGGACGAGACGGCCGAGCTGAAGAAGTTCTATCCCACCAGCGTGCTGGTGACGGGCTTCGACATCATCTTCTTCTGGGTCGCCCGGATGATGATGATGGGCCTGCACTTCATGGACGGCGAAGTGCCGTTCAAGGACGTCTACATCCACGCCCTCGTCCGCGACGAGAAGGGCGCCAAGATGTCGAAGTCCAAGGGCAACGTCATCGACCCGCTCGACCTCGTGGAGAAGTACGGCGCGGATGCCCTGCGTTTCACGCTGGCCGCCATGGCCGCGCAGGGGCGCGATATCAAGCTCGCGACTTCGCGCGTCGAGGGCTACCGCAACTTCGCGACCAAGCTCTGGAACGCCGTGCGCTTCGCCCAGATGAACGGGTGTGTGCGGGCGGATGGCTTCGATCCGGCGAAGGTGGAGGGCACGCTCAACCGCTGGATCATCGGCGAGGCGGCGCGGGCTTCGTCAGAGGTCAGTGAGGCGATCCTCGCCTATCGCTTCAACGAGGCGGCGGGGGCGGTCTACCGCTTCATCTGGAACGTGGTGTGCGACTGGCACCTGGAGCTGGCGAAGCCCGTGCTCTCCGGCCCCGACGGCGCCGCCAAGGACGAGACCCGCGCCGCCACCGCGTACGTTCTCGACGTGGCCATGGGCCTGCTGCACCCCTTCATGCCGTTCCTGACCGAGGAATTGTGGTCGGAGACCGGCAAGGAAGGGCCGGCGCGCACCAGCTTGCTCGCGCTGGCGCCGTGGCCGGACCTGACCGGCCTTGAGGCACCCGATGCGGAGGCCGAGGTCGGCTGGGTCGTCGACCTCATCACCGAGATCCGCTCCGTGCGCGCGGAGATGAACGTGCCGGCCGGCGCGCAGGTGCCCCTCGTGCTGGTGCAGCCCGGCGCGGAGACCACGGCGCGTGTGGCCGCCTGGGACGACGCCATCCGCCGGCTCGCCCGCCTCTCCGATGTCTCGGTGTCGGACGTCGTGCCCGCCAGCTCGGTGCAGATGGTGGTGCGCGGTGAAGTGGTGGCCCTGCCGCTCGCCGGCGTGGTGGACCTCGGCGCGGAGCTCGCCCGCCTGCGCAAGGAAGAGGGCAAGCTCGATCAGGAAGTCGCCCGCATCGATGCCAAGCTCTCCAATGAGAGCTTCGTCGCCCGCGCGCCCGAGGAGGTGGTGGAGGCCGAGCGCGAGAAGCGCGAGGAATATATCGTGCGCAAGGAAAAGGTGCGCGCCGCCATCAGCCAGCTCTCCGGCGGCGCCTGACCGGGCGCCTTCCGGAGCCGCCGCCACGCACCGGCGGAGAATGGGGCGCGGAGCCAAGTGTTGCCGCCGCGCCTCAGTTTCTGCCGGTCGTCGAGATCATGGTTAAGACTTGCGCGATCCGGCCGCCTTCTTGCAGGTTCTTGGCGCCGCAAATTGTGACAGAGAAGACACACTCCCGATCCTTTGAACGTGCTGGGTTCCCGTAGGGGCCTTACGCCGCGAACTCGCCACAAAACGACACGAAATCGAACTTCAACGCGCGGCGGTGAGCGTAGCCCGGAAAGTGTTTCCGGACGCCGCGCCTGGGGTGGGTCCGAATGGACGGTCGTTGCACATGGCGAGAGGATGCCCCGGCGGGCCGCGCCGGGCTTCGCCCGAAAGGTCGCCCCAGAGGTGCCGCTGCTCGGCCTCTCCTCGGCCCCGATATTGCCGCTGCGTTCGGTCACCTTCCGTCCATCATGAATTCGGTTGCGACACACGGGACATTCAGCGGGGTGAGAGGGCGGGGGGTGAGCGCAGTGCGCAAGCCCCGTCGCGTGCGTACCCCCGCAGCGATGGCAGGCGTTCTTCTTCTCGCCGTGGCCGGTCTTGCGGCCGGACGCGCCGAAGCCTTCGACGGCACCGCGCAGACCCTCCAGCCCTATGAGATGCAGCCGCTGACTCCACCGGCCAACGTGCCGCTGGCGCCGCAGGTGCGCCCCGTGGACGAGGCGTTCCGCACCGGGGCGCAGGCGCTCCGCGCCGGGCAGACCGCCAAGGGCATCGACGCCCTCGGCTATGCCGCCGCGCAGGGCCACGCCATGGCCCAGTGGAAGCTCGGCCGCATCTACATGGACGGCGACGGCGTGAAGCGCGACGACGCCAAGGCCTTCGACTATTTCCAGAAGATCGCCAGCAGCCACGCCGAGGATTATCCCGGCACCGCGCAGTCGCGGTTCGTGGCCAATGCCTTCGTGGCGCTGGGCTCCTATTACCTCGTCGGCATCCCCTCCGCCGGGGTGAAGCGCGATCCATCCCGCGCGCGGGACATGTTCTCCTATGCCGCCTCCTATTTCGGCGACGCCGATGGCCAGTACCAGCTCGGCAAGCTCTATCTTGAAGGCGTCGGCGGCCCCCGGGATGCGCGCAACGCCGGCCGCTGGCTGACGCTGGCGGCGCAGAAGGGCCAGTACGAGGCACAGGCAACCCTTGGCGTGCTCCTCTTCCGTGGCGACGAGGGCGTGCCCCGCCAGCCGGCCCGTGGCCTCATGTGGCTGACGCTGGCCCGCGATTCCGCCGTTCGTCCCGAAGACAAGTGGGTGGTGAACGCCCACGAGCAGGCCTTCGCCGAGGCGACGCCGGACGAGCGCGAGAAGGCGCTCGGCTATCTGGAAGTGTGGCTGAAGACAGCGAAGCGCTGAGCGTCACGCCTCGGGCGGGCGTTCGCCCTCATATCGCGGCAAGCTCGCTCCCAGGCCGTCCGCCATGTGCAGCGCCGAGCCGACCCAGATGTGATGGGTGGGCTGCACGCGGTCGGGATCGTCCAGCGTGCCGATGGTCACGTCCACATCGCTTTCCCGCGCCATGTCGAACACGATCGGACTTCCGCAAGCCCCGCAGAAGCGCCGGATGACGCCGGGGCTCGATTCGAAGACGGCCGGCGTGCCGGCGATGAAGACCAGATCTTCACGCGCCACCGAGACCCAGGGCAAAGCGGCAGAGCCGGAGGCGCGGCGGCACATGGTGCAGTGGCACCAATAGGCGCTTTTCACCCGCTCCAGCCGGTAGCGCAGGCGGCCGCACAGGCAGCCCCCCTCAAGGCGCGTCGTTTCTCCAGCCACGGGGCGTCACGCCGCTATGGAGAAGTCGGCCCAGACCGGAACATGGTCCGAGGGCTTCTCCCAGGCGCGCACATGCTTGTCGACGCCGGTGGCGATGAGCCGGTCGGCGGCCTGGGGTGACAGCAGAAGGTGGTCGATGCGGATGCCGTTGTCGCGCTGCCACGCACCGGCCTGGTAATCCCAGAAGGTATAGAGCCGCCCCGCGTCGGAGGTGGCGCGCAGGGCGTCCGTGAAGCCGAGATTGAGGAGGGAGCGGAACGCCTGCCGGGTGCGCGGCAGGAAGAGGGCATCGCCGGTCCACGCCGCGGGGTCGGCGGCGTCGCGCGGCTCGGGAATCACGTTGAAGTCGCCGGCCAGCACCAGCGGCTCCTCCAGCTTCAGCCGGTCGGCGGCGAAGGCGGAGAGGCGCTCCATGAAGCCGAGCTTGTAGGGGTATTTTTCCGTGTCCGGCGGGTTGCCGTTGGGCAGATAGATGCAGGCGACGCGCACAACGCCGCCTTTCACGGAGACCACTGCCTCGATGAAGCGGGCCTGCTCGTCCCCGTCGTCGCCGGCGAGGCCGTGCGTCACGTCCTCCAGTGGCAGGCGGGAGAGGAGGGCAACGCCATTGAAACCCTTCTGCCCATGAACGCTGACATTATAGCCCAGCGCCTCGAACGGCTCCATCGGGAAGGCCTCGGTCTGGCACTTGATCTCCTGGATGCAGACCACGTCCGGCCGGCTCTCCCCGAGCCAGCGGACCGCATGGTCGAGGCGCTGGCGGATGGAATTCACGTTCCAGGTGGCGATGCGCATGGGATGGCGGCTCCTTCGCGGGGGAGGATACGCCGGACCGCCGGGGAGGCAATGGGGCGGAGCGGCTTACCTATCGCTACACCTGTCGTGACCTCCCAAAGGGTTGCGGCATCGGGCAAAGAGTGGCAGGAACGCCAGATGACAATCTCTGGCGGCCGGGCGGCATGACCTTCGCGTCCATCGAATTCCTGTTCTATTTTTTTCCGCTCTTTCTGGTCGCTTACTTCTCCGCGAAGACCATCCCCACGCGGAACTACATCTTTCTCGCCTTCTCGCTCGTCTTCTATTCCGCGGGATATACGCCACACATCCTGATCCTGCTCGCCTCCGTCGCGGCCAACTTCTTTCTGGCCAAGGCGATCGAGGTGCGCGAGGGGGCCGAGCGCAAGCGCGTGCTGGCGCTGGGCGTGACGCTGAACCTCCTCCTGCTCGGGGTGTTCAAATACACCGGCTTCCTGGCGGAGAACCTCAACGCCATTGTGGAGCCCATGGGGCTGGTGCTCCCGGTGCCGCAGATTTCGCTGCCGCTGGGCATTTCCTTCTATTCGTTCCACGCCATTTCGTACCTTGCCGACATCTACAAGAAGAAGGTCCACGCCAACCGCGATCCGGCGCAGTTCGCCCTCTACATGTGCATGTTCCCGCAGCTCGTTGCCGGCCCCATCGTGCGCTACGCCACGGTGGCGCGGCAGCTGTCGGAGCGGCGGGTGACCCTGGGGCGGTTCTCGGCGGGCGCGCGGCTGTTCGTCATCGGCCTCGCCTGGAAGGTGCTGATCGCCGACGAGGTGGCGCGGCTGGTAGACGGGGTGTTCGACACAACGACCCACCCGACCTTCGTGGAGGCATGGCTCGGCCTTTACGCCTATACGGTGCAAATCTATTTCGACTTCGCCGGCTATTCCACCATGGCGGTCGGCCTCGGCGTGATGGTGGGCTTCGTGCTGCCGCGGAACTTCCGGCTGCCCTACACCGCCCACTCCATCACCGATTTCTGGCGGCGCTGGCACATGAGCCTGTCGGCCTTCCTGCGGGATTACCTCTACATTCCGCTGGGCGGAAACCGGCGCGGGGAGATGCGCACCTACATCAACCTCTCCGTCGTCTTCCTGCTGTGCGGCCTGTGGCACGGGGCGAGCTGGACGTTCGTGATCTGGGGCGCGCACCACGGTGCCTTCCTCATCATCGAGCGCGCCTTCCTCGGCCGCTGGCTGAAGCGGATGCCCGGGCCGGTCAGCCACCTCTATACCGTACTGGTGGTGATGATCGGCTGGGTGTGGTTCCGCGCCGACAGCCTGCCGGGCGCCATCGACATGTTCCACGGCCTCGTCGGGCTCAACGGCTTCAGCCGCGCCTCCATGGCGCTGGGCTTCGGCCTTACGCCGCTCGCCATCACAGTTCTTGTGGTGGGCGGGCTGATCGGCTTCTTCCGCTGGCCGCGCTGGAAGATGCTGTCGGGGGAGGGGGCTATGGCGCGGGTGGCAGATTTCGCGCTGATCGCGGTGCTGATGCTGGCGAGCGTCGCCTGGGTGGGCGGCACCAACGGCACGCCCTTCCTCTACTACCGGTTCTGAGGCGCGCCCGATGACACTCCTCTCCCGGCATCGCCGCTATCTGGGCATCCTGGTCGCCGGCCTGTTCGGCTTCCTGCTCCTGTCGAACCTCATTCCCGATCCGCTCGCGAGCATGCAGTGGCGGGTGAAGGTGGCGCCTGAATGGGCGCTGAGCCGCAAGCTGGACCTGTGGTTCCGCAACATCGGCATTTTCATCCAGGACAATTTCGGCTTCCGCGCCACCCTCCCGGTATTCCGCCGCGAGCTTCGGGCCGAGCTGAACTCGCCGGACAGCAAGCCCTTCTATGCCGGGCGCGACGGCCAATTGTTCTGGGGCCGGGAGCAGACGCCGGCCCAATCGGCCGGGGCGCTGGTGCGGGCAGCGAACGTGGAGCGCTTCGTCGACATGCTCGGCGAGATGCAGCGCATCCTCGCGCCCGCCGGCACCAAGATCGTGGTCGCTTTGCCGCCGAATGCCCAGTCGGTGGAAACCGAGGCGCTGCCGCTGTGGAACGATGCGCTCGCCTACCCGACGACGGAATATGATCTCGCGCAGGCCGGCCTGAAGGCCCGGGGCATCACGACCGTGGATCTGCGCCCGGTGCTGAAGGCGAGTCCGGCGCCGCGCTACCTCCTCACCGACACGCACTGGAACGCCCGCTCCAGCGTGCTCGCCTTCAATGCCGTGATGGTCGCCGCCGGCCATCCCGACTGGCAGGTGGACCCGGCGCAGGTGGTCGGTGGGCTGGAGCCGGCACCGCGTGGCGACCTTTTGCGCGCCATGCGCATGCCGCCCGAAGTGAAGGAGGAGGATTTCCGCCTCAACCTGCCCGGCAAGGCCTCAAAGCCGCGTTTTGACCCCGTGCTGCGCAGCCTGAACGAGCACATCGCCTTCAAGTCGGTGGTGCGGGACTATGCGCCCGAGGGGCTGAAGGTGCTCATCATGGGCGATTCCTTCACCGCCATGTCCTGGCCGCGCCTGTTCGCCAACGCGCCGGTGAAGGAGGTTGCATGGATGCACGCCTCCGCGCGGGTGACGGGCAATTGCGATTTCAGCTTCGACGACGTGAAGCGCTACGCGCCGGACCTCATCATCTATGCCCGCACGGAGCGCTTCTTCCCCTGCTACGGCGACGATTGGCCCAAGGGCCTGCCGCGCCTGTGGCGCAGCGCCGTGCCGAGGAACGTCGCGCCGTAGCCGCTCAGGTTAAGTGCGGCTGCGCCCAGGAGCAGCTCAAACGGCGAAGCTGGACCCGCAGCCGCCGGGTTACTTACGTTTCGTGCGGCTGCGCCCAGGAGCAGCTCAAACGGCGAAGCTGGACCCGCAGCCGCACTTGGCGGTGGCCATGGGGTTCGAGATCTTGAAGGCGGAGCCCATCAGGTCCGCCTTGTAGTCGAGCTGGGAGCCCTTGAAATAGTCGAGCGACATCCGATCGACCACGATCTTGGCACCTTCCTTCTCGATCACGAGGTCGTCGTCCGACTGTTCCTGCGTCACATCATACTTGTAGGAAAAGCCGGAGCAGCCGCCTCCTTCCACGCTGATGCGCAGGAAGGTGCCGGCAGGCTCGGGAGACAGAATCTGGCAGATACGGCGGGCGGCCGCGTCGGTCACGGTGAAATCCACTTCCGTCACCGGAGCATCGGCGGGAGCGGTTGTCGGGGCGAGAGAGGTTTCCATGGTATCGACTTTACGAATTGAAGCTGGCAATGGCTTCTAAGGTAAGTCCATCCGCCCCCGATTTAAAGGGCGGGCGGTGCAAAAGGGTTTTGTGCGTCGCCGCAGGCTCCTGTGCCGCGCGGGCCGGAGCGGGGGAGGGACGGGCATGGCGGTGAGCGGCGCGACGCCCCGCGTGTCCTGGGCCAGCGAAGCCGAACGCTCCCGTGGCCGCCTTGTCCCGGAACCCGAGATGCCGCCGCGCAGCCCGTTCCGGCGCGATTGCGACCGCATCATCCATTCCACCGCCTTCCGCCGGCTGAAGCAGAAGACGCAGGTCTTCGTCTTCAACGAGGGCGACCATTACCGCACCCGCCTCACCCACACGCTGGAGGTGGTGCAGGTGGCCCGCTCCATCGCCCGTGCGCTGGGGCTGGACGAGGACCTCGCCGAGGCGCTGGCGCTGGCGCACGATCTCGGCCATCCGCCCTTCGCCCATGCCGGCGAGCGGGCGCTGGACGCCTGCATGGCGGGGCAGGGGGGCTTCGATCACAACGCCCAGTCCCTGCGCGTCGTCACCCGCATCGAAGGCCGCTACGCCGCCTTCGACGGGCTGAACCTGACGTGGGAGACGCTGGAAGGCATTGCCAAGCACAACGGCCCGCTGACCGACCGTGAGGGCAATGGCATCGGCCGCTATCGGGACGGCCTGCCCCATGCCATCCGCGTGCATTCGGCTCAGCAGGATCTCGAACTGTGGAGCCACGCCTCGGCGGAGGCGCAGGTCGCCGCCATCTCCGACGACATCGCCTATGACGTCCACGACCTCGACGACGGCCTGCGCGCCCACATGTTCACCCTGGACGACATCGCCGGCCTGCCCCTGGTGGGCGAGGCGCTGGCGAGCGTCCGCGCGCGCTATCCCGGCCTCGACGTGCCGCGCACGGTGAACGAGGTGCTGAGGCTGGTCATCACCCTGCTCATCGAGGATGTGGTGGCCGAGAGTCAGCGCCGCGCGCAGGCCGCCGGCGTGGCTTCGGCGGAGGACGTGCGGGCGCTCGGCGCCCCCGTCATCGCCTTCTCGGACGCCATGCGGGAGAAGGAGAAGGCGCTCAAGGGCTTCCTCTTTCCCCGCATGTACCGGCACGAGCGGGTCAATCGCATCATGGCCGAGGCACAGGGGGTCATCCGCGACCTGTTCGCCTATTTCATCAACCGCCCGAAGGATCTGCCGGCCTCCTGGCAAGACGGTATCGATGCGCTGGAGGGCGAGCGCCTCGCCCGCCGCGTCTGCGACTACATCGCGGGCATGACCGACCGCTACGCCCTCGACCAGCACGCCCGCTTCTTTGACTCGACACCGGACTTGCGTTAGGCGCGCCGGCAACCGAACCCGATTGGACCCCATTCCATGAACGTCTACGCGATCTTCGCCGATCACGTCCGCGAAGCCGTCGCCGCCCTTGTTGCCGAGGGCCACGTCAAAGCCGGCCTCGACCTCGCCCGCGTGGTGGTGGAGCCGCCGCGCGATGCGAGCCATGGCGACCTCGCCACCAACGCGGCCATGGTGCTGTCCAAGGATGCCGGCCTCAAGCCGCGCGACCTCGCCGAGAAGATTGCCGGCAAGCTCCAGGCGGTGCCGGGCGTGGCGCGGGTGGATGTGGCCGGGCCCGGCTTCATCAACATCGCCCTCGATGCGGCTTTCTGGCCCAAGGTGCTCGCCGCCGCTCTCACCCAGGGCCTCGACTTCGGCCGCTCGACGCTGGGGGCAGGCGAGAAGGTGAATGTGGAGTACGTCTCCGCCAACCCCACCGGCCCCATGCACGTCGGCCATTGCCGGGGTGCGGTGTTCGGCGATGCCATGGCGCGCCTCCTGGCGTTCGCCGGCTTCGCGGTGACGAAGGAATATTACATCAACGATGCCGGCGCCCAGGTGGACGTGCTCGGCCGCTCCGCCTTCCTGCGCTACCGCGAGGCGGTGACGGGCGAGGCGGCGGACATCCCGGACGGTCTCTATCCCGGTGATTATCTCATCGCCGTCGGCCAGCAGCTCGCCGAGATGCATGGCGGCGAGTATATGGCTGCGCCGGAGAGCGAGTGGCTGCCCGTATTCCGCTCCTTCGCCATCGGCTGCATGATGGAAATGATCCGCGACGACCTCACTGCCCTCGGCATCGAGTTCGACGTGTTCTTCTCCGAGCGCTCGCTGGCCTTCGGCGCGGTGGACAAGGTGGGCGCCACCATCGAGGCGCTGCGCGCCTCTGGTGAGGTCTACGAGGGCCGCCTGCCGCCGCCCAAGGGCGCGCCTATCGAGGATTGGGAAGACCGCGAGCAGACCCTGTTCCGCTCCACCGATTTCGGTGACGACGTGGACCGGCCGCTCAAGAAGTCGGACGGCAGCTACACTTATTTCGCCGGCGACATCGCCTACCACAAGGACAAGGTGGAGCGCGGCTTCCTCAAGATGATCGATGTCTGGGGCGCCGACCATGGCGGCTACGTCAAGCGCATGCAGGCGGCGGTGAAGGCGGTCTCCGGTGGCAAGGCCAGCCTCGACGTTGAGCTGATCCAGCTCGTTCGCCTGTTCCGCAATGGCGAGCCGGTGCGCATGTCCAAGCGCGCGGGCTCGTTCGTCACTCTGCGCGAGGTGGTGGACGAGGTGGGCCGCGATGCGGTGCGCTTCATGATGCTGTTCCGCAAGAACGACGCTCCGCTGGACTTCGACCTCGGCAAGGTGATCGAGCAGTCCCGCGAGAATCCAGTCTTCTACGTGCAGTATGCGCACGCCCGGGCCAAATCGATCCTGCGCAACGCCCACGAGCAGTTCGCGGACCTGCCCCCCGAGCCCGCAGGCTTCGCCGGAGCGGCCCTGGCCCGACTCGATGACGAGGGCGAGCTGACGCTGCTGCGGCGCATCGCCTCCTGGCCGCGTCTCGTCGAGCAGGCGGCAACGGCGCGCGAGCCGCACCGCGTTTCGTTCTTCCTGCATGATCTGGCGAGCGAGTTCCATGCCCAGTGGAACCGGGGAAAAGACTTGCCACATTTACGCTTCATTATCGAGAATGATCGAGATTTGACCTCGGCCCGCCTCGCATTGGTGCATGGCGTTGCCACGGTACTCGCTTCCGGTCTCAAGGTGCTCGGAGTTGAGGCCGTTGACGAGATGAAATAATCGCTCGTCCGGTTGCGGTCCGGCGTATGCTGGCCGAGGTGCGGGCGGGGCTTGGTGGCCGGTTTGCGAAGATTGGTTTCGCGAGAATCCGGCCGGGTGGGCGGCGCAACACATCGAGGCGACATGGGCGACGAAAGCAGGTACCGCTACCGGCGTGACGATGCTGCCACGCAAAGCGGCCCCGGCTCCCGGCCGGCGCAGGCCGCGAGTGGCGATCGTGCGGCCGGTCGTGATCCCCTCGCCGAGCTGGCTCGGCTCATGGATCACGATCCTTTCGACGATTTCGACGGGCTCCCGCCCGAACAGCAGGCTCGCTCGGCCGCGCCCCAGCAGGGTGCGTCCCAGTCGGTCGATCCCCGCCGGGCGCCCGCGCAGCGCTATGCGCCTCCGGCGTCTCCTTCACCTGCGCCGGCGCAGCGCCTGGCACCGCCCCAGCCCGCGCGTGCCGCGCTCCAGCCGCCGTCCCGCGCGGCTGCTGTCGAACCCGAATACGACGAGGACGACGACGCCGAGGCGTGGAACACCGCCCCCGCACGTCAGCCTGCCGTTCCGGCCCGCAGCGCGCCCTCTTACGCGCCGGAGCCTCAGTCCCGCGCCCCGCAGGGCTACGGTCAGTCCGGCTATGCCCAGCCTGCCCCGTCCTACGCCCCCGCGCCCCGCCCGGCGGACGCGCGCGCGGCTGACGTTCGCCTGGGTTACGGCTCGCTCGCCCGCGATGCCGCCGCCGCTCGCGCCGTGCCGGCTCAGCAGCAGCCGGCTCAGGACTATGACGATTACGACGATGACTATGACGACGGCGTAGACGATCCGCGCCAGCCTGATCCCCGCCAGCCTGATTCGCGCAACGTGGATCCGAGGGCGCGGGCCGCCGGCTATGGGCAGGCTCAGGCTCCGCAGTCACAGCAGGCTTACGGCCGCGACGATGCCCAGGGGTATCGCCAGGATCCGCGCTCGCAAGAGCCGCGCTATCAGGACACGCGGTATCAGGACGATCGCCGCCCCGCCTCCGGCCAGCCGGCCCAGCAGGCGGCGCGCTACGACGACGAGACGGATGAGGCGGGCTACGCCTATTCCGCGGCACGGCGTGACGAAGATTACGACTACGACGACTACGACGACCGCTACGATCCCGAATATGCCGACGACGGCTACATGCCGCCTCACGGCGAGGAGATGTACGAGCCGGAGCCGCGGCGGCGTCGCGGGCGCACCGCGCTCGTGCTCGGGGTGTCGCTCGTGGGTCTCGTGGTCGCGGGCGTGGCCGGCGTGTTCGCCTACAACATGGCCGTGGGCCGCTCCGGCCTGATATCCTCCTCCGGCACGCCGCCGGTCATCAAGGCGGATTCCGCTCCCGCCAAGACCACGACGCCGCCCGCAACGGCTGATGCGCAGAAGTCGATCTACGATCGCGTCGGCGGGCCCGTGACCGCCGGAAACGAGAAGATGGTGCCGCGCGAGGAGCAGCCGGTGGATGTGACCTCCGCCGCTCGCGCCCCCGCCGATACCGGCCCGGCGCCCGCCGCGCAGCCCATGCAGGCGACGCAGAACCTCACCGAGCCCAAGCGCGTGCGGACCATGACCGTGCGCGCCGACGGCAGCGTAACGCCCGGCGTGCCCTCCAGCGCCGTCTCGGCCTATGCGCCGAGCCAGAATCCGATCCCGGTGGGGCTGCCGCAGCCCAATCCCGTGACCACCGTGCCTGCCTCCGCTCCCGCGGACGCGACCGCCAGCACGTCTCCCGCGCCCACGGCGGCCGGCACTTATGTGGTGCAGGTGGCCTCGCAGCGGTCGGAGAGCGACGCGCTCGGCTCCTGGAAGGCGCTGCAGGCCAAGTATCCGAACCTCCTGGGCAGCTACAAGGCAACGGTCAAGAAGGCGGACCTTGGCGACAAGGGCATCTACTACCGCGCTCAGGTCGGTCCCTTCGCCGGTCGCGATCAGGCCAACGACCTTTGCCAGTCCCTGCGGGCGCAGGGCGGCGACTGTGTCGTGACCAAGAACTGACGCGGCAGACGAGACCGCATTCCCACGCAAAAGGGCCGCTCTCGGAGCGGCCCTTTTTTAGGACAGATGCCCGCGAGACCTCAGACCGCCGCCTCGCGCAGCAGGTCGAGCGCCTGCAGCACGGAGAGCCGGCGCACCTCGGCGCGGCCGATCTCGCCGAATCGCTTTTCGCGGTGGACGGTCGTGCCGTCGCGGCGGGCACAGGCGAAATGGACGAGCCCCACGGGCTTCGCCGCCGAGCCGCCGCCCGGCCCGGCCACGCCGGTGATGGCGACCGCCGCATCCACCCCTGCCGCCTTGCGTGCCCCCTCGGCCATGGCACGGGCGGTTTCCTCGCTCACGGCACCATGGGCGGCAAGGGTCGCCTCGGGCACGCCGAGCATCGCCATCTTGGCAGCATTGGAATAGGTGACGAAGCCACGGTCCACCACGTCGGACGATCCCGGCACCTCGGTGAGGGCGCCGGCCACGAGCCCGCCGGTGCAGGATTCCGCCGTCGCCAGCGTCCAGCCGCGGGCGCGGAAGGCGTCGAGGACGGCGACGGCGCGGGCGTAGGTCTCCTCGTCCATCGTCAGATATCCTCTCCCGCCGGCAGGCGGATGGTGGCGCTGGCCATGGCGGCGATGCCTTCCCGCCGGCCGGTGAAGCCGAGCTTCTCCGTGGTGGTGGCCTTCACCGAGATCCGGGCCACCGGAACGCCGGTGATGCGGGCGATCTCGGCCCGGATGGCGTCGCGATGGGGGCCGACCTTCGGCGCCTCGCAGATGAGGGTGAGGTCGAGATGGGCGATCCGCCCGCCGCGCGCCGTCACCTTCTCCACCGCATGGGCGAGGAAGCGGTCCGAGGACGCGCCCTTCCATTGCGGGTCCGAGGGCGGGAAATGGGCGCCGATGTCACCGTCGCAGAGCGCCCCGAGCAGGGCGTCGGTGAGGGCGTGCAGGCCCACGTCCGCATCCGAATGGCCGACCAGCCCGAATCCGTGGGGCACCGCGACGCCGCCGAGCATCACATGGTCGCCCGGGCCGAAGGCATGGACATCGAAGCCGGTGCCGGTGCGCACGTCCGGTAGATCGGCGAGTGTGGAGGCGGCGGCACGGGTCATGTCTTCGGCTGTGGTCAATTTGATGTTCCCTGTCTCGCCGGCGAAGGTCGCGACCCGATGGCCCGCCCATTCCATCACCGAGGCATCGTCAGTCAGCGTGGTCACGCTGCTCTCGGCCGCCGCCCGATGGGCGGTGACGAGCGGGTCATAGCGGAAGGCCTGGGGCGTCTGCACGGCGCGCAGCGCCGCGCGGTCCAGCGTCTCCGCCACCACCCCGTCCGCATCGACGCGCTTCACCGTATCCGTCACCGCCAGCACCGGGATCGCGGCATCGGCCGCGCCGACCGCGGCGATGGCGCGGGCGATGAGATCGGGCGTCGCATAAGGACGGGCGGCATCGTGCACCAGCACGATCGTCGGTTGAGGGGCAGCCGAGAGGGCCTCAAGCCCCGCTCGGACCGAGTCCTGGCGCGTCGCGCCACCGGAAACTGGTGCCAGAATCTTGGGCAAGCCTTCCGCAGCATCCGCAAAGAGGCCTGAATCATCGCTATGGATGACCGTGAGCACGGCCGTGACGGCCGGATGCTCGCAAAAAAGGCGCAGCGTGCGGCGCAGCACCGGCTCGCCGCCAAGTTGCTGATATTGCTTGGGCAAGGGGCCACCTGCACGGCTTCCGCGACCGGCGGCCACCACGATCGCCACGCAGTTCGTGGCCGACGCTCCGGTCATGGCCGGATCTCGCTTCGGAACGAAGGTGAGAGATCAGGCCGGTAGCGCGAGGTGGGGCCGGACATGCTGCGGTGCAGCGGCACGCACACTGCCCTTGCGTGCTGCGCACATTTGTCTAAGATGTAGGCAGAACACAGCTGGCCTAAATTCTGTGCAAGAGACTGTCCCATTGTCCATTCCGGCGTTGCGCCTCGGCGCCGTGACCCTGCCCAATCCGGTGCTCCTCGCCCCCATGGCGGGAATCACCGATGCGCCGGTGCGACGGATGGCGATCCGCCATGGCGCGGGGCTCGTCATATCAGAAATGCTGGCCAGCGAGGCGCTCCTCGACGGGCATCCCGAGATGCTGCTGCGCGCCGAGGGCGAGGGCGTGCCGTTCCATGCCGTCCAGATCGCCGGCAACGACCCGCGCCTGATGGGCGAGGCGGCACGCGTGGCCGAGGCGGCCGGCGCCGGGCTGATCGATATCAACATGGGCTGCCCCGCCAAGCGCGTCACCACCGGTGCCGCCGGGGCGGCCCTTTTGCGCGACCTGCCGCTGGCCCGCGCGATCTTCGAGGCGGTGCGCGGCGCGGTCAGCGTTCCCGTGACGGTGAAGACCCGGCTTGGCTGGGACGATGGCTCGCCCACCGCCGTCGCTCTCGCGCAGATGGCCGAGGCGTGCGGGCTTTCCATGGTGACCATCCACGGCCGCACCCGCTGCCAGTTCTACACCGGCAGGGCCGACTGGCGCGCCATCCGCGCGGTCAAGGACGCCGTATCGATTCGCGTGATCGCCAACGGCGACGTGGTGAGCCTTTCGGACGGGCGGGGCATTCTCGCGGCTTCCGGCGCGGATGGGCTGATGATCGGCCGCGGTGCGCAGGGCCGGCCGTGGTTTCCGGGCCGTGTGGCGCAGACGCTGGCCGGCCGAGTGGTCGACGAGGATCCGCCCCTCGACGCCCAGCGGGACATCCTGCTGGAACTCTACGAAGGCTGGCTGTCGCTCTACGGCACGACGCTCGGCGTCCGGCAGGCGCGCAAGCATATCGGCTGGGCGCTCGATGCGGCCGCCGCAGGGCAGGGGAGTGATCGGGTCGCCTTCGTGGAGCGCTGGCGCAAAGCGCTGCTTGTGCTCGACGAGCCGGGCCGGGTGAAGGCCGGCATCGTGGCGGCCTTCGACGAACTCATGTGGAGGGCTGCGGCATGACGGCCGAAGCCAGAAAGCAAGACACACGGAAGATGGATCAAAAGCGCAAGGGCAGTTCGAAGACAGCGGCCAAGGCTGCGGGCAAGGAGGTCGCCAAGGAGGCGGCCAAGGAGGCGGCGCAGGAAGCCGTCAGCCCGCCTGTTCACCCGGTCGCCAAGACGGGCGGCGCCGAGCCGGGCATGACGCGCGCCATTCTCGACGCCGTGCCGCACCCGCTGTTCACCATCGCCGGCAACGGCCATGTGGTGGAAGCCAATGTGGCGGCTGAAGCCTTCTTCGAGGTCAGCGCCCCCCTTCTGCGCCGGAGGCCCCTGAGCGAGTTCGTGCCCTTCGGCACGCCGCTCCTCGGCCTGATCGATCAGGTGCGCCAGCGGGGCGCGCCGGTGAACGAATATCGCGTGGACCTTGGCACCCCGCGCAACGGCGGCGAGCGCATCGTGGACATCCACGTGGCGCCGGTGAACGAGCAGCCGGACAATGTGGTGGTGATGCTTCAGGAGCGCACCATCGCCGACAAGATGGACCGCCAGCTCACCCATCGCGGCGCCGCCCGCTCGGTGAGCGCGCTTGCCTCCATGTTGGCCCACGAGATCAAGAACCCGCTCTCGGGCATCCGCGGCGCGGCGCAGCTTCTGGAGCAGTCCGCCGACGACGAGGACCGGGCGCTCACCCGCCTGATCTGCGACGAGGCCGACCGCATCGTGAAGCTGGTGGATCGGATGGAGGTGTTCTCCGACGAGCGCCCGGTGGAGCGGGAGCCGGTGAACATCCATGCGGTGCTGGAGCATGTGCGCACGCTGGCGTCCTCAGGCTTTGCCCGCCATATCCGCTTCGTGGAGGAGTACGACCCCTCCCTGCCGCCGGTGCTGGCCAACCGCGACCAGCTCATCCAGGTGTTCTTGAACCTGGTGAAGAATGCGGCGGAAGCCATCGACAGCGACCAGGACGGCGAGATCCTGCTTTCCACCGCCTTCCGCCCCGGCGTGCGTTTGATGGTGCCCGGTGCCTCCACCCGGGTCAGCCTGCCGCTCGAGTTCTGCGTGCGGGACAACGGCAAGGGCGTGCCGGAAGACCTCGTGCCCCACCTGTTCGACCCGTTCGTGACCACCAAGCCCACCGGCTCTGGCCTCGGTCTTGCTTTGGTGGCGAAGATCATCGGTGACCACGGCGGCATCGTCGAATGCGACAGCCAGCCCCGCCGCACCACGTTCCGCGTGCTCCTGCCCATGTATCGCGGCAAGAGCCCTGTTCGAGAGGACAATTGAGGTGTCGATGCCATCCGGAAGCATCCTGGTCGCCGACGACGATGCCGCGATCCGCACCGTGCTCAACCAGGCGCTCTCGCGCGCGGGATATGAGGTGCGTTCCTGCGGCAACGCCGCCACGTTGTGGCGCTGGGTGAGCCAGGGGGATGGCGATCTCGTCATCACCGACGTGGTGATGCCCGACGAGAACGCCTTCGACCTCCTGCCGCGCATCAAGAAGGCGCGGCCGGACCTGCCGGTCATCGTCATGAGCGCGCAGAACACTTTCATGACCGCCATCCGCGCCTCCGAGCGCGGGGCCTATGAATATCTGCCCAAGCCCTTCGACCTGAAGGAGCTGATCTCCATCGTCGGCCGCGCCCTCGCGGAGCCGAAGAAGGGCGACGGCGGCCATCACGCCCCCGAGGAGCAGGACAACATCCCGTTGGTGGGCCGCTCGCCCGCCATGCAGGAGATCTACCGCCTCCTCGCCCGCCTGATGCAGACCGACCTCACCGTGATGATCGCGGGCGAGAGCGGCACCGGCAAGGAGCTGGTGGCCCGCGCACTGCACGACTACGGCAAGCGCCGCACCGGGCCGTTCGTCGCCATCAACATGGCGGCCATCCCGCGCGACCTCATCGAATCGGAGCTGTTCGGCCACGAGAAGGGCTCGTTCACCGGTGCCACCACCCGCAATCCCGGCCGCTTCGAGCAGGCCGAGGGCGGCACGCTCTTCCTCGACGAGATCGGTGACATGCCGATGGAGGCGCAGACCCGCCTGCTGCGCGTCCTCCAGCAGGGCGAATACACGACGGTCGGCGGACGCACGCCCATCAAGACCGACGTGCGCATCATCGCCGCCACCAACAAGGATCTGCGCACGCTGATCCAGCAGGGCCTGTTCCGCGAGGACCTGTTCTTCCGCCTGAACGTGGTGCCGCTGCGCCTGCCGCCCCTGCGCGAGCGGTCGGAGGATGTGCCCGACCTCGTCCGCCACTTCTTCCTGCAGGCCGAGCGGGAAGGCCTGCCGGCCAAGCAGATCGACGCGGCCGCCCTCGACCGGCTCAAGCGCTATCGCTGGCCCGGCAACGTGCGCGAGCTGGAAAACCTCGTCCGCCGCCTCGCCGCGCTCTACCCGCAAGAGGTCATCACCCCCGCCATCATCGAGGCCGAGCTTTCCGAGCCCATGCCGAACATGCTGTCGGAAGAGGGCCCGGTGGATGCAACGCTCGCCGCTTCGGTGGAGCGGCACCTCAACACCTACTTCTCGGGCTTCGGCGAGAATCTGCCCCCGCCCGGCCTCTATCACCGCATTTTGAAGGACGTGGAATATCCGCTGCTGTCCGCTGCGCTCGCCGCCACCCGCGGCAACCAGATCAAGGCAGCGGAACTGCTCGGGCTCAACCGCAACACGCTGCGCAAGAAGATACGCGATCTCGACATCCAGGTGATTCGTACCTCGCGCTGATCCCCGGGTCTTGAGGCGACGCACACGCCCCGCGGGTGTCCCATCCGCGGGGTTTGTTGACGGCTACGATATATCCAAATGAATATAGCTTATTCGCCTGTTCATTTCGGAGCCTTGCCATGCGCGCCCGCATTTGCGCCGTTGTTTTTCTTTGCCTTTCCGCCGCAGCATCCCGTGCTGACGACATCCGCCTTGTTGCTGCGGGCAGCCTCACCGGCGCGTTCGACGCGATGATCGCGGACTATGGCCGCACCCATCCCAAGGATCACATCGCAACCAGATGGGGTCCGTCCGGGGTGCTCAGGACGGAGCTGGAAAACGGCGGCGCCTTCGACATCTTCGCCTCCGCAGCTCTGCCCCACGCGCAGGCGCTGACGGACAAGGGCCTTGCCAGCGACAGCGTGCTGTTCGCCCGTAATGCGCTGTGCGCCATCGCGCTCTCGGATGGCCCACCGCTCGCGTCCGACACGCTGGTGGAGACGCTGCTGAAGCCGGACATCCGCCTCGCCACGTCGACGCCGAAGGCCGATCCGGGCGGCGACTATACGTGGGAGCTGTTCGCGCTGATCGATAAGCAGCGCCCGGGCGCGTTCGCCGCGTTGAGCGGCAAGGCCCAGCAAGTGTTTGGCGGCGCGGCGACCACCGGTCCGCTCAATGGCCGCCACAGGCTGGCCGTGGCGCTCGGTGACCGGAGCGCGGACGTGGCCATCTACTACTGCTCGGGCACGCAGGAGATGAGCAAGGCGGACCCAGGGAAATACAAGGTGGTAGCGCTGCCCCGCGACCTCGCCGTGGGGCCGGAGTACGGGCTGACGCTCGCCAATACGGCCTCGCTGCCCGCCGCGGATTTCGCCATGTACATCCTCTCGCCCACTGGCCAGAAGACCTTGGCGGATTTTGGATTCATCCCGGTGACGCTGCCGGCCGCACGCTGATTCGTCTGCGGCGCATCGCATCCTGCCGCGGGGAGAGGCGTCCTGCGGCACCGCCGCGCAGGGAGGCGGGGCAAAGGCGGGCGAATTCGCTGACCCGGCTACCTGTCTTTCGCTGCCTTCGCACCAAATCCGGTGGAGGGGGATGCGTCTGTCACATTTTTGCACCAGTGTCGTTCCACTGCATCACTCCGGGCCGCACGAGTCGTCGCGCCGGCCGGTAGCGCTGGGACGGTCAGGCACACATGAGCGATGAGCCGGTCGGGTACGCCGCAAGAGACATGAGGCCGCGGCGCAGTCTGTTCGCCCGCCTGTTCGCGCCCGTCGTGGTGGTGCTGTCGCTGGCTCTGGCGGTGGCCACCTTCGCCATCATCATGGGCCTCACCTCCATCGTGCCGACGCCGACGGTGACGATTGCGGCCCTCGCGGCATCGGCCGTCGCTGCGTTCTCGCTGCTTGCCATCATTGGCCGGGAAGTCTGGCGCATCTGGCAGGCGCGGGCGCGCGGGCGCGCCGCCTCGCGGCTCCACGTGCGGATCATCGGCCTGTTCGCCATCGTCGCCGTGGTGCCGGCAGTTGTGGTGGCTCTGGTGGCGAGCTTCACCCTCGATCGAACCCTCGACCGTTATTTCTCCGAGCGCACGCAGGAGATCGTCGGCTCGGCCTCCTCTGTGGCGCAGACCTATGTGCGCGAGCACGCGCTCTCCATCCGCGGTGACGCGTTGGCCATGGCCAACGATCTGTCGCAGCAGAAGAATCTCTACGATACGGACATCGACAAGTTCCGCCAGGTGCTGACCGCCCAGGCCGCCCTGCGCAACGTGCCGGGCGCCCAGATCATCCACCGCGACCTGTCCGTGGTGGAGCGGGCGAACCTGCGCACGGGCCGCGAGTTCCTCGTGCCCACCAACATCGCCATCAACGAGGCGACCACCGAGCAGCCCATCATCTATGTGGATTCCGACTATGTGGGTGCCGTGGTGCCGCTCACCGGCTTCGACGATCTTTTCCTGTACGTGGCCCGGCCGATCGATCCCCGCGTTCTCGGCTATCTGAAGGTGACGAGCGACACGCTGGCCGACTATCGCGCGCTGGAGCAGCGGCGGTTCAGCGTCCAGCTCGCCTTCGCCGCCATGTATTCGATCGTCACGCTGATCGTGCTCCTGTCAGCGGTCTGGCTCGGCGTCACGTTTTCCAAATGGCTGGTGGCGCCCATCCGCCGGCTGATGTGGGCGGCAGATCGCGTGGCCAAGGGCAATCTCGACATCCAGGTGCCGGTGAACCGCGCCGAGGGCGACCTTGCAACCCTCGGCGAAACCTTCAACAAGATGACCGGCGAACTGAAGACCCAGCGCAACGCCCTCGTAAGCGCCCGAGACCAGATGGACAGTCGCCGCCGCTTCACCGAGGCGGTGCTCTCCGGCGTCGGCGCGGGGGTGATCGGCCTTGATGCCGACGCCCGCGTCACCATCCTCAACCTTTCGGCGGAGCGGCTGCTGGGTGTCTCAGAGGCCGAGGGCCTGGGTCGCCCGCTTGCCGAGGTGGTGCCAGAGACGGCAACCCTGCTCGAAGAGGCGCGGGGCGCCGGTCAGCGCGCGGTTCAAGGCAACATCACGGTGCAGCGCGACGGCCGCGAACGAATCTTCGCCATGCGCGTCACCACCGAGCAGTCGGCAGCCGAAGCGCACGGCTGGGTGGTGACGCTCGATGACATCACCGCCCTCATCACCGCCCAGCGCACCTCGGCGTGGGCGGACGTGGCGCGGCGCATCGCCCACGAGATCAAGAACCCGCTCACCCCCATCCAGCTCTCCGCCGAGCGGCTGAAGCGCAAATACGGCCGCCACATCACCCAGGATCGCGACGTGTTCGACCAGTGTACGGACACCATCATCCGGCAGGTCGGCGACATCGGCCGCATGGTGGATGAGTTCTCCTCCTTCGCCCGGATGCCCAAGCCCGTGGTGGACGCACAGGATCTTGCCGAGACCGTCCGCCAGGCGGTCTTCCTCATGCGGGTCGGGCACCCGGATGTCACCTTCGAGACCGAACTGCCCACCGCGCAGCCGGCCCGTTTCGATCGCCGGCTCATCAGCCAGGCGCTTACCAACATTCTCAAGAACGCCGCGGAGGCCATCGAGGCCGTCCCGGACGCCGAGCGCGGCAAGGGCCGCATCCGCGTCCGTGTCGCTGCGGCGGGGGAGGATCTCCTGATCGACGTCATCGACAACGGCGCGGGCCTGCCGCGCGAGAAACGCAGCCGCCTTCTGGAGCCCTATGTGACCACGCGCGAGAAGGGGACGGGGCTCGGCCTCGCCATCGTCGGCAAGATCATGGAAGAGCACGGCGGCGGCATCGAACTCAACGATTCGCCCGAGGGTCGCGGCGCCTGGATCAGGCTCCGGATGCGGGCGGATGGTCTACCACCGGCCGGCGCGGGCGGGGCGCAACCGGTCCCTCAAGCAGGGAGGGCCTGATCCATGGCCATGGACATCCTCATTGTCGATGACGAAGCCGATATCGGCGAACTGGTCGCCGGCATCCTGGAGGACGAGGGCTATTCCGCCCGCACCGCCCGGGACGCCGACGGCGCGCTCGGGGCCATCGCCACGCGGCGGCCGAACCTCGTGTTCCTCGACATCTGGCTGCAGGGCAGCCGCCTCGACGGGCTGGAACTGCTCAACGAGATCAAGTCGCAGCATCCGGACCTGCCGGTGGTGATGATCTCGGGCCACGGCAACATCGAGACCGCAGTCGCCGCCATCAAGCGCGGCGCCTACGATTTCATCGAGAAGCCGTTCAACGCCGACCGCCTGGTGATGGTCACGGAGCGGGCGCTGGAAACGCTGCGCCTCAAGCGCGAGCTGAAGGAGCTGAAGCAGATGACGCCCCATGGGCGCCTGCTCGTCGGCCGCTCCAGCGCGATCCAGCAGCTCAAGGGCACCATCGATCGGGTGGGGCCCACCAACAGCCGTATCCTCATCGTCGGCCCCTCCGGCTCCGGCAAGGAACTCACCGCGCGCCTCATCCACGGCGTCTCCGGCCGGGCTCAGGGGCCGTTCGTGGTGCTGAATTCCGCGGCCATCACGCCGGAGCGGCTGGAGTTCGAGCTGTTCGGCGTCGCCGAAGGGGAGGGCAGGGAGCAGAAGCGCGGGGCGCTCGAAGAGGCCCATGGCGGCACCCTCTTCCTCGACGAGATCGCCGATATGCCGCGCGAGACGCAGAACCGCGTGCTGCGCGTGCTGGTGGAGCAGACCTTCACCCGCGTCGGCTCCAACGACAAGGTGAGCGTGGACGTGCGCATCATCTCCTCCACCGGGCGCAACCTGGAGGAGGAGATCGCCAAGGGCCGCTTCCGCGAGGATCTCTATCACCGCCTCTCGGTGGTGCCGATCCGCGTGCCGCCGCTGGCGGAGCGCCGCGAGGATATCCCCGATCTCGTGGACTTCTTCCTCGACAGCATCTCCCAGACTACCGGACTGCCGCGCCGGCCCATCGGCGAGGACGCCATGGCGGTGCTGCAATCCCACGATTGGCCCGGCAACGTGCGCCAGTTGCGCAACAATGTGGAGCGTCTGCTCATTCTTGCCGGCGGCGACCCGGAGGCGACCATCACCGCCGCCATGCTGCCGCCGGACGTGGGCGCTCTGGTGCCCACGCTTCCCAACGGCAATGGCGGCGAGCATCTGATGGGTCTGCCGCTGCGCGAGGCACGCGAGGTGTTCGAGCGGGAATATCTCGCCGCGCAGATCAACCGCTTCGGCGGCAACATCTCGCGCACCGCCGAATTCGTCGGCATGGAGCGATCGGCCCTTCATCGAAAGCTTAAGGCTCTTGGCGTAGGGTGAAGGTCCGCGGACGTGACCGGGGCGGGTTGACGGGGTGCCCGAAAAGGGGGCTGCATCGGTGCGTTCGGTCCGCTGACCAGCGACGGCCGGGCGCCCGGGGGGAGGGTTCATGAAGGTCGTGATCTGCGGCGCGGGCCAGGTGGGGTTCGGCATCGCCGAGCGCCTCGCCGGTGAGCAGAACGACGTGTCCATCATCGACACGTCCCCGCGCCGCATCCAGATGGTGACGGAACAGCTCGACGTGCGCGGCGTGGTGGGGCAGGGCTCCCACCCGGACGTGCTCGCCCGTGCCGGCATCGAGCAGGCGGACATGCTCATCGCCGTGACCCTCCACGACGAGGTGAACATGGTGGCCTGCCAGGTGGGCCACGCGCTGTTCAACGTGCCGACCAAGCTTGCCCGCATCCGCGCCCAGACCTACCTCGCACCCGAATGGCGCGACCTGTTCGCCCGCGACCAGCTGCCCATCGACGTCATCATCTCCCCCGAGGTGGAGGTGGGCGAGATGGTGCTGCGCCGCCTCTCTTTGCCCGGCGCCTCGGATACGGTGAGCTTCGCGGACGGGGCGGTGGTGATCGTCGGCGTCTCCTGCACTGAGGACTGCCCGGTGGTGGACACGCCGCTGAAGCAGCTCACCGAGCTGTTCCCGGACATCCAGGCGACCATCGTCGCGGTGAGCCGGGGCGGCCGCTCGTTCGTGCCGCGCTCCAACGACCAGATCCTCACCGGGGATCTGGTCTATTTCGTCGCGCAGGCAGACCACGTGCAGCGCACGCTCTCCCTGTTCGGGCACGACGAGGTGCCGGCCCAGCGCATCGTCATCGCCGGTGGCGGCAACATCGGCTACTACGTCGCGACCGAGCTGGAGAAGCGCAACGCCGCCGCCCGGGTGAAGCTGATCGAGGCCAATCGCGAGCGGTCGCAGGCCATCGCCGAAGAGCTGCGCCGCACCGTCGTGCTCAATGGCGACGCGCTGGAGCGCGCCATTCTCGACGAGGCTGGGGTGGGGGAGGCCGACACCATGATCGCCCTCACCAACGACGACCGCATCAATATCCTCTCCTGCCTGCTCTCCAAGCAGGTGGGGGCGAAGCGCATCCTGGCTCTGTTGAACGAGCAGGGCTACGCCACCTTCGCCCGGGGCCTCGGCATCGACGCCCATGTGAACCCGCGCCAAATCACCGTCTCCAAGGTGCTCCAGCACGTGCGGCGCGGCCGTATCCGCGGCGTCCATGCGCTGCTCGATGGCTCGGGCGAGATGATCGAGGCGGAGGCGCTGGAAACCTCGCCGCTGGTGGGTAAGCCCCTGCGCGACCTCGGCCTTTTGGACGGGCTGCGCATCGGCGCCGTGGTGCGCAACGGGCAGGTGCTGCTGCCGCGCGGCGATTTCGTCGTGCGCGCCCATGACCGGGTGGTGCTGTTTGCTCTCGCCGACCGCATCAAGCGCGTGGAGCAGCTGTTCCGCGTGGCGCTCGAATTCTTCTGAACCGACCTCAAGGTTCCTCACCCATGGCCAACGCCGCCCGCCCGCTCGCCGCCGGCATTGCCGGCATCGGGGCGCTCGCGCTCCTGCCGATGGCGGTTGCCGCGCGCACCGGCACCGGGCCGGTGGCGGTGTGGGTCGCGACCTCCGGCTTCTGCCTGTTCCTTGCCGGCCTGCTGCGCTTCACCACCCACGGGCTGGAGACGCGCCTGACGCGGGCGGGCGCCGTGGCTCTGGTGGCGTGCATGTGGCTGGTGCTGCCGCTGATGGCGACGCCGGCGGTGGCCATCGTCTCCGGCCTGACGCCGCTCCAGGCCTGGTTCGAGGCGCTTTCCGCCTTCACCGCGACGGGCTTGACCGCACTCCAGCAGGGCCCTGCGAGCCTCTATGTGTTCCTCGGCCTCCTGCAATGGGCGGGCGGTCTCCTGACCGTGGTCACCGCAGTTGCCGTTCTGGCCCCCGCGGGCCTCGGTGGCCTGCCGGACAGAACCCCGCGGGGTGGCCGGGCGCTCGAAGTGGTGGACCTCGTGCAGGTGCTGCGCGAGATCGCGCCGGCCTATCTCGGCGCGAGCGTGCTCGCGATGCTCGTGCTGCTCGCCTCGGGCGAGAGCCTCTATGTAGCTTTCACCCTCGCGACCGCCGTGGTCTCTGCCGGCGCCCACCTGCCGCCCGAGGCGCAGTTAGCCCTCGCGCTGGACGAGACGCCCAAGTGGCTGCTGCTGCCCTTCCTCATCTTCAGCGCCACCAGCGTGCGGTGGCACCGGGCGCTGATTACCCGCCGCATCAACGCCGCACCGGAGCAGGTGGAAAGCCTCGTCATCATCGGCTGGTGGGCGGTGCTCGGCATCATCCTTGGCGCGCTGCTGTTCCGAACGGACGAGATGTCGTCCCTCGACGCGGTGCGTGACGGGTTGTTCACCGCCGCCTCGCTGATCTCCACCAGCGGCATCGGCCCGCACGAAGGCACCTACGCCAACCTGCCGCTCGGCCTCGTCATCCTCGTGGTGCTGCTGGGCGGCGGCGCGCTGTCGGTGGCGGGCGGGCTCAAGATGCTGCGGCTGCGGGCCATCCTGCTGCGCACGCGGGGCGATCTACTGCGGCTCGTCTATCCGCACATTGTGTTGCCCTCGGCGCTGGAGGGCGGCGTCGGTTCCGCCATGCGGGGCGTGTGGGCCGGGGCGGCGAGCCTCGGCTTCATGTATGGCCTCTGCGTCATCGCGCTCAGCCCCGGACTGCCCTCGCTGGACGCCGCGCTGGCGGCGGCGGCGGCGGTCGTCACCAATACTGGCCCGGTCTATGACGCCGCGGGCGGCGGCTGGCCGGCCATCTCCTCCCTGCCGTGGGGCTCGGTGCTCGTCGCCGGCATCGGCATGATTGCCGGGCGCTTGGAGATCATCGGGCTTTTCGTCTTCATCCATCTCGCCATCTGGCGCACCTGAGGGCCGACGCAGTCATGTCGCGCATCGCCTACGTCAACGGACGCTATCTCCCCCATCACGACGCCAGCGTGCATGTGGAGGATCGCGGCTATCAGTTCGCCGATGGCGTTTATGAGGTCTGCGAGGTGCTGGGCGGCCGGCTCGTGGACGAGCGCCGCCATCTCGACCGGCTCGAGCGCTCCCTGCACGAACTCTTGATCGCCGCGCCCATGTCGCGCGCGGCGCTCTCGGCCGTGCTGCGGGAAGTGGTGCGGCGCAATGGGGTGCGCAACGGCATGGTCTATCTGCAGGTGACGCGGGGCGTGGCCCGTCGCGACCATGCGTTTCCCGCGCCCGGTACCGTCCCCTCCGTCGTCGTGACAGCGCGCCGCACCGACCGGGAGGCGCAGGAGGCACTGGCCCGCAAGGGCGTTGCCGTCATCACCGTGCCGGAGAATCGCTGGCCGCGTGTCGACATCAAGAGCGTTTCCCTGCTGCCGAACGTGCTGGCAAAGCAGTTGGCCAAGGAGGCCGGCGCCCGGGAAGCTTGGTTCGTCGATGCCGACGGTTATGTCACCGAGGGCGCTTCCACCAACGCCTGGATCGTGACCGCCGGTCGCACCATCGTCACGCGCCCCGCGGACAGCGGCATCCTCAGGGGGATCACCCGCACCGTGGCGTTCGAGGTGGCGGCCGACCTTGGCTATTCCATCGATGAGCGGCCGTTCACCGTCGCGGAAGCCCATGCGGCCGAAGAGGCCTTTATCTCGGCGGCGACGACCGTCATCATGCCGGTGGTGACCGTGGACGGCGTGCCGGTGGGGGCGGGTGTCCCCGGTCCGGTCGCAGCGGCTTTGCGATTGAAATTCCACGACTTTTCGGAAGTCGCGTGAGGTCGCTCCACAACGCTCCATGTTGCGGAGCAAAATAATATTGCGCCGCCATGGGGCTGTGCCATTCTAGCAGCCCAACTCTCACGGGGGGTGTACACTCCAGACGTGCGCTTGCCGTGGGCCTCAACGCCGAAACAATGGATACGAAAATGGCGGCGGAACGGACACAAAATCTCCAAGACACTTTTCTCAATCACGTCCGCAAGAACAAGACTCCCCTCACGATTTTCCTGGTGAACGGGGTGAAATTGCAGGGCGTCGTTACCTGGTTCGATAATTTCTGCGTGCTCCTGCGCCGGGACGGTCATTCCCAGCTGGTTTACAAGCACGCTATTTCCACCATCATGCCGGGTCACCCGGTCCAGTTGTTCGATCCCACGGACGATGGGGGAGAAAAGGCCTAAGCGTGGAGCATCAAAGCGGGAAGAAGGCGGGCGGACGTTCAAAGTCCAAGGCAGACCCATCGAAGACGGCAACGTCCAAGCTCGCAGGCCGCACGGTTGAAGGTGCCATCGACGCCGGGGAGGATATTCTGATCCCCGGCGAGCATGATGCGCTGCTGCCCGAATCCGGGATGGATTCCGAAGGCCCCACCCACGACATCACCCGAGAGCCTACGCGCGGCGGCATCGACCGCCGTGCGCCGGCCGTGCGTTGCGCCGTCGTGACCCCGGTGGTCAGCCGGCGGGGCAGGGGAGGCGCGCCGGAGCGGCGCAGCCCCGAGGCCCGCCTGGACGAAGCCGTGGGCCTCGCTGCCGCCATCGAGCTGAACGTGGTCTTCTCGGGCCTTGTCTCCCTCTCGGAGATCCGGCCCGCGACCTATCTCGGCACCGGCAAGGTGGAAGAGCTGGCGGACGTGGTGAAGGCCGAGCATGTGGATCTCGTCTTCTTCGATGCCGCCTTGTCGCCCGTGCAGCAGCGCAACCTGGAAAAGGCGTGGTCCACCAAGGTGGTGGACCGTACCGCGCTGATCCTCGAAATCTTCGGCATGCGCGCTCGCACCAAGGAAGGCGCGCTGCAGGTCGAGCTTGCCCACCTCAATTACCAGCGATCCCGGCTGGTGCGCTCCTGGACCCATCTTGAACGCCAGCGCGGCGGCTTCGGCTTCCTCGGCGGCCCGGGCGAGACGCAGATCGAGGCGGACCGCCGTCTCATCGGCGAGCGCATCGTGCGCATCGAGAAGGAACTGGAGCAGGTCAAGCGCACGCGCGGCCTGCACCGGGCGAGCCGCAAGCGGGTGCCCTATCCCATCGTCGCACTGGTGGGCTACACCAACGCCGGCAAGTCCACGCTGTTCAACCGGCTCACCCGCGCTGAAGTGATGGCCAAGGATCTGCTGTTCGCCACGCTTGACCCGACCCTTCGGGCCGTGGACCTGCCGCACGGCACCCGCATCATTCTCTCCGACACCGTGGGGTTCATCTCCGAACTGCCGACCCAGCTCGTCGCCGCCTTCCGCGCCACGCTGGAAGAGGTTCTGGAGGCAGACCTGATCCTGCACGTGCGCGACATCTCCCACCCCGACACCGAGGCCCAGGCGGCGGATGTGGCCGACGTGCTGGAAGACCTCGGCGTCGAGGTGAAGGACGGCGGCCGCGTCATCGAGGTGTGGAACAAGATCGACCGGCTTTCACCCGAAGCCCGCGAGCAGGTGCAGAATCAGACCCTCCGGGCGGGCGCCGACGCGCCGGTCGCGGTCTCGGCCCTGACCGGGGAGGGGACGGACGACCTCCTCGGCGTCATCGAGCGGCGCATCACCTCCGGGCGCGTGACGCTCTCCGTCACGCTTGCGGCTGAGGACGGCGAGGGGCTCGGCTGGCTCTACCGTCACGGCGAGGTGCTGGAGCGATCCACCGGCGAGGATGGCGTGCTGCAGGTGGCCCTGCGCATCCCGCCCGAGCGCGCCGGTCTTGTCGCCAGACGCTTCGGGGCACGGCGGGTCCACACCATGTAAGGCCGCGCCCGCCTATTCGGCTGCGCGCGCGCTCTGTTTCTCAAGGCGCTTGGCGTCCTGCCAAAGGGCTTCCATCTGTTCCAGGCTGGCATCATCCGGGCGGCGGCCAGCCATGGCGAGCTGGGCCTCTACATGGCCGAAGCGGCGGGTGAACTTCTCATTGGTGCCCCGCAGCGCCGTCTCGGGATCGACGCCGGCGTGGCGCGCGAGGTTCACCACGGCAAACAGCAGGTCGCCCATCTCGTCGCGAATGGCCTCGGTACCGCCTGCGTCGAGGGCCTGCGCGACCTCCTCAGTCTCCTCGCGGATCTTGGCCAGCACCTGCCGCGCATCGTTCCAGTCGAAGCCCACGCGGCTCGCTTTCTCCTGAAGCTTCAAGGCGCGGGTGAGGGCAGGGAGGGGCAGGGCGACGCCGGAGAGAGCGCCCTTGCCGCCCTCCTCAGGCGCCAACCCGGCGGCGTCGCGGGCGGCAGCACGCTCGGCCTTCTCCTGAGCCTTGATCTCGGCCCACAGGCCCTTCACCGCTTCGGGCGAGAGATCGCGGGCATCGCCGAACACATGGGGGTGCCGGCGCACCAGCTTGGTGGTGATGGCTTCCACCACGTCGGGAAAGGCAAAGGCGCCTTCCTCTTCCGCGAGCCGGGCGTGGAAGACGACCTGGAGCAGCAGGTCGCCCAGTTCCTCCTTCAGGTCGGGCAGATCGGCGCGGGCGATGGCGTCCGCCACCTCATAGGCCTCCTCCAGCGTGTAGGGCGCGATGGTTGCGAAGGTCTGCTCCAGATCCCACGGGCAACCCGTGCCCCGCGTGCGCAGGGCCGCCATAATCTCGATGAGGCGCGCGATGTCGCGGGAGGGCAGCATGGGGGACTCCGGAAGGGTGGGTGGACATCCTAATGCCCAGGTACGCCGCGCGCGACTGCGCCCGATGCCGCCTTTAAGCGCGCGGACGCGAGGCTTATGCTGGCGCGGCTCCGAGGGATTCCCGCCCATGATCGAAATCGCACCCGCCGGACCTATCGACGACGACATCCGGCCCGGCGAGACCAGCGTCGCGCTGCCGGAGCGGTTCGATGCGGGGCTCTATTTCATCGGCCGCATCCGCACGCCCTGGACGATCCGAGCCACCTGTCCGCGCCGGGGGGACTCGGAGGAGGGACCGGTCTGCACCCTGGAGATCGATGCCCGCTGGGCGGATGCGCTGACGGGCGTCGCCGACTGCCCGCGCCTGCAGGTGCTCTACTGGATGGACCGTGCGCGCCGCGATCTCGTCCTCCAGAGCCCGCGCGACGGCGGCACCCGAGGCACCTTCGCGCTGCGCTCGCCCGTGCGGCCCAATCCCATCGCATCCTCGGTGGTCCGGCTCGTGGGCGTGGAAGGGCACAAGGTGCTGGTGCGCGGCCTCGACTGCCTCGACGGCACGCCGCTCGTGGACCTCAAGGTTCAACACGAGTGAGATGAGGAATGAGCTGAAAGCAAAAACGCAGAAGAGATATTATGGAATATCGAGACCGAGCCGACCTCTAGCGCAACGCTGCTGATGGAGATGACTGCGCGTTCGCCTGCGTTAAAACTTCACAAAATTAGTTTTGTTTTACAGAAGTTTGCCCAGAACTTCAAAAGCGGCATCTGACCCTCCGCGCCCTTCAATCGGCCGCATCGCTGCGCTCAGGGACAGCCACACCGCTCCGGATGCCCGACGTGAACTGCAGGCCGTCATAGGCTGGGATGACCCCCTCCGGCAGGCGCGCGGCCAACGCCGAATAATCCAAGTCGGTATGGAGGTTGGTCAGGATCGCCAGATTGGGCTTTAGCATCGCCACGTGATCCAGCGCCTCCTGAAGCGTGAAATGCGAGGGATGCGGCGTCTCGCGCAGGGCATCGATGAGCCAGACGTCGAGATTGCGCAGATGTGCGAGGCTGTTCTCGGGGAACCCGTTTACGTCGCTTGAATAGGCCACGTCGCCGAAGCGGAAGCCGAAGGCGTCGATGTCGCCGTGGCGCTGGCGGAATGGCAGGGCGCAGATCGGGCCACCTGCCCCGTCGATGACGATCTCTCGGCCTTCCCGATACCGGTGCTCGTTCAGGATCGGCGGATAGGCGCTACCGGGCGGCGTCGCGAAGCAGTAGCCGAAGCGTTGATGCAACACGCGGGCGGTATCTTCATCCGCATAAATGTCCACGCGTTTGCGATTGTGGATGGCAAGGGGACGCAGATCGTCGATGCCGTGGGTGTGGTCGGCATGCTCGTGCGTGAACAGCACGGCGTCGAGGTGGGTCACGTCGGCCCCGAGCAATTGCTCCCGCAGATCCGGCGAAGCATCCACCAGGACAGTCGTTTTGCCTCCCGCGCCCGCGCGCTCCACGAGCATGGAGCAGCGCCGACGGCGATTGCGCGGATTCGCGGGGTCGCAGGCGCCCCATCCCTGCCCCACCCGCGGCACGCCCCCGGAAGAGCCGCAGCCAAGGATGGTGAAGGTCAGCGTCGCGGTCTCGCTGGAGGGGGGCATCACATCTCTCCCGGCGGCCGGCATCGCCCGGCACAGAATCCGCCGCAGGGTGCTCCAATTCGCGCCCGGAGTCACACCGGCGCACCGATTGCGACGGCACGTTCAGTAAGGGTGAAAGGGTTTCGGTGCCGCCAAAGGGCGAGAGCGCCGAAGCCGCGCTTCTCATCTAGCGTGTGAAGCCGCTTGAGAAATAGGCCTGAGAACAAAGAGATGTGGGCCGAGATTCGCGTAAACAATCACGCGAATCTGGCCACTCGGCTGTTGTGCAGGGCGCATCAGCGCGAACGGCGGCCGCGATGTCGCCCTTCGCGTGCGTCAATGCGGGCGCCGGATGTGGAATGCCGGAAAGGAGAATGCTGCCGCGCCAAGGGCTGCGAGAAGCAGGCTCTCGCACGCAACCGGATTGGGAGGGTGAGGTGCGGCGGATGGCAGGGGTTTGAATGGTCGGAGCGAGAGGATTTGAACCTCCGACCCCTAGTCCCCCAGACTAGTGCGCTAACCGGGCTGCGCTACGCTCCGACGTGGAGGGGAGGCTTAGACCATCACCGGGGCCCCGACAAGCCCCTCCCGAACCGAATGTGCAAAGCGCGCGCCGCTCTCCCCAAGGATCATTCGGGCGGGAAAAAGATACCACCTTAGGCTGCGGCTTTCGACCCTGTATCGCGGCAGGATTGTGGCGCCGGATAGCGAATCGTCACTCTTTCGCCGACGAATGGTGTCAATGTGGCCTGATTGCGCGGTCATTCGGCGATCTTCCTCAATTACACGGAAGATTGAACGGATGAAGATTCGTGTGGTCCTGTCCTGCGCCGCCCTGTCCCTGTCGGCCCCCATGGCCGTTCCAAGCCTGGCGAACGCGGACACCTCCACCGGCATCGCCTCCTACTATTGGCAAGGCCGCAGCACCGCGAGTGGTGAACGTTTCAACCCGTCGGCCTATACGGCCGCCCATCGTTCCCTGCCCTTCGGCACCAAGGTGCGTGTCACCAATCTCCGTAACGGAAAGGCCGTCGTCGTCCGCATCAATGATCGCGGACCGTTCGTCCGCGGCCGGGTGATCGACGTGTCCAAGGCCGCGGCGTCAGAACTCGGCTTCACCGGCTCGGGCGTCACGCGCGTTTCCCTCGCCGTCGTCGACTGACCGGACCGACCGACAAACCGAGGCCGGGCGCGCGGCGGAATGTTTGCCGCCCGGCTCTCCTCTGCCGCTTTCGGCTGCGCGTGGATCAGTCGCCGGTTCTGGCCTCGCCTCGCCGGCCGATCAGGCCTTCCATCAGGCGACGGCATTCTCCCAGTTCATAGAGGGCGGACTGCATCCGATGCACGTCGTCCCGGGAGAGCACTGGCGCCGCCATGGGAGCCTGGCCCACCACCCGCGGCTCGGACCGCAGATGGGGTGGCAGATACTGCTCCGGCGGACCGGGGCGCAGGGGCTCGCGCGGCAGCCGCTGGGCTGTCTCCGCCTGCGGCTCGGCGGCCGCGACATCCTCCACGGGCCCTGCGGGCGCGGACCAGCCCCGCGCGGGCTGCTGGCGGGTGGCCGGAGGCGGTGCCGAATGGGACTGCGTGGAGTGGGGCTGTGGGGAGGGAGCCGCGCCCCGGCTGGCCATGCGCTCGGCCAGAAGCCGCTGCTCCGCCTCGGGCATCGGGAAGCCATCTTCGCCTTCCTCGCGGATGGGACCGATCAGCGGGCCGACGCGCGTGGCGCGCGGCAGCGCCTGGGGCGCATCCTCTCCCCATTCCTCATCGATCGCGCGGCGCATGGCCTCGCCCTGCCAGCTTCCGGGCGACCGGGGCAAGCGGGCCGACACCTCGGCGGGGCCGTAGGCCTCCGAAGGGTATGAATCGCGCGGAGCTGCGCGCTCCACCCCGCCCCGCTGCGGATGCGCCGAGGCGACGCCCAGCGGCGGCTCGCGCCGCGCGTCCCCCGCACGGATATCCGGCCGGCGTGGCCGTTCCGCAGGCCGCTCGACGGGACGACGATCGGAAGCCCGCTCCAACGGCCGCTCCAAGGACCGATCATATGCCCGATCCTGGGGCCGATCCTGATCGTTCATGGAATACTCCGGCTCGGTGCCCCTCAGGGCCTCGCGGTAGGGGGCGGGCGCCTCGGCGGGCAGCGGGGCGGCCGCAGGCCATTCGTCATCGGTCGGGTGCGCAGAGGGGGCGTAAGGCGGTTCGGTGTGGCGATCCTCCTCCCACCGGTGTTCGTCCCGCCATTCGCGCTCTCGCCACTCGGCATCGCGACCCGCGTCGTGATGTCCGGCACGGCGAGTGTCCGGGCCGTCCCAGGAGGTGTCCTCGGCAGCGGGTTCAGCAGCGCTTTCCACCCAATCGGTCTGCCGCCATTCGCCGTCACGCAGCAGCCGGCCCTCGCGTGTATCGCGATCGCGCGGCCGGGGCGGCTCGGCTTCCAGCCAGTCGCGGCTTTCGGAGACCGCGCGGCGGGACCGGCGCGGCGTGTCATCATCCGGCGGGCCGGGCTCATCTTCTTCACGCGCGTACAGCCGGGCCGCGGCATGATCGCCACGGGCGGGCGCGGGCGCCTGCTCTCGCGTATCGTGCTCGGGCACCTCATGGGGCCGCGGCGGGCGCCTTTCCTGCGCCTTCAGGCGACGAATGCGGTCCTCGATGGGCTCGGACACCTGCGGGCCCGGCGAAAAATCATCCAGGAACGGCAGCAGAGGATCGTCAAGCTCCGGCGAATGGGGCGCCGGGTCGTCGGCCTGCATGGCGAGTCGCGACGCAGGCCCCCGGCTCGGGCGCTGCATGGGGCGCAACTGGGGCTCCACGCGCTCGCTGGCACGGCCGTCCGGCGGGCCCCGTCGGGCGGGCATCCGCTCGGAATGGTGGCCATGGTCCTCGTCGAGATTCAGGGCCGGGCGGGACTGCAGATCGGCGCGCGCGTCCACCTGCGGCTCCCTCTTGGATTCCCCGCGGGGCAGGGGCGCCGTGTCGTGATCCAGATCCGCGTCGCGCCGCGGGCCGGGACGACGCGGCGGTACATCGTCCGGGTCGTCGTGCACGCCGCCGAACGAAGGCTCGCGACGGCCGTCGCCTCCCCCGCGCAGATTGGACTCGGCGGGGCGGCGGCGCTCGGGCTGTGCCTCCCCTCGGTCGGGATGGCGCACGGGCGGATCAAAACCGGGTTCATCCCGGACGGGCTGGTGATGGAGAGGCAGTTCGCGCGCGGGCCGATCGAAGGCGGGATCGCGCCGCTCCGCCTGGCCCGCGCGGGCGCGGCTTTCTCGCAGGGGCATGGGCGGCTTCGCCGGCTCGGATGCAAGATCGCGGTCGGCTTCGGGATCGGGGAAGGGCAACGGCAGCTCTGCGCTTTCGGGCAGCTCGGGAAGTATATCCTCCTCCCCTCCCCGCCCCTTGCCACGCCGGCGCGGAAGCAGGCCGAGCAGGCCGCCGAATGTGACCCCCTCCCCGCCTGCCGCACGGGCCGGGCGGGCAGACCGCATGGACGCCACCTCGCGCTCGATGCCGAGATCCTGGACGTAGCGCACGCCCTGATCCTTCAGCACCCGCTGGGCGCCCTTGATGGTGAAGCCGTCGGTATAGAGCAGGTGCCGGATGCCGCGCAGGAGGTCCACGTCCTCCGGCCGATAGAATCGCCGGCCGCCGGCGCGCTTCACCGGCTTGATCTGGGTGAATCGGCTTTCCCAGAAACGCAGGACGTGCTGCGGCAGCTCAAGCTCGTCCGCCACCTCGCTGATGGTCCGGAAGGCGTCCGGAGCTTTCTCCGTCTCGCGCGCGTCGCCCACCTTGTCTCCCGCCTCGTTCGACCGAATCGCCCAGAGCCCGTCGAGGAATCATAGGTGCGATTGGCGCATGCGGAAAGGCGGGCAAGCCACGGCAAGGGCTTGTCCCCGGGTGTTCGCGCGATCGGTTACGAAATCCTGTCCGCTGGGCGGGCGTCGAGGATCAGTCCTCGTCCGTCCCGTCCGGCTCGGTGCCGTTGATGCGGTGCTTCAGGATGCTGGAGGGCTTGAAGACCATGACCCGGCGGGGCTCGATGGGCACCTCCTGGCCGGTCTTGGGATTGCGCCCGATGCGCTCGCCCTTGTCGCGCACGACGAAGGAGCCGAACGAAGACAGCTTGACCGTCTCGCCACGGGCGAGGCAGTCCGCGATCTCCTTGAGAACCATCTCGACGAGTTGGGCAGACTCGGTACGAGACAGTCCTACCTGCTGATAGACGGCCTCACACAGATCCGCCCGCGTTACGGTCCGACCAGCCATATGTCTCCCCGACCCCTGAAAGCGCGCTCGGACCGGCCGCCAACGCCCTGCGACCGCCCAGCCTTGCAAACGCAGCAATTCTTAACAGTTGAGGCTGCACGAATGTGACGGATACGACGCCGCACCTCAACGAGCCCCAGCGCCTGTGGGCAACGGCGTCCGGCAAACTAGCCGCGCGGGCCGAACAAGGTCAACGCTTTATGTGGCTTACCAGCGGATCAACGCCGACCCCCAGGTGAATCCACCGCCCATCGCCTCAAGCAGGACCAGATCACCCTGCGTAATGCGGCCATCCCGCACTGCGACATCAAGCGCCAGGGGGATGGAGGCGGCGGAGGTGTTGCCGTGGAGGTCCACGGTGGTCACCACCTTCTCCGGCGCGATCCCCAGCTTCTGGGCGCTGGCGTCGATGATGCGGCGGTTGGCCTGATGGGGCACGAACCAGTCGATGCTCGCGGCACTCTCGCCGGTGGCGGCGAAGGCATCCTCGATCACGTCGGTGATCATCCCCACCGCGTGCTTGAACACTTCCTTGCCTTCCATGCGCAGATGGCCGGCGGTGCCCGTGGTGGAGGGCCCGCCGTCCACATAGAGCTTGGCGCGATGCCGTCCGTCCGAACGCAGGTGGGAGGTGAGGAGACCGGAATTGCCGGCCGACGCCGCATCCGCGCCTTCCAGCACCAGCGCACCGGCGCCGTCGCCGAACAGCACGCAGGTGCCGCGGTCCTCCCAGTCGAGGATGCGCGAGAAGGTCTCGGCACCGATCACCAGCGCCCGCTTGAAGGCACCGGTCTTCAGATAGGCATCCGCCGTGGCGAGGGCGAAGACGAAGCCCGAGCACACCGCCTGGATGTCGAAGGCCGCGCCGCGCGTAATACCCAGTTCGGCCTGCACGGTCACGGAGGTGGCCGGAAACGTCTGGTCAGGGGTCGCCGTGCCGAGGACGATCAGGTCGATGTCGGCGGCGGTGAGGCCGGACGCATCAAGCGCGCGCTGGGCCGCCTTGATGGCGAGGTGGGAGGTGTATTCGCCCTCCGCCGCGATGTGCCGCTGGCGGATGCCGGTGCGCTGGACGATCCACTCGTCGGACGTGTCCATGCTTGCCGCGAGATCGGCATTGCTGAGGACCCGCTCGGGGAGATAGGACCCGGTGCCCCGGGCGACGGACCTGATACCGCTCACGATTGTCCTTCCGCCCCTGCGGCCTCCGGCCGGCGCTCGGAAATCTCCGGAGGCCTGCGGCTGGTGAGGCTCTGTTCGATGCGCGCCAGCAGTTCGTGGCGCACCATGTCATAGGCGAGGTCGACGGCGGCGGCGAAGCCCTCCGCGTCGGTGCCCCCGTGGCTCTTGATGACGATGCCGTTGAGGCCGAGGAACACGCCGCCGTTGGCCCGGCGCGGGTCCATCTTCTCCTTCAGCACGCGAAACGCGTCGCGCGCGAAAAGATAGCCGATCCTCGCCCGCAGCGTCCGGCTCATGGCCGAGCGCAGGTAGGAGGCAAGCTGCTTGGCCGTGCCCTCGGCGGTCTTGAGCGCGATGTTGCCGGAAAAGCCTTCGGTAACGACCACGTCCACCGTACCGGCGCCGATGTCGTTGCCCTCGACGAAGCCGTGATAGTTCACCGCCACCCCCTCCTCCCGGAGGATGCGCGCGGCTTCCTTCACCTCCTCGACGCCCTTGATCTCCTCGACCCCGACGTTGAGGAGACCCACGGTCGGCTCCTCGATGTCGAACAGCACGCGCGCCATGGCCGAGCCCATGATCGCCATCTCGACGAGGCTCTTTGCGGTGGCACCGATGGAGGCACCCACGTCCAGCACCACGGTCTCGCCGCGCAGCGTCGGCCAGATGGCGGCAATGGCGGGGCGGCTGATGCCGGGCATGGTGCGCAGGTTAAAGTTGGCCATGGCCATCAGCGCGCCGGTGTTGCCGGCGGAGACGGCGACGTCGGCCTCGTGGACCTTCACCGCGTCGATGGCCTTCCACATGGACGATTTGTAGCGGCCGCGGCGCAGCGCCTGGCTCGGCTTGTCGTCCATGCCCACCACCACCTCGGTGTGGACGATGCGGGAGGCCGCCGCGAGCTTGGGATGGCTTTTCAGAACCTCGCGGATCCGCGCCTCGTCGCCATAGAGGACAAAGGCTGTGTCCGGATGGCGTCCGAGGGAGATTTCCGCTCCGGCAAGGACCGTCTCGGGTCCATGGTCGCCGCCCATGGCGTCGAGGGCGATGCGGACGGCTACGGTCATCTCAGGCGTAAATCCCTGCTTCGATCAAATGGCGGCGGGCTCTGCCCTGGCGGAAAAAGTGTGGGATCGGAATCCCGGCAAGCATGTCCCGTCGTTACCGTCGCCGTTGCGGCGCGCGGACAATAGCGTGTCGCGGCGGCATCGCAACTGCTCCGCGGCGGCGAGGCGTGCTCACTCCTTGTCCTTCAGCCGCGAGAGCGCGGAGAAGGGCGAAAGCGCGGCGGCATCCTCGGCCGGCGGCTCGAACACCGCGCCGGGCTTGCGCGGGTAGGGATCGACGCCGAGGGCGAGGAACTCGCACAGCAGCGCGCCCACATCGATCCGCCCGTCCACGATCTCGTCGGGCGGATCGATCCCGTTTTCCTCGTCCTCCTCCGAGCGCACATAGCTGCCGGCGGGGGCAAAATGGACGTCGATCTCTTCGTCGAGGGGCGCGTCGAACGGCTCGAGCGTGACCCCGCAGGTCTGGCGGACCGTGGCCGTGAGTCGGCCGGAGACGCGCACGCCTTCCTTGCCTTCGGGCACCAGGTGAAGCGCCGCCACGATCCCTTCGGCGTGCAAGACGCCGATGTGACGGGCAAGCGCCGCCGTGGTCTCGGCATCCAGCTCGAGCTTCAGGTGGAGGCCAAGCGGCGGGAGGTCCGCGACAGAGATCATGTAGGAATAAGGAAGGTCGCTCACTGTCCGGCCTCCGGCGCAGGCCCGTATTCGGGATTCGGCAGCGCCAGCACGCCCCGGGCGAAAGTTTCAAACGGCGTATCGGCAAGGCGCTCGGCTGCGTTGCGAACGTAAGCCGCGAACGGATTGGCCGCCGGCGCCGCGCCGTCCGTGCCGAGAATGTTGCGGGCGAGCGCCAGGGCGAGCAGGTCGTTGCCGGACGCGGCCAGCGCGGTATCATATGCCGCAGCACGGCCGTAGAAGGCCTCGCCGACCTTCTTCATCTTCTTCGGAACGGTGAGGTCGCCCACGCCCAGTTCGCGCATGGTGGCGTCCATGTCGGCGGCGAAGGCGTCGAAAATCTCCTGCGACATGGCGCGCGCGATGTCGTCGCCGCCCTTCAGGCGGTGGCAGACGAGGACGGTGTGGAGCACCACCATTTCAAAGCGTCCCTCCAGCGTATCGGGAACGCCGAAGTCAGTGTAGAACTCCGCCCGCCGCGACTGTGCCACGATCGCGCCATACAGGCGCTCGATGGTCTCGCGGGACTTGGCACGCTTTGACGAGCGGAACAGGTTGAGCATTTCGGATCCCGGGCCCAGGTCCGGCGGCAGTTGAACGGGCAAGCGGCGTAACGCGCCCTCGCCCGCATGGCAAGGGGCGGTAGCCGAGGCGGCGCGCCGGGGCGCCGTTCACAAGGACAAAGATGGGGATGCGTGTGGCGTCACTTGACACGAGGCACTGGCACACGAAGACCGAGCGGAACACCTCACGCCGGAGGCTCGGGCCTGCGGCGACCGCCACGCTCCTGCTCGCCGGTATGGCGCTCGCCGGCTGCGACCAGGTGGTCGTGAACGGCACGGGCGGCCAGCTCACTGGCGTCGTTCGCACCTATCAGCGCGGCTACGTGCTGGCCGAGGGCGCGCTCGATCAGGTTCCGGTTGGATCGAGCCAGGAGCAGGTGCTGCTCGTGCTCGGCACGCCCTCTACCGTTGCGACCCTGAACGGCGACGCTTTCTTCTACATCTCCCAGACCCAGCAGCGCGTCGCCTTCCTCAAGCCAGAAATCACCGAGCAGAAGGTGCTGGCGGTCTATTTCGACAAGAACAAGCGGGTGACGCGCATCGCCCAGTATGGGCTCAAGGACGGCAAGGTGTTCGACTTCGTGTCGCAGACCACGCCCACCAGCGGCGAGGAACTGAGCCTCATCCGCCAGATGATCGGCCTAATCACCTTCTGATCCGGGGGCTGGATCGCGAGAGGGTCTGGCGGGGCAACGCGCCGGGCCTTGACCTTCGCCGCAAATGGCGCTCCCAAGGACCCGGGCGGCACGGGAGACCGGCCGCCCCTTCCGCAACGTCCGGAGCGACGAGCCCCAACCGATGGCCAGAACACTCGGACAGGACCTCGCCGCCGCGCTGCGCTTCTATTCCCGCCTGCCGCTGCCGGCGCGGGATGACACCGCCTTCGCCCCCCCCGACATCGACCGCATCGCCTACGCGGTGCCCATCGCCGGCGCGGTGCTCGGCCTGATCGGGGCGCTGGTGCTCATCCTCGCCATGGCGTTGAAGCTTCCGGCGTTTCTTGCCGCCGTGCTGGCGGTGGCGGTGCTGGCGCTGGCCACCGGATGCTTCCACGAGGATGGGCTGGCCGACACCGCCGATGGGCTGGGCGGCGGCCGCGACCGTGCGCACAAGCTCGCCATCATGCGCGACAGCCGCATCGGCACCTACGGAGCGACGGCGCTGCTGCTGGGGCTGCTGCTGCGGATCGGCGCGCTGGAGGCGCTCGCCGTCTCGGTCGGCCCGCTCCGCGCCGGGCTCGCCCTGATTGCCGGCGAGGCTGCCTCCCGCGCCGCCGGGGTGCTGCTCATCGCCGCGCTCCCCCCTGCCCGTACCGACGGCGCCGGCGCGTCCGTCGGCCGCCCCTCGGAAGCGGCGGCGCTGTCCTGCGGGCTGGTCGCCGCCCTGATCGTCTCGGTGGTGATGGTGGCGGCCTTCGGCACCGGTGCAGCCTTTGCCGGCCTGATCGGGCCGATCCTCGCTCTGCTCGTGATGATGCGCCTCTCCAGCCGGCTCATCGGCGGGCAGACCGGCGATGTGGCCGGCGCCACCCAGCAGGTGGCGGTGATTGTGTTCCTCCTCGGCGTGCTTATCTTCGGCGGACGGTAGGCGAGCGGCGATTCCCGCCCCGCCAGCCCGAAGGAGCCGAGCGCACAACCGCGCAGCCATGATCGAACCGTCAGCACCCCGGACCCTTCCAGCGGCGAACGCCACCGTCACGCCTTGCATCAAGCTGTGCGTGGTGGAGCCCTTGAGCGGGCTGTGCATCGGCTGCGGACGAACGCTGCGCGAGATCGGCGGCTGGGCCTCCTTCTCTGCGGAGGCGCGCGACCGGATCATGGCCGTCCTTCCCGAGCGGCTGGCACGTCTGAAGGAGACGGCGCCGGACGCCTTCCTGGAATAGGCCGCCATGCGCAGCGACCGCCTCCTCTGGCTTCTCCTGATCGGCCTGTTCGCCGGCGGCGTCATCCTCGCCGTCAACCACGAGCAGGGCGAGGTGGCCGGCATCGACATCAACAAGTTCGGTGCGCTGGTGGGCCAACTGTCCATCGCCGTATTCGTCGGCGCAGCGGCCTGGTCCATCTTTCGCGGACGGATCGCCGAATCGCTCATGGCCGCCGCCTTCTGGCTGGTGCTCGCCGCCCTGCTGGCGCTGGGCTACACCTATCGCGATCCCCTCGCACAGGTTGGCCGCAAGGTGCTGGCCGAGGTGGCGCCGGGCTATGCGGTGAACCTCGCGCAGACCGGCACCAGCATCGTCGAGGTCACGCGCGGCGCCGGCGGTGACTTCGCCGTGCGCGCGGGCATCAACGGCTCCGGGGTGAGCATGCTGGTCGACACCGGCGCCTCGTCCGTGGTGCTGACCCACGAGGCGGCGCAGGCGGTGGGCCTGCCGGTGGACTTCCTGAAGTATGACGTGCCCGTGGATACCGCCGCCGGACGGACACGAGCAGCCGCCGTGGTGCTGGACACCATAACCATCGGCAGCATTGTCGAGCGTCATGTGCCGGCTCTGGTGTCGCCGGCCGGGGCGCTGCGCACCAGCCTCCTCGGCATGAGCTTCCTGTCGCGCCTCGAAGGCTTCGAGTTCCGCGGCGACAAATTGGTCATGCGCGGCGGAAAATGATTGTATTTCCGCTGGCTGCCGGCCTCGGTTAGGTTTTCGGGCGTCCGCCCCCCCCGGCCTGATCTGCGAAGCCCCATGCGCGTGCCCACAGCGACCGATCTCCAGAAGGAACGCGCGATCCTGTTCGCGATCCTTCTCGATTTCAGCGTCTTCGTGCCTTACCTCGTCACGGTGTGGCGCATCGGCTCGGTGGCCATGCTGGCGGAGATGCTGCGCGGCGGCCTGCTGCTGCTGGTGGAAGGCCTCGCGCTGGTGACGCTGCGCGCCGCCCATCGCGGCCGCCTGTATTTCTACGATTTCGGCATCGGCAAGCTGGAGCGCATGTTTTCGGCCGCTATTGGCGTGCTGCTGTTGCTGGCGGCCGTGTTCATCCTCATCAAGGTGATGGATTCGACCGAATCCGAACCCCTGCCCCCCTTCTGGGTGGCGGCCGCCCTGGCCCTCGTCATCTACAACCTGTTCACCAATCTGGCGCCGCTGGTTCCGCTGTGGCGGGCGACGCGCGCAGGCACGTCCATCATCGTGCTCAGCCAGTTCCGGGCCCGCATCGCCAAGGCCGTCGCCTCGGTGACCGTGGTGGTGTGTGTCGCACTCGACGTCCTGTTTCCGCACTCCGAGTTGGGGCTGGCGGCTGACGATATCGGCGGGCTCATCGGCGCGGCCTTCATGGTGGTGATCGGCGGCGGCATGATCTCGGAAGCCCTGCCCGACCTGCTGGATCGGGCGCTGGCCGAGCCGTTGCAGATGAAGGTGAATTCCGCACTCGCCGCCTATTTCGATCGCTATGAGCAGCTCATCAGTGTGCGCACGCGCAAGTCCGGCAATGTGGCCCATGTGGAGATCACGGTGGGCTTCGCGCCGGGGCGCACCATCGCCGATGTCAGCTCGGTGACGGAAGCCCTGCGACAGACGCTGACTTCTGCCATTCCCGACGCCGACGTGGTGGTGATCCCCACGCCCTATGATCCTGCGGCAGAGGCGACCTAGAGCATCTCCAGCCCGACCTTCCGGCGCGGCGGGGGAAAGGCCTTGTCGATGGCGGCCAGGTCTTCGGCGTCCAGCACCAGATCGCGTGCGGCGGCGTTCATCTCCACATGCTCGATGTGGCTCGCCTTCGGGATGGCGATCACGTCGCCGCTGCGCATCACCCAAGCCAGCGCCACCTGGAAGGGGTCCACCCCGTGCTTCTTGGCCACGCTGCCCAGTGCGCCGCCGCGGGGCAGGCGGGCCTGCTCGATGGGGCTGTAGGCCATGACCGGAACGTGCGCGGCGCGAAGCTCCGGGAACAGGTCGAATTCCGGCCCGCGGCGGCTCGGGTTGTAGAGCACCTGGTTGGCCGCGCAGGCAGTCCCGCCCCTGATCGCGAGCAGTTCCTCCATGTCGTCCGTGTCGAGGTTGCTCACGCCCCACAGGCGAATCTTGCCCGCCTTCTGCAGCGCCTCGAATCCGGCGACGGTCTCGGACAGGGGATGATTGCCGCGCCAGTGCAGCAGATAGAGGTCGATCACATCGGTCTTCATCCGCTTCAGGCTGCGCTCACAGGCGGCGGCGACGCCCGCCCGGCTGGCATTGTGCGGATAGACCTTGCTGACGAGGAACACCTCGTCCCGGCGCCCGGCGATCGCCTCCCCCACCACCTCCTCGGCGCCGCCATCGGCATACATTTCCGCCGTGTCGATGAGCGTCAGGCCAAGGTCGATGCCCCGCCTCAGGGCCTTCGCCTCCGTTGCGCGCGCCGTCGAGCGCTCACCCATGTACCAGGTGCCCTGGCCGAGGGCGGGCACCGTCTCGCCATTGGAAAGGGTCACGGTCTTGGTCATGGCGGTTCCTTGGGGCTGCTTTCCGCTGGCGGGTTGCGGGCGACCATAACGCCTGCTTCTGGGAGGTCCAGAGCCGGCCTGCGGCAGGGGGACGCTGCGTAGATTCACGCGCTTGACCCCTTCTGCCGCGTTGCACACAAGCGGAACATGGGCATCGGGTTGGGATTCAAAGGCTTGCGGGTGGCCGCTGCCGCACTGTTTGTGCTGGCGCAGTTGACGCTCGGGTTTGCCCATCAGCCTGTCGCCCTGCCCTCCTCCGAAGCGCCGGTCGATCTTGCAGCCTACGCGTTGCCGGACGGGACGCTGCCGGACCTCTGCCTCAACGGTGGAGACGCGGGAACGGTACTCAAGGCGCATCCCTGCGACGCCTGCGTGCTCACATCGGCGTCCGGCCTTGCCGCCGAGCCGCAACCCGCGCTGGCGGCGCCCGATGCGCGGCTTATTGCCCATCTCTCCCTGCGCAGCGATCGCCGGACGGGCGAGGAGGCCCGTGGCGCGCAGGCCCGCGGGCCCCCCGGGAACGTGACCCAGAGCTGAACCGGCGCGGGAGCCATCCCGGCGCCTCCGGTCCCTGCCGCTGACGCGGCCTTTCGGGTTACGTCCATGTCAGACACGCAATCTCACGCGCCATCAGAGGCGCTTGCGCGCGCCCGCGCCGCCATGTCCGCCGAATTCGGCGCCGCCACCCGCACAGCGTTCGATCCGGCCCGCCGCGCGCCGCGCCGCCTCTTTCACACCAACGGCTTCAACCCGCCCCGCCCCATCGAGGCGGCCGCCCGGCGCGGCTGGTCGGGCCGGTGCCCGGCCTGCGGCGAGGGCGCCCTGTTCGGACGCTGGATGCAGGTTTCGCAGACGTGCTCCCATTGCAACGAGGCGCTGGGCCATGCCCGCGTTACCAATGCCGTGCCGGTGCTCGCAATCCCCCTCGCGCTGCTGGCCGGATCGCTGGTGGGCGGCATTCTGGAGTTGCTGAGCGACCTGCCGCTGGCGGTCGAGCTGGCGGCGAGCGAACTCGTCGCCGTGGCAGCCGCCTTCCACGTGCTGCCCCGCGCCAAGGGCCTCGCCGTCGGTCTTGCCTGGGCCAACCATGTGGGAGGTTTCGATCCGCTCCGCCATCTGGTACCGGACCCGGAAGCCCCAGCCGCCCTGCCCTCTCCCGCCCTGCCCCCGCCCGTCGAGGTCCCCTGAAACGCAGAACGCCGGCGGGAGCACCGCCGGCGTTCGCTTATCCGAGGGTTGGGGGCGCGATCAGGCCGCGTCGTAGAGCCGGCGCTCCAGCAGCGGGCTGCCGCCCTTGACTGCGCCATGCAGCGCCTTCGCGGCAGCGAGCACCGCAAGGTCCACCAGCGGCTCGACGATGATGACGAGCATGTAGGCGCCGCCGAAGCTCGCCACCGAAGTGAGGTTCTCCGCCGCGAAGCCCTGGCCGTAGACCGCCCAGAACGCCACCCAGCCCACGATGCCGGCCTGATAGGCGGTGGAGAGGGCGAGCGCCTGGCCGTACTTCAGCTCCACATAGGGCGTGCCCGGCGCCAAGATGCGGCGCGCGACGGCGGCGACGCCGAACAGCGGCACCAGCAGGGTGGTCACGTTCATCCCATACTGGGGCAGGTCGAACGGCGCGAAGAACAGGCCCTGGATGAGCAGGCCGAAGGCGAGCCCGAGGGCGGCCGGGGCAGCACCGAACATCAGGAACAGGGTCGAGCCGAGGATGAGGTGGACTTCCGAGACGCCCACCGGATAGTGCGGCAGCACCTCAAAGAAGCTGAACACCAAAGCGGTGGTGGCGAAGGTGCGGCCCGCCAGCGAGAGGACGCCGCGCTCGCGCGCCGCCTCATAGGCAAGCTTCAGGGCATAGCCGCCGGCGGCGGCCGCGGTGACATAGCTGAGGCCGATCTTGGCCCCGTCGACGAGTCCGGGTTCGATATGCATGCAGGTCTCCGTTGCCGTCTCACCCGACGGCCCGAGGGGTGTCATCATGCGACCGGCCGGTCTCCTGACTCGCGGGTCTACGCTCACCCCCGCCTTCCCGGCCGGCCCGAGGGGGCTTTGGCCAGTGGCATGCTGGAAGATCGCTCGCCGCTCACAGTCGCGGGGGCGGTTGGGGCTTCGGGCCGGATCATGCGGATTGGCTCCGCAGGTTCAGGCACTACCCCATTCCCGTTTCACTCCGGATGCCGTGGCAACCGGAGCACCGTTCGCATGCGCAGCAGGCACCCAACACCTCCGCGCTGTCAAGCAATCCCGCAGGCACGACGCGCCGGGACCGTTTGGCCCGGCGTGTCGTGCGAGCGCGTTTCCGGCCTCAGTGTCCGGAATGGGTGCTGCCGGAGGCGCCGAGGCCCTCGACCTGGAACTGCACGGGCACGGTGCCGGCCTTCTCGAAGGTCAGCGTACCGTCCACGGAGGTGCCTTCCTTCAGTGGGCTCTTCAGCTCCAGGAACATGATGTGGTAGCCGCCGGGCTTCAGCTCGACGCTGCCACCGGCCGGGATGGTGAGACCGTCCGGAACCGGACGCATGATCATGACGCCGTCCTTCATGCCCATCTCATGGATCTCGACCCGGCCGGCGAACGGCACGCTGGCGGAGATGAGGCGGTCGGGTGCGGTGCCGGTGTTCTTCACCACCAGATAGCCGGCAGCGACGCTCGCGCCACCCGGCGTGGCCCGCGACCAGGGATGGTCGATCTGCAGCGTGCCCGCCTTGTAGTCGTGCGCCATGGCCGCGCCGCCCGCGAACACGACGGTCGCGACCGCTGCCGCGATCACGGCGCGGCGGGTGAGATGGAAGATGGACATGGCCTACTCCTCAGGTGTTGCGCCATTCCCGCGCTGAGTCGGAAAGGCGTGGATGTAACAGCAAAGCTCGGTTCAAACTGAGGCTTCCCCGGGGGGGGCAGCCTCGGCGGAGCGTGCGCGGGCCCTATTGCGTCTGCGCACGGAAGAAGGCCGCACGGCCGGTTGCGGCCGCATCCACAGGAGTGTGGTGAACATGCCTTCCAAGAGAGGGGCGACGACGAAGGCGGCGGACGCCTTGTCGGTGGGCGGCTTGAACACGAGGCTCACTCCGCCGCCCAGTCGAGCGCTCCCGCAGCGACGGATGGCGCCGGGGCTCTCGATGCGCTCGACATTCACCATGGACCGCGGTCGCCGCCAGCGTGGAGCTGGTCCAGCAACGCGATGACCACGGTGAAACCGGCGGTCAGGCGTTTAGCGGAGGCCCTTGCGACGTGCGTGGCTCATAACGCTGGAGGCCCGGTGCGGGCGGGCTCTCCATGCCGGAACGCGCGGCGGGAAGCGGTGCGGCTACAGGCTGGCCGGCCGCCACAGACATGGGCAGCAAGGGCGACAGCAAGGAGAATGCGCACAGCGGGCAGCAGGCGGAATGATCCGCGTCCGTCTGTCCCGGGCCGGAATGCCCCGGCTGAGGGTGGGAATTGTTCTGGATGGAGGCGCAAAGACTCGGGCTGGCGCCGTCCATGGCGGCGAAGGTCATGCGCTGCGTCGCCAGTCCCCCGACGATGACCTGCAGCAAAAAGGCATAGGCCAGCAAGACGCCAAACGCGCCGCGCCCCAACCTCGCCAGTTGCTGCCGCCCGACCACCGTCCGCTCCGTGAGTCCGATCCGTTGCGTCGATGTTAATGGCATCACGGCGCTTGTCATCCTGAAAGCGCGGCGCGCGGCGGCGGCCCCGGTTCAGGACCGCCTTAACGGACTGCCCAGGATGCGCGCAATGCTGCGCCATTGCAGGCTTTTCAGGTTCTTCAGCTGCAGCGCCGGATTTGGTCTCGAGATAAATTCAATTAAATTTATAGACAAACTAATTCAGGTTCGTAGAGTAGCCGGCATCGATTGGCCGGCACCCGCATCGAACGCGCATCGCCCGCCGGTCTCCGTCCTCCGGGAGCGACGTCATGGCCGCGCGCCAGCTGCATCTGAACGTGAACACCCTGAACGCCGGCTTCTACAGCTCGGCCTGGCGTGCGCCGTCGTCCGATCCCCGCGCCTATGCGGACATCGCCCATTACGTGAAGGTCGCGCAGATCGCCGAGCGCGGCACCTTCGACGCCATCTTCCTGGCCGACGTACCGTCCTTTTCCGATCGTCCGGATCTGCGCCCGTTCCAGGCGCTGGAGCCGACCATCGTGCTGGCGCATGTGGCCGCCGCCACCGAGCATCTGGGGCTGATCGGCACCGCCTCCACCAGCTTCAACGACCCCTATAATCTCGCCCGCCGCTTCGCCTCCCTCGATATCGCCAGCAATGGCCGGGTGGGCTGGAACATCGTCACCACCGCCGATGCCGCAGCCGCCCGCAATTTCGGCACCGACGAGCTAGAGGCCCACGCCAGCCGCTATGAGCGCGCCGACGAATTCGCCGACGTGGTGACAGCCCTGTGGGACAGCTGGGAGGACGACGCCTTCGTCGGCGACAAGGCGTCCGGCCGCTTCATCGACACCGCCAAGGTCCATCCCATCGAGCATCGTGGCCGCCACTTCTCGGTTCGCGGGCCCCTCAACGTGCCGCGCTCGGTACAGGGGCGGCCGGTGCTGGTGCAGGCGGGTGGCTCGGCGGACGGCATCCGCCTCGCCGCGCGGCATGCGGAAGCCATCTTCTCCGTCGCCCACACGCTGGAAGAGGCGCTAGCCTTCGCGGCCTCGGTGCGTACCCAGGCCCGCACCTTCGGCCGCAGCGGCGACGACATCGTGATCCTGCCCGGCCTCGCGACCATCATCGGTTCCACCGAGGCGGAAGCCCGCCGCCGCGAGGAGGAGCTGTGGGCGCTCAGCCCCGGCGACTACGGGCTGCGCCGCGTCGCCGGCATCCTCAAGGTGGATCCGTCATCGCTCGACCTCGACGGCCAGCTGCCGGAGGTGGCCCGCCCGGTGGACGGGATGCAGACCTTCTTCGATGCGCTGGTGGGCGCGGCGGACCGCGAGAAGCTCACGGTGCGCCAGCTCATCCGGCGCTTCGGCGGCTCCACCGGCCACCGCGTCATCGTCGGCACGCCGGAGGCCATCGCCGACGACATCGAGGCCTGGTTCACGGCCGGTGCCGTGGATGGCTTCAACCTGATGCCGGACGTGCTGCCCGAGGGCCTTGAGGTCTTCGTGGATCATGTGGTGCCGCTGCTGCGCAAACGCGGGCTGTTCCGCACCCACTATGCGGGCCGGACGCTGCGGGAGCATTTCGGCCTCCCCCGCCCCACCAGCCGCTTCGCCCCCGGAAAGCCGGCCGCAGAGCTGGCCGTCTGACGCCGACCGCGCGCGCATCGTCGCCAAAGCGGGTGACCGCTCCTCATCCACGGGACCAGACCATGACCACCCCCGACATCGCCGCCCTTGCCCGCCTTGCCGCCCAGGCACAGGCCGATCTCGCCCGCATCGGGGAGACCGGAACGCACTGGGTGCCTCCGGCTGAGGGCATCGACCACAACGTAGTGGTGGTGGGTGCGGGCCAGAGCGGCCTTGCGGTCGCCTTCGGCCTGAGGCGCGCCGGCATCGGCCGGGTCAGCGTCATCGATACGGCGCCGGCCGGTGGCGAGGGCATCTGGCGGGGCCCCGCGCGCATGACCATCCTGCGCACGCCCAAGGTGCCGCCTGGCCCGGAGCTGGGCCTGCCCAGCCTCTCGTTCCAGGCGTGGTACGAGGCCGCCTACGGGGTCGATGCCTATGCGGCGCTGCCGACCGTGCCGCGTGAGATCTGGGCGGACTATGTGGCGTGGTTCCGCACAGCTTCCGGTGTCGAGGTGCGCAATGGCGTCACCCTCGCGCGGGTGGAGCCGCAGGAGGGGCGGGAAACCGAGGGGCGCCTGCGGCTCCATCTCACGGCGGACGGGAAGACCTTCACCGAGACCACCCGCAAGCTGGTGCTGGCCACCGGCATTGCCGGCGCGGGCGGGCCGTTCATCCCCGATGTGGTGGGGGGCCTGCCGGGCCAGCTCTACGCCCACACCCACGATTTCGATCCCAAAGCCCTCGCCGGCCGCCGCATCGCCATCCTCGGCTCCGCCGCCTCGGCCTTCGACGCGGCGGGGGCGCTGCTGGAGGCCGGTGCGGGGGCGGTGGACCTGTTCTCGCGCGGCACCGACCTCGCGCGCGGCTCGGCCCTCAAGCCGTTCGGCTTCTTCGGCGCCTGGGAGCATTTCCACGCGCTGCCAGATGCCGACCGCTGGGCGGCGATGGCCCACTTCCGCCGCCGCGCCTCGTTCCCGCCGCCGGCGGCGGTGAAGCGGGCGGTCGCCCATGACAACTTCCGCATCCATCTCGACGCCGGCTGGCGCGCGGTGGAGCGGCACGCGGACGGCGTACGCATCACGCTGAATTCGGGCGCGACCTTCGACGCCGACTTCATCCTGCTCGGCACCGGCTATCAGGCCGACGCACGGCTTTTCCCGCCCTTCGCCGATTTCGCCCCCGCCATCGCCCGCTGGTCGGACAAGGTGGCGGTGGACGAGGCCGACGCCGCGCTCGCCAGCGCCCCCTATCTCGGCCCGGCCTTCGAGCTCAAGGAGACGGAAAAGGGCGCGGCGCCCTTCCTCACCGACATCCACTTCCTCGCCTTCTCGGCCATGACCAGCACGGGGCGGCCTGTCGGAGACATTGCGAGCCTGCGCCACAATATCCCGCGCGCGGTGGCCGCCATCGGCCGCGACCTGTTCGTCGCCGATCGGGCGAAGCACCTCGCGCGCTTCCTTGCCCCCGTGGGCTCCGACGATTTGCCGCGCGATCTCTACGCCTGCGCGCTCGCAAGCGCCGACACCCTGGCCGCCGCCGAATGAGCCACCGCCTGCCCCCATCCATTCGCTCCGGAATGCCGAGATGACCGTCCAGCAACCGCCGCCCGCCTTTGTCGCTACCGCTCCCGGCCAGCCGCAGCAGGTGGTCGCGCTCGATCTGGTGGACCTCAGCCCACGCGGCGCGGCGACGCCCGCCCGCTCGCGCTTCGGCAAGAGCGCCCGCTTCGCCTCCCGCGCGCTGGTGCCGGGGCTGCTTCTCGCTGTCTGGCAGGCGAGTTCCAGCCTCGGCTTCGTCGCGCCGGAGGTGCTCCCCTCCCCGGCCGACATCATCTCGGCCTATGCGGAACTGATCCGGACCGGTGAGCTTCAGGCCGCGATTCCCGCCTCCCTCGCCCGCGCGCTGACGGGGTTGGCGCTGGGGGCGAGCGTCGGGCTGGTGCTCGGCCTCTTCGCCGGCCTGTGGCGGGTGGGCGAGGAATTGTTCGATGCGCCCCTGCAGATGCTGCGGACCATCCCGTTCATCGCCATGATCCCGCTCTTCATTATCTGGTTCGGCATCGGCGAGCAGGCGAAGATCGCGCTCATCTTCGGCGCCACCATCTTCCCGGTCTATCTCAACACCTATTCCGGCGTGCGCGGGGTGGACCAGAAGCTGATCGAGGCGGCGCGGGTGTTCGGCCTCTCCCATGGCCGCATCGCCACCCGCGTCATCATCCCCACGGCCTTGCCCTCGATCCTCGTCGGGCTGCGCTTCGCGGCCGGCGTGTCGCTGCTGGCGCTGGTGGCAGCGGAGCAGATCAACGCGCGCTCGGGCATCGGCTTCATCCTCATCAACGCCAACCAGAACCAGCGCACCGACATCATCATCGCCGGCATCATCGTCTACGCGCTGCTCGGCATCGTCATCGACCTCGTGATGCGTCTGGTGGAACGCCTCGCCCTGCCCTGGAGGCCCAGCCTTGTCCTTGCATAGCTCCGCTCCCGCCGAAGCCGTCGCGCTCGCCGGCCTCGATCTTGCCGCTCCTCCCGCACCCGTCCAGCCGGTGGCCGTCCGCCTTGAAGGCGTGCGCCGGGTGTTCGGCTCGCGCGCGGTGCTGGACGGCATCGACCTCGAAGTCCGGCGCGGCGAGTTCGTCTCCCTGCTCGGCCCCTCGGGCACCGGCAAGACGACGCTGCTGCGCATCCTCGCCGGGCTCGACCGGGCCGATGGCGGGCGCGTGGAAGTCGCCTCTGCCCGCTCCGTGGTGTTTCAGGAGCCGCGGCTCGTGCCGGCCAAGCGCGTGTGGCAGAACGTGGTGCTCGGCCATGTGCAGAACCGCGTCACCCGTCGCCTCGCCGCCGCGGCGCTGGAGGAAGTGGGCCTCGGCCGCCATGTGGACGTGTGGCCCAAGACCCTCTCCGGTGGTGAGGCGCAGCGTGTGGCCCTCGCCCGCGCCTTGGCCGGCGAGCCCAACCTCCTGCTGCTGGACGAGCCCTTCGCCGCCCTCGATGCGCTGACCCGCATCCGCATGCACGATCTCGTGGCACAGCTCTGGCGGCGCCACCTGCCGGCGGTGGTCCTCGTCACCCACGACGTGGACGAGGCCATCCTCATGTCCGACCGGGTGATCGTCCTGTCCGGCGGCGGCATCCGCTTCGATGCGCGCGTTCCTCTGGAGCGTCCACGCAAGCGCGGCGACGCCGGCTTCGCCGCGCTCCGCTCCCGCCTGCTCGCCGAGCTGGGCGTCGCCTCCCCCGAGGCCGGTGGCCACGCCTGACCCTTCCCGTTTTCGATCCGGAGCCTTTCCCTGTGACCCTCTCCCCGCGTTTCTCCCGCCGTCACCTCTTCGCAGCGGGCGCCATTCTCGCCACCGTCTTCGCCGCCCCGGCTTCCGCCGAGGAGCGCGTGAAGCTGCTGATCGGCTATCAGGACCTCACCGTGCCCTCAACCGTCACCGCTTCCAAGGTGTTGGAGGGCGCGCCCTATGACGTGGAATGGGTGATCCTGCCCGGCCCGGCGGCGCAGCTTTCGGCGCTCTATTCCAAGAACATCGATGTGGGCCACATGGGCGACACCTCGCTCATCATCGAGCAGGGCAAGGCGAAGGACGACTGGGTGGAGGGCAATCCCCCGCTGCAGATCATCGCCGGCTGGCGGGCCAATGACGGCAAGTATCCGCCCATCGTCACCGTGGTGCGCACGGATGCCAAGATCGACACGCTGGCCGACCTGCGCGGCAAGAAGTGGTCGTACAATTTCGGCGGCTTCAACTATCTGCAATACGTGCTCACCGGCCTGAAGGCCGGCCTTACCCCGAAGGACTACGAGGCGGTGCAGCTCGGCGACCAGAACGCCAGCGCGGCCGCCTTCAATTCCGGCCGGGTGGACGCATTCTCAGGTTCCATCGCGCCGGTGGGTGAATCCATCGAGAAGGGTGCCGCCCGGGTGCTCATCACCAGCGACGAGCTGGAGATTCCGGCCCTCAACGTCTTCACCGCCCGCGGCGACGTGCTGAAGGACCCCGCCAAGCGCGCGGCTCTCGCCGATTTCCTGGCCCGCGTGCGCACCCACTGGACCTGGTACGCCGACCATCTCGACGAGGTGCAGAAGCTCTATGAGGAGAAGGTGAAGCAGACCCCGGCGCGGGCGAAACTCACCACCCTCTACCAGAAGGCCACCTTCCAGCCGCTGGACGAAAAGCTCGTCGCCCGCGAGCAGAAGATTGCGGACATCCTCACCGACGCTGGCGCCATCCCCAAGAAGATCAACGTGAACGTCGAGTTCTATCGCGGCTTCAATTCCTCCACCGTCGGCGGCAACTGAGCGGCGAGGAACGGGAGACCACAGATGGCAGCCCCTCTTCCGCCCGTCGCCGGCCGGCTTACGCGGCGCACCCTCCTTGCCGCGACGGGCGCGCTCCTCCTCCCCGGCCTCGGCGCCGGGCGGGCGGGGGCGGCGGACGTGAGCCTCAAGGTCGGCTATCAGGATTCGACACTTCCGGAGCTGGCCCAGGCGTCGGGTGTGTTTGAAGGGGCCCCCTACAAGGTGGAATGGGTGGTGCTGCCCGGCCCTGCCGCGCAGCTCACGGCTGCCTATTCAAAGGCCATCGATCTCGCCCATCTCGGCGACACCTCGCTCATCATCGAGCAGGGCAAGTCCGCCGATGGCTGGGCCGGCGGGCCGCCGCTCCAGATCATCGCCGGCTGGCGAAATCTCGACGCGCGCTATCCGCGCATCGTCACCGCCGTGCGCAGCCGCACCGGCGCGAAGACGGCGGCCGAGCTGAAGGGCCTCAAATGGGGCTTCAACTTCGGCGGCTTGAACTATGTGCAGTATCTCCTCGCTCGCCGGGCGGGGGGCCTTACCACCGCCGACATCGACCCCATCCAGTTCGGCGACGGCAATGCCGCCGCCACCGCCTTCAATGCCGACCATGTGGATGTCTATTCCGGCCTCGGCGCTCTGGTGGGCGAGGCGGTGGAGAAGGGTCAGGCGCGCATCGTGCTCACCAGCGACGACCTCGACGTGCCCGCGCTCGGCGTGTTCGCCGCCCGCACGGACGCCATCGCCGATCCCGCGCGGCGCGCGGTGCTGCAGGATTTCGTCGGCCGGCTGGCGCTATACTTCGCGTGGTATGCGGACAATCTCGACACCGCCGAGCGCATCTATATCGATAGGGTGAAGCAGAGCCCGGCCCGCGCCCGCTATTATGTGGAATTCGGCAAGGCGCGGCTGCGCCCCATCGATGCCGAGCTGATCCGCCGCGAGCAGAAGATCGCCGATGCGCTTCTGGAAGCCGGCGCCATTCCCCGCGCCATTGATGTCTCGTCCGAGTTCAACACCACCTTCAACGCCGCCGTGAACTGAACGGCGCCGGAGGGACCATGACCATCTCCGTCAGCCCCAAGGCGGCCGGGGTGCGCGCCGACGTCACCGCCGCCGTGGTGGAAACGTTCCAGCGCATCCGGTTCGAGGATATCCCGGCCCGTACCATCGCCACCACCAAGCGCGTGCTGCTCGATACGCTCGCCGTTGCCTGGGCCGCGGCGGATGCGGCCGGCGTCAACGCTGCGCGCGCGCTCGCGCTGCGCGGCGCGCCGGGCCACGCCAGCCTCTGGGGCGAGGGCGAGACACGGCGCGAGCCCTCCGCCGCCGCCTTCTACAACGGCACGCTCGCGGCCGCGCTCGATTTCGACAGCCTCGCCGGCTTCATCCATGCCGACATCATCGTCGCCCCCGCCGCGCTCGCCGTGGCCGAGCAGCAGCGGCGCAACGGGCGCGAGCTTCTCGCCGCCCTCACCCTCGGCAATGAGCTCGTGGTGCGCCTAGCGGCGGCGACGCGCACCAACCGGGGCTTCTTCCATACGTCCATCGCCGGCGTGTTCGGCGCTGCGCTCGCCGCCGCGCGCCTGCGCGGGCTCGACCCTGACCGCACCCACAACGCCCTCGGCATCGCCCTGTGCCATGCCGGCGGCACCCAGCAGAGCCATGTGGAGCAGCGCCTCACCAAGCGCCTGCAGTCGGCCTTCGCGGCGCGGGACGGCATCATTTCCGCCGATCTCGCCGCCCTCGGCACCACCGGCCCGCGCGCAGCCTTAGAGGGGCCCTATGGCCTCTTCGCGTTGTTCGAGGACGGGCGGCCGGAAGAGGTGCTGGAGGGGCTCGGGCGGCGTTATCTGGTGGAGGATACCGCGCTCAAGCGATTCCCCGCCTGCGGCTGCAGCCATGCCGCGCTCACCGCCGCGCTGGAGATCGTCGCACGCGAGGGCATCGGCGCCGCGGATGTGGCGCGGGGCGAGATCGTGCTCACGCCCTACATGGCCCGCCTCGTGGGCGGCGCCTTCGCGCCCGAGGCCAACCCGCAGGTGACGGGGCAGTTCAACGTGCGCTACGGCGTCGCCGCCGTCCTCGCGCGCGGCGGCTTCGGCCTCGCGGACATCGAGCCGGCGGCGGTGCTCGACCCGGCCATCCGGCCGCTGGTGGACCGCCTCCTCGTGCGCGTCGATGAGAGCCGCACCGGCACCTTCGCCCCCGCGGACGTCACCATCGAGACCCACGACGGCCGCCGTCTCTCCCACCGCGTCGAGGCCGTGCCCGGCAGCGCGGACGCGCCGCTCTCGGAGGACGAGATCCACGCCAAGCTGGTCGCCGCCTTCAGCTACGGCCGCAACGCGCTGCCGCCGGCCCGCATCGAAGCGCTGGTGCAGCGCATCCACCGGCTGGAAGGGGTGGACGACGTTTCCACCCTGTTCGACCAGGTGCTCTGAACGGCACCCATCCAACGAGGCCCCAATGGCACATGATTTCAAGGACCGCGTGATCTGGATCACCGGCGCAGGCGGCGCCCTCGGCCGGGCCAGCGCCGAGACGCTGGCGGCGCAGGGCGCGACGGTGATCGCCTCCGGCCGGCGCGCGGAGACGCTGCCCTCCGCCGAGCGCATCATCCCGCTTGCCGTGGACATCACCGATCCGGCGGCCGTCGATGCCGCCGCCGCAGAGATCGCCCGGCGCTTCGGCCGGCTGGACGGGGTGGTGACCTCCACCAACCTGCCCATCTTCGGCGACTTCCTGAAGCTAGCAGATACCGACTGGCTGAAGGTGATCGACGCCAAGCTGCTCGGCACCGTGCGTGTGGTGCGCGCGGCGCTGCCCCATCTCATCGCATCGGGGAAAGGCAGCGTGGTGGTGCTGAGCGGGCGCGGCGGCATCGAGCCCTCGCCGCAGCATCTTCCGGGCTCCAGCGTGAATGCGGCGCTGATCCTTCTGGTGCGCGGCCTCGGCACCGTCTACGGGCCGCAGGGCGTGCGGGTTAATGCCGTGTCGCCCGGGCCCATCAAGTCACCCCGGCTCGACGCGCTGAACGCCGCCGGCAAGGGGTCACCGCCCGACACTGCCCTTCCCGGCCCGGGCCTTCCCACCGACGTCGCCGACGCGGTGGCGTTCCTGCTGTCGGACGAGGCGCGCTACATCACCGGTTCCAACCTGTTCGTGGACGGCGGCGGGCGCGCCCTTGCCTGACCCGATCTGAAAAAGCGGAAGGCCGCCCGATGCTCGTCCGGCGGCCTTCGTGCGTCAGGGATAGACCTTGAAGGCGATGGTGTCGTCGCGCTCGATCTGGCGGATCAGGTCGATTTCCCAGTCGAGATAGCGGCGGAAGGCGGCATGGCGGTCGCCAGCCTCCTGATAGGGCGAGCGCCACACATCGTCGGCCGCGTGCAGCGGGGCGGTCTCGCCGGTCTCCAGCGGCAGGCCGATGGCCTTCCAGGCCGCCGTTCCGCCCTCCAGCACGGACACCTGCCGGCCGGAACCCGCGAGTTCCGCCGCTGCCAGCGCCGCGAGGCGACCGTCCGATGAGGTGAGCACCAACGGGCGCGGCGGCAGGGTGTCCAGCCCCTCCGGCAGGCGCGAACGCACCGCGAAGCGGGCGCCGGGAATGTGTCCCGCCGCATGGGCCAGACTCGTATCGAGATCGAGCACCACCACCGCATCCTTGGCGATGAGCCGCTCCAGCCCCGCCACCTGGATCACCGCAACGGTGGGCGCGCGGCCGAGCACGACCTGCGGCTCCGGCCCCTGCTCCAGGCGGTCACCCGCATCTAGGCCGAGCACGTAGACTTCACCGACGCCGAGCTGGATGAGCCAGGAGGCTGTGATGGCCGCGCGCACGCCGTCGGCGTCGTCCACCAGCACGATGCGGGCGTTGCGGGTTCCCACCCAGCGGTCAGTGGCCTGCACCAACTGGCCGCCTTCCGCCCAGAGCGACCCGGGCAGATGGCCGGCCTCGTATTCGGCGCGGGTGCGCACGTCGAGCACATGGAGCGTGCGCGCGTCGCGCTCCGCCTCGAAGCGGGCGAGTCCCGCGCGATCGAGCGTACGGATGCCGAAGCGGCGGGTGAGGCGGGCGACGCTGGCGCGCGCCTTCTCAAGCTCGGCGGGGCCGGGGGCGGGAACGTCCGCGCGGTCGCCATGGGCGAGGTCGTAGCCCTCGAACAGCCAGGCCATGGTGCCGTTCTCCAGCGCCACCACGGTGTTGGGAAGGCCGGCATTGATGAGCGCCTGCGCGCCGATGATCGAGCGGGTGCGGCCCGCGCAATTCACCACCACCAGCGTCTCCTCGGAGGGCACCAGGCCGTGGACGCGGAACGGCAATTCGGCGTTGGGCACCGCATGGGCGCCAGGGATGTGGAAGTTCTCGAACTCCTGGAAAGTCCGCCCGTCGAGGATCACGATGTCCTCGCCGCGATCGAGCCGTTCCTTCACCTCGCGCGCGGGTAGGCGGGGCGTGCCATAGGCGTGCTCGACGAATTCGCCGAATGCCTTGGAGAGCACGTTGGAGCCGGTATAGGCGATGCCGCCCGCCGCCTCCCAGGCGGAGACGCCGCCTTCGAGCACGGACACGTCCGAATAGCCCAGCTCGGCAAGCCGGCGCGCGGCGCGGGTGGCGAGGTCGCCGGCACCGCCATCGGTCACCACCACTGGCGCACCGAAGCGCGGCAGGAGGGCCGCGGCGCGCAGCTCGATCTGGCTCAGGGGCAGCGGGACCGACTGGAGGATGTGGCCATCGCGGGAGCGCACGCCCTCCTCGCGGGCATCCACCAGCGCGACTTCTCCACTGCTGGCGAGAAGCTCCCGCAAGTGCTCGACGGTGATGAATCGATAGGGCTCAGACAATGCGGCAGGCTGGTTTTGGAGCGCGGCGGTCGCGGTCATGGCTGTCTCCCGGAGAGGTGTGGGCCGCTATCCTTCCTTTGTTTATATATAAATTCAATGGAATTTATTGACTAAAAGAGTCGACCCTGCTCTCCTGCGCTCTCGTGAAGCCGCTGAACGGAATGAGACGATGATGCAAACGCCCGCCCCGGACAGCACCGGTCGCAAAAAGGAAATCCGCGTCAACGCCTTCGCCATGGCCTCGCCGGTGCATCACTCGCCAGGCCTGTGGCGGCATCCGGAAGACCGCTCGCTCGACTACACCACGCTCGGCTACTGGACCGATCTCGCCCGCACGCTGGAAGAGGGCGGTTTCGACGCCCTGTTCATCGCCGACAGCATGGCCTCCAACGATGTCTATGGCGGCTCCTACCACGCGGCGCTGAAGGTGGGCGCGCAGCTCCCCAAGCTCGACCCCATCGTGGCGGTGTCGGCCATGGCGCGGGTGACGCAAAATCTGGGCTTCGGCATCACCAGCAATGCCCTCTACGAGCCGCCCTACCCGTTCGCCCGCCGCATGTCGACGCTGGACCATCTGACCAAGGGGCGCATCGGCTGGAACATCGTCACCGGCCATACCACCTCCGGCTCCCGCGCCGTGGGCGAGAAGGCGCTCACGCCCCACGATGCGCGCTACGATATCGCCGACGAATATCTCGATGCCGTCTACGCCTTGTGGGAAGGCAGCTGGGACGATGACGCGGCAGTGCGGGACCGCGCGAACCTCGTCTTCGCCGATCCCGCGAAGGTGCGGCCCATCGTCCATCGCGGCCAGCATTTCCAGGTGGAGGCGATCCACCTCTCCGAGCCGTCGCCCCAGCGCACGCCCGTGCTGTTCCAGGCCGGCGCCTCCACGCGCGGCCGGGCCTTCGCGGCGCGCCACGCGGAGTGCATCTTCGTGAGCGGACCGACGCCCAACGTCATCGCCCCGGTGGTGGCCGACACCCGTGCCCGCGCCGCCGCGCTGGGGCGCGACCCGCGCGAACTCAAGTTCTTCTCCATGGCCACCACCATCGTGGGCGCCACGGAAGAGGAGGCGCAGGAGAAGCTCGCGAGCTACCGCCGCTTCCTCAATCCCGAGGCGGCGCTGATCCTGTTCTCCGGGTGGACCGCCATCGACTTCTCGAAATACGACCTCGATGCCCCCATCCGCTTCGACGACCGCTCGCAGGGCCTGGTCTCGGCGCTGGAAGCCTTCTCCATCGCCGATCCGAACCGGGTGTGGACGGTGCGCGAACTCGCCGAACACAACGCCATCGGCGGGCGCGGTCCGGTCTTCATCGGCTCGGCCGCGCAGGTGGCGGACCAGATCGAGGCCTGGGTCGAGGCGACCGACGTGGACGGCCTCAACCTCAGCTACGCCGTGACGCCCGGCGGCTATGCGGATTTCGGCACATATGTCGTGCCCGAGTTGCGCCGCCGCGGCCGCTTCAAGCAGAGTTACGCCCCCGGCACGCTACGCGAGAAAATCTACGGTCCCGGCCGCAGCCGCCTGCCGCAGAGCCACCCCGCCGCCGCCTTCCGCCCTGCCGGTGCGCCTGTCGCCGACGCGCGCGCGGCGGTCTGACTCCGGGAGCAAATCGCATGTCCGCCGATGCCTTCGGGGCCATGGCCCTCATGTTCGGAGCCGTCTGCGCTCCCGAAATCGCGCCTGTGCCGGCTCATCGCCCGGATCGGCGCAATGGCACACCGCTCCGCCCACCGGGCGCACCGGCTCCCGTCTCCCGGAAGGCCTCGCTGCGCGTCGCCCTCGCATCCCTTTTTCAGCGCTGACGCCCGAAGGCGCGCAACTTCCGAGGCTTCATGACCCGCCAGATCCGCCTCAACGGCTTCATCGGCTTCAGCCCGGTGCATCTCTCGCCCGGCCTGTGGGCGCATCCCGCGAGCCGGGGCGCTGACTACAACACGCTCGACTACTGGGTAGACCTCGCCAAGGTGCTGGAGCGCGGCAAGTTCGACACCCTGTTCATCGCCGACGGAATTGGCGTGCATGACGTCTATGGCGGCACCGCGGACGCAGCGATCCGCTCCGGCGCCCAGTTTCCGAAGCTCGATCCGCTGATGCTTGTCTCCGCCCTCGCCCACGAGACGCGTGATCTCGGCTTCGGCATCACCGCCTCTACCACCCACGAACTGCCGGCGGTGCTCGCGCGGCGCTTCTCGACGCTCGATCATTTCACGCAAGGCCGCATCGGCTGGAACATCGTCACCGGCTATTCGGACAGCGGCGCCCGCGCGGTGGGCCGTGAGAAAGTGCTCTCCCACGACGCGCGCTATGACCGGGCAGATGAATTCCTGGAGGTCGCCTACAAGCTCTGGGAGGGGTCGTGGGAGGACGCCGCCGTGGTGCGCGACCGCGCCTCCGGGATATTCGCCGATCCCTCGAAGGTCCACCGCGTGCGGCACGAAGGCCGGCATTTCGACATAGACACCATCCACCTCACCGAGCCCTCGCTCCAGCGCACACCCTACCTGTTCCAGGCCGGCGCCTCCCCGCGCGGGCGGGCGTTCGCAGCGCGCCATGCGGAGGCGGTGTTCGTGGGCGGGCCGACCCCGGCGAGCATCGCGCCGGGCATCGCCGACATCCGGGCGCGGGCGGCGGCGCTCGGGCGCGATCCGCGCGACATCGCCGTCTTCACCCTCGCCACCGCCATTCCCGCCCGCAGCCGCGCGGAGGCGGAGGACAAGCTCGCCGATTATCGCCGCTACACCGACCCCGCGGGCGTGCTGGCGCTTTTCTCCGGCTGGACCGGCATCGATTTCTCCACCTTCGACCTCGACGCGCCGCTGACCCTCGGCGAGGTCAAGGAGAATGCCGTGCAGTCGCTGCTGGAGACCTTCACGGTCGCCGAGCCGGACCGGGTGTGGACGCTGCGCGAGATCATCGGCCACAACGGCATCGGCGGGCGCGGCCCGCTCTTAGCCGGCACGCCGGCCGACATCGCGGACGAGCTGGAAGCCTGGGTCGAGGCGGCGGACGTGGACGGCTTCAACCTCTCCCACGCCTTCTTCCCGGACACCTTCACCGACGTGGTGGACCTGCTGGTGCCGGAGCTGCAGCGCCGCGGCCTCTACAAGCAGGATTACGCGCCCGGCACCCTGCGCGGAAAGCTCTCCGGCTCCGACCGGCTGAAGGAGACCCATGCCGGCGCCGCCTATCGCAGGCTCAGCGCGGCCGCGTGAGAGGCCAAAAGCGTCGTGCAACCTGTCGCCCGGCAAATATCTATTAATTCGCGTGATTAACTAGACAATATAGCTTGGCCGTGTCATCCATGGTGCATCGGCGCGCAAGAGGGGGCATCCGGTGACGGCCAAGGGGAGCGACGGCCAAGGGGTGATCGAACGGGCCGATCCGATAGATGGCGTCGCTTTCCACGAAGGCACGCGGAGCGACGGGGGTGCAGGGAGCGCCCAGCCCTCCGGCTGGAACCTCGGCCCGGTGGTCGCAGCGCTGAAGCTGTCTCGGGATGTGCAGCACAACATCCGCCATCGCGGCCTGCTGCGCCCGCCGCCTTCCCGCGAAGCCATTGTTTCCGCCTTGCAAGGGCTCGCCGCGGCGCTCTTCCCGGCCCACTACGGGCCGCCGGGGCTTGCCGCCGAAACCATCGACTATTTCGTCGGCGCCACCCTCAACGACGCGCTCACCACGCTCGCCGAGCAGACCCGGCGCAGCTTGCCCTTCTCCACCCGCGAGGCCCGCTCCGAGGCGGCGTTCGAGCGCGAGGCCATCGACATCGTCCGCGCCTTCGCCCAGCAATTGCCGGAGATCCGCGCCCTTCTCGTCAGCGACATCCGCGCGGCTTATGAAAACGATCCGGCGGCCACGGGCTTCGCCGAAATCCTGCTGGTCTATCCGGGGCTCACGGCGGTGGTGCACCACCGCATCGCCCATGCGCTCTACGGGCTCGGCGCCGGCTTCCTCGCCCGCCTCATCTCCGACATCGCCCATTCGCGCACCGGAATCGACATCCATCCCGGCGCCAGCATCGGCGGCAGCTTCTTCATCGATCACGGCACCGGCGTCGTCATCGGCGAAACCACCATCATCGGCGAGCGGGTGCGCCTCTATCAGGCGGTGACGCTGGGCGCGCGCAATTTCCCGACCGACGCCTCGGGCGCCATCATCAAGGGCGCACCGCGCCACCCGATCATCGAGGACGACGTGGTGATCTATTCCGGTGCCACCGTGCTCGGGCGCATCACCATCGGCCGCGGATCAACCATCGGCGGCAATGTCTGGCTCACCCATTCGGTGCCGCCGGGCAGCCATCTCACGCAGGCGCAGAACCGCTCGGTGGGCAGCGCGGGAGACCCCGCGCCCGGCCTCACCGCAAGCGCCGCCGCGCCGTTCCAGCCTTTCAACGGGGAACCCGAATGACCGAAGAGCCTGCCATCAGAAGGACGTTGAACGAGGCCGCCGCCCGGCAGCTCGCCAACGCCACGAAGACCCGCGCGCAATGGTCCGGCATCACGCCGCGCTGGCTCGTCTCCTTCCTGCCGTGGACGCCGGTGGAAGCCGGCATCTACCGCCTCAACCGCGTCAAGGAAGCCAACGGCGAGATCGCCGCCGACGTGGAATGCTCGCCCCGCCGCGACCAGGACCCGGACCTGCCGGAGACCTTCGTGGACTATGAGGAGGCGCCGCGGGAATATTCCCTCAATGCGGTGACCACCATCCTCGACGTGCAGACCCGCGTCTCGGACCTCTATTCCCACCCCTACGACCAGATCCAGGAGCAGCTGCGCCTCCTCATCGAGAAGGTGAAGGAGAAGCAGGAGGCCGAGCTCATCAACAATGCCGAGTACGGCCTGCTGACCAACGCCGCGCCTTCGCAGAAGATCGCCACCCGCACCGGCGCGCCGACCCCGGACGACCTCGACGAGCTCATCACCAAGGTGTGGAAGGAGCCGGCCTTCTTCCTCGCCCACCCGCGCGCCATCGCCGCCTTCGGCCGCGAATGCACTCGCCGTGGCGTGCCGCCGCCCACGGTGACGCTGTTCGGCACGCCCTTCCTCACCTGGCGCGGCCTGCCGCTGGTGCCGTCCGACAAGCTCTATGTGGACGAGAACGGCAAGACCAACATCCTGCTGCTGCGCACCGGCGAAAAGAAGCAGGGCGTCATCGGCCTGTTCCAGCCGGGTGTTCCCGGCGAGGTGGCGCCGAGCCTCTCGGTGCGCTTCATGGGCATCAACCGCAAGGCCATCGCCTCCTATCTGGTCTCGCTCTACTGCTCGGCCGCCGTGCTCACCCACGATGCGCTCGCGGTGCTCACCGATGTCGAGGTCGGCAAGTATCATGCCTATCCTGACACCTACGCCTGAGCCGGGGCTGCCCCAAGGGGTGGCGGATCTCGGGGCGGACGATTTCGGCGCGGCGGGTGCTGCGCCGGCATCGCCGCCGTCGGGCTGGCCCGATCCGCAGGTGCTGCAACAGATCGCCAACGCCTTCTTCCAGGCGGGGCCTGCGTCTGCCGCACCCGAGGCGGCGCCGCATCTGGTGACGCTGCCTTCCGCACCGCCGAGCCCGGCCGACGTGCCGGGCCTGCCCGCGACCACCCTCGCGGCCCAGCACCTGCCGTCGCGGCCCCCCTTCGCCGCGCCGGACCTGCCGCCCGTCACCATCCCCTCGGTGGTGCCGACGCCGAACATCCCGCCCCCGCCCGCTCCGGCGGCGGTGGCCGTTCCCGGCCTTTCCACCCTGCCCCAGCCGGGCGGCTCTCCGGCCGTGTCCCTGCCGGGGCTGGCCAGCGGCTTCGGTGCCGGGCAGGTGCCGGCCGGTCTCGGCAGCGTGATCGCGCTCGACAGCCGGCGTCCGCCCGCGCCGTCCGGAGTGCCGGGGGATTTCGGCGCCGATGCCGGAGGCCTCTATTTCCTCGACGAGGCGCGCGCCCATGCGCCCGTGCCCGCCTCTGCGTCCCCGCCGGCGGAACCGACCGTACCGGCGGCGCCCATCCCGGCCGCGCCGGCACGGGCTCCGGACTTCGGCGGCCTTTCCGCGGCCCTCACCCCGGAACTGGTGCCCGACCTCGGCCCGCAGACCCGCCCGTTTGATCCCCACGCGATCAAGCGGGACTTCCCGATCCTGCAGCAGAGCGTGCACGGCAAGCCGCTGATCTGGCTGGACAATGCCGCCACCACGCAGAAGCCGCAGGCGGTCATCGACCGGCTGACGCAATTCTACGAGCACGAAAATTCCAACATCCACCGCGCCGCCCACGCCCTCGCGGCGCGGGCGACGGATGCCTATGAGGCGGCCCGCGAGAAGGTGCGGCGCTTCCTCAATGCGGGATCGGTGAAGGACATCATCTTCGTGCGCGGGGCCACCGAGGGCATCAACCTCGTCGCCCAGACCTACGGCCGGCGGCATGTGAAGGAGGGCGACGAGATCGTCGTCACCCATCTGGAGCACCACGCCAACATCGTGCCGTGGCAGCTGCTCGCGGCCGAGAAGGGCGCGCGCCTGCGCGTCGCGCCGGTGGACGATACGGGGCAGGTGATCCTCGAGGAATACGAGAAGCTGCTCAATCCCCGCACCCGCGTCGTCGCGCTGGCGCAGGTGTCCAACGCGCTCGGCACGGTGGTTCCGGTCAAGGAGATGGTGGCCATCGCCCACCGCCACGGCGTCTGCGCGCTGGTGGACGGGGCGCAGTCCGTCTCCCACATGGCAGTGGACGTGCAGTCGCTCGACGCCGACTTCTTCGTCTTCTCCGGCCACAAGGTGTTCGGCCCCACCGGCATCGGCGTGGTCTACGGCAAGAAGGACGTCCTGGCCCACCTGCCCCCGTGGCAGGGCGGCGGCAACATGATCGCCGACGTGACCTTCGAGAAGACCATCTACAACGGCCCGCCCGAGCGGTTCGAGGCCGGCACCGGCAACATCGCCGACGCGGTGGGCCTCGGCGCGGCCATCGATTATGTCGAGAGCATCGGCATGGAGGTGATCGCCCGCTACGAGCACGAGCTGCTGGTCTACGCGACCCAGCGGCTGCTCACCGTGCCAGGCCTGAAGCTCGTCGGCACGGCGGCGGACAAGGCGAGCGTGCTCTCCTTCGTGCTGGATGGCTGCCGCACGCAGGATGTGGGCACGGCGCTGGATCGGGAAGGCATCGCGGTGCGGGCCGGGCATCACTGCGCCCAACCCATCCTGCGCCGGTTCGGGCTGGAGAGTACGGTGCGGCCCTCCCTCGCCTTCTACAACACGACCGAGGACGTGGACGCGCTGGAAACCGCCCTCAAGCGCATCCAGAGCAGCCGCGGCTACCGGCTCTGACCTCTCCCTCTCCCTGCCCCGGCCGACCGCCGGGGCGGGCACGGGAGATGGCGGCAACGGCGGCGCACGCCACATAAGCACGTGCGCCACCCCCTTCCTCGCCGTCCTTGCGGCGAAGGCACGCTCGCTGACGTGCTGCCCCTTCGCCGGATCGGGGCTCTCCAGGAGCCGGATTATGGTTTAGGGAAGGGGCCGATCCGTGCGCGCACCGTGTGCGCACACGCGTCGAAAGCGAAATCCGGGCCGTATCAGGTCGCAACAGGGATCATTCCCGACCCGGCCCAATGTGATAGTATTCAAGAATAATGCTTGAGAACCAGAAGCTTACGTTTTCGGTAGCGCCCATGATGGATTGGACGGACCGGCATTGCCGGGCCTTCCATCGCACCTTCTCCCGCCATGCGCTGCTCTATACTGAGATGGTGACGGCGCCGGCTGTGATCCATGGCGACCGGGCGCGTTTGCTAGGGTTTTCGGACATCGAGCATCCGGTGGCGGTTCAGCTGGGCGGCAGTGATCCGGCCCTTTTGGCGCAGGCGGCGCGCATTTGCGCCGATTTCGGCTATGACGAGATCAACCTGAATGTCGGCTGCCCCTCCGACCGGGTGCAGGGCGGCAATTTCGGCGCCTGCCTCATGCGGGAGCCGCAATTGGTGGCCGATTGCGTCGCGGCGATGAAGGGCGCCGTCGCCCTCCCCGTCACCGTGAAATGCCGCATCGGCGTGGACGATCAGGACCCGGAGGAGGCTCTCGATACCCTCGCGGACGCGGTGCTCGCGGCCGGTTGCGACGGGCTCATCGTCCATGCCCGCAAGGCGTGGCTGAACGGCCTCTCGCCGCGCGAGAACCGGGACATTCCGCCCCTCGACTATGACCGCGTGCGTCGCCTGAAAGCCCGCCTGCCCCATGTGCCGGTGGCGCTCAACGGTGGCCTCGAAAGCCTCGCGCAGGGGCTCGCCGAGGCGGACGGGCTCGACGGCATCATGCTCGGCCGCGCAGCCTACCATTCGCCGGAACTGCTGGCGGAGGTGGACCCTCTTCTGCACGGCGTCCCCGCCCCGCACGCGGATACATTCGCCGCCATCGAAGCGTTCGAACCCTACATTGCCCGGCATCTGGAAGCCGGTGGCCGCCTCTCCGACATCACCCGGCACATGCTCGGACTGTTCGGGGGCAGGAAGGGTGCCCGCATCTTCCGCCGCCGCCTCTCCACCGAGGCCATCATCCCCGGTGCGGGGCTCGAGGTGCTGCGCGGCGCGGTGGACGAGGTGCGCCGCCGGGATCGGCTGGCGGCCTGAGCGGGCCGCAATGCCAAGAGATTTGCGTGAATAGCGGACCTTCATCGTGCGCCATGCGGCCGGCGCAGTGGACAGATGGCGAAATCCGGGCCACTCCTCGTCCCCCTTCTGCCCGCAAGCCTTCGGTCGCGCTCATGTTTTCCAACGTTCCCGTGCAGGAACTCGTCCTGCTCGTCGGCGCCATGCTGGCCGGCGGAGTGCTGACGGGCCTGCTCGCCGGCCTTTTCGGCATCGGTGGCGGCGGCGTCATCGTGCCGGTGCTTTACGAGGTGTTCGGCTTCCTCGGGGTGGATGACAGCGTGCGGATGCAATTGTGCGTCGGCACCTCCCTCGCCATCATCATCCCGACCGCCATGGCCTCCTACCGCACCCACGTCGCCAAGGGGGCGGCGATGCCGGGCGTGCTGGCGAAATGGCGCATCCCGGCCATCATCGGCATCATCACCGGCAGCGCCATCGCGGCAGTGGCGGCGGGCTGGGTGTTGCAGGCGGTTTTCGTGGCGGTGGTCTCGCTCCTGGGCCTGAAGAGCCTCATCGGCCGCAACGACATCCGCATTGCCGACCACCTGCCCTCCTCTGCGATGATGCGGTTCTACGGTTTCTTCATCGGGCTGGCGTCGTCGCTGGTGGGCATCTCCGGCGGTGGCATCTCCACCAACATCCTGCTGCTCTACGGCGTGCCGATCCATGCGGCCGTCGCAACCTCGGCGGGCATCGGCGTCATCATCCCCATTCCGGGGGTGATCGGCTATGCCATCGCCGGCTGGCCGCATTTGTCGGAGCTGCCGCCGCTCTCCATCGGCTATGTGTCGGTGATCGGATTCCTGTGCATCGCCCCGGTGGCGACGCTGGTGGCGCCCTATGGCGCGCGTCTCGCCCACCGGCTGAGCCGGCGCCATCTGGAGATCGGCTTCGGCCTGTTCCTGCTCCTGATCGGCGTGCGCTTCCTGATCGCCATCATCCACGGCTGAGGCGACGCCTCACCAGCGGTGGGTGAAGCCGGCGGTGATGCTCTTGTTCAGCGTCGAGCCGGTATCGGCCACGGAGGTGGTGACGGTGAGGTCCGGCGCGAGTTGCTGCTGGGCGCTTACCGTGGGCAGAAGCTGGGACGAGGTGCTCGTCGCCTTGGTGGTGACGGCGAAGGTAGTGCCCATGTCCGTCAGCTTGAGGCTGAGCGACTTGTCCGTCTCCCACGCCTGCGAACCGGCCTTGACCTGATAAGTGTCGGCCAGCGTCGCCGCGAGGCCGGAGCTCAGGGGAATGGTGCGCTCGAAAGTGGTGGCGAGCTTGCTCGCCGCGTCGTTGGGATCGACCGAAACGTTCACTGTGCCCTTCTCCCACACCATCCAGTCCGGTAGGCGGGAGACCGTGACCTTGGCATAGGCGGTCCCGCCGAGGCCATCGGCGCTCTGCCCGACCGTGGGCGCCACGCTCGATCCGGCAGCCGACAGGTCGAGGCCGACCACCGCGCCATAGTCCTGCACGGGCGTTGAATAGGTGAGCGAGGTCGAGCCGTCGGCCTTCAGTGCGGTCTTCGCCTCGGTCCCATCGGCGAGGGCAGGCGCGGCGGCGAAGAGCGGCGTCGCCATAAGGGCGGCGCAGGTGAAGGGGCGGATCGCCATGGGTCTCGACCTCCCGGGGCAGAGGGGGGCGCCGCGCACGCGGCTACCGTTAGTTCCGATGTGCTTGGTCGAGGATGGATGGGGAGAAGTTAAGGCGGAATTGTTGCGCTGCAGCGTCGTCCACACCATGCGCCCTCTGCATGGCTTTTGCGCCACAGCCGCACTGTCACGCCTTGCCGCCGGGCCGGGCGCGTCCTAATCCCCGCGCGGGAGGATGATAATGACACAGCCGGACCTTTCGAGCGCGACCCTGGACCTGCTCACCCGCATCGCCGGAGCGCTGGAGCGCCTCGCCCCGCCCGCCGTGCCGACCCCCAACTTCGAAGCGGCCGACGCCTTCGTCTGGCACACCGATCCGATCCGCTTCGAGCCGGTGCCGCGGGTCAACCGGGTGGAGATGGACCTGCTGCAGGGCATCGACCGGGTGCGCGACCAGCTGGTGGAGAACACCGAGCGCTTCGCCCGCGGCTTGCCGGCCAACAATGCTCTGCTCTGGGGCGCGCGCGGCATGGGCAAAAGCTCGCTGGTGAAGGCCTCCCACGCCGCCATCAACCGATCGCTGGCCGATGACGGCGCGCGGCTGAAGCTGGTGGAGATCCACCGCGAGGACATCGAAACCCTGCCGGCGCTCATGGGGCTGGTGCGCGGCTCCCATCACCGCTTCATCGTCTTCTGCGACGATCTCTCGTTCGATTCCGATGATACGTCCTACAAGTCGCTGAAGGCGGTGCTTGAGGGCGGCATCGAGGGGCGGCCGGACAACGTGATCTTCTACGCCACGTCCAACCGCCGCCATCTGCTGCCGCGCGACATGATGGACAACGAGCGCTCCACCGCCATCAATCCCGGCGAGGCGGTGGAGGAGAAGGTCTCCCTCTCCGACCGCTTCGGCCTGTGGCTTGGCTTCCACAAGTGCAGCCAGGACGAATACCTCGCCATGGTCGCGGCCTATGTGGAGCACCATGGCATTCCGGCGACGGAGGACGAATGGCGGCCGCAGGCGCTCGAATGGGCCACCACCCGCGGCGCCCGCTCCGGCCGGACAGCCTACCAGTTCGTGCAGGACCTCGCGGGCCGGCTCGGGGTAGCGCTGAAGGCGGCGTGAGCGGCAGCCCCTGCCCCGCCGGATGTCCTGCTGGTATCCCGTCGCCCTCCGGCTCGACCGGAGGGCCCATGGCGCGGTTCGTCGCCGCGTCGGGGTGGCTGTCACGATGGGCGGATGGGTCCTCCGGTCGCGCCGGAGGACGACGGCGGGCTGAACTGGCAGCGCCAAGCCGCCCGCTCACCCCCAACCCCTCTCCCGCAAGCGGAGAGGGGAGCCGCTTTCCTACCCCTCAGCAATCACCTGCAGGAACTGCTGGCCGTAGCGCATCAGCTTGGCCTCGCCGATACCGGAGATCATGCCCAGCGCCTTCATGGAGGTGGGCTTCAGCTCGGCGATGGCCATCAGGGTTGTGTCGTGGAAAATCACGTAGGGCGGCACGCCCTGCGCCCGCGCCAGCTCCAGCCGGAGCTTCTTCAATTTCTGAAACAGCGCCTCGTCCGCCGGATCGGCCAGCGCTGCGGAAGGGCCGCGCCCTCCCCCTGTGACGCGGGCGGCGCGGGGGCGCGCCTCGGCCTTCAGCTCCACCCGCTCCTCGCCGCGCAGCACCGGCCGGCACTTCTCGGTGAGGCCGAGGCTGCCATGGCCCTCCACATCCACCCACAGATAGCCCATCGCGACCAGCTGGCGCACCACGGCCCGCCATTCATCGCGCGAGAAATTGCCGCCGATGCCGAAGGTGGAGAGCTTGTCGTGGCCGAACTTGGTCACCTTGTCGTTGGCGTCGCCTCGCAGCACGTCGATGACATGGCCGGCGCCGAACCGCTCGCCGGTGCGGTACACGCAGGAGAGCAGCTTCTGCGCCGCCTCGGTGCCGTCGAAGGTGCGCGGCGGATCAAGGCAGGTATCGCAATTGCCGCAGGGCTGCGGCAGGTCTTCCTCGAAGTATTTCAGCAGAACCTGCCGCCGGCAGGAGGCGGTCTCGGCGAGCCCCAGCAGCGCGTCGAGCTTGCTCCGCTCCACGCGCTTCCTCGCCTCCGGAGCATCCGAGCCGTCCACGAACTGGATGAGCTTGGCCACATCCTCCACGCCATAGAGCAGCAGAGTCTCGGAGGGCAGGCCGTCGCGGCCGGCGCGGCCGGTCTCCTGATAGTAGGCCTCGATGCTCTTAGGCAGGTCGAGATGGACGACGAACCGGACGTCCGGCTTGTCGATGCCCATGCCGAAGGCAATGGTAGCCACCATCACCACCCCCTCCTCCTTCAGGAAGCGATCCTGATGACGGGCGCGCGTGTCGGCGTCGAGGCCGGCGTGATAGGGCAGCGCCGTGCGGCCCTCGGTGGAGAGCATTTCGGCCGTCGCCTCCACCTTCGCCCGGCTCATGCAATAGATGATGCCCGCCTCGCCGTCGTGGGCATCGAGGAAGGCCTTGAGCTGGGCGCGCGGATTGGCCTTCGGAGCAATGCGGTAGCGGATGTTCGGCCGGTCGAAGGAGGACAGGAACACCTGCCCCTCCTCCAGATTGAGCCGCTCCACAATCTCCCGGCGGGTCGGCCCGTCCGCCGTGGCGGTGAGCGCCATGCGCGGCACGCCGGGATAGCGCTCGTGCAGGATGGTGAGCTGGCGATATTCGGGCCGGAAATCGTGCCCCCACTGGGAGACGCAATGGGCCTCGTCGATGGCGAACAGAGAGATGCGCGCGCCGTCCAGCAGATGAAGGAAGCCGTCCGTCAGCAGCCGTTCGGGCGCCACATAGAGCAAATCGAGGTCGCCCATGGCGAGCGCCCGCTCCACCTGCCGGCCCTCGCCCGGGGCGAGCGAGGAATTGAGCATGGCCGCCTTCACACCTAGCTGGCGCAGCGCCTGCACCTGGTCGTGCATCAGCGCGATGAGCGGCGAGACCACGATGCCGGTGCCCGGCCGCACCAGCGCCGGCACCTGATAACACAGGGATTTTCCCCCGCCCGTGGGCATGAGCACGAGGGCATCGCCGCCGGCGACCACATGCTCCACGATCTCGCGCTGCCGCCCGCGAAACGCCTCGTAGCCGAAGACGTGGCGCAGAACCTCGAGCGGGGCGGAATCATGCAGAAGGGCAGACATGGGGCCTTATAGCCCCCTCCCCCCGCGGGGCAATGCGGGGCGGCGCCGCGGAGGGCCTATCGCCGTCCCGCCGCCAGCAGCAGCGCCGCGCCGCCGACGAGGATGCCGGCGGAGACGCGGTCCGCCACGAGAGTGAAGCGCCCCTTGAGCGCAGCCCGCGCCTTGTCCGCCACCACCGCCCACAGCATGTCGCCCACCAGCGCGATGACGGCGAAGATCGCCGCGAGAAGCGCGATCTGCGGCACCGGATCCGCGGTGTTGGTGACGAATTGCGGCAGGAAGGCCGCGTGGAACAGGAGGGTCTTGGGATTGGCGAAGGCCACCGCGAGCCCACGCCCGAAGGCAGCGTGGGCGGACGGCGCGGGGGCTTCCACCGCCTTGCCGGCGGCGCGCCATTGCATCACTGCGAGCCACACGAGGTAGGCCGCGCCGGCATAGCGCACGAGATCGAAATGGCGGGAGAAGGCTTCCACCACATAGGCGAGGCCCCCCGCCACCAGCGCCAGTTGGGCGATGAGGCCCACATTGACGCCCATGGCGGTGAGGATGCCCGCCTGCCGACCGTGCTTGAGGCTGGTGCCGACGATGAGCGCCACGTTCGGCCCCGGCGTCGCCCCCAAGGCAATGCAGGCGAGCACGAACAGGGCGAGGCTTTCGGCCGAGATCATCACTTGCGCTCCTCTGGCCGAAGCCCCCTGCTCGCGTATCAGGCCTCCGGCGCGTCGTCTCCGGCAGCTTCCGCGCCGCCTTCGCCCGCCTCGCCCTCAGCGCCGGTATCCTCGCTGATGTGCTCCACCGAGACCACGCGCTCGCCTTCCGCCGTGTTGAACACGATGACGCCCTGGCTGGCGCGGCCGACGATGCGGATGCCATCCACGGGGCAGCGGATGAGCTGGCCGCCGTCGGTGACGAGCATGATCTGGTCGGCATCCTCCACGGGGAAGGAGGCCACGAGCCGGCCGTTGCGCTCGTTCACCGCCATGGCGACGATGCCCTTACCGCCGCGCCCGGTGACACGATATTCGTAGGACGAGGTGCGCTTGCCGTAGCCGTTCTCGGAGACGGTGAGGATGAACTGCTCCTTCGCTCCCATCTCGGCGTAGCGCTCCTGGCTGAGCTGGCCGGAGCCGCTGGCCCCCTCTTCCTGCTCCACCTCGGCACTCTCGCCCGCCTCGCCACGCAAGGCGCGACGCATCTTGATGTAGGCGAGCCGCTGCTCGGCATCGGCATCCACATGGCGGATGATGGCCATGGAGATGACGCTATCGCCCTCCTCCAGCCGGATGCCGCGCACGCCGACGCTGTCGCGGCCCTTGAACAGGCGCACTTCGGTGGCGGGGAAGCGAATGCAGGCGCCGGCCGCCGTGGTGAGGAGCACGTCGTCCTCCTCCGTGCAGAGCCCCACATCGGCGATCGCCTCGCCGTCGGCCAGCTTCATGGCGATCTTGCCGTTGCGGTTCACCTGCTGGAAGTCGGTGAGCGCATTGCGCCGCACGGTACCGCCGGTGGTGGCGAACATGATCTGCAGGCGCTGGTTCTCGCCCTCGTCCTCTGGCAGCAGCACGACGGAGGTGATGCGCTCATCCTGCTCCAGCGGCAGGATGTTGATGAGGGCCTTGCCACGGGCCTGCGGCGCCGCCAGCGGCAGGCGCCACACCTTCATCTTGTAGACCTGCCCCTTGGAGGAGAAGAACAGCACCGGCGCGTGGGTGGAGGCCACGAACAGGCGGGTGACGAAATCCTCGTCGCGCGTCTGCATCGCCGAGCGGCCCTTGCCGCCGCGCCGCTGCGCCCGATAGGTGGAGAGCGGCACGCGCTTGATGTAGCCGGCGTGGGAGACCGTGACGACCATCTCCTCGCGCTGGATGAGATCCTCGTCTTCCAGATCGCCGAAGCCCTCGACGATCTCGGTCTTCCGGGGGGTGCCGAACTCCGCCTTGATGGCGAGCAGCTCGTCCCGGATGATCGCCCGCATGCGCGGCCGGCTGGCGAGGATGTCCAGGTAATCGGCGATCTCGGCGGCGAGCTTGTCCAGCTCGTCGGCGATCTCGTCGCGGCCGAGGGCGGTGAGGCGTTGCAAGCGCAGGTCCAGGATGGCGCGGGCCTGCACCTCGGAGAGGCGGTAGGTGCCGTCGTCCTTCAGCTTGTGGCGCGGATCGGCGATGAGGGCGATGAGCGGGGCCATGTCCTTGGCCGGCCAGTCGCGACCCATCAGGGATTCGCGGGCGGTCGCCGGGTCCGGCGCGGTGCGGATGAGGCGGATCACCTCGTCGATGTTGGCGACCGCGATGGCGAGGCCCACCAACACGTGGGCGCGATCGCGCGCCTTGCGCAGCAGGAATTTCGTGCGCCGGCTGATGACCTCCTCGCGGAAGGCGATGAAGGCGGTCAGCACGTCGTGCAGGGTCAGCAGGCCCGGCTTGCCGCCGGAGAGCGCCACCATGTTCACGCCGAACGAGGTCTGCAGCAGCGTAAGCCGGTAGAGGTTGTTCAGCACCACGTCGGCCTGGGAGTCGCGCTTGATCTCGATGACCACGCGCATACCGTCGCGGTCGCTCTCGTCGCGGATCTCGGAGATGCCCTCGACGCGCTTGTCACGCACCAGCTCCGCGATCTTCTCGATCATCGTCGCCTTGTTCACCTGATAGGGGATCTCGGTGACGATGAGGGCTTCGCGGTCCTTGCGGATGTTCTCGATGGCGACCTTCGCGCGCATCAGGATCGAGCCGCGACCGGTAAGATAGGCCTGACGAATGCCGGTGCGGCCGAGGATCAGCGCGCCGGTGGGGAAGTCCGGGCCGGGCAGCAGGTCCAGCAGCGCCTCGGGCTCGAGCAGCGGGTCGTCCAGCAGCGCGACGGTGACATCGATGATCTCACCGAGATTGTGCGGCGGAATGTTGGTGGCCATGCCCACCGCAATACCGCCCGCACCATTCACCAGAAGGTTCGGGAACTTGGCCGGAAGGACGCTCGGCTCCCTCTCGGTGTTGTCGTAGTTTTCCTGGAAGTCGACGGTTTCCTTGTCGAGGTCGTCGAGAAGCGCGTTGGTCACCTTCTCCAGGCGGACCTCGGTGTAGCGCATGGCCGCCGGGGCGTCGCCGTCCACCGAGCCGAAATTGCCCTGGCCATCCACCAGCGGGAGGCGCATGGCGAATGTCTGCGCCATGCGCACCAGCGCGTCGTAGACCGACTGGTCGCCGTGGGGATGGTACTTGCCGATCACGTCGCCGACCACGCGGGCCGACTTGCGGTACTGCTTGTTCCACTCGTACCCGTTCTCGTGCATGGAGAACAGGATGCGCCGATGCACGGGCTTGAGGCCGTCGCGCACGTCGGGCAGGGCCCGGGCGACGATGACGCTCATGGCATAGTCGAGATAGGAGCGGGACAGCTCCTCCGTGATGGAAACGGGCCGGATGTCGGACGGCGGCTCGCCGCCACTCTTCGGCGTTTCGGAATCGGCCAAAAGTCAGCACTCGCATGGATTGGAAGGGCGCTTCCTTCTAGCCGATTCACCCTTCCGACGCCAGCAAAACCCCGCCGGTCGGCTCAATTTTTCCCGTTAAAAATCAATAACTTATGTGGAGCATTTTGCCAGTCGCCGCACATTTTGTCGCTTTTGCGTCAGAATGGCCTGAAAAGGCAGGAAAACCCGGCTGGCGAACGGCGCCGCGACGGGGCAACAGGGAACGCCACGCGTTCCCTCCACGCCGAGGCCCCGCACGCAGGAATGGACACTGCAGGACCGGGCCGCGGCCGGGCTCACCACCACTTCGCCCCGCCTCCATCGACCCGACAAGCGTCGGCCGGCCTCAGAAGGGGATTTCGTCGTCGAGATCGGCCGCGGGGCGACCACCACCCGAGCCGCCGCCCATCCCTCCGCCCGCCGGGGCCGGACGGCGCCCGCCGCCGGAACCGCCGCCGCTATAGCCGCCGAAGCTGCCACCGCCGCCACCCATGGGGCTGGCCGAGCCGAAGTCGGAGCCTCCACCGTATTCGTCCGCCCCGGACCCGCCGCCCTCACGGCCGTCGAGCAGCGTCAGCTCGCCGCGATAGGGGCGCAGCACGACCTCGGTGGTGTAGGTCTCGCGGCCATCCTTCTCATACTTGCGGGTCTCGAGCTGGCCCTCGATATAGACCTTGGAGCCCTTCTTCAGGAAACGCTCGGCGACGCCCACCAGATTCTCGTTAAAGATCACCACGCGGTGCCACTCGGTGCGCTCGCGGCGCTCGCCGGAGGCCTTGTCGCGCCAGTTCTCGGACGTGGCAATGGACAGGTTGCAGACGCGGCCGCCGTTCTGGAACGACTTGACCTCCGGGTCGCGGCCCAGATTGCCGATCAGGATCACCTTGTTGACGCTGCCGGCCATCGCGCTCTCCCTCGTGCCGTAGTCCGTTTCTAGGCGCCACCGAAGATCGGTACGCCGCGAATCCCGCACCCTAGCGTCCCCGCCGGGCCATGCGACCCCCGGTGCGGCTTTATCCCCATGATGAACCGATGAACCAACGCGCGCTGCCGCGCGTAACAACTCCAGGCCCCAATGTTCACGTTGTGTTCCTAGCCGACTTCCCCCAGACTGGCAAGGCCATCGGGCGCGCTCCATGCGAGTTGACGGCTCTTTTTGGGTGGCACCCTCCGGAGTTCCGATTATGTTCTCTTCCGCATCGCACAAGGTCCACTACATTTCCCTGAGTTCATGAGCACGTTCCTAGGCGCGCTGCGCGGCTTTCCGGCCGCCAGGGTGCCCGCCGCTGCAAGGGCGGCACGATCGTTCCTCAGGCCCCGACCCCTTTTTGCGCCGCAGGCGCCAGCGGATGTCCATGTCTGATCGCGCAGCTTCCCCGCGTCCCGCCCCCCGCCGCGATGCCCGCACCCTCTCGGTGCGCGGCGCGCGCGAGCACAATCTCAAGAACGTGGACCTCGAAATCCCCCGCGACAGCCTGGTGGTATTCACCGGCCTGTCCGGTTCGGGGAAAAGCTCGCTCGCCTTCGACACGATCTATGCGGAAGGACAGCGGCGCTATGTGGAAAGCCTTTCGGCCTATGCCCGCCAGTTCCTGGAGATGATGCAGAAGCCGGACGTGGACCAGATCGACGGTCTCTCGCCGGCCATCTCCATCGAGCAGAAGACCACATCGAAGAACCCGCGCTCCACGGTCGGCACGGTCACCGAAATTTATGACTACATGCGCCTTCTGTGGGCGCGCACCGGCGTGCCCTATTCGCCGGCCACCGGCCTGCCCATCGAGAGCCAGACCGTCTCGCAGATGGTGGACCGCACCCTTGCGCTGCCGGAAGGCACGCGGCTATTCCTGCTGGCGCCGGTGGTCCGCGGGCGCAAGGGCGAGTATCGCAAGGAACTCGCCGAGTGGATGAAGAAGGGCTTCCAACGGGTCAAGATCGACGGCACCTTCCACGAGATCGCCGAGGCGCCGACCCTCGACAAGAAGTTCAAGCACGACATCGACGTGGTGGTGGACCGCATCGTGGTGCGCGCGGACCTCGCCCAACGCCTCGCCGACAGCTTCGAGACTGCCCTTGGCCTCGCGGATGGCATCGCGGTGGCTGAGTTCGCCGACGAGAAGGACGAGGCGGGGGCACCCCGACGCATCATCTTCTCGGAGAAGTTCGCCTGTCCGGTGTCCGGCTTCACCATTCCGGAGATCGAGCCGCGGCTCTTCTCCTTCAACAATCCCTTCGGCGCCTGCCCGGCCTGCGACGGGCTCGGCGTGGAGCAGACCATCGATCCGGACCTCGTGGTGCCGGACAAGGCGCGCTCCCTAAAGCAGGGCGCCATCGCCCCCTGGGCCAAATCCACCTCGCCCTATTACGGGCAGACGCTGGATGCGCTGGCCAAGCACTACCACTTCAAGCTGAACGTGCCTTTCGCCGACCTGCCGGAGCAGGCGCGCGACGTGCTGCTCTTCGGCTCGGGCAGCGAGAAGATCACCTTCCATTATGACGACGGCATGCGCGCCTACGAGACCTCGAAGACCTTCGAGGGCGTGGTGCGCAACCTCGACCGGCGGTGGAAGGAGACCGACAGCGACTGGGCGCGGGAGGAGATCTCCAAATACTTCTCCACCGTCCCCTGCAAGGTCTGCAACGGCTACCGGCTGAAGCCCGAGGCGCTGGCGGTGAAGATCGCCGGGCGGCACATCGGCGAGATCGGCGAGCTTTCCGTGCGCGCGGCGGCCGGATGGTTCGAGAACCTCCCGGCCCAGCTCACCGACAAACAGAACGAGATCGCCGGACGCATCCTCAAGGAAATCCGCGAGCGGCTGCGCTTCCTGCTCGACGTGGGGCTGGAATATCTGACGCTGGCGCGGTCTTCGGGCACGCTATCGGGCGGCGAGAGCCAGCGCATCCGCCTCGCCTCGCAGATCGGCTCCGGCCTTACAGGTGTGCTCTATGTGCTGGACGAGCCCTCCATCGGTCTCCACCAGCGCGACAACGAGCGCCTTCTAGGCACGCTCAAGCACCTGCGCGACCTGGGCAACACGGTGATCGTGGTGGAGCATGACGAGGACGCCATCCTCGCCGCCGACCATGTGGTGGACGTGGGCCCGGGCGCGGGCATCCACGGCGGGAAGATCGTGGCGCAGGGCACGCCGGCGGAAATCCTCGCCAATCCGGCCTCCCTCACCGGCCGCTATCTCACGGGCGAACTGAGCGTGGGTGTGCCGGCGCGGCGCAAGCCGAACCCCAAGCGCATGCTCAAGCTCTCGGGCGCGCGCGGCAACAACCTGAAGAACGTGACGGCGGAAATTCCGCTCGGCCTGTTCACCTGCATCACCGGCGTGTCGGGCGGCGGCAAGTCCACGCTGCTCATCGACACGCTTTACAAGGCGGTGGCGCGGCGGCTGAACGGCGCCTCGGAGGCCCCTGCCCCGTTCGACAAGCTGGAGGGGCTGGAGCATCTCGACAAGGTGATCGACATCGACCAGTCGCCCATCGGCCGCACGCCACGCTCGAACCCGGCGACCTATACCGGCGCCTTTACCCCCATCCGCGAATGGTTCGCAGGCCTGCCGGAAGCCAAGGCGCGGGGCTACGGGGCCGGGCGCTTCTCCTTCAACGTGAAGGGCGGGCGATGCGAGGCCTGTCAGGGCGATGGCGTCATCAAGATCGAAATGCACTTCCTGCCGGACGTGTACGTCACCTGCGACGTCTGCAAGGGCAAGCGCTACAATCGTGAGACGCTGGAAGTCACCTTCAAGAACAAGTCCATCGCCGACGTTCTCGACATGACGGTGGAAGAGGGCGCGCAATTCTTCAAGGCCGTCCCCTCCGTGCGCGAGAAGCTGGAGACGCTGCACCGCGTCGGCCTCGACTATGTGAAGGTCGGCCAGCAGGCCACCACGCTGTCCGGCGGCGAGGCGCAGCGGGTGAAGCTCTCCAAGGAGCTGTCGCGGCGCGCCACCGGGCGCACGCTCTATATCCTCGACGAACCGACCACCGGCCTGCACTTCCACGACGTGAAGAAGCTGCTGGAAGTGCTGCACGAGCTGGTTGAGCAGGGCAACTCGGTGGTGGTGATCGAGCACAATCTCGAAGTCATCAAGACCGCCGACTGGATTCTCGATCTCGGCCCGGAGGGCGGCGACGGCGGCGGCGAAATCGTGGTGGCCGGCACGCCGGAGACGGTGGCGGCCAGCAAGCGCTCCCACACCGGCCGCTTCCTCGCCGAAGTGCTGGCCCGCCGTCCGTTCGCGGACGGGCAGAAGGCCGGCGACACGAAAGAGTCCGCCAGGTCAGCCGCGACGGGCCGGGGGAAGGCCGGTCGACGCTCTACCTCGCCGGACGTGGTGGAAGCCGATGCGGCCGATGAGACACGGGTCGTGGCAGAGGCTGTGCCGGAGACATGGGGCGGCGCCGGTGAAGCGCCCGCAGAGGCATCCGATGCGCCCCGGGTCACGCGCGGCAGGCGGCGCCGGCAGGCGGCCGAATAAGGCTCGCCTTCCGACTGCGCGCCGCCTCAGGCCATGCGGGCGGAACCCGGACGGATGCCACGGCGGAGCAGACGGCCGATGCCGTAGGTCCACGCGAGCTGTGCCCGTGCGCGCAGGCTCAGGTGCCGTGCGGTCTCGTGCGGCACGAACCACGCATTGTGGCCGGTACGCCGGACGAGGTCGTAATTGCCCTGGCGCAAAACGGCACGCGTCTCCCCGAACCGCTCCCGGTCGTCGACCACGACCAGCTTGGGCTGGAAGCGGCTGAGCGTTAGTCCCTTCAGCACGTCGGGCTCGGCGCCTTCCACGTCCACCGAGAGGAAGTCGATGCTGGAGACACCGGCTGCGTCGAGAATGGAGTCGAGGGTCGCGGCCGGCACCTCGATCACCATGTCCTCCGGCCGTACCTTGCGCGGATCAAAGACGACGGTGCTGGCACCGCGCCGCTCCAGCAGGGCCACGCGGCCGGCGCCGGCGGCCTCGGGTGCAACACAGGCGCACTGCACCACGTCAGCCTGACGGGCACGGCGCAGATTTTCAGCGAATTCCGGCACGGGCTCAACCAGAAGGCCCCGCCATCCGGTGAGTTCCAGGTGGAGCGTCTGGCTCTGGAAGACCGGGTCGTAGGCCCCCACCTCGACAAAGAAGCCCGTCGAACCCAGAAAACGGGACGTGAGGCCCCGTTCCTCCTGGGCAGTATAGATAGCGTCCCCGGCCAAACCGGCGGCGTTCGCCACGTTCATCACATGCCCCCAATGCGGCTTACGCATACACGGCACGCCGCGTGACCAGCGTGCCGAGAGGGCCCCCGCCCACTCGCGCTCGACATAGCACGGGGGAGGCAGAAATATACCTCTCCAAAAACGAGCCCTTCTAAGGACATGCAATGCAGCATTGCACTATTCCCATGGGTTAACGAGCGATTGCCCGCACCATGCACGCGTTGCATTGCTGCAATGCGTCAGCGCTCTATGGCGATGCAGCATGAGAGCATATGTTGCTGCCAGCAAGTGGAGTCGCTGCAAGGCGGACCACAAAAGGAGAAGTAAGATGTTGCTCTGGGGTTTGCTGGCTCGCCAGTTTCGCCGGTGGCAGGTCTACAACCGCACGGTTGCGGAGCTGTCCAGCCTTGATGATCGCTCTCTCGCGGACATCAACGTGTCGCGCAGCGAGATTCGGGCCGTGGCCCGTCACGCTTCGGCCGTTGCCTGATTTCAGGCAACGCCGCCATGGCTGAGCCTGCCTTCGGGCAGGCACCGGAGAGTGGTCCCTCAGGGGGCCATTTTCGTTTTTGGAGCCCTCACAGGACGCGGACGCCTGCGAGGGTTGAAGTCTGAGCGGCGCGTGTGGCACATCCCTTGTCCCGCCGGATGCCCCCTGATCGCCGGCGGCGCACTGGAGCCGCGATGCCTGACACTTTTTGGCCCGACCGTCCGAATGGCGATAATGTCGCACCCGTTCATGTGGTCGGCGGCGGTCTCGCGGGCTCGGAGGCAAGCTGGCAGCTGGCGATGCGCGGCGTCCCCGTGGTGCTCCACGAGATGCGGCCCGTGCGGGGCACCGAGGCGCACCTCACCGATGGCCTCGCCGAGCTGGTCTGCTCCAATTCCTTCCGCTCCGACGATCCGCAGGGCAATGCGGTCGGCGTGCTCCATGCGGAGATGCGCCGGGCCGGCTCGCTGATCCTGAAGGCGGCCGACGCCAACCAGGTGCCGGCCGGCGGCGCGCTGGCAGTGGATAGGGAGGGCTTCTCCCGCGCCGTCACCGCTGCGCTCGAGGAGCACCCCCTCATCGAGATCCGCCGCGAGGAGATCACCGGCCTGCCCCCGGCCGAGTGGGACAATGTAATCCTCGCCACCGGCCCCCTCACCTCCCCCGCGCTGGCCGAGGCCATCCTCGGCCTCACCGGGGAAAGCGCCCTCGCCTTCTTCGACGCCATCGCGCCCATCGTGCATTTCGACAGCATCGACATGGGCAAGGCGTGGTTCCAGTCGCGCTACGACAAGGCGGGACCGGGCGGCACGGGCGCGGACTACATCAACTGTCCCCTCGATGAGGCCCAATACAACGCCTTCGTCGATGCGCTGATCTCCGGCGACAAGGCCCCGGTGCGCGACTTCGAGGCCAAGACGCCCTATTTCGACGGCTGCCTGCCCATCGAGGTGATGGCGGAGCGCGGCCGGGAGACGCTTCGCTTCGGCCCCATGAAGCCGGTGGGCCTCACCAATCCCCACGCGCCGGACGTCAAAGCCTATGCCATCGTCCAGCTGCGGCAGGACAACAAGCTGGGCACGCTCTACAACATGGTCGGCTTCCAGACGAAGCTGCGCCATGGCGAGCAGGCCCGCGTGTTCCGCACCATTCCGGGACTGGAGAACGCGGAGTTCGCCCGGCTCGGCGGGCTCCACCGCAACACCTACCTCAATTCCCCGCGCCTGCTGGACGGCACGCTGCGCCTGAAGGCTGATCCGCGCCTGCGCTTCGCCGGCCAGATCACCGGTTGCGAGGGCTATGTGGAAAGCGCCGCCGTGGGCCTCATGGCCGGGCGCTTCGCTGCGGCCGAGCGGCTGGGGCAGGAGGTGCCATTGCCGCCGCTGACCACCGCGCACGGGGCGCTGCTCGCCCATATCACCGGCGGGCATATCGAAGCGGAGGCCGAGGGCGGCCCCCGTTCCTTCCAGCCCATGAATGTGAATTTCGGCCTCTTCCCCCCGCTCGCCGAGGCGCCGAAGGGCGAGGCCGGCAAGCGCTTGCGCGGGGCCGAGAAGACGCTCGCCAAGAAGAAGGCGCTCGCCGCGCGCGCGCTGACCGACATCCTCACCTGGCTCGACAGCCCGCCAGAGGCGGCTTAAGAGGCCCGGATGCCGCGCCAGTCCGTCACGCCGCCGCCCTTGGAATATGATGCCGACCCGGCCCGCTTCGCCGTGGACACGGTGCTGAAGCGCGATGTCTTCTCCACCGTGGAACGCGGCACCTGGACCGACCGCCATGGCCGGGAATGGCCCGCCGTGCGCCGGCGCTGGAACGACGTCTCGCTCTGGTTCGCGCCCATCGCCTACCAGCTCGCCGCCCATGAGATTCACGCACTGGAGAAGGTGACGCGCACCGGCGTCACCACGCCGCTGCTCGCCGTGGGCAAGCGCTTCCTGGTGCGCGGCTGGATCGACGGGGCGCCGCTCCAGATCGCCCGGCCGGCCGGCGACATGCACTTCTTCCATTCCGCCCGCGCCGCGCTGCTGACACTCCATCGTGCCGGCTACGTCCATAACGACCTCGCCAAGCAGCAGAACTGGCTGCGGGGGGCGGACGGCGAGGCGTGGCTGATGGACTTCCAGCTCGCCCTGCCCTTCAGCCGCCGGTCCAAGATCGGGCGCGTGCTGGCCTACGAGGACCTGCGCCACCTTCTGAAGCACAAGCGCACCTATTGCCCGGACCAGCTCACGCCGCGCGAGAAGAAGGTGCTGGCCACCAAGAGCCTGCCCACCCGCGTGTGGATGGCCACCGGCAAGAAGGTCTACCGCTTCGTGACCCGGCGGCTGATGTCCTATTCCGACACCGAGGGCCGCGGCCCGCGGGTGACGCAGGTGGGGCCGCGGATCGCCGCAGCCCTCGCCAGCCATCCGGCGGTGGCGGAGGTGCACATGTCGGACTTCCAGACGCTGGGCGGCAAGGTGGGCCTCTACGCCTTCGTCGCGCCTTCGGCTCCGGTAACGGCGGACGCCCTGCGCGCCCATCTCGCGGCCGCACTGCCCGACCGGCCGCACCTCGACCATCTCCAGATCGTCCCGGTGCTGCCCAAGGGGCCGGACGGCGCCGTGCGCGACGACCTGCTGCTGCTCATCGCCCGCAATCAGATCGAGATGCTGGACCAGCTTGCCGGCTCGGAGGCCGTGCGCCTTCAGGTGGCCGAGATCGCCCGCGGCCGCCTCAACCTCACCGATCGCATCACCCGCCCCGCCGCCTGACGAAAGTTGAGCGGCGCGGCGTGGCTCCGGCCCATTGATTAAACGGACAACCGTTTTATTCTAGTTCCTGCTTCCCGTCGGCGGCCGCGACCGCGCATGAGAATCGGGGGAGCGAGGGAGGATGTGACCATGCTGCCGAACGCCCCCGGGGGTTTCGATTTCGACCTCGGCGAAACCGCCGACATGCTGCGCGACACCGTGCGCGATTTCTCCCAGGCCGAGATCGCCCCGCGCGCTGCCGAGATCGACAAGACCAACCAGTTCCCCCGCGACCTGTGGCCCAAGCTCGGCGCGCTGGGCCTGCTCGGCGTGACTGCGGAAGAGGAATACGGCGGCTCGGGGCTCGGCTATCTCGAGCACGTCATCGCCATGGAGGAGATCTCCCGCGCCTCCGCCTCGGTGGGCCTCTCCTATGGCGCGCACTCCAACCTGTGCGTCAACCAGATCAGCCGCAACGGCACGCCCGAGCAGAAGGCCAAATACCTGCCCAAGCTGATCTCCGGCGAGCATGTGGGCGCCCTCGCCATGTCCGAGCCGGGCGCGGGTTCGGATGTCGTCTCCATGCGCACCCGCGCGGAGAAGAAGGGCGATCGCTACGTCCTCAACGGCTCGAAGATGTGGATCACCAACGGCCCCATCGCCGAGACGCTGGTGGTCTACGCCAAGACCGACCCCGCCGCTGGCCCGAAGGGCATGACGGCCTTCCTCGTGGAGAAGGGCTTCAAGGGCTTCTCCACCGCCCAGAAGCTCGACAAGCTCGGCATGCGCGGTTCCGACACCGGCGAACTCGTGTTCGAGGATTGCGAGGTGCCGGAGGAGAACGTGCTCGGCGCCGTGGGCAAGGGCGTCAATGTGCTGATGAGCGGGCTCGACTATGAGCGCGCGGTGCTGGCCGGCGGCCCGACTGGCATCATGCAGGCCTGCATGGACGTGGTGATGCCCTATGTCCACGAGCGCAAGCAGTTCGGCCAGCCCATCGGCACGTTCCAGCTGATGCAGGGCAAGATCGCCGACATGTACGTGACCATGAACGCCACCAAGGCCTACGTCTACGCGGTGGCCAAGGCGTGCGACCGTGGCGCCACCACCCGCGAGGATGCGGCCGGCGCCATCCTCTATGCGGCGGAGAAGGCTACCTGGATGGCGCTGGAGGCGATCCAGACGCTGGGCGGCAACGGCTACATCAACGATTATCCCACCGGCCGCCTGCTGCGCGACGCCAAGCTCTACGAGATCGGCGCCGGCACCAGCGAAATCCGGCGGATGCTCATCGGCCGCCAGCTTTTCGACAAGACCGCCTGATACCTGCGGCCAAGCTCCCGTCAGCGTGTCTGGCGGGAGGCCGGCCGGCGGATTATCGTAGGGGCGGGTTTGCGCACCACGACGCCCCACGGTCGCGCGCTCGGCGGCGGAAGCACGGCTCCCGTTGCCTGTCGAAGTGACGAACCGAAGGATGAAATGCCATGAAGAAGATCATTCTGGCCGCTACCGCTCTCTCTCTGGCTCTGGCTCCCGCCGCCGCTTTTGCGCAGGGCGTGGTGAAGGGTGCCGAGCAGGGCGCCAACGCCGGCGCTTCGGCCGGTGACAAGGCGGCCGGCCCGGTCGGCGCCGGTGTCGGCGGCACGGTTGGCGGTGTGGGCGGCGCGGTCGCGGGCGGCGTCGCCGGCGGCGTGCAGGGCACCGGCCACGGCGCCGAGAAGGGCGCCAAGGAAGGCGAGAAGGCCGCCGGCCCGGTGGGCGCGGTGGTCGGCGGCGCGGTCGGCGCGGTCGGCGGTGCCGTGGGCGGCGTCATCGGCGTCAAGTGACGGCACGTCCCAGCCATTCCGGCTGAGTGATTGAAAGGCCGGCGCAGGCAGTCCCTGCGCCGGCCTTTTTTCGTTGGGTCAGGCCGATTCGCCGTATCCGCCCCGCGGCCAGAAGGGCAGGCGCGCCAGCCCGTTGAGCAGGTAGGCATACATGGCTTGTCCCGGCGCCACGGCGCTGATGAGCACCGAGAGGACGGCGGTCGCGATAAACAGCGGCAGCACCCCGCCGGCGGCGCCCCGCAGCGAGCGATGGCGCGGCTTCACGTCCAGATAGCGGATGGCGATGGTGAGCACGGCCAGCATAGTCATGTTGCCGGCGTAGACCAGAACAGCCGGCGTCAGCCCGCCATAACGACCCACCAGCCCCGACGAGAACGGCACGGTGGTGACGAAGAACAGGAACAGCAGGGCGAGGCGCACCGTGTGCCGATCGACCGTCTCGCTGGTCGGCCGGATTTCGATGCCGCTGCGCCAGAAGGCGCCAAGCACGAAGAACGAAATCACATAGGTCAGCGTCTGGTGCGACAGCGACAGGAGATGCGCCGTCAGCTCCGCTGCCGAGGTGAGCGCAAGGTTGTCCGGCAGGCGGATGTCCAGCACCAGAAGCGTCATGGCGAAGGCAAAGATGCCGTCGCTCAGGGCATCCACGCGCGCCTTGGGGAAACGCCCGCGCTGGAAGCGGGGACGAGCCGCCGGGCCTGCGGCGGGGTCTGCGGTGGATTGCGGTTCGGCGCTCATGATGCCCGGGCTCGACGCGGCAGCAGGGCGCCGCCGCGTCAGCTTAAGCCGGAGCGGGCCGCTGTCACCCCGAGATGGAGCCCACCGCACGCTTCAGCATCACCTTGGCCAGCTGAGCGCGATATTCCGCGCTGCCGTGGAGATCGCTCATGAGGTTGGACGGGTCGAGCGCGAGGCCGGAGATGGCGCCCACCGTGAAATCGGAGCCGAGGATGTCCCCCGCCTCGGTCCACAGAAAGACGCCGGACTGCCCGGCCCCCGTCACCGCCACCCGCACCTCGGCCGCCGTCTTCGCCACGAACACGCCGGCCATGGCATAGCGCGAGGCGGGATTGCGGAACTTGGCGTAGGCTGCCTTCTCCACCTTGGGGAAGTCCACGCGGGTGATGATCTCCCCCTCCTCCAGCGCCGTCTCGAACAGGCCCCGGAAGAAATCGGACGCGCCGATGGAGCGGCGGTCGGTGACCACGGTGGCGTTCAGGGCGAGCACGGCGGCGGGATAGTCGGCGGTCGGGTCGTCATTGGCCAGCGAGCCGCCGATGGTGCCCCGGTTGCGCACCGCCACGTCGCCGATCATGCCGGCAAGATCCGCGAGGGCCGGAATGGCGGCCCGCACCACGTCCGAGGCGGCGACCGCCGCATGGCGCGTCATGGCACCGATGGAGACGCCTTCCGTGGTGGCGCAGATGCCGGAAAGCTCCGGAATGCGGGAGAGGTCCACCAGCGCGGTGGGCTGGGCGAGGCGCTGCTTCAAAGTCGGCAGCAGAGTCTGCCCGCCGGCCAGCGCCTTGGCCTCCGGATCGGCGGAGAGCAGCGCGGCGGCGGCGGCGATGGCGTCGGGACGCTGATAGTCGAAGGCGTACATGGCGTCCTCCTATTCCGCAGCAAGACGAGACGCGCGAGCCTGCGCGATGGCCCACACCCGGGACGGCGTGGCGGGCATGGGCACGTCCTCGGTGCCGAGCGCATTGGTCAGCGCGTTGATGACGGCGGGTGGCGCGCCGATGGCCCCGGCCTCGCCGCAGCCCTTGATGCCGAGCGGGTTGGAGGGGCAGCGGGTCTGCGTCATGCCCACGGTGAAGGAAGGCAGGTCGCCGGCGCGGGGCATGGTGTAGTCCATGTAGGAGCCGGTCACGAGCTGGCCGTCCGCGTCATAGGTGACGCCTTCCATCAGCGCCTGGCCGATGCCCTGCCCGATGCCGCCGTGGACCTGCCCCTCGACGATCATCGGATTGATGATCTCGCCGAAATCGTCGATGGCGACGAAGGACTTGATTTCGACGACGCCGGTCTCCGGGTCCACCTCCAGTTCGCAGATGTGGCAGCCGGCGGGGAAGGTGAAGTTGGTGGGATCGTAGAACGCCCCCTCCTTCAGCCCCGGCTCGATTTCGGAGGTGGGGAATTTGTGCGCCACATAGGCATTGAGCGCCACCTCGGCGAAGGCGAGCGAGCGGTCGGTGCCGGCAACGGTGAACTTGCCGTCCTTGAACTCGATGTCCCCTTCGGAGGCCTCCAGCATATGGGCGGCGATCTTCTTAGCCTTGGCCTCCACCTTGTCGAGCGCCTTCACGATGGCCGACATGCCCACCGCCCCGGAACGCGAGCCGTAGGTGCCCATGCCGAACTGCACCTTGTCGGTGTCGCCATGGACCACGCTCACCTGATCGATGGGGATGCCAAGGCGGGCAGAGACGAGCTGGGCGAAGGTGGTCTCATGCCCCTGCCCGTGGCTGTGCGAGCCGGTGAGCACCTCCACGTTGCCGGTGGGGTTCACGCGCACTTCCGCGCTTTCCCAGAGGCCGACGCCAGCGCCCAGCGAACCCACCGCCGCCGATGGGGCGATGCCGCAGGCCTCGATATAGGCGGAGAGACCGATGCCGCGCAGCTTGCCGTTGCGCTCGGATTCCGCACGGCGCGCCGGGAAGCCCTTGTAGTCCGCCACCTCCAGCGCCTTGTCGAGGGAGGCGACATAATCGCCCGCGTCGTAGCACATGATGACGGGCGTCTGGTGCGGGAACGACTTGATGAAGTTGCGGCGGCGGAAGTCGGCCGGGTCTTCCCCGCGCTCGCGCGCCGCCTTCTCGACGATCCGCTCCAGAAGGAACGTCGCCTCCGGCCGCCCGGCGCCGCGATAGGCGTCCACCGGGGCGGTGGTGGTGTAGATGGCATCCACCTCGCAATAGATGGCCGGGATGGCGTACTGGCCCGACAGCAGCGTGGCGTAGAGATAGGTGGGGATGGAGGAGGCGAAGGTGGAGAGATAGGCGCCCATGTTGGCGCGCGTCTTGATGCGGAAGCCGATGATGTGGCCGGCCTCGTCCATCGCCAGTTCGGCGTGGGTGATGTGGTCGCGGCCGTGGGCGTCGGAGAGGAAGGCCTCAGAGCGGTCGCCCGTCCACTTCACCGGCCGGCCCACCTTCTTCGCCGCCCAGGTGCAGACGGTTTCCTCCGCATAGATGAAGATCTTGGAGCCGAAGCCGCCGCCCACGTCCGGGGCGATGACGCGTAGCTTGTTTTCCGGCGCGATGCCGACGAAGGCGGAGAGCACGAGGCGGGCGACGTGCGGGTTCTGGCTGGTGGTCCAGAGGGTATAGGCCTCGTCGCCGGAATCATATTCGCCGATGGCCGCGCGCGGCTCGATGGCGTTGGGGGCGAGGCGGTTGTTGACGATGTCGATGCTCGTCACCTTCGCCGCGCGGGCGAACGCCGCCTCGGTGGCGGCCTTGTCGCCCAGTTCCCACTCGAAGGCGGTGTTGCGCGGGGCGCAATCGTGGATCTGCTCGCCGTCGGTGGCGCTGGCTAGGTCTGCGACCGCCGGCAAAAGCTCGTATTCGACCTCGACCGCGAGCGCGGCATCCTTCGCCTGGTTCAGGGTCTCGGCGATGACCACGGCCACGTGGTCGCCCACATAGCGCACCTTCTCCTTCGCCAGCGCCGGATGGGAGCCCATCTTCATGGGGCTGCCGTCCTTGGAATGGATCATCCAGCCGCAGATGAGGTCGCCGAGCCCATCGGCGGCGAGGTCCGCACCGGTCAGCACGTCCACGACGCCCGGCATGGCCTTGGCCGCGGTCGCGTCGATGTGGCGGATGCGGGCGTGCGCGTAGGGCGAGCGGACGAAATAGGCGTAGGCCTGCCCCGGACGATCGAGATCGTCCGTGTAGCGGCCCTTGCCGGTGATGAAGCGGTGGTCTTCCTTGCGCCGGACCGCGGCGCCGATGGGCGTGACGGAGCTGGAAACGCTGGCGTTCATCGGGATCCTCCCGGCGCCGCCCTTTGCGGGCGGGCTATGTCTGCGAAATGCGTGGCGGACGGGGTGCGGTAGCCGCCTATTCAGCGGCGCGCGGCGCCTCGGCGGAGCCCATGGCGGCGGCGCCCGCGGCGACGGCCTTGACGATGTTGTGGTAGCCCGTGCAGCGGCAGATGTTGCCGTCGAGGTTCTCGCGGATGGTCGTCTCGTCGATGTCCGGGCCGAAGCGGGCCACGAGATCCACCGCGCTCATGATCATGCCCGGCGTGCAGAAGCCGCACTGCAGGCCATGATTCTCGCGGAAGGCTTCCTGCATGGGGTGCAGCTTTCCGCCGGTCGCCAGCCCCTCGATGGTGGTGACGGAGGCGCCATCCGCCTGCGCGGCGAGCATGGTGCAGGACTTCACCGCCACCCCGTCGAGATGGACGACGCAAGCGCCGCACTGGCTGGTGTCGCAGCCCACGTGCGTGCCGGTCAGGTCCAGCGTCTCGCGCAGGAACTGCACCAGCAGGGTGCGCGGATCGATCTCGGCTGAGACGGACTTGCCGTTCACGGTCAGACGGACGGGGACGCGAACGATGGTCGTCGCCTCGGACATGCCTCACCTCCCTGGGCAGGCGCCTCTCCGGCGCGGGGTTCGTCCCCGCGTCCGGCGTTTACGGCGGCCGGCCGTTTTTCATTCCTCCAATGTGGGACGGCGCCGGTGACGCGGTCAAGACGGGGGTGCTCCGATGGGGGAGCCCGTCACGCTCTCGTGCGCGCGGGCTCTGGCAGGGCCAAAGCATCGTCCTCGGCGATCAGCGAGGGCTCGCTCTCCTCCGCCTCCATGATCGCCAGTGCATCAGCCCGCGAGGCGAAGCGGTTGGCGATGACGCCGACGATGACCAGCTGGAGGAAGTGGTAGAGCATGATGGGCGTGATGATGAGCGACAGCGCCGGCGCCGCGCCAAACATCACGTGCGCCATGGGCAGGCCCGTCGCCAGCGACTTCTTGGAGCCGCAGAAGGCCACCGCCACCGTGTCCGGCGCGGAAAAGTCCATCAGCCGGCACACCCCGCGGGTCAGCGCGTAGACCACCGCGAACAGGCCGACGACGGCGACGATCACCTCGGCCAGCAAAAGCGGGCTGAGCCCCTTCCACACACCCGAGACCACGCTGTCGCAGAAGGAGTTGTAGACGATGGCGAGGATCACCACCCGGTCCGCCGCCTTCACCACCGCGCGGTGGCGCTCCACCGTCTTGAGCAGCAGCGGCCGCAGCGCCTGACCGATGGCGAGGGGCAGCACCACCAGCGTCACCAGCTTCAGGATGACCGCGCCGAGGTCCATGCCGTCACCCACGGCGTGGAGATACCACGCCATGAGGGCCGGGGTGGCGAACACGCCGATGAGGCTGGAGATGGAGGCGTTGAAGATGGCCACCGGCACGTTGCCGCGCGCCAGCGAGGTCATCGCCACCGAGGACGACACGGTGGAGGGCAGCGCCGCGAGGAAGAAGAAGCCGATGGCGAGCGGCTCGGGAAACAGCCCGCCGGCCAGCGCCAGCGCACCCACCACCACGGCGGGGAAGACAAGGAAGGTGGTGGCCTGCACCACGAGGTGGAGGTCCCAGCGCGCCGCGCTCTCGAAGAGCCGCCGCGGGGAGAGCGAGACGCCGTAGAGCAGGAAGATGACCGCCACGCCCCACGTTGCTGCCTTGTCGGCATGGAGGATGCCGCCGGTGACGCCCGGTCTGGGCCAGGCGAGGGCAAGAACGACGGCGGTGGCGAGGGCGACGAGAAAGGGATCGAGCTTCAGTCGTGACAACATGAGCCGTGTGACGAGGCGTGGGGATGATGTCCCCTCCCCGCGGCCGCTTCCCGTCCCCATCGGAGCCCGCTGCGCCTGAGGCGCGGAATGGCTCCGCTTTGTGCCGCATCGGAAGCATCTGAGATGCCCGCGGCGGCCCTGCCGATCTTGTTGTCGACAATATACCAGAAAGGTATCCGCCTGCACTTGCCCCCGCAAGGGCGAAATAAAGGCAGTGGAAGCTTGGCAGAAGGCTGTGGTTGACGGGGGCGGCGACGCAATTGTGTCAGCCGATGGGCCGGGTTATGACTCTCCAATACGGCAGCGCACAATCATCGGGCACGATGAGATAAGAGGCGCCCGAACAGAGGGGTTCAAGCGGCGGATGGATGTCTTCCTCCAGCAGCTCATCAACGGATTGACCCTCGGGTCGATCTACGGACTGATCGCCATCGGCTACACGATGGTCTTCGGCATCATCGGAATGGTGAACTTCGCCCACGGCGACGTGTTCATGGTCAGCGCCTTCATCGCGCTCATCTGCGTGCTGCTGCTGACGACCGTGGTCGGCCTCAGCTCCATCTTCCTCATCCTCGCCATCACGCTGGTTGTGGCGATGCTGTTCACCGGCCTCGTGAGCTGGACCATCGAGCGGGTGGCCTACCGCCCGTTGCGCGGCTCCTTCCGCCTCGCGCCGATGATCTCCGCCATCGGCATGTCCATCCTGCTCTCGAACTTCGTGCAGGTGGCGCAGGGGCCCCGCAACAAGCCGCTGCCGCCCATGGTCACGGACGTGATCGTCGTCATGGAGAACAACGGCTATCAGGTCACGCTGGCCTACAAGCAGGTTATCATCATGGTGGTGACGGCGGTGCTGCTGGCGGGCTTCTGGTATCTCGTCCAGAAGACGTCCCTCGGCCGCGCGCAGCGGGCCTGCGAGCAGGACCGCAAGATGGCGGCGCTGCTGGGCGTGAACGTGGACCAGACCATCGCCCTCACCTTCGTCATCGGCGCCGCACTCGCCGCCGTCGCGGGCGTCATGTACCTCATGTATTACGGCGTGGTGAACTTCGCCGACGGCTTCGTGCCGGGGGTGAAGGCCTTCACCGCCGCCGTGCTGGGGGGCATCGGCTCGCTGCCGGGGGCGGTGCTCGGCGGCATCCTCATCGGCCTCATCGAGACCTTCTGGTCGGCCTATTTCTCCATCGAATACAAGGATGTGGCGGCGTTCTCCATCCTTGTCGTCACACTCATCTTCCTGCCGCAGGGCCTGCTCGGCCGGCCGGAAGTGGAGAAGGTGTGATGGCGACCGTATCCGGTCCGGGGCTCAACGATCTGGGACTGCCCGATCCCACCGTGGTGCTCGATCCGGTCCCGCTGCCGCCCCCCGGGCCGGAGCGGCGGCCCTCGGCAGTGGCGGGTGCGATCAGGGACGCCATCGTCAGCGGCCTTCTGACGGCGCTGCTGCTGCTTCCGCTCGTCGGCTTCCGTGCCAGCGAATCGGGCACCGGCTCGCTGGTCCTCACCTATCGCTTCGGGCTCGTCGCCATCTTCGCGGGCATCGTGATGGTGGGACGCTTCGTCCTCATGATCACGGTGTGGAATCCGAGCCGGCCGCCCCGCCGCGTCTCCACCACGCCCGGCGCCATGGCCCGTCTCGGCGCGCTGGCGGCGCCGGCGGTGAAGCCGGTGTTCTTCAGCTTCGCCATCCTCTACCCGTTCCTGTCCATCCTGCTCGCCGGCGGGCTCAGCCCGAGCCGCTACTGGGTGGACCTCGGCATCTACATCCTCACCTATGTGATGCTGGGATGGGGGCTGAACATCGTGGTCGGCCTCGCCGGCCTTCTCGATCTCGGCTACGTCGCCTTCTATGCGGTGGGCGCCTATACGTTCGCCCTCCTCTCCACCAGCGTGCCCATCAACGACTTCTTCGCCGGCACGCTGGGGGACGATTTCTGGACCGCCTGGGCGTTCTGGATCTGCCTGCCCCTCTCGGGCATCCTCGCGGCCATGTGGGGCGTCATCCTCGGCTTCCCGGTGCTGCGCCTGCGCGGCGACTATCTCGCCATCGTCACCCTGGCCTTCGGCGAGATCATCCGCCTCGTGCTCATCAACTGGGTGTCGCTGACCAACGGCGGCGCGGGCATCTCCTCCATCCCGCCGATCACCTTCTTCGGCGTGCCGTTCGATTCCTCCGAGACGGGGTTCGCGAGCATCTTCGGGCTGGAGTTCAACTCCATGCACCGGATGTTCTTCCTCTATTTCGTCATCCTCGGCCTCGCCGCGCTCACTGCGGTGGTCACCATCCGCCTGAGGAAGATGCCGGTGGGGCGCGCCTGGGAGGCGTTGCGCGAGGATGAGATCGCCTGCCGCTCGCTGGGCATCAACACGACGCTCACCAAGCTCACCGCCTTCGCCACCGGCGCCATGTTCGGCGGCTTCGCCGGCGCCTTCTTCGCGGTGCGAATCCGCTTCGTCTCGCCCGAGAGCTTCACCTTCATGGAATCGGCGGTGATCCTCGCCATCGTGGTGCTCGGCGGCATGGGCTCGCAGATGGGCGTCGCGGGCGCGGCGATCCTGCTCATCGGCGGCATGGAGCTGCTGCGCAATCTTTCCTTCCTCAAGGCCGACTTCCTCTTCGGACCGGACTTCGACCCCTCCCTCTACCGCATGCTCATCTTCGGCTTCGCCATGGTGGCGGTCATGGTGTGGCGTCCGCGCGGCCTCGTCTCCAGCCGCATGCCGACCATCTTCCTGAAGGAGCGCAAGGCGGTGTCGGGATCGCTGGTGAAGGAAGGGCACGGCTGATGGCGGGCGAGCCCCTCTCCCCGGCCCGGTCCTGGGATCGCAATCCGATCCTGAAGGTCGATCACCTGTCCATGCGCTTCGGCGGTCTCGTCGCCGTCAACGACGTGTCCTTCGCCGCCGGGCGGGGCGAGGTGACGGCGGTGATCGGCCCCAACGGTGCCGGCAAGACCACGGTGTTCAACTGCATCACCGGCTTCTACAAGCCCTCAACCGGCCGCCTCGCTCTGTTCCACGGCGGCCCGGCGACCGACGCGGAAGTGGATGGCGTCACCGCCTCGGGCCTCGCCTGGGGCAAGTCTCAGGCCGGCGCGCTCTACCTGCTGGAGCGCCTGCCCGACCACAAGGTGGCCTCCTGGGCACGGGTGGCGCGCACCTTCCAGAACATCCGCCTGTTCTCGGGCATGACGATCCTCGAAAACCTGCTGGTGGCGCAGCATATGTCGCTGACCACCTCCGGCCTTCTCAACCCCGCCGCCATCCTCAACCTGCCGTCCTGGCAGCGGAAGCAGAAGGGCGCCGTGGACCGCGCGCTCTACTGGCTCAACAAGATCGGTCTCATCGACCGTGCGGACGATCCGGCGGGCGACCTGCCCTATGGCGACCAGCGACGGCTTGAGATCGCCCGCGCCATGTGTACCGACCCGGTGCTGCTTTGCCTCGACGAGCCCGCCGCCGGGCTCAACCCGCGCGAATCCGCGGCGCTGAACGAGCTGCTGCTCTCCATCCGGCGCGAGCACCAGGCCTCCATCCTGCTCATCGAACACGACATGTCGGTGGTGATGGAAATCTCTGACCACGTGGTCGTGCTGGAGTACGGCTCCAAGATCGCCGACGGCACGCCGGACGAGGTGCGCAACGATCCGCGCGTCATCGCCTCCTATCTCGGGGTCGAGGACGAGGAAGAGGCCGTCGCCGTGGTGGAGGCCGGGGCATGAGCATGCAGCCCGACACCCAGACTGCCCCCTCCCCCGCCGCGCGCAAGGCGCCGCTGCTCTCCGTATCGGGCGTCACCGCCTATTACGGCAACATCATCGCGCTCAAGGGCGTGGACATCGAGGTGAACGAGGGCGAGATCGTCACCCTCATCGGCGCCAACGGGGCCGGCAAGTCCACCCTGATGATGACCATCTGCGGCAGCCCCCGCGCCCGCGACGGTCGCATCGTCTATGCGGGGCGGGACATCACCGCCCTGCCCACCCACGAGATCATGCGCCTCAAGATCGCGCAGTCTCCGGAGGGCCGGCGCATCTTCCCGCGCATGACGGTCTACGAGAACCTCCAGATGGGCGCCGCCATCGACGGCAACGCCCATTTCGCCGAGGATCTGGAGCGCATGTTCACGCTGTTCCCGCGCCTAAAAGAGCGCATCGACCAGCGTGGCGGAACGCTCTCCGGCGGCGAACAGCAGATGCTGGCCATCGCCCGCGCCCTCATGAGCCGCCCGCGCCTGTTGCTGCTGGACGAGCCCTCCCTCGGCCTCGCGCCCTTGGTGGTGCGGCAGATCTTCGATGCCATCCGCATGCTCAACCGCACAGAGGGGCTCACAGTGTTCCTGGTGGAGCAGAACGCCTTCCATGCGCTGAAGCTCGCCCACCGCGGCTATGTGATGGTCAACGGTCTCGTCACCATGTCCGGCACCGGCGCGGAGCTGCTGGCCCGGCCGGAGGTGCGCGCCGCCTATCTGGAAGGAGGGCGCTGACGTGACCGCACACGACGCCGCGCGCGATCCCGGCCGCGTCACCTCCCCCATGCTCATCGGCCCGGCCATTGCGCTGGTCGTGCTGGTGGCGACCTTGTTCCTCTGGCCGGAGGAACTGATCGGCGCCTCGCTGGGCGACTTCCTGCTGGTGACGCTGTTCCTCGGCGGCGGGGCGGCCTGGCTCACCGGCAAGGCGGTCGCGCGGTCATGGGAATCCTATGTCCACCTCGTCGTCTATTGCGCGCTGCTCGCCTGCGCGGTGCGCTTTTGCCATTTCGCGCTGTTCCAGGCGACGCTGTTCGACCCGGAGCCGCTGGCGGTGGAATTCGTGCTGCTGGCCTCCATCGCGACGCTCGGTTTCCGCGCCATGCGGCAGCGGCAGATGACCGTGCAATACGGCTGGATGTACGAGCGGCAGGGGCACCTGGCGTGGCATCCGCGCCAGCCTGGCGACGACTGAAGAGCGGGCCGCGGGTACCCTCACGAGAGGGATCGACTCGACCCGTGATTGCGGCACAATGCGCCGCCAACGGATTCACCGGGGCCGGATTGACGCCGGCAGGGTGCAGAAGGGGAGACAAGGCATGAAGAAGCTTTTGATGGCGTCGCTGGCGCTCGGCGCCGGCCTCGCCCTGGCGGCGCCGGCTCAGGCGCAGGTGAAGATCGCCGTCGCCGGCCCCATCACCGGCGATCTCGCCGCCGTGGGCGCGCAGCTGAAGAACGGCACCGAGCAGGCCATCATCGACATCAACGCCTCCGGCGGCATCCTCGGCCAGAAGATCGAGTTCCTGGTCGGTGACGACGGCGGCAAGCCCGAGCAGGGCAAGTCGGCGGCCAACAAGCTCATCACCGACGGCGCCAAGTTCGTCATCGGCCACTACAATTCCGGCGTCTCCATCCCGACCTCGCAGGATTATGAAGAGGCCGGCGTGCTGCAGATCAGCCCTGCCTCCACCAACCCCACCTTCACCGAGCGCAAGATGTGGAACACCTTCCGCACCTGCGGTCGCGACGACCAGCAGGGCGCGGTGGCCGGCGCCTACATCCTGAAGAATTTCAAGGGCAAGAAGATCGCCGTCGTCCACGACAAGACGCCCTACGGCAAGGGCCTCGCCGACGAGACCCAGAAGGCCCTCAACAAGGGCGGCGTGAAGGAAGTCCTCTACGAGGGCATCAACCCGAAGGAGAAGGACTATTCGGCCCTCGTCTCCAAGATCAAGGCGACCGGCGCCGATCTCGTGTACTTCGGCGGCCTCTATCCGGAAGCCGGCCTGATCGTGCGCCAGATGCGCGACCAGGGCATGAAGACCGTGCTGATGGGCGGCGACGGCATGATCGACAAGGAGTTCTGGTCCATCGCCGGCGACGGCGCCACCGGCACCCTGACCACCTTCGGTCCTGACCCGCGCAAGAACCCCGCCGCCAAGGCCATCGTGGACAAGTTCAAGGCCAAGGGCATCGATCCCGAGGGCTACGTGCTCTACTCCTACGCCGGCGTGCAGGTCATCAAGCAGGCCGCCGAGGCGGCCAAGTCCCTCGACCCCAAGAAGGTGGCCGAGAAGATCCATTCGGGCATGAAGTTCGACACGGTGCTCGGCCCGCTCACCTTCGACAAGAAGGGCGACATCACCAAGCTCGACTACGTGGTCTACGTCTGGAAGGACGGCACCTACAGCGAGCTGTGATGCCCCGCGGCCTGATCGAGGCGTGAACACTCCGAAGCCTGCGCCCCCCGGCGCAGGCTTCTTCGTTTGAGCCAAACTTCGTCATCAGGCCTTGCCCAGGCGCGCTTGTCTTCGGACCCCGCTTTGGCAATCATGCTGCCACAAGGGCAAGGCGCGTCCCATGCGCCCGAAGCCCGGCGTGCGAAGACCGGACCAACGGCTCCGCGCCAGACATTCAGACTCATTTCGAGGGGATCGGGATGAACAGGCTTTCCTTCGCCGCGCTTGCCGTCTGCGCCGGCCTCGCTTTTGCGCCGGGCGCCAGGGCCGATGTGAAGATCGGGGCGGCCGGGCCGCTCACCGGCTCCATCGCCGCCTTCGGCGCGCAGATGAAGACCGGCGTCGAGCAGGCGGTGAACGACATCAACGCCGCCGGTGGCATCAATGGCCAGAAGATCGTGCTTCTCGTGGCCGATGACGGTGGCAAGCCCGAGCAGGGCGTGGCGGCGGCCAACAAGCTCATCACCGATGGGGCGACCTTTGTCATCGGCCACATCAATTCCGGCATTTCGATCGCCGCTTCATCGGATTATGCCGATGCCGGTGTGCTGCAGATCAGCCCCGCCTCCACCAATCCCGCCTACACCGAGCGCAAGCTGTGGAACACGTTCCGCACCGCCGGCCGCGACGACCAGCAGGGGCCGGTGGCGGGCGCCTTCCTCGCCCAGAAGTTCAAGGGCGGCAAGATCGCCATCGTCCACGACAAGTCGCCCTACGGAAAGGGCCTCGCCGACGAGACGCAGAAGGCTCTCAACAAGGCCGGCGTGAAGGAAGTGATGTACGAGGGCATCAACCCCGGCGAGAAGGACTATTCCGCCCTCGTCTCCAAGATGAAGGCGGCCGGCGTCGACGTGATTTACTACGGCGGCCTGCACCCCGAGGCTGGACTGATCGTCCGCCAGATGCGCGACCAGGGCCTGAAGACCGTTCTCATGGGCGGCGACGCTCTGGCCGACAAGGAATACTGGAACATCGCCGGCACCGGCGGTACCGGGACGCTGATGACCTTCGGCCCCGATCCCCGCAAGAATCCAGCGGCCAAGGGCATCGTGGAAGCCATGACCGCCAAGGGCATCGATGCCGAGGGCTATGTGCTCTATTCCTACGCCGCCATGCAGGTCATCAAGCAGGCGGCCGAGGCGGCGAAATCCCTCGACCCGCAGAAGGTGGCGGCGCAGATCCACACCGGCATGACCTTCCAGACGGTGCTCGGCCAGCTCTCCTTCGACAAGAAGGGTGACATCACCAAGCCCGACTTCGTGGTCTATGAGTGGAAGAACGGCGGCTACAGCGAGCTGTAGGCCGCCTGTCCCCTTCTCCCCTCGCGGGAGAAGGTGGATCGCGGCGCAAGCCGCGAGCCGGATGAGGGGGTGTCACCTCGATTGTCGCGCCCTGCCCCCTCACCCCCAGTCCCTCTCCCGCAAGGGGAGAGGGGAGCACTACGGCGGGAAGACAACCGGAGGACGCCCATGCCCCAGACCATCACCCGCGGCTACAAGGCCCTCCTTGCCGAGGCGAACGCGAAGGTCGAGACCGTGACGCCGCAGGAAGCCCTGCGCCGCGCCGGCGAGGGCGCGCTGCTGGTGGATCTGCGCGACCCGCGCGAGCTGGAACGCGAAGGCCGCGTGCCGGGCGCCTTCCATTGCCCGCGCGGGATGCTGGAATTCTGGATCGACCCGGAAAGCCCCTATTTCAAGCCGGTGTTCGGCGAGGATCGGGCCTTCATCTTCTTCTGCGCCGGCGGCTGGCGCTCCGCGCTGTCGGCGGCGACGGCGCAGGACATGGGGCTGAAGCCGGTCGCCCATGTGGAAGGCGGCTTCAAGGCGCTGCGCGAGGCCGGCGCCCCCATGGAGGCGCCCTCCTCCTACCCGACCGTCCTGTAGACCTCGTCCGCCCGCTTCTCGAACGCATCGGCGAAGCGGCGGAAGGCGGCGTCGAACATGGCGCCCATGAGCATGCCCAGCGTGCGCGAGCGGAATTCGTAGGAGATGAAGAACTTCACCTCGCACGCGCTTTCGCCCTGAGGGATGAACTCCCAGCGGTTGTCGAGGCGGCTGAAGGGGCCGTCGAGATATTCCACGTGGATGGTGAGGCGGGGCCGGTCGAGCGTCACCCGCGAGGTGAAGGTCTCGCGGATCAGCTTGTAGGCGACCGTCATATCCGCCACGAGGATTTCCACGCCCTCGTCCGACTTGGTGCGGCGCTTGACGCGCAGCGCCTGGCACAGCGGCACGAACTCGGGGTAGTGCTCCACGTCCGCCACCAGGTCGAACATGTCGGGGGCGGAGTGCCTGACGCGCCGGCTGTTGGAGAAGGAAGGCACGTCAGGCGCGTCCGAGGCGCGCCGCGCGGTTCGAGCGCAGCTTCTCGAAATCGTCGCCCGCATGGTGGGACGAGCGGGTGAGCGGGCTCGCCGAGACCATCAGGAAGCCCTTGGCGTAGGCCACCGTCTCATAGGCCTTGAACTCGTCCGGCGTCACGAACCGCTCCACCTTGTGGTGCTTGCGGGTGGGCTGGAGATATTGGCCGATGGTGATGAAATCCACGTCCGCCGAGCGCAGGTCGTCCATCAGCTGGAGCACCTCGGGCCGCTCCTCGCCGAGGCCGACCATGATGCCGGACTTGGTGAAGATGGACGGGTCCAGTTCCTTCACCTTCTGCAGCAGGCGCAGCGAATGGAAATAGCGCGCGCCGGGCCGCACGGAGAGGTAGCGCGAGGGTACCGTCTCCAGATTGTGGTTGAACACGTCGGGGCGCGCCGCGACCACCACCTCCAGCGCCCCGTCCTTGCGCAGGAAATCAGGGGTGAGAATCTCGATCGTGGTCTTCGGACTCGCCTTGCGGATGGCGGCGATGGTGCGGGCGAAATGCTCGGCACCGCCGTCGGCGAGATCGTCCCGGTCCACTGAGGTGATGACGGCGTGGGAGAGGCCGAGCTTGGCGATGGAATCCGCCACCTTTTGCGGCTCGTCCCGGTCGAGAGCATCCGGCAGGCCGGTGCGCACGTTGCAGAACGCGCAGGCGCGGGTGCAGGTGTCGCCCATGATCATGAAGGTGGCGTGCTTCTTCTCCCAGCACTCACCGATGTTGGGGCAGCCCGCCTCCTCGCACACGGTGACGAGCCCGTGCTCCTTCACGATGCCGGCGGTCTTCGACCAGCCGGCCGAGCCCGGCGCCTTCACCCGGATCCACTCCGGCTTGCGCAGCACCTCGGTTTCCGGCCGATGCGCCTTCTCCGGATGACGCGGCCGTTCCCGCGTGTCGATCACCGTGACCATGAGCGAACTTCCATACCCGGCAGGACGCCATGACGGCGCCTGCAATCCACCAACATAATGCTCCGCGCCGCCGCCCGGAAGGGACGGCGCCGCAGGGCCGGCATACTCCAGCGCAGACGTTCCGTCAGCGCGACCTGATCGCCCGCCACGCCCAGAGCAGGATGATGGCCCCGACGATGGCGGCGATCAGCGTGCGGAAGAAGCCGTGGACCGGCACCTCCAGCACGCCCGCCAGCTTGTCGCCGATGAAGGCGCCCGCCACGCCGA
>NZ_JBQUZM010000005.1:107977-430927 GCF_056313845.1 Xanthobacter sp. DMC47 | reverse complement strand
GGACGTGGTGGACTTGCCGATGCCACCCTTGCCGTAAAACGCGATCTGTCGCAGCGAAGCCATCTTGCTCTCCTTCGTACCTACTTTGGAAGACCACCGCGCGAACTGGCGCGAGGCCGTTTCTCTCGTCAGCAATATCGATCGGAAACGCCCCGCGGGTTACGGGAAGGAGCGCACCGCTGGCAGCCGGCCTAGGCGTGCACTCAGCCCTCACTCGCTGTTGCGCCATGACACCAGCAACCAGCGTGCCAGTCGGCCCGAGGCCCCGCAGGTCTTTGATCTCAATCAAATTCCGGGGGTTTTCGGGGGCCTCTCTTGGCCTTTCGGATGGTGTGTCGAACCTGACAGGTGCGGGTCGTGTGTCGGGATTGGAACACTCCCTGTCCGCTCCACACGCCGGCGCCGGAGCAACCCCGCCGAATACTGTCGTTGCCGGCGAGGAACGGAACTTGCTTGACGGTCAAACAGCCCGCTCGCGCGCGGACGGCCGAGTTTGCGAACACCGTTTGCGAAACCCGGTTCGCTGCAGCAGGCGGGCCGCGCCGACGACGGGGATCGGCGCGCGATAAACGCAAGCTATGAGCGAGGCGACAGATGCAGATCGGCGTTGAGACGTCCAAGGCGGTGGACCAGCGGCGTGTCTTCGTGGTGGACGAGGACGAGATCACCCGCGCGGCGCTCCAGTTCATGCTGCACGACGAGATCGAGACCCACGAACTCGCCACCCCTGAGGAGGCCTATGAGAAGGGTCAGGGCTGGCTGATGCCGCATGTGATCCTCCTCGGCGTCGGCCTGCTGAAGGCGCGGGGCGATGCGCTGATCGGCGAGATGAAGACGAAGTTTCCCGGCGTGCGCATCCTCATCGTCACCGACAAGTCGGAAGAGGCGGTGGCGGTGAGCGGGCTCAAGGCCGGCGCCCATGGCGCGGTGGTGAAGCCGCTGACGCTGGAGAGCGTGCGCAAGAAGGTGGATACGGTGCTCGGCCGTGACGGCGGCGCGCAGCTCGTGCAGCTTTCCGTGCTGAAGTAGCCGCCCGTGGCCCATGTCACCTTCTGGGAGAAGCCGGGCTGCGGCACCAACGCCCGGCAGAAGCTCGCCCTCGCCAATGCCGGCCATACGCTGGACGTCCGCAGCCTCCTGACCGAGCCGTGGACGGCCGAGCGCCTGAAGGCCTTTTTCGGCGCGACGCCGGTCGCCACCTGGTTCAATCCGGCGGCGCCGAAGGTGAAGTCGGGCGAGGTGAAGCCCGAGACGGTGGAAGCCGAGGCGGCCATCGCGCTGATGCTGGCGGAGCCGCTGCTCATTCGCCGGCCCCTGGTGGAGGTGGAGGGCGTGCGCTGCGCCGGCTTCGACCGCGAGCCTGTCACCTCGCTGCTGGGACCCGTCGCGCCGGGGGCGCGGCCCCTGGAAGGCTGCTCCCATCCCGGCGAGGCCCATCCCTGTCCCGACCCCGGTGAACGGAAGGCATCCTGACCATGAACGCGCTGCTGCCCCCCGCGCGTCCCTTCGAGGCGGCGCTGGCCTATCACGCCCGCACCAAGCACGGCCTGAAAGGCTACGCCGCCGGCCCCGAGACGCTGGATTGGGACATGCAGCCCAATCCGTTCCGCGAGTATGAGGGCGCACCGCGCACCCCCTTGCCGCTGGCGGCAGAAGGTCTTGACGTCTCCTTTGCACAGATGGTCTCGGGCGGCGTCGCACCCGCGCCGCTGGACCTTGCCGGCGTCGCCCTGCTGCTCGAACTCTCCTTCGGCCTTGCCGCCTGGAAGCAGCTCGGCCCCGACCGCTGGGCGCTGCGCTGCAATCCCTCCAGCGGCAATCTGCACCCCACCGAAGCCTATGTGATCGCCGGGCGCATCGCGGGCCTCGCGGATGGCGTCCATCATTATGTCAGCCGTGACCATGTACTGGAGCAGCGCTTCGCGCCGCCCGGGCCGGACGTGGTGGCGGTGGCGAGTGCATCCGGCTTCGCCATGGAGAACCGGTTCGGGTCGGATGGCGGGGCGCCGTCGCTGTTTCTCGCGCTGTCCTCCATCCATTGGCGCGAGGCGTGGAAATATGGCGAGCGGGCGTTCCGCTATTGCCAGCTCGACCTCGGCCACGCCCTGGCCGCCGTGCGCTATGCCGCCGCCTGCCTCGGCTGGACGGTGCGTCTCGTCGAGACTGCGACAAGCGCCGACATTGCCCGCCGCATCGGCCTCGACCGGGTGGCGGATTTCGCCGGGGCGGAGCGTGAGGATCCCGACATGCTGATCGCGCTGGCTCCGGCCGGCGGTGATCTGCCCGTCCTTCCGCCGGCCCCGTTCGGCGGGCGCTGGATGGGGAAGGCCAATGTGCTCGACCGGCATCCGCTCTATCGCTGGCCGGTGATCGATCAGGTGAGCCTTGCGACCCATCGTGAACGCGCCGCAGCCGAGGCCCCTGAACCGGCTCCGGTCCTCCCGGCGCGCCATGTCGCAAGCGACGCGCGGGCGGCCTCTGTCATCCTCGGGCGGCGCAGCGCGCAGCGCTTCACGGCCAAGGGCAGTACGATGCCCCGCGAGGTGTTCCTCGGCCTCATCGACGCGCTGCTGCCGCGCGCGTCAGCGCCGTTCGATGGGTGGGACTTCGAGGCGCGGGTCCATCCGCTGCTGTTCGTGCATCGGGTGGAGGGGCTCGCGCCCGGCCTTTACGCCTTGCCGCGACGGGACGGCGTGATCGCGGATCTCAAGACCGCGCTGCGCTCCGATTTCACCTGGGAAAAGCCGGAGGGCTTGCCGCCCCACTTGCCGCTCTACCGTCTAGTGGAAACCGACTGCCGCGGCATCGCCCGCACCGTGAGCTGCCATCAGGCCATCGCCAGCGACAGTTCCTTCGCCCTCGCCATGCTGGCGGAGTTCGAGCCGCTGGTGACGGCGGAGGCGTGGCGCTACCGCCAGCTCCATTGGGAGGCGGGCATGATCGGCCAGTCGCTCTATCTGGAAGCGGAAGCGGCGGGCTTCCGCGGCACCGGCATCGGCTGCTTCTTCGACGACGATTTGCACCAGCTGCTGGGACTCGAAGGCGCCGCCTTCCAGTCCATCTACCACTTCACCGTCGGGCGCGCCGCCGTCGACGACCGCATCACCACGGAGCCGGCCTATCCCGGCCGGGGCGCCTGAGCGGGATCGGCGTCGGATTGGGAGAGACCATCATGAGACAGCGCACGCCCTTCCGCCGCATCGGCGTCGCGGAGGCGGTCGCCATCGTCGGCACGGGCAAGGCCCTGCTGCTCGATGTGCGCGACGCCAATTCCTTCGCCGCCGGCCACGTGGAGGGCGCGCGGAACATGGCGTTCGGCAATCTTGGCGACATCATCGGCACCACGCCGAAGACGCAGCCGGTGATCATCTATTGCTATCACGGCAATGCCAGCCAGGAATATGCGCAGGCCTTGTCGGATTTCGGCTTCTCCGACGTGACGAGCGTGGACGGAGGCTATGAGGTCTGGTTCAACCACGCGCAGGCGCAAAAGCCCGGCGCCGCGCTGGACCCTGCGCTCTCCGCCTGGATCGCCAGCCGCGGCTTTCCGCCGGATGGGCTGAACGCCACCGCCGAGAACGGCATGACGCCGCTGATGAAGGCCTGCGCCGAAGGGCTCGGCGAAACCGTCGCGGCCCTCATCGCGGCCGGCGCCGCTCTCGACATCCGCAATGCGGATGGCAACACGGCGCTGTGGATCGCCTGCGTGGGCGACCATTTCGACATCATCGACGCGCTGGTGGATGCGGGCATTGCGCTCGACAGCGCCAACGACAATGGCGCCACGGCGCTGATGTATGCCGCCTCCGCCGGCAAGGCCGGTGTGGTGGAGAGGCTGCTCGCGCGCGGCGCCGATCCGCGGCCCGAGACGCTGGATGGCTTTTCGGCGCTCGATCTCGCCTCCACCATCGAGTGCCTCACGCTTCTGCGGCAGGCGACCAAAGGGGCCAAGGCAGCGGCCCCAGCCTGACGCTTAATTGTCGCGTCACGCTTTGTCCCGTGGACCGGGGCGTCCACCAGCGCTAAGCCTCCTGCTGTATCGGGACTGAGCGAGGATGATGCGCATGACCTACCGCTGGTGGACGCAGGCCACGGTCGATGCGCTCCTCGCCGAAGACGCGCCCTATGGCGACCTGACGACCGAAAGCCTCGGCCTCGCCGGGCGCGACGCGCGCCTCTCCATGGCGGTGCGCGGCGACACCACGCTCTGTGGCGTGGAGCTTGCGCGCGAACTGTTTCTCACTGCCGGCGCCAGGGCCGACCTGCTGGCGGCGAGCGGGGCGCGGGTGCCGAAAGGCGACACCTTCCTCCTCGCCGAGGGCCCGGCCGGGCCCATCTTCCGCGCGTGGAAGGTCGCTCAGACGCTGGTGGAATACCTCTCCGGCATCGCCACCCTCACCGCCGACATCGTGGCCGCCGCACGCGCGGTTTCGCCCGAGGTGGCGGTGGTGACGACGCGAAAGACCCTGCCCGGGGCCAAGGCGCAGATGATCGCCGCCATCCGTGCCGGCGGCGCCTTCCCGCACCGGCTCGGCTTGTCGGAGACACTGCTGCTCTTCCCCGAACATGCCGCCTTCCTCGCCGATCCCGCCGAGGGCATCGCGCTTTTGCGACGGCAGGCGCCAGAGAAGAAGGTGGTGGTGGAGGTGAAGACGCCGGAGGAGGCGGAGGCCCTTCTTCCCGCCCGGCCGGACGTGCTCCAGTGCGAGAAGATGACGCCGGACGACATCCGCCGGGTGGTCGCCGTCACTCTTGAGCGCTCGCCGACCACCAAAGTGGCGGCGGCCGGCGGGGTCAACCTCTCCAATGCCGCCGCCTATGCCGCGGCCGGCGCCCATGTGCTGGTGACGTCTGCGCCCTATTGGGCGAAGCCTGCCGACGTGAAGGTGGTGATCGGCCCGGCCTGAGCGGGCGGCTCGCAGGAGACCTGTCTTTCACGGCCACAGACTGTGGCTCTTCTGCCCTCCGGCGTGATTTCGGCGACGTCGGCCAAGAAATGCCCGCACGCAGACAGGCTGCTACGTAGTTATACGTATGTGCGATTCCGACAAGACGGTGTGTCGCACGGGTCTCGTCTGTCGCGATCCTGTCGAACCTCGGACACGCTGGCCGGCTGTCGGCTTTGCGACAGATTCGCGATGCCCGGTTTTCATCGATTCCAGAATGACTTGCGGGGGTGGCATGGGCTTTGCGTGACCTCTGCCGGGCGCTGCTGGCGCGAGGTGGTCGGGATCGACGATCCGGCTCACCCGAGGCGCAGTTCAGCACCAGGGCCTTGGGGCCACGGGACTTGAGGAAGACACCATGCTCGCGAAGTCTCCATCGGTGACATCTGGGCGCTCCGGCCGGGCCTCGGCGGAGGCTGGCGGTTCGGCGAAGGGGGCTGCGGCCACCCGCACGGTCTTCCTCAACGACACCACGCTCCGAGACGGTGAGCAGGCGCCCGGCGTCGCCTTCACCCGCAAGGAGAAGATCGAGATCGCCGAGGCGCTGGCCGCCGCCGGCGTGCCCGAGATCGAGGCCGGCACCCCCGCCATGGGCGACGAAGAGATCGAGACGCTGCGCTCCATCGTCTCCCTCAAGCTGCCGCTCCGCGTCGCCGCCTGGTGCCGCATGAGCGAGGAGGACCTGTTCGCGGCCGTCTCGGCCGGGGTGAGCTACGTCAATCTCTCCATCCCCACCTCCGACCGCCAGCTTCAGGGCAAGCTGAACCGCGATCGCGAGTGGGCGCTGGCGGCGCTCAAGCATGTGGCGACGCTCGCCACCAAGCTGGGCTTCACTGTCGCCATCGGCTGCGAGGATGCGTCCCGCGCCGATCCGGACTTCCTGTGCCGGGTGGCCGAGGCGGCGCGGGAGGCGGGGGCGTTCCGCCTGCGTCTCGCCGACACGCTGGGCGTGCTCGACCCCTTCTCCACCTATGCACTGGTGCGCCGGGTGGCCAATGCGACGGACCTCGAGATCGAGTTCCACGCCCATGACGACCTCGGCCTTGCCACCGCCAACACCCTCGCGGCCGTCACCGGCGGCGCCCGCCATGCCAGCGTGACCGTGGTCGGGCTCGGCGAGCGCGCCGGCAATGCGGCGCTGGAGGAGGTGGCCATCGCGCTGCGCCAGACCGCCCGCGCTGAAAGCGGCATCGATCCCCGCGCCCTGCGCCCGCTGGCCGAAAAGGTGATGGCCGCCGCCGGTCGCCCCATGCCGCGGACCAAGGCCATCGTGGGCGAGGACGTGTTCACCCACGAAAGCGGCATCCATGTCGCCGGCCTGCTGAAGGATCGTGGCACCTACGAGGCATTGAATCCGGAGCTTCTGGGCCGCTCCCATCGCGTGGTGCTGGGCAAGCATTCGGGCCTTGCCGCCGTGTCCAAGGCCCTCGCCGACGAGGGGCTGACGGTGGACGAGGCGCGCGGTCGCGCCATCCTCGCGCGGGTGCGCGACTTCTCGGTGCGCACCAAGGAGACAGTGACGCCCCAGGTGCTCCGCCGCTTCTACGAGGACAGCTTCACCGAAGAGGCGCTGAAGCGCCGCCACGCAGCCGTGATGGGAGCCTGACCCATGATCATGGGAAGCCCGAAGTGGCATGGGACCGAGGTGCCCCTCTCCGCGGCCGCTGCGGCGGACGCCCCGGCGGCATCCTTCACGGTGTGGCAGCTCATCCGCGAGGATGTGAACTGCGTGAAGGCGCGCGACCCGGCGGCCCGGCACACCTTCGAGATCGTCCTCACCTATCCCGGCGTCCACGCCATCATCTGGCATCGGCTCGCCAGCCGGCTCTGGCGGCGGGGGGTGAAGTTCCCGGCCCGCTTCCTCTCCTGGCTGGGACGCTTCCTGACCAATGTGGACATCCACCCCGGAGCCACCATCGGCCGGCGCTTCTTCATCGATCACGGCGCCTGCGTGGTGATCGGCGAGACCGCCGAGATTGGGGATGATGTAACCCTGTACCATGGCGTGACCCTCGGCGGCACGTCCTGGACGGCGGGCAAGCGCCATCCCACGTTGCGCAACGGTGTGCTGGTGGGGGCGGGGGCAAAGATCCTCGGGCCGATCACGGTCGGCGCCGGCTGCCGGATCGGCGCCAATTCCGTGGTGATCGAGGACGTGCCGCCGGCCATGACGGTGGTGGGCATTCCCGGCCGGGTGGTGAAGCCCACGTCCGACCGCCGCAAGCTCGGCGATGGCCGCATCGACCTCGAGCACCACCTCATGCCGGACCCGGTGGGCGAGGCCATCGTCTCGCTGCTGGACCGGATCGAGTTCCTCGAGGCACGCCTCGCCCACCTGCAGAGCGAGCGTCAGCGCGGCCGGGCGGCGAGCGCCGACGAGGCGGCCTGACATCGTGGACTTGCGTTGACCAGACTTGCGCTGACCAGACTTGGGCTGATCGACAGGAGAAAGAGCGACATGTCCATCATCGACAAGCTGAAGTCCCTCGGAAGCGCCGAGGAGTTCTTCGAGGTGCTGCAGGTGGAATACCAGCCGGAAGTGCTGCAGGTGCTGCGCCTCCACATCCTGCGGCGCATGGGCCAGTACCTCGTCTCCGCCGAGTTCGACGGCATGAGCGAGGAGGAGATCTATTCCGCCGCCCAGACCATGCTCGGGCAGGCCTATGAGGACTTCATCAAGTCTAACCCCATGGCGGAGCGGGTGTTCAAGGTGCTGAAGGAGCACGATCCGAACCGCCCGGCGGCCCCCGCGGCCAAGCCCGCTTTCGTCCAGCTCGGCTCGCTCAAGACCGGAAGCTGAGACGGCCGCTTTCGTCCCGCTCGTCGGCGTTCGCGCCCGGCGGTGGGGCCAACCTTCCGCCGGAACGCCCCGAAGCGCTCCGGCCGGCTGCCCTCTCCCTGCCTTTTGTTCGTTGATATTGACGTTGTTTTATTTTTTTCATCCGGCTGGTCGCTCGGCCGTGTGCGGGGAGAGGGCAGATTTCTCGTTTCCGGCGCCAGATCGCGCCGATGAAAGCGCGGCGATGACCGCGCTGGGCGTGCCCCGGCACCGTTGACCGCCGGACTTATCCCGGCTTTTTAGCCGGCTTTCCGCGCGGCATGCGGACAGGACCCGCCCTTTGCGCCACTGGCGCCCAAATTCCACATTCCCTGGCAGCTATCGTGCAGTCCCGCCTGCAAACGGGCGGACTTGCGCGCCCCTTTTCAAATTCGCACGGTGCCGCACCGGTCCGGCGTGCCCCCGCCAGGCCCTGCCCGGCAGCGGCAAGAGTGACCGTTCCGGGGGGCCTCCGGCGGTAGGCCGCTGCACCGCTCTGCGGGATGGTTTTCCGCATGGTGCAAAAGAGCGGAAAATCGCGGTGAAACGACCCGTTTTTGCGGCAAAATCCCGCTCCATGCCACTATTTGTGCAGTGCGGCCGGCTTGAACCCCCGGACGGATGGGAGTAGTCAGGCGCCGCGTTCCTGCGGCGGCTCGTCTCATGTGCCGGCCACGCAGCGGTTTCCGGGGACTTGGGATGGCCCGCAACAAGATCGCCCTCATCGGGGCCGGCCAGATCGGCGGCACGCTCGCCCTTCTCGCGGGTCTGAAGGAGTTGGGCGACATCGTGCTGTTCGACGTCGCCGACGGCGTTCCCGACGGCAAGGCCCTGGACCTCGCCCAGCTCGCCCCCGTGGAGGGGTTTGACGCGGGCATCTGGGGCGCCTCCAGCTATGACGCCATCGCCGGCGCCGACGTGGTGATCGTCACCGCCGGCGTCCCGCGCAAGCCGGGCATGAGCCGGGACGACCTCCTCGCCATCAATCTCAAGGTGATGGAGCAGGTGGGCGCGGGCCTGCGCAAATATGCGCCTGACGCTTTCGTCATCTGCATCACCAATCCGCTCGATGCCATGGTCTGGGCGCTCCAGCGCACCAGCGGCCTGCCGGCGGAGAAGGTGGTGGGCATGGCGGGCGTGCTGGATTCCGCCCGCTTCCGCTTCTTCCTCGCCGAGGAGTTCGGCGTCTCGGTGGAGGATGTGACCGCCTTCGTCATGGGCGGGCACGGGGATACCATGGTGCCGCTGGTGCGCTATTCCGCCGTGGGCGGCATCCCGGTGCCGGACCTCATCCGCATGGGCTGGACCAGCGAGGAGCGCGTCGCCGCCATCGTGCAGCGCGTGCGCGACGGCGGGGCGGAGATCGTCAACCTGCTCAAGACGGGCTCGGCCTTCTATGCGCCGGCCGCCGCCGCCATCGCCATGGCGGAGAGCTACCTGAAGGACAAGAAGCGCGTGCTCCCCGTCGCCGCAAGGCTCGATGGGGAATACGGGCTGAGGGACATCTATCTCGGCGTGCCGGCTGTCATCGGCGCGCGGGGGGTGGAGCGTATCGTGGAGGTCGATCTCGACCGTGCCGAGCGCGCCATGTTCGAAAGATCGGTCGCAGCAGTCGAAGGACTGGTGGAGGCCTGCCTGAAGATCGCACCCGGCCTCGGGAAGTGATCTCGCTTGTGACGGCGTGCCGGAAGGCGCGCCGTTTTCGTGCCGGGGTACAACCGGCGTGGTGAAGGAGACGAGTGTTCCCCTCCTCGGGGGAGACCGCATCCTCGCCTCTGTCCTTCGGACGGGGGTGGTGGCGCGGGTCCCCCTTCTGCGGTGGAGGCGGTCCGGACATGGCGATCCCGCATTTGCGCGGGACCCGGGACGGACCGGGGCGGGGGATGGGACACATCGCAACCCTGAGGGACACGGAAGATGAATATTCACGAGTATCAGGCCAAGGCGCTGCTGAAGAGCTTCGGCGCCCCGGTCTCGCGCGGCATTCCCGTGCTGAAGGTCGAGGAGGCGGAAGCCGCCGCCAAGGAGCTGGGTGGCCCGCTCTGGGTGGTGAAGTCGCAGATCCACGCCGGCGGCCGCGGCAAGGGCAAGTTCAAGGAGCCCGAGGCCGGCGAGAAGGGCGGCGTGCGCCTCGCCAAGTCCGTGGACGAGGTGAAGGAGTTCGTCGGCCAGATGCTCGGCCGCACCCTCGTCACCATCCAGACCGGCCCGGCCGGCAAGCAGGTGAACCGCCTCTACATCGAGGAAGGCTCGGACATCGAGAAGGAGTTCTACATCTCCCTGCTCGTGGACCGCGTCACCTCGCGCGTGGCCTTCGTGGTCTCCACCGAAGGCGGCATGGACATCGAGGAAGTCGCCCACTCCACCCCTGAGAAGATCGTCACCTTCTCGGTGGACCCGGTGACCGGCGTGCAGGGCTTCCACGGCCGCAAGATCGCCAAGGCCCTCGGCCTTTCGGGCGAACTCGCCAAGCAGGCCGGCAAGCTCGCCGAAGTGCTCTACACCGCCTTCGTCGAGACCGACATGGCGATGCTGGAGATCAACCCGCTCATCGTCACCAAGGACGGCAACCTGCGCGTGCTCGACGCCAAGGTGTCCTTCGACTCCAACTCCCTGTTCCGCCACCCCAAGCTCGTCGAGCTGCGCGACCTGACGGAAGAGGACGAGAAGGAGATCGAGGCGTCCAAGTACGACCTCGCCTACATCGCCCTCGACGGCACCATCGGCTGCATGGTCAACGGCGCCGGCCTTGCCATGGCGACCCTCGACATCATCCAGCTCTACGGCGAGAGCCCGGCGAACTTCCTCGACGTGGGCGGTGGCGCCAACGAGGAGAAGGTGACGGCGGCGTTCAAGATCATCACTGCCGACCCGAACGTGAAGGGCATCCTCGTCAACATCTTCGGCGGCATCATGAAGTGCGACGTGATCGCCAACGGCGTGATCGCGGCGGTGAAGGCGGTGGGCCTCCAGGTTCCCCTCGTGGTGCGCCTCGAAGGCACCAATGTGGAAGAAGGCAAGCAGATCATCCGTGAGAGCGGGCTCAACGTGATCCCTGCCGATGATCTCGATGACGCGGCGCAGAAGATCGTCGCTGCCGTGAAGAAGGATGCTGCGTGATGTCCGTGCTGATCGACGCCAACACCAAGGTCATCACCCAGGGCTTCACCGGCAAGAACGGCACCTTCCATGCCCAGCAGGCCATCGCCTACGGGACGAAGATGGTCGGCGGTACCTCGCCGGGCAAGGGTGGCACCACCCACCTCAACCTGCCGGTGTTCGACACCGTGCTGGAAGCCAAGGAAGCCACCGGCGCCGATGCCTCGGTGATCTACGTGCCGCCTCCGGGCGCCGCCGATGCCATCCTCGAGGCGATCGACGCGGAGATCCCGCTCATCGTCTGCATCACCGAGGGCATTCCGGTGCTCGACATGGTGAAGGTGAAGCGCGCGCTCTCGGGCTCCAAGAGCCGCCTCATCGGCCCCAACTGCCCCGGCATCGTCACCGCCGGCCAGTCGAAGATCGGCATCATGCCGGCCAACATCTTCAAGACCGGCTCGGTGGGCATCGTCTCGCGCTCCGGCACGCTGACCTATGAGGCGGTGTTCCAGACCTCCCAGGAAGGCCTCGGCCAGACCTCGGCGGTGGGCATCGGCGGCGACCCGGTGAAGGGGACCGAGTTCATCGACGTGCTGGAGATGTTCCTCGCCGACCCCAAGACCGAGTCGATCGTGATGATCGGCGAGATCGGCGGCTCGGCCGAGGAGGATGCGGCGCAGTTCCTCGCCGACGAGGCGAAGAAGGGCCGCAAGAAGCCGATGGTCGGCTTCATCGCCGGCCGCACGGCCCCTCCCGGCCGTCGCATGGGCCATGCCGGTGCCATCATCTCCGGCGGCAAGGGCGGCGCCGAGGACAAGATCGCGGCCATGGAGGCGGCGGGCATCCGCGTGTCTCCGTCCCCCGCGCGCCTCGGCAAGACCCTCGTCGAGGTGCTGAAGGGCTGAGGTGGGTCCCCCGGCCTAGCCGGGGGATCGCCTTCTGGGGCATCCGCCGCGCAATCGCCATGAAGTTCGGCGACTGGCGAGCGCGGTTCGGGCAGGGGTGCGGAGCCGGCCTTCCGGTCGGTGGCGGCCCTGCCCATATAAAGGTTGTCGAGCACCGCTGTCGAAGGCCGCCACGAGCCTCGCAGGGGTGACGGGGCGTCCGGCAAGGGCCGGGCGCCGGATTTGTGGCAGACGAGCGGCCTTGGGGCTTCATTTTCCGCGCGAAATGCGCTCAAGGAGAGTGAGGCGCCACGGTCTTCCGGGAACAAGCCCATGTCGCGCGCGGAACAGAACGACGTTTTCCTGAACACCTCCTTCCTCTATGGCGCCAATGCCGCCTGGATCGAGGATCTCTACGCCCGCTATGAGACCGATCCCAATTCGGTCAGCGCTGAATGGCAGGCCTTCTTCGCGGCGCTGAAGGACGATCCCAACCAGGTGATCGAGAACGCCCGTGGCGCCTCCTGGAAGAAGCCCAACTGGCCGGTGCACGCCAATGGCGAGCTGGTCTCGGCCATGGACGGCCAGTGGATCGAGGTGGAGAAGGCCATCTCCGAGAAGGTGAAGGCCAAGGCGCAGAAGTCCGGCGTCGAGTTCTCCGCCACCGAGGTGCAGCAGGCCACCCGCGATTCCGTCAAGGCGCTGATGATGATCCGCGCCTACCGCATGCGCGGCCATCTGCACGCCAATCTCGACCCGCTGGGCCTGACCCCGCCGCGCGAGGCGCCCGAGCTCGACCCCGCCTCCTACGGCTTCTACGAGGCCGACCTCGACCGCAAGATCTTCATCGACCACGTGCTCGGCCTCGAATTCGCGACCGTCCGCCAGATGGTCGCCATCCTGCGCCGCACCTATTGCTCGTCCATCGGCGTCGAGTTCATGCACATCTCCTCCCCCGAGGAGAAGGCCTGGATCCAGGAGCGCATCGAGGGCGTCGACAAGGAAGTCACCTTCACCCGCGAGGGCAAGCGCGCCATCCTCAACAAGCTGGTTGAGGCCGAGGGCTTCGAGAAGTTCCTCGACGTGAAGTACACCGGCACCAAGCGCTTCGGCCTCGACGGCGGCGAAAGCCTGATCCCGGCGCTGGAGCAGATCATCAAGCGCGGCGGCAATCTCGGCCTCAAGGAGATCGTGTTCGGCATGGCCCACCGCGGCCGCCTGAACGTGCTCACCCAGGTGATGGGCAAGCCGCATCGCGCGCTGTTCCACGAGTTCAAGGGCGGCTCCTGGGCCCCCGACGACGTGGAAGGCTCGGGCGACGTGAAGTACCACCTCGGTGCCTCGTCCGACCGCGAGTTCGACAACAACAAGGTCCACCTGTCGCTGACCGCCAACCCGTCCCACCTCGAGATCGTCGATCCGGTGGTGCTGGGCAAGGCGCGCGCCAAGCAGGACCAGCTCGGCGACACCGAGCGCACCAAGGTGCTGCCGCTGCTGCTGCACGGCGATGCCGCCTTCGCCGGCCAGGGCGTGGTGGCCGAGTGCCTCGGCCTCTCCGGCCTGAAGGGCCACCGCACCGGCGGCTCGATTCACTTCATCATCAACAACCAGATCGGCTTCACCACCAATCCGCGTTACTCGCGCTCCTCGCCCTATCCGTCGGATGTGGCGAAGATGATCGAGGCGCCGATCTTCCACTGCAACGGCGACGACCCGGAATCCGTGGTGTTCTGCGCCAAGGTGGCCACCGAGTTCCGCCAGCGCTTCCACAAGCCGGTGGTGGTGGACATGTTCTGCTACCGCCGCTTCGGCCATAACGAGGGCGACGAGCCCGCGTTCACCCAGCCGAAGATGTACAAGGTGATCCGCCAGCACGCGAGCGTGCTGGAGCTCTACGGCAAGAAGCTGGAAGCCGAAGGCGTCGTCACCGCCGGCGAACTCGAGACCATGCGCAACGCGTGGCGCGACCGCCTCGAGGCCGAGCACGAGGCCGGCCAGGCCTACAAGCCCAACAAGGCCGACTGGCTCGACGGCCGCTGGGCGGGCTTCAAGCCCACCCACGAGGACGATGATCCGCGCCGCGGCAATACCGGCCTGCCGGAAGAAGAACTGAAGGCCATCGGCCGGAAGATCACCACCGTGCCGGAGGGCTTCCAGGTCCACCGCACCATCCAGCGCTTCCTCGACAACCGCAAGAAGGCGATCGAGGAGGGCAAGGGCATCGACTGGGCCACCGGCGAGGCGCTCGCCTTCTCCTCGCTGCTGCTGGAAGGCCACCCGGTCCGCCTGTCGGGCCAGGATGTGGAGCGCGGCACCTTCTCCCAGCGCCACTCGGTGCTGCTCGACCAGGAGACCGAGGCCCGCTACAAGCCCTTCAACCACCTCTCCGAGACCCAGGCCAAGTACGAGGTCATCAATTCGATGCTCTCGGAGGAGGCGGTGCTCGGCTTCGAATATGGCTACACCCTGTCCGAGCCCAATACCTTGGTGCTCTGGGAGGCGCAGTTCGGCGACTTCGCCAACGGTGCCCAGGTGGTGTTCGACCAGTTCATCTCCTCGGGCGAGCGCAAGTGGCTGCGCATGTCCGGCCTCGTCTGCCTGCTGCCGCATGGCTATGAGGGTCAGGGTCCGGAGCACTCCTCCGCCCGCCTCGAGCGCTATCTGCAGCTGTGCGCCGAGGACAACATGCAGGTGGCCAACGTCACCACCCCGGCCAACTACTTCCACATCCTGCGCCGGCAGATGAAGCGGGAGTTCCGCAAGCCGCTCATCCTGATGACGCCCAAGTCGCTGCTGCGCCACAAGCGGGCGGTGTCCAGTCTCTCGGAGATGGTGACCGGCACCACCTTCCACCGCGTGCTGTGGGACGACGCCCAGTCGCACCCGGACGAGAACGCCATCAAGCTGAAGCCGGACGACAAGATCCGCCGTGTCGTGCTCTCCTCGGGCAAGGTCTATTACGACCTGCTGGAGGAGCGCGAGAAGCGCGGCGTGGACGACGTCTACCTGCTGCGCGTGGAGCAGCTCTATCCGTTCCCGCTCAAGACGCTGGTGCAGGAACTCGGCCGCTTCAAGAATGCCGAGGTGGTGTGGTGCCAGGAGGAGCCGAAGAACCAGGGGTCCTGGGCCTTCGTGCAGCCCTATCTGGAGTGGGTGCTGGAGCAGATCGGCGGCACGGCGCGGCGTCCGCGCTATGCGGGCCGTCCGGCCTCCGCCGCCACCGCCACCGGCCTGATGTCCAAGCACATGGCACAGCTCAAGGCCTTCCTCGAAGAAGCCCTGGGCTGATCCGACCCCAGTAACGGTCCCAAACAGAACCGCCCCGAAAGAGGACGCGCCGTGCCGCACTTCCTGCTCCGCCTCTCCCCGCCGCGCCCGAGCTTTCCCTCGGACGCGAGCGCGGCCGAGATGGATGCCATGGGCGCGCACTTCGCGTTCTGGCAGGCCGAGGCGGAGGCCGGCACGGCCCTCGCCGTCGGTCCCGTGGCGGACCCGGCGGGCATCTGGGGGATGGCCGTCATCGAAGTCCCCGACGAGGCCGCCGCGACCGGCCTCTCGCGTCGGGATCCCGTCATCAAGGCGGACCTGGGCTTCACCTATGCGGTGATGCCCATTCTGTCGCTCATCGAGCGCCGGGCGCCACGCCCGGCCCAAGCCGAAGTCTGAGGGAGGCCCCCTCAAGGGGCGAACACAATGACCGAGATCCGCGTGCCCACCCTGGGCGAGTCCGTTACCGAGGCGACCATCGGCAAGTGGTTCAAGAAGCCCGGCGAGGCCGTCAAGGCCGATGAGCCGCTGGTGGAGCTTGAGACCGACAAGGTGACGGTCGAGGTGCCGGCCCCGGCCTCGGGCGTCCTCTCCGAGATCGTCGCCAAGGACGGCGAGACCGTCGGCGTCGGCGCGCTGCTCGGCAACATCGGCGCCGGCTCGGGCGCCGAGGCCGCGCCTGCCGCTGCCCCCGCCGCCGCGCCGGCTCCCGCTGCTGCGCCCGCGCCTGCTCCTGCCGCAGCTCCCGCCGCCGCGGTCGCGGCCGGCAGCAACGGCCCGGCCGTGGGCCGCATCGCCGCCGAGAGCGGCGTGAACCCGGCGGACGTGTCCGGCTCCGGCAAGGACGGCCGCGTCACCAAGGGTGACATGCTGGCCGCCATCGCCGCCGGCGCCTCGGCCGCCGCCGCGCCGGCCCCCGTGGCGGTGCGCGCGCCTTCCGCGCCGACCGATGCCGCCCGCGAGGAGCGGGTGAAGATGACCAAGCTGCGCCAGACCATCGCGCGCCGCCTGAAGGATGCCCAGAACACCGCCGCCATGCTCACCACGTTCAACGACGTGGACATGACCGCCGTCATGAGCCTGCGGAGCCAGTTCAAGGATGCCTTCGAGAAGAAGCACGGCACCAAGCTCGGCTTCATGGGCTTCTTCACCAAGGCGGTGATCGCGGCCCTGAAGGACATCCCGGCGGTGAATGCCGAGATCGACGGCCAGGATCTCGTCTACAAGAACTACTACAACATCGGTATCGCGGTGGGCACCGAGAAGGGCCTCGTGGTTCCGGTGGTGCGCGACGCGGATCTGCTCTCCGTCGCCGAGATCGAGAAGGCCATCGCCGGCTACGGCCGCAAGGCGCGTGACGGCAAGCTCGGCATCGAGGAGATGCAGGGCGGCACCTTCACCATCACCAACGGCGGCATCTACGGCTCGCTGATGTCCACCCCCATCCTCAACGCGCCGCAGTCGGGCATCCTCGGCATGCACCGCATCGAGGAGCGTCCGGTGGTGGTCAAGGGGCAGATCGTGATCCGCCCGATGATGTACCTCGCCCTCTCCTACGACCACCGCATCGTCGACGGCCGCGAGGCCGTGACCTTCCTGGTGCGCGTGAAGGAGACCCTGGAGGATCCCGCGCGCCTCGTGCTGGATCTGTGATGATGTGAGGGGATGGCCGGACACGTCCGGCCATCCTTCTCCTTGCCTCGTGGTGAGACTTGGGATCGTGAGCCATCTGGCCGAATATCTCACCCTCATGGCGGTGTTCGCCGTCGCGGCGGTCGCGCCGGGGCCGGACTTCGCCATGGTGGTGCGCCAGAGCGTGGTGTTCGGCCGGCGCGCCGGCCTTTTCACCAGCCTCGGCATCGGCTCCGCGATCCTTCTCCATGCCAGCTACACGCTGGCCGGCCTCGGCTTCCTCGTCGCCCACTCCCTGGTTGCCTTCTCGGTGCTGAAGTGGGCGGGCTGCGCCTATCTGGTCTATGTGGGCGTGAAGACCTGGGCTGCGCCTGCACCCGCCATGGACGGCGAGGCGGCAGCCGCGCCCGCCGGTGTCATCTCCGACCGGCGCGCCTTCGCCCTGGGGTTCCTCACCAATGCGCTGAACCCCAAGGCGATGCTGTTCTTCCTGTCCCTGTTCTCGACGCTGGTGAGCCCCGAGACCCCGCTGGCGGTGCAGGGCTTCTATGGGCTGTCCATGGGCGTGCTGCTGGTGTGCTGGTTCGCTCTCGTCACCCTCTTTTTCACCGGCCGGGCGGTGCGCGACGGGCTCGTCCGCTTCGGCCGCTGGTTCAATCGCGTCACCGGCGCACTCCTGATCTGCCTCGGTATCCGCCTCGCCTTGCAAAGGGCCGTTGCCGCGCCGTGACGCGCTGTGGCCCCTTACCTTGAAGGAACTCCGCATGTCCTACGATCTCATCGTCATCGGCACCGGCCCCGGCGGCTATGTGTGCGCCATCCGCGCGGCCCAGCTCGGCCTCAAGGTCGCGGTGGTGGAGAAGCGCGGCACCCATGGCGGCACCTGCCTGAACGTGGGCTGCATCCCCTCCAAGGCGTTGCTCTATGCCTCCGAGCTGTTCGAGGAGGCGGGCCACAAGTTCGCCGACATGGGCATCGGTGTCCCGGCGCCCAAGCTCGACCTGCCCGCCATGCTGGCCTTCAAGGACCGCGGCGTGGACGGCAACGTGAAGGGCGTCGAGTTCCTGCTGAAGAAGAACAAGGTCGACGTCTACATGGGCGCCGGCAAGATCCTCGGCACCGGCAAGGTTGAGGTCACCCTCAATGCCGACGGCAAGGTCGAGGTGCTGGAGACGAAGAACATCGTCATCGCCACCGGCTCGGACGTCGCCCCGCTGCCGGGCGTGACCATCGACGAGGAGCGCATCGTCTCCTCCACCGGCGCGCTGAAGCTGCCCAAGGTTCCCGGCAAGCTCGTCGTGGTGGGCGCGGGCGTCATAGGCCTCGAGCTCGGCTCGGTGTGGCGGCGCCTCGGCGCGCAGGTGACGGTGGTGGAATTCCTCGACCGCATCCTGCCCGGCATGGATTCGGACGTGGCCAAGTCGTTCCAGCGCATCCTCGACAAGCAGGGCTTCGCCTTCAAGCTCGGCACCAAGGTCACCGGCGTGGACACCAAGGGCAAGACCCTGAAGGTCTCGGTGGAGCCCGCCGCGGGCGGCGCGGCCGAGGTGCTGGAGGCGGACGTGGTGCTGGTCGCCATCGGCCGCATTCCCTACACCGCCGGCCTCGGGCTGGAGGAGGCGGGCGTCGCCAAGGATGCGCGCGGCCGCGTGGTCACCGACCACCACTTCGCCACCAACGTGCCCGGCATCTATGCCATCGGCGACGTGATCGTCGGCCCCATGCTCGCCCACAAGGCCGAGGACGAGGGCGTGGCGCTGGCGGAGCAACTGGCCGGCAAGGCGGGCCACGTGAACTATGACGTGATCCCCGGCGTGGTCTACACCTTCCCGGAGGTCGCCTCGGTGGGCAAGACCGAGGACGAGCTGAAGGCCGCGGGCGTCGCCTACAAGGTCGGCAAGTTCCCCTTCACCGCCAACGGCCGCACCAAGGTGAACAACACCACGGACGGCTTCGTGAAGATCATCGCCGACGCCGCCACCGACAAGGTGCTCGGCGCCCACATCATCGGCCCCGAGGCCGGCGAGATGATCCACGAATGCGCGGTGCTGATGGAGTTCGGCGGCTCGTCGGAAGACCTCGCCCGCACCTGCCACGCCCACCCCACCCGCTCGGAAGCGGTGAAGGAGGCGGCCATGGCCGTGGAGAAGCGCGCCATCCATATGTGAGGGCGCGGCAGATATGAGGTGACCATGGCGAAAGGTGAACGCCGGACCTCCGACTTTTCAGACCTCGCTCGGCAATTTGCCGAGCGAGGCTGTGTCGCTCAGCGTCTACATGCGCAAGTATTCGATTTCCTTGTACCGAACGGCCAAATTTTGACCACAGCTTTAGCTGGGGTCCGGTTTTCGGCGGATGTCATGCCGAATGGCCACTGCGCCATGATTTTTCTGGGCAATTTTTCCGAATTCTTGAGTAGCAGAATGGCTATAAATCTTGCAATTGCGGAGAGGAGTGTGGTTTTTTACTCCGATATTTTTAATGTAAAATGTCCAGATGTCGATATGTTTTGTATAATGTCCCCGTGTGACGAGGCGGCTGGAGGCATCTCTTACGAGCGAGCTTTCCAGTCAATTAATTATGTAAAATCTGTGATTTCGCTCTCTCTGGGACCAAACCCCATATTCCGAAAAGTTGGAGAATTTGATTTACATGGGGATGGAAGATTTAGCTTTCCATCAGACGTTATCGCTCTGCCGTTAATTCCTGGATTTTACATCAATGACGACGAGCATCTAACCCTAAGTGTGATGGAAGCAATATCTCGTCAAGAACGCAATATTAAAGAGAAGGTATTAACTGCGTCAAAATTTATGTCGAGAGCACTAAGTGAGTCAGATCCTGTTGTAAAATTTGTCAATTATTGGACTTCGATTGAAGTTATGGCTGGAAAGTCACAGTCAGCGCGAGATTCTATTTCGAAGGCGTATGGCATTAGTATAAAGCATGTGGACGAATATTTAAGATTTAAAATATACTCAGATAGGCGCCATGCGCTCTTCCACCACGGAAAAGAGGCGCAACTTGACGCAAGAGATGAGCGACTGCTCGGCCTGTATTTTTGGGATCTCGTAGCTCATAAAATTGGCATGAAATGTCAACGGCTCTCGGAGAAATTCTGCCAGTCCAGTGTTTGGGGGTGATCCTGGCGATCAACCCAGAATGACTCAGTTAAAAAAAGCCCCGGCCCGAGGGCCGGGGAACGGAGGTTCCGTCGGGAGGGAAAGCGAAGCCGGCCGTGAGGCGGCTCAGCCGCCCTTCTGGGTCACGGGATTGCTGGCGGTGGTGGTGGTGTCGCCGATGGAGGCGTTGGTCATGCCCGGGCATGCGAGCGCCGGGCCGGCGAGGATGCTCAGGGCGCACGCGACGAAAGCGATCCGCTTCATCTTCCTCTCCTGCCTGTCGTGTCTAGACGAGCTGATTAGGCCAGAGAAGCCGGCAATCGAAAAGCCCTCCGCCCGTACCGCGCGATCACGAACGCGCGCAGCGGTGCCGTGAAGGGGATGCCGCGCGGGGTTTCGCCGCTCAGGCGCCGCGCGGAGGTTCTTTCCGCTCAAGCGCCGCGCGGGCTTGTCATCGCGCGGGCGGGGTATCCGGCTGGGCGAGGATGAGCGCCCAATAGACCTTGTATTTGGAATTGGGCGCATTGGCCGTGGCGATGCCCATGCGGGTCACGCCCGGCTCCAGCATGTTCTTGTTGTGCGAGGGCGAATCCCGCCAGCCGGAGAACGCCTCGGCCAAGGTGTGGTAGCCCGCGCCCACATTCTCCACCGCGCGCTTCGCGTCGTAGCCGGAGGCCTTGATGCGGCTGATGAAATTGCGCCCGCCCACCTCGTGGGAGAGGTTGTCGGCCTTGGCCATGGCGTTGGCCTGGTCCTGGGCGAGGCGGGACAGCGTGTCGTCGATGGTCACCGCCGGCAGGCCGCGCGCGGTGCGGTAGTCGGAGAGGAGCGAGGCCGCGGCGGCGGCGTCCACCGGCTTACCGGTCTTGGCGAGGTTGATGTAGAAGGCCGGCTGGCTGTCGATCTGCTCGGTGGTGGCGCAGCCGGCGATGGCGGCGAGAAGCGCAAGGCCGGCACCGGCGAGGAGGGAGCGGCGGAGGATCTGGTCGCGCATGTCTCGGCTTCCGGCTGGCCTTGTTCGGGCGGGCTTCGGGGGCGATCCCCGGCGGTCCCCCCGTCTTGTGCGCCGGGAGGGTTGAGGAAGCGTTAGCGCGCCGCGCCCGGCCGGCCCCGGCTCATTGCAGCGGGTCGGGCGGCGCGGGCGGCGGGGGCACCATGTCGCGCGGGGCGCGGGCGAGCGCGGCCCAGGGCTGCGCCACCATGCCCACCTTCGCCTTGCGGAAGCGCGAGAGCACCTGGAAGTGCAAGTCGCTCTTCACGGTCAGCGCATAGTCCACGTTGGCCACCACGCAGCGCAGCTCGAAGACGATGCCCGCGTCGGCGAACTTCATCAGGAACACGCGCGGCGGCGGCGTCTGGAGCACCTGCGGATGGTCGCAGGCGCAGGCGACGAGGATGTCGCGCACCTCCTCCGGGTCACTGTCATAGGAGACGGTGACGGCGACGATGATGCGGCCGGTGGTGTTGGAGTGCGTCCAGTTCTTCACCATGCCGGTGATGAGGTCGGCATTGGGGACGATCACCGTGGCGCGCTCGAAGGTCTCGATCTCCGTGGAGCGCACGGAGATGCGCCGCACATAGCCTTCCTCGCCCTTCACGTTGATGGTGTCGCCCACCCGGATCGGCCGCTCGGCGAGCAGGATGAGGCCGGAGACGAAGTTCGACACCACCGATTGCAGGCCGAAACCGATACCGACCGAGAGAGCACCGGCGACAAGCGCGATGTTCTCGAGGTTCAGCCCCAGCTGCCCCATGGCCACCATGACGGCGATGATGGTGCCCACATAGCCGACGATGGTGGAGATGGAGGATTGCAGCGAGGGCTCGAGTCCGGTGCGCGGCAGGAGCGCGCTCGACACCCATTTCTGCAGGCCGCGCGCCGCGGCGAGGCTGACGAGCAGCAGCAGCACGGCATAGACCACGCTCCACAGCGTGATTGTGGCGTTGCCGATGCGCACGCCGAAGGAGACGCGCTCCACCGTCTCCATCATGTCGGCGGTCGAGGTGCCCCAGCTGCCGACGATGAGGAAGGCCGCGATGATGAAGAGCTGAAGCTTGAGCAGGCCGGAGGCGAGGACGCCGATCAGCTCCACCCGCTCCGGTTTCAGCCCCAGCATGCTGGAGATCATCCGCGCGCGGTGGGTCTCGGCCGAAAGCCCCTCGCCGAAGAAGGCGTCGATGAGGGCATAGAGCAGATAGAGCACGCCGAGCACGGCGGCCGCGATGACCATGCGCGCGGCGACGAAGGCGGCGAAGCTGATGTAGCCGGCCACCAGCGCACCGATGAGCGAGAACACCGCCACCCACACGAACAGGCGGATGTAGCGCGGCGGCGCGGGCGCCGGGCCGGTGGCGGCGATGGCCGCGGCATCGGTAGTAGTGGTGTCTTTCGCCGCCTCCACATTGGCCTCCGCGCGGGCGGCGCCGACGAGGAAGCGGGAGATGAAGCCGGCGATGAGCAGCGACATGATCGCGCTCGTCACCACCGTCAGCCCCACCGGCGCGAACAGCACCCGGTGCAGGGCATTGAGCGCGGCGGCGATGGCCAGCGTCCAGACGGTGAAGGAGTAATAGCGGAAGGCGAGGACGGCCGCCCCGTCGGAGAGCGGCGGCAGGCGGCGCCACGGCTCGTTCGGCGCCAGGAAGGCGCGGCCCACGGCATTGCCGATGGCCTTGATGAAGATGGCGATGACGATGCCCTGCACCAGTTCCTCGGCGCGGGGCGGAATGATCTCGAAGGCGCCGACGAAGGCGATGGCCGCCATGGCCGCGGCGGGCGCCACGGTGGCGTTGAGGAACAGCACCTTCATCGCCTCACGCGCGGAGCGCAGGCGGGTGAAGCTTTCGCCCTCGGCCGGTGCGGGGGTGCGCAGGCGCTTGCGCAGCAGGCGTCCGCCCGCCACCACGGCGCCCATGATGGCGAGGCCGCCGAGGACGATGCCGATGACTGCCAGCGGCGACAGGCGCCGCACCGAATAGGCCCGCCAGTCGTTGCCGAAGTAGCTCAGGGCGCGGAATTCGCCGGACAGCGCGTTGAAGGCGCTGGTCCACAGGTCGGGGTCGATGACGGAATCCACCCGCTCGAACAGCTGGCCGGTGAACAGGGCGCGGCGGCGGGCGCTGATGCGGTCGGAGATCTGCTCGCCGCGCAGCACCAGCGCGCGGTTCTGCTTCAGCACGCCGCCCAGCTCGGCGGAAACCTTGGTGAGGCGTTCGCGGTCGGCGGCGACCGTGGGCTCCTCCGTGGCGCCGTCGGCGGGCTTGGGGCCGAGGCCGCTCAGCCGGCTCTCCGCATCGGCGACGCGGGGGGCGATCTGATCGGAGACGGCGGCAAGGTCCTTGCGGGCGGGGTCGAGGCGCTGGCGCAGCTCGTCGAGATCGCCGGGGCGCAGGCCCTCCACCGCAAGGGCGGCATCAATGGAATCGAGGGCGGAGCGGGCCGCCTCCATCTTCTCGCGGGCGGCGACGATGGTCGGATCGGGCGGCACCGGCGCAGGCTTCGGCGCCGGGGCGGGCGCGGCCTCGCCGGCATGGGGCGCGGTGCCCGCCGGTGCAGCGGCAGGTGCGGCAGGAGGCGAAGCGGCCGCATTGGGCGTGGCCGCCGGCGCGCTCTGGCCCTGTCCCTGCTGCTGTCCCTGCGCCGGCGGGCTGGCCGCCTGTTGGGCGCCGGCCTGAGCCAGGGGGAAAACCGACAGGGCGAGCGCGACCAGAAAGGCCGCGGACGTCTTCACCTTCATATTGAACCTCCGCGGCGGCGTTCCTGTCGCCCGAAGGCGGCAGCCTCGTGGCGGATGGGGGATAAAGGCGGCCAAGTCGCCCCAAACCGCGACAAAACCGCTGGAAAGACCGGCGCCTTTGCCGCTATCTCGACATCCCCCGGTAGCGATGAGGCTTTCCTGATGACCGCCGATGCTTCCGTCAAGCCCGCGCTTCGGGCAAACGTCCCCGATGCGCTGACGCTGGCGGCCGAACTCATTCGGGCGCCGTCCGTCACCCCCGATTCGGGCGGTGCGCTGGAGCTGGTCGCCCGCCGGCTGGAGGCGTTTGGATACCATGTGGAGCGCCTGACCTTCGACAGCGGCGGCGTTCCCATTCCCAACATCTACGCCCGCATCGGCACCGGTGCCCCCAATCTGTGCTTCGCCGGCCACGTGGACGTGGTGCCCGAGGGCGATCCCGCCCACTGGCTGCACGGCCCGTTCGCCGGCACGGTGGAGGACGGCAAGCTGTTCGGCCGCGGCGCGGTGGACATGAAGGGGGCGGTCGCCGCCTTCCTCGCCGCGGCGCTTAGCTTCGGGCGGCCGGAGAAGGGCTCGCTCTCCTTCCTCATCACCGGCGACGAGGAAGGCCCGGCGCTGGACGGCACGGTGAAGGTGGTGGAGTGGCTGAAGGAGAAGGGCGAGGTCATCGACCACTGCGTCCTTGGCGAGCCCACCAATCCCAACGCCATGGGCGACGCCTTCAAGGTTGGCCGGCGCGGCAGCCTCTCGGGCATCCTCACGGTGAAGGGCGTGCAGGGGCACGTGGCCTATCCGCACCTCGCCGACAATCCCATTCCCCGCCTCCTGAAGCTGGTGGGCGAGCTTATCGCCGCCCCCCTCGACCATGGCTCGGACTTCTTCCCGCCCTCCAATCTGGAGGTGGTCTCGATCGACGTGGGCAATCCGGTGTTCAATTTGATCCCGGCCGAGGCCACCGCGCGCTTCAACGTGCGCTTCAACGACCTCTATTCGCTGGAGACGCTGAAGTCCGAGATCATCCGCCGGATCGATGGCGCCGGCCTCACCTATGATCTCGAATTCCAGCCCGGGGCCAGCCAGAGCTTCCTCACCGCGCCCGGCCCCTTCGTGGAGCTGGTGGCGGACGCGGTGGAGGCCGAGACCGGGCGGCGGCCGGAGGCCTCCACCTCGGGCGGCACCTCGGACGCGCGCTTCATCAAGGACCTCTGCCCGGTGGTGGAGTTCGGCCTCGTGGGCCAGACCATGCACAAGGTGGACGAGGCGACGCCCGTCGCCGACCTCGAGGTGCTGACCCGCATCTATGCCCGCATCATCGCGCGCTATTTCGCCACCTTCGCCTGAGCTGACACCATGACCGAGACCATCCCCGGCGAAACCGCCTCCACCCTCGACGTGGATGGCCGCGCCATCGCCATCCGCTCTATCCCCGGCGCGGCGCCCGGCCTGTTCTGGCTCGGCGGCTTCAAGTCGGACATGACCGGCACCAAGGCCGAGCACCTCGCCCGCTGGGCGCAGGCGCAGGGACTGGCGAATGTGCGGTTCGACTATTCCGGCCACGGTGCCTCCGGCGGCGCGTTCGAGGAGAGCACCATTTCCCGCTGGCTCGGCGAGGCGCTGGCGGTGTTCGACCGTGCGACCTCTGGCGAGCAGGTGGTGATCGGCTCGTCCATGGGCGGCTGGATCGCGCTGCTGCTCGCCCGCGCCCTCGCGGCGCGCGGCGAGAAGCGGTTGAAGGGGCTGGTGCTGGTGGCGCCCGCGCCGGACTTCACCGAGGCCCTCATGTGGGACAAGTTCCCGCCCCCGGTGCGCGAGCTGATCGAGGCCTCCGGCCGCTTCCTCAAGCCGACACTCTATGGCGAGGACCCCTATGTCATCACCCGCGACCTGATCGAGGACGGGCGCCGCCACCTGCTGCTCGGCGCGCCGTTCGCGGTGGGCTGCCCGGTGCGCATCCTGCAGGGCGCGCGCGATGAGGACGTGCCGTGGGAACACGCCATGCGCCTCGTGAGCTGCCTCGCCGAGGACGACGTGGTGTTCTCCCTCATCAAGGACGGCGACCACCGCCTGTCACGCCCGGAGGATCTGGAGCGGCTGACGGAGGCGGTGGAAGGGCTGGTGTAGGTCTCCTCTCCGGACAAGCGACGTCGCAGCTGGAGCGCCGAACGGCATTCACAACCGTCGCCCTCCGACTTGATCGGAGGGCCCATCCCTCCGCCCGCGCGGGCGGTCAGACGCAGGGACAAGCGGCGCCATGGGTCCTCCGGTCGAGCCGGAGGACGACGGAGGTTGGGGAGGGCGGGGGTCGCGAAAAAGCCCGCGCTCAATCCGCATCCGCTGCCTTCAGTTCTCATCCGTCGCCCTCCGACTTGATCGGAGGGCCCATCCCTCCGCCCGCGCGGGCGGTCAGACGCAGGGACAAGCGGCGCCATGGGTCCTCCGGTCGAGCCGGAGGACGAGGGCGCGGTTGGGGGGAGCGCCTGCGGTGTCGCTGGCGCCCCGCCTCACCGGCGCATCTGCTGGAGCAGCACGAGGTCGGGGTAGCCGTCCGGCAGCAGGCCGGCGCGGGACTGGTAGTCCTGGATGGCGACGCGGCTCTTCTGGCCGAGGATGCCGTCCACGTTGCCGATGTCGTAGCCCATCTGGGCGAGGCGCCCCTGGATTTCCTGCCGCTCGGCCTTGGAGAGGCCGCGCTCCTCCTTCGGCCAAGACTGGACGAAGGCGCCGCCGCCGCGCAGCCGGTCGGCGAGGTGGCCGATGGCGAGGGCGTAGGCGTCGGCCGGGTTGTACTTCAGGATGGCGTCGAAGTTCCGCATCATCAGGAAGGCGGGACCGTTGGCGCCGCCCGGCAGCAGCAGGTAGGCCGTCTCCGTGGGGCGCGGGAAGGCGACGCCGTTGGCCCGGCGCACGCCGAGCGCGTTCCACTCCGAAAGCGTCTTCTTGTTGCTGCGATTGGCGAGGCGGTAGTCGAAGCCCTGCGGCAGCGCCACTTCATAGCCCCACGCCTTGCCGAACTCCCAGCCGTCCAGCTTCAGGTTGTTGGCGGTGGAGGCGATGATGTCGGGGATGGAATCCACCACGTTGCGCTTGCCGTCGCCGTCGAAGTCCACGGCGAAGCGCTGGAACGAGGTGGGCATGAACTGGGTGGGGCCGAAGGCGCCCGCCCACGACCCCTTCAGGTGGTCGTACGGCACGTCGCCCTTTTCGAGGATCTGCAGGGTAGCGATGAACTCGTCGCGGAAATAGTCCTGCCGCCGGCCGATGCAGGCGAGCGTGGCGGTGGATTCCAGCACGTTGCGCCGGCCGATGCCGTCCGGGTCGCCATAGGTGGATTCGATGCCCCAGATCGCCGTCACCGCGTAGCGGTCGACGCCATAGGCCTTTTCCGCCCGGTCGAAGATGGGCTTGTAGCGCTCCAGCACCTCGCGGCCCTTGCGCACGCGCGTCTCGGTGACGAGCATGTTCACATAGGCGCCGATGGGCTTGGAGAATTCCGGCTGGCTGTCCATGAAGTCCATGATCTTCATCTGCGGCTGCAGCGAAGCCGTGTACTTGTCGAACGTGCGCCGGGAGACGCCCTTGGACTGGGCCAGCGGCCACAGATTGGCGATGCACTGGGGGAAGTTCGCCTCGGCCTGGGCGAGGGCCTGCGGCGTCATCAGCGGATGGCCTGCACCCGCCTGGGGCGCCTGCGGGGCCGGGGGCGGGAAGCCGAAGATGGAGCCGGTCGTCTGGGCCTGGCCGGCGGCAGGGGTGACGAGGCCGGCGATGAGCGCGAGCGTCACGGCCACGCCGCTTCCGAAGGTGGTCCTTTCGCGCGTCGTCGATGCCATCTTGAAAGCCTTCCCTTTCCGGCCTGCCGCAAGGGGCCGGGATGATCGTCTGAGGCTCCTACTGGGCGGCAATATGGTTGCGTCGCGGTTAATGGATGGCAAGTTTTGCGGGGTGGTATCTCGCTGCGACCCGGTTAACCTAAGTCGGGGAACAGGGCGCCGATCTCGGCCGTTGCCACTCGGCTGCCATGGCTGTGCGGATGATTGTGCAACGCAAACTTATGTGCGGTGCGCTAGGTCCGTCCGCGCTAGAGCTGTGCTAGACCACGTGCCCGTGGCGATCAGGAGGGGCGAAACTCAACATGCGTAGACCCATTCGCAAGGCGATCCTACCCGTCGCGGGCCTCGGCACGCGCTTCCTTCCGGCGACCAAGGCGGTGCCGAAGGAGATGTTGACGGTGGTGGACCGGCCCGTCGTGCAGCACGTGGTGGATGAAGCCCGCGCCGCCGGCATCGAGCACATCGTTTTTGTCACCGGCCGCAACAAGGCGGTGATCGAGGACCATTTCGACCGCCAGTTCGAGCTGGAGCGCACCCTCCAGGAGCGCGGCAAGGTCAAGGAGCTGGAACAGCTCGACCGCGACACGCCCAAGGCGGGCACCACCTCCTTCACCCGCCAGCAGCTGCCCCTGGGCCTCGGCCATGCGGTGTGGTGCGCGCGCGACATCATCGGCGACGAGCCGTTCGCGCTGCTGCTGCCGGACATGCTGCACATGCCCAAGGTTGGCAATGGCAACGGCCACGGCTGCCTCACCTCCATGGTCGACGCCTACAACGAGACCGGCGGCAACGTGGTGGCGGTGTACGAGGTGCCGGACGACCAGACCCACCAGTACGGCATCGTCGGCACCGGCGCCGATGCGGGCAAGGGCGCAAAGGCCATCACCCAGATGGTCGAGAAGCCCAAGGCCGGCACCGCGCCGAGCAACCTCGCCATCTCCGGCCGCTACATCCTCCAGCCCGGCATCTTCGACCTGCTGGCCAAGCAGGAGCGGGGCGCCGGCAACGAGATCCAGCTCACGGATTCCATGCTGAAGCTCAAGGAAACCGAGCCGTTCTACGCGGTGCGGTTCGACGGCTCGGTCTATGACTGCGGCTCGAAGATCGGCTTCCTCATGGCCAACGTCGCCTATGCGCTGTCGCGCCCCGACATCGAGGGCGAGTTCCGCGCCGAGCTGAAGGCGATCCTCGGCGGGAACTGAGGGGCTTTCCCTCGCCGCCGTCGCCCTCCGGCTTGACCGGAGGGCCCATCTTTCTGCCGGAGCAGGCATCAGTCGCCGGCACACGCGGTGCCATGGGTCCTCCGGTCAAGCCGGAGGACGACGGGACGAGTGCCCTCTATGGCGCCGGAGACCTCCTACTCCGCCGCCACCGCCGTCGGCGCCGGCGGGTTGCGGAAGCGGGCGAGGAGGTCCTTCTCCTCGGCCTTTGCGGCTTCCAGGTGCCGCACCTTCACAGGACCGAAGCCGCGGATCTTCTCCGGGACGGAGGCGATGGCCACCGCGAGCGCGTGGTTGGCGGGATCGAGCTTCGCGATCAGCTCGCCCACCGTGCGCTCATAGTCCGCGATCAGCGCCCGCTCGGTGCGGCGTTCTTCCGTGTAGCCGAACACGTCCAGCGCGGTGCCGCGCAGGCCCTTAATCTTCGCCAGCAAAGAGAAGCCCTTCATCATCCACGGCCCGAGGGTGATCTTGCGCGGCTCCCCCGTCGTCGGATTGGGGCGGGCGAGGAGCGGTGGGGCGAGGTGGAACTCGAAACGCAGATCGCCGTCGAAGGCCGCGTCCGCCTGGGCACGGAAGGCGCCGTCGGCATAGAGCCGGGCGACCTCGTATTCGTCCTTGTAGGCCATGAGCTTGTAGAGATTCTTCGCCACCGCCTCGGCGAGCCCTCCACGTCCGGGCGCTTTCGACTGCTCGGCGGCGCGCACCTTGTCCACCAGAGCGGTGTAGCGGGCCGCGTAGGCGGCGTTCTGATAGAGGGTGAGGTCGGCGACGCGCCGGGCGATCACCTCGTCGAGGCTCTGGGACAGCCGGCGCGCATCGCTGGAGACGGTGCCCTTCGGCGTGGCGATGGCCTCCACGGCGGCCGGATCATGGGCGGCGCGGCGGCCCCAGAGGAAGGCGGCCTTGTTCATGGCCACCGCTTCCCCGTTCAGCTCGATGGCCCGCTCGATGGCGGCGGCCGAGAGGGGCAAGGCGCCAAACTGGTAGGCATAGCCGACCATGAAGATGTTCTGCGCCAGGGCGTTGCCGAACAGGGCCTGGGCGAGGCGGCTCGCCTCGATGAAGTGGGTCTGCGGTTCGCCCGCCGCCTCCCGGATGGTGCGCTTGATGCGCTCGGTGGGCAGCGAATAGTCGGCGTTGCGGGTGAAGTCGCCGGGCAGCACCTCGTGGGTGTTGACGACGACGATGGTCTTGCCCGGCTTCACCGCCGCCAGCACCTTCTTGGTGCCGGCCACCACGAGGTCGCCGCCCAGCACCACGTCCGCGCCGCGCGCCGGCACGCGGATGGCGGTGATGTCGGCGGGATCGCTGGCGAGGCGGATGTGGCTGTAGACGGCGCCACCCTTCTGGGCGAGGCCGGCCATGTCGATCATGCCGCAGGCCTTGCCTTCCAGATGCGCCGCCATGCCGAGGATGGCGCCGATGGTGACGACGCCGGTGCCGCCCACCCCGGTGGCGATGACGCCATAGGTGCCGTGGATCTCGGGATGCGCCGGCTCCGGCAATTCGGGCCAAGCGTCAGCCCCGCCGGCCGCGCCGGCACTCTTCTTCGGCTTCGCCCCGTGGACCGTGACGAAGGAGGGACAGAAGCCTTTCACGCAGGAGAAGTCCTTGTTGCAGGACGACTGGTCGATCTCGCGCTTGCGGCCCCACTCGGTCTCCAGCGGTTGCACGGAGACGCAGTTGGATTTCACCCCGCAATCGCCGCAGCCCTCACAGACGCGCTCATTGATAAGCACGCGCTTGTCCGGGTCGGGGAACTGGCCGCGCTTCCTGCGCCGGCGCTTCTCCGAGGCGCAGGTCTGGTCGTAGATCATCACCGTGACGCCCGGCACCGCCGCCAGCTCGCGCTGCACGGCATCCAGCTCGTCGCGGTGGTGGATGGTGAGGCCGGCCGGCCAGAGGGTGCCCGCGGGATACTTGCCCGGCTCGTCGGTGACGACGACGACCCGCTCCACCCCTTCCGCCGCCACCTGCCGGGCGATGACCGGCACGGTGAGGTCGCCGTCGTGCTTCTGCCCGCCGGTCATGGCGACCGCATCGTTGAAGAGGATCTTGTAGGTGACGTTGACCTTGGCGGCGCAGGCGGCGCGCAGGGCGAGATAGCCCGAATGGTTGTAGGTGCCGTCGCCGAGGTTCTGGAACACATGGTTGCGCTTGGAGAAGGAGGCTTCGCCGATCCAGTTGGCGCCCTCGCCGCCCATCTGGGTGAAGCCGGTGGTCTCCCGGTCCATCCACTGCACCATGTAGTGGCAGCCGATGCCGGCATAGGCGCGCATGCCCTCGGGCACCTTGGTGGATGAATTGTGCGGGCAGCCGGAGCAGAAATAGGGGATGCGCGTCGCCACGTCCGAGGTGGCGGCGAGCACCCGCTGCGCCTCCTCCAGCTCCGCCACGCGGGCGGCGATGTCGGGGATGTCGCCATAGGCGAGGAGCCGGCGGCCGAGCTGGATGGCGATGTCGTTGGGGTCCAGTGCGCCCTTCACCGGGAACATCCAGCGGCCCTGCTCGTCCTTCTTGCCGATGCAGACGGGCTGGTTGGCGGTGCCGTACAGTTCCTCGCGGACCTGCACCTCGATGAGGGAGCGCTTCTCCTCCACCACCATGATGAGGTCGAGGCCCTTGGCGAACTCGTAGAGGCCCTGCGTCTCCAGCGGCCAGGGGCAGGCCACCTTCCAGATGCGCAGGCCGAGATCGTTGGCGCGCACCTCGTCGATGCCGAGCTCATCCAGCGCGAGGCGCACGTCGAGATACGACTTGCCCACGGTGGCGATGCCGATGCGGGGGCGGGCGCCGCCGGAGGTGATGAAGCGGTTGAGGCGGTTGGCCCGCAGGAAGTGCAGCACGGCGTCCCGCTTGAATTCCTGAAGCCGCTCCTCCTGCGCGATCGGCGTGTCGCCGAGGCGGATGTTGAGGCCGCCGGGCGGCATGGCGAAGCCGAGCGCCGGCTCGATGCGCACGCGGTCCAGCCGCCCGTCCACGATGCCGGTTGACTCGATAGTGTCCTTCACCGCCTTGAGGCCGACCCAGGTGCCGGAAAAGCGCGACAGCGCCCAGCCATAGAGGCCGTAATCGATGATCTCCTGCACGCCGGCGGGGTTCAGCACCGGGATCATCACATCGACGAAATGGAACTCGCTCTGGTGGGCGGTGGTGGAGCTTTCGCAGGTGTGGTCATCGCCCATGAGGGCGAGCACGCCGCCGTGGCGGGAGGTGCCGGCATTGTTGGCGTGGCGGAACACGTCGCCGGAGCGGTCGACGCCCGGACCCTTGCCGTACCAGAGGCCGAACACGCCATCGAACTTGCCTTCGCCCCGCAGCTCCGCCTGCTGGGAGCCCCACAGAGCGGTGGCGGCGAGATCCTCGTTGAGGCCGGACATGAACTTGATGTCGTTGGCCTTCAGCACCTTCTCGGCGCGCAGGAACTGCTGGTCGAGCCCGCCGAGGGGGGAGCCGCGATAGCCGGTGACATAGCCGGCCGTGTTGAGGCCGGCGCGCCGGTCGCGCTCCTTCTGCATCAAGGCGAGGCGGACCAGAGCCTGCGTGCCCGATACGAACACGCGCTCCTGGGACAGGTCATATTTGTCGTCGAGCGAAACAGGCTTCAGAGCCATCGCGACGCCTCCAGCGGGGCCGGCCAGGGCAGGGAGTCACGCGGAAATCACGTGCCCCGTTCGACCTTCAGGCTGGCACGGAGTGTCGCACCCGGCAATTTCGTTGTTTCAATTCAAAGCGAAACGAAATTGCCGAAAAGCTGGGCGTGACGCATTTTGGTGCATCGCACCTGAAATTGGCTGCGTTGCGGCATTCAGCCCGGCAGCAGGCGCTCGCTTTCGAGATATCCGGTGAGCAGGCCGAAACCGAACAGCATCACCAGCAGAGCCGCCCCCAGTTCCACCCCCAGCCGGGCCATGGTGGACCACTTGGTGTCCCGCCCGGCGATGCGCACGGCGAGCCGTTTGCCGTAGACGGCGATGGCGGCAATGGCCGTCACGGTGGCGGCGGTGCCGAGGCCCATGGCGAAGGCGGCGGCGACGCCGCTCAGGAACACGCCCTGCGACAAGGCGAAGGTCAGCACCAGTATGGCGCCCGAGCACGGCCGCGCCCCGGCCGACACCACCGCGACGGCGGCGCGCTTCCATCCGCCTTGCCCCGCCAGAAGGGCAGGATCGGGCGCGTGGCTGTCGCCGCAATCGCAATCGGCAGCGTGGATGTGGCCCACGTCGCCCCGCGCCGCAGCAACGAGGGCGCGGCCCTTCACGATCGCGAGATAGAGCCCGAACAGGCCGATACCGCCATAGGCCGCGACCTCCACCACCGTCATGGCCTGCGCCATGGAAACGGCGGTCGCGCCCAGCAGCAAAGCGAGGATGCCGACGAAGAGGATGGCCGCCACCGCCTGCACCATGCCGGCGGCCAGCGACAGCACGGCGCCCCGGCGCAGCGTGCCGCCATCGGCGAGGAGATAGGAGGAGATCACCGCCTTGCCGTGTCCGGGACCGGCGGCATGGAAGACGCCGTAGGCGAAGGACAGGCCGGCGAGGAGGAAGGTGGCATTGCCATCCTTTTTGGCGGCGCGCACCGCCCCCACCAGCGCGCGGTAGAATTCCGACTGCTTGGCGAGGATGAAGCCGGTGATCCCGGAGGGCGGCGCGCCGCCGCCGCCGAGGCCGAAGGGCGTCGCCTTCGGTCCGCCGCCACCGGGTGGGCCGAACCCCTGCGCGAAGGCGAGATCGGGATAGAGCACCAGCGCGACAAGCAGCGCGAACAGCAGCGCCGCGCCAAGGCCGAGGGCGATCAGACCCGCCCGGCGCATCCGCCCGGGGACCGCCGCGGTGGATGCGCTCACGGGCACTTCACCGTGATCTTGTCCGCGAACTGGGCGCCGTAGGTGCTGCCCGAGGTGAGGCCGGCGAAGAAGGCTTCGTTGAGGGTCGCGCTGGGCGGCGGCTCCGGCGAGGTGACTTCTTGCGTGCAGCCGGCCGGCGCCGCGACCATGGTCACGGGGTCCTTGTCGGCGAAGGAGAAGGAGACGAACACGGTGGGGTCGTAGATCTCGATGGTGGCCGCCCCCTTCACCGCGATGGGCTTCGCCAGCGGCAGGGTGAAGTGCAGGGTCAGCAGCTCGTTCTCGTAGGTGAGGTAATAATCCACCGGGTCCTTGAAGGCGAGCTTGCCGGTGGCGGTCTTTCCCCGGACGAAATAGTCATATTCCTTCAGGGACGTCACATTCACCTCGGCGAGCGGCTTCAGCACGTCGTCGCCATAGGTGCCGTCCTTCTGCTTTTCCAGCCCCTGCAAGGCGAAGGCGGTGAAGGCGTCATCGAAGGTCCAGGCCTGCTTGAGCGCGGTGAGCTTGCCGTCGGCGCCGTAGACCACCTCGGTCTTCATGGTCACCCAGACGTGGGGATGCGCCTCAGCCGCCCCCGGCAGGAGCGCCGCGGCGAGCAGCATGACGACGGGCAGCAGGCGCGCCAGCATCCGAATCTACTTCCTTGTGTCGGGGCGAACCCTTCTCAGGTCGCGCGAGACTTCGGCGGAATGGTGACGCCGCTGCTACAGCGCCCATGACACGCGAAGATGACACGCGGGTGTGACGGAAGCTGACTGTGCGTCATATCCCCGGCGTCATATTCCGTGCGTCATCTTTTCCCGGCCCCTAAACCGAGGGTCAGCTGTCCTCGTGCTTCGGCTTTTCCGCCGCGCGGCGGCCGAAGTCGGGGGCGGCGGTCTCCTGGCCCTGCTCGATGATGGAGCGGCGGATGGCGCGGGTGCGGGCGAAGTGCTCGAACAGCGCGTCCCCGTCGCCATAGCGGATGGCCCGCTGGAGGGCGGTGAGATCCTCGGTGAAGCGGCCGAGCATCTCCAGCACCGCTTCCCGGTTGGTCAGGAACACGTCGCGCCACATGGTGGGGTCGGACGACGCGATGCGGGTGAAGTCGCGGAAGCCGCCGGCCGAGAACTTGATGACCTCGGAGGTCAGCGTCTCCTCCAGATGCGCCGCCGTGCCCACGATGTTGTAGGCGATGAGGTGCGGCACGTGGCTGGTGATGGCGAGCACCAGATCATGGTGCTGGGCGCTCATGGTCTCCACATTCGCCCCCGCCGCCCGCCACAGGGTGACGATGCGCTCCACCGCCGCCGGGTCCGCGCCCTCGGGCGGCGTGACGATGCACCAGCGGTTCTCGAACAGCGTGGCGAAACCCGCGTCGGGGCCGGAAAATTCGGTACCAGCCACCGGATGGGCGGGGATGAGATGGGCGTGCGCCGGCACATGGGGGGCCATGGCCTCCACCACGAAGCCCTTCACCGATCCCACGTCCGAAAGGATGGCGCCGGCCTTGAGGCGCGCCCCCACCACCTCGGCGACCTTCCCCGAAGCGCCGACCGGCACCGCGACGACCACGATGTCGGCGCCTTCGGCGGCTTCGCCCGCATCCTGCGTCACCACGTCGGCGAAGCCGAGCTGCCGCACGCGGTCGCACACGGCGGGATCGGCGTCGGCGACCACGAGGGTGCCGGCGAGGTGCTTCTCCCGCGCGGCGCGGGCGAGGGACGAGCCGATGAGACCCGCGCCGATGATGGCGAGGCGCGGCACGAGGGGCTGGATCACTTGGCGGGCCCCTTGGTGGTCCCCGCCGCTCCGCCGGCCATGAACTCCGCGAGCGCGGCGACCACCAGCTCGTTGGCCTCCTCGGTGCCCACCGTCATGCGCAAGGCGTTGGGCAGGCCGTAGCTCGCCACCTGCCGCAGAACGAGGCCCCGGCGCGTGAGGAAGGCGTCCGCCTCCTTCGCCGTGCGGCCGGGCTCTTCCGGGAAGTGGATGAGCAGGAAGTTGGCGACGGACGGCGTCACCTGAAGCCCCAGCGCCTCGATCTTGCCGGTGAGCCAGGGCAGCCACTGCGCATTGTGCGCCACGGCCTTTTCCACGTGTGCCGCATCGGCGATGGCCGCCGCGCCGGCCAAGAGCGCCGGGGTGTTCATGTTGAACGGCCCGCGGATACGGTTCATGGCGTCGATGACATGGGCCGGACCCACCGCCCAGCCGATGCGCAGCGCGGCGAGGCCGTGGATCTTGGAGAAGGTGCGGGTCATGAGCACGTTCTCGGTCGAGAGCGCCAGCTCCAGCCCCGTCTCGTAATCGTTGCGGCGGACATATTCGGCATAGGCCGCGTCCAGCACGAGGAGCACGTTGGAGGGCAGGCCCGCGTGCAGGCGCTTCACCTCGTCGAACGGCAGGTAGGTGCCGGTGGGGTTGTTCGGGTTGGCGAGGAAGACGAGGCGCGTCTTCGGCGTCACCAGCGCGAGCATCGCGTCCACGTCGGCGGTGAGGTCGCGCTCCTTGGCCACCACCGGCACACCGCCGGCGGCTAGCGTCGCGATCTTGTAAACGAGGAAGCCGTGCTCCGAATAGATCACCTCGTCCCCCGCCGCCACATAGGTGTGGGTCACGAGGTTCAGGATCTCGTCGGAGCCGGCGCCGCAGATGATGCGGTCGGGGTCGAGCCCGTTGGCCTTGGCGATGGCCTGGCGCAGCGCGCTGGCGGAGCCGTCGGGATAGTCCTCCAGCCGGCGGCCGGCCTCGGCGAAGGCGGCGAGGGCCTTCTCGCTCGGGCCGAGGGGGGTCTCGTTGGAGGAGAGCTTGAACACCTTCTCCACCCCCGGCGCGTGGCTCTTGCCGGGCACATAGGCCTCGATGGCGAGCACGCCCGGCTTCGGCTCGGGCCGGCCGGTGGGGAGGGGGTTGTTCAGCACGGCGGACATCTCAGGTGACTCCAGACGATCTTTCTTCACGGCCGGGCGGAGACGCGCTCCACCTTGTGGGTGGCGGCGTGGCTGCCCACCTCGGCGACGGCGCGGATGCCCGCGCCCGCGTCAGTGAGGGGGCCCGTCACCTCGTCCACGGTGTGGCCGGGGGGCAGGGACACCAGCAAAGCGGCGCCATCGAGGGCTTCGTCCGGCGCCACCACCACCTCGGCGAAGGCGGGTATGGCACGGCCCGCGGCCGCGCTCCATCCCGTTACGCGCAGCGAATAGACGCGGACCTCGCGCACGGCGGCATCGGCGATGGGGTGGGAGACCACGAACACCGGCAGGCCGGCGGGATGGTCGTCGCGCTCCACGAAGGGCAGGCGGGCGATGATCTTGGGCGCGCCTTCCGCCTCCAGCGCCGTCCACCAGGGATCGGCGGCCGAGGGGGAGGGGGCGGCGGCGAGCAGGCCGAGATCGCCGCGCGAGCCGGCCACCGCATCGATCACGCCGCGCGCGCCCATGTGGGGCAGGAAGGGCACGGTGAAGCCGAAGTGGAAGCGCGCGCTGTCGCGCATGGGCGCCTCGCCGCCGGACAGGTCGGCATGCACGGAATAGGGCGCCTGGACGTACGTGAACGTGGCGATGATGACGCGCCAGATGCTCTCCACCGTGTCGAGCGGCAGCAGGCCGTGATGGCGCTCCACCAGCCGGCGCATCATGTCCGCCTCGCGGGCGGGGCGGAAGGCGGAGCCGCCCTCGGTGCCCTGCGTGTGCTTCACCTGCACGAGGCGGTCGATGATCTCGCTGCGCTCCATGAGCAACTGGTGCATGGCCGCGTCGATGCGGTCGATCTCGGACCGCAGATCGGCCAGGGACAGGGGAGCGCTGGAGATCGGAGCGTCGGAGAGGGGAGCGTCGTTGTGTGTCATTGGCGTTCGCGCATCTGGAGCGCGACGCCCTGGCGGATGAAGTCCGTCCGCCGGATGAAACGCCCCTCCAACTCAGGGACGGAGAGCGCGGGCCGATCCGCCCGCATCGCAGGTTTCCGGCGCGCCCTCCAGCCGGCGAGGCTTACCGGGAACGGGCGCGGGAATCAAAACTTTGTTGCGCTGGTGGCTGGTATCGGGTGGCGCTAGAGCACGCGCCGATCTGATTGCATCGCAATCAGATCGGATCACGCGTTCTCTTTCTTGGAGTAAGAGGGCGATTCACCGAGCGGATTGATTCAATCCGCTCGGATCGCGCTCTAGCGCTTGAAATAGCCCTTCACCAGATGCTGCGCCACGAAGGCGTCGATGGCGGCGTGGATGGTGTCCCAGCGGGGCAGGGCGCTTGCCGGCACCTCCACGGCGGCGGACCAGACGGGCGTCTGGAACCAGAGCTGCGCGCGGGCGTCGGCGGCGTCCGGGGTCGCCGGCAGGCGGGCGAGCACGCCGCGATCCTCCGAGATGCGCACCAGATAATCACCCCCCGCCGCCGGAAACCGCTCCAGATCGTTGAGGAAGCCCTGCCGCTTATCCTCCCGGCGCACGGTGGCGATGGTCTTGGTCATGCCGGCGAAATCGGGGTGGGGGCCGAGGTAGAAGGCGGTAACCCGGATCGTGGGATCATCTCCGGCCGGAGGTCCCTCGGCACGGGGAGGCGCGACGCCGGGCGTTGCCGCATGGGCCGCCATGGCGGCGGCCATGTCCGAGAGGGGGAAGGCGAATGCGGATTCCCGGCTGCGGATGATGCAGCCGATGAGGCCAAGCTCCGGTGGCGCGAGGGCATAGCGCGCGGGGAAGGCGAAGAGGTCGTCGCCCGCCCGATAGAACAGCGTCTCGCCGAATTTCGCCACCGCCGCCTGCCGCGCTTCTTCCCCCTTGCCCGAGGGCTTTGCGGCAGGCTTTGCCGCAGGCTTCGCGGCGGGCGCGGGCTGGCAGAGCGCGGGAGGGACGTCGGGGACAGGAGCCATGCCCCCGACTATAGGCCCTTAGGTCAGCCCGATGCGATAGGTCTGGGGAAAGGGCGTGCCCGCCATGTCCACCGGCGCCAGCGGGCGGGCGGCGGGGCGCAGCAGCACGCGCTTCACGATCTCGGGGATCATGGTGCCGCCCACATAGCGGCCGAGGCATTCGTGGTGCCCGTAGCCGAAATGCAGGTAGGTGTGGAAGGGCCGGTCCGGCCTGAAGGCGTCCGGCTCCGGCACGAAATCGGGATCGAACATGGCGGAGAGGCTGAGCGGCAGCACCACCGTGCCCGCGCCCAGCACCTTCTCCCGCGCCGTGCCCTTGGCGAGGGTGTAGGTGGCCGCCGCCTCGCGGAACATGAAGGCGACGATGGGCGAGAAGCGCAGCGCCTCCCACACATAGCCGTCGAACACCGCATCGTCTCCCGCCTTGGCCGCGGCCCGCGCATCGCTGAGCACTTCCGGCCGAGCGAAGAGTTCGGCCAAAGCGTTGATGGCGGCTTCCGCGGTGGTCTCGATGGCGCCGATGAGCAGGCCGCCGATGTTGATGACCACCCGGTCCATGCCGAAATGGTCCGCCGCCGGCAGGTTGAGGCTCAGGATGCGGGTGAGGCTGTCGTCCGGCGCGGTGCCGGCCTTGATCTCGGCGATGCGCGCTGGGATGAGGGCGGCGAACAGCGCGCGCAGCTTCACCCGGCTGTCCTCCGCCGCCTGGTGGATGGCGTCGGCGTCCGGGCGGTCGTCGTAGGGCAAATTGTTGAACTGGTCCATCTGGTTGGCATAGGACCAGTCGAGCAGGTCGGCGTCCGGGCCCTTGATGCCGAAGACGCGCTGCACGATGCGCAGGGGCACGAGCCGCGCCAGCTTCTGCACCGCCTCGATCTCACTGCCCGCAGCATTCAGCGCCTCGTCGGCCACCTCGGCCACGGTGGCGCGGATCTTCGGCAAATCGTCCCAGGCGAGGATTGCGCGCATCACGGACTTGTCGCGGTAGTTCACCACCGTCTCGTCCATGGCGAGCATGAAGTCGCCCATCTTGGGCTTGTAGAGATCGACGGTGAACACCTTCGGCACGGACAGGATCTCGATCACGTCCGCGCGCTTGGCGACGAGCGTCACCTCGCTGGTCTCGTAGACCGGCGCGTGGGCGCGCAGTTCCGCGAAGAAGGGGCGCGGCTCGCTGGCGATCCAGCCCCGCGCCAGCGGCCAGCGCTCTGCGGGGCGGACGGCGGCGAGCTTGTCGAGATAGGGCGTGTAGGGGCGCACGCGCGCCGCGGCCTCAGGGACGGACATCGGGGCCCTCCAGGACCTTGAGATATTCGATGATGGCGTAGCGATCCTCGGGCGAAAGCGTCGCGCTGGCGGGGAAGGCGTGGCCGCGGTTGGAATTGCCGGGCAGGCTGGTATCGAAGCGGGACACGCGGGCGCGCTCGGCCTCGGGGATCGAGTCGTATGAGGACACGAAACCGAGCTTCTCGGTGTCGAGCCGCTTCGAGCCCACGTAGAACACCGCCGGCCGCTCCTCCTCGGGGGAGAGCAGGTCGTAGATGGTGGGCACCGAGCCGTTGTGCAGGAACGGCCCCGTCGCCCACACGCCGGCGAGCGGGCCGGCCTTGTAGCTCGGCGGCAGCAGCCAGCCCGATTGCGGGGTGTTGCTGCCGGGGGCGAAGCGCCAGCCATAGGCGGCCTTGCGCGCATCGCCGGTGATGCCGCGGGCGCGCAAATCGTTCTCGGTGATGGTGCTCACCGCCGCCAGCAGCAGGGAGCCGGCGAGAACCTGTCCGTCCGGCAGGCGCGGCGTGGTCGGCGGCAATTGGGTGAAGGGACCGGGCTTGGCGTAGCGGGTGATGAAGTTCATCGCCATCTTCGGGTCGGTCTTCACGGTGGCGACGTCCACCATGGACACGGCCAGCCACTGCCGTCCGCCCTCGGTCTCGGCGGCGGGGGTGAGGCGATAATCGGGACCGCCGTGGCAGCCGGCGCAATTGGCCTTGAATAGCTCGGCGCCGCGCTTCGCCTTGGCGGCATCCACCTTGCCCAGCGCCTTCTCCGGCCACGGCGGCGGCTTCAGGCCCGAGACCCAGGCTTCGAGCGCGACCAGGTTTTCGGACAAGGCTGTCGAGCTGGCGGCGGCGAGGTTGCCGTTGGCGAAGTCCGCATGGCCGAACACGCCCAGCACCTCGCCGAGGTTGCGGCCGAGCGGGTTTCCGGCGACGCCGTTCCACTGCACGTAGCGCTGCTGCGGCGTGGTCCACAGGAAGGGGTAGCTCACCGGCGCGTCGGGGATGCGGTAGTTGGCGGGCTCGTTGAGGGCGGTGGCGGACACTGCGTTCAGGATGTGGCCGAAGGCGTCGAGCCGCCCGCGGCCGTAGGGCACGGGGGTCCAGGAGGCCGCCTCAAGACGCCGGATTTCGGTGGCGAGGGCTTCGAGTGCCGGGCGCACGGCCTTCGGGTCCATGGCCACGAGCCGCGCAGCGAAGCGCTGGAACTTGGCGGGATCGGCAAGGGTGATGTCGAGCGCCTTGCTGAGGCGCGCCATCAGGAGCTGGTAGTCGCCCTGCGAGGCGCCGCCGTCGATGCGGATGAGCGCGCCGTTCTTCGCCTCGATGTCGGCGGTATGGCAGGCGGCGCAGGTGAGCCCCACCATGGGGCCGAGCGCGCCCGGCGCGGGGCGCGGGTCCTTCACGAAGCCGATGGGCAGGCCGTCCGGATTGAGCGCCGAAGGTCCGTCCGCGGGCAGGAAGCCCATCTCCGCCACATGGGCGGGATCGAGGAACAGCTTGTCGGACAGCGGCTGCTCCAGCGCCCGCAGCATGGCGTAGGGCATCAGCTGGGAGCCCTGGGAGGTGAAATAGAATTTCTCGCGCAGCTCGGGCGACCAGCCCTGGTCGAGGGCCTGTGCCTTGCCCGGCTCGGCCGGCGCCTCGTTGCGCGACATGATGGCGTCGGTGAGGGCGGCGAGCCCCAGGAACACGATGACCCCCGCCCCGACGACCAGACCCTTGCGCCCCACCATTCTTCCCCCCGGAAATATGCTCGATCCTGCCGCGCCGCCGGCCCTTGCCGGCGAACGCCCGTTGCAACCCCTCACGCATGAGCGGCCGCGCCATCTCGGGCGCGGCCGTATGATGGTCACGCGCCATGAATGCGCGATGAACCGATGCGCGATCAACCCTGCGCGATGAACCGTCAGACCAGCGAGAGGTCGAGGCTCTCGCGCAGCCGGGCGACCAGTTCGCCCTGCCGGTTGGTGCCGGTCTTCTCGTAGAGCGCCTTCAGCTGGCTGCGCGCCGTGGAAAGCGCCACGTTGCGCTGCTGGGCGAAGTCGGCGAGGGAGGCCCCCACCGCCAGCGCCGCCGCCAGCGCCGCCTCGGAGGGCGTGAGCTTGAAGGTGGTCTGGATGCGCCTGGCCACGTCGGCCCCGCCGCGTCCCGGCTGGCGCACCACCACCGCGATCTGCGAGCGGGTGGCGAGGCGCGGACTCCCCTCGCCGGCCGGCAGGGGATGCAGCGATACCCGGTAGGGGCCGGCATCCTCGCCGGCGCGCGGCACTTCCATGTGCTCGGCATGGGTGATGTTTGTCTCGCCCCGCGCCGCCGCCAGAGCCAGAGCGACGGCGGAGGCGACCTGCCGGGAGGCGCGGTCATCGCGGAAGGCGAGCCGGCCCTGCCGCACGGCGATGTCGCCGGACTTCACCATGGTCTCGCCCGCGCGGTTCACGTGGGCGACGTGCATCTCCGCATCCACCAGGAAGATGCCGGCATCCACGATGTCGAGGGCAGCGGCGATGTCACCCACCTTGGCCTTGGCCTCGTCGAGCAGCGCGTAAAGCTCGAATGCGCGCCGCAGATGCGGCACCACAAGGCCAAGCTTCTGCCGCTCCGTTTGCCCGAACGGCCCCTGCGCCCGCCCGCGCATGGCGCAGATGGTGGCCATCACGTCGGCTTCCTGGGCGAAGTAGGAGACGAGCGAATGCTCGATGTCCATGGGCTCCACCACCTCGCGGAACAGCGCGGAGGCGCGGAACTGGTCGGGGTCCACGCCATCCTCGCCGCAGATGACGCGGCCGGGATTGGAGAGGATGTAGGAGAGGCGGGGGTCTTCCGTCGCGTGGCGATAGAGGAAGGTCTTGTAATCGTTGTGGTCGTGGCCCCACACGCGCCAGGTGGGCTTGGTCTGCTGCTTGAGGCTGAAGACCGCGAGCTGGCCGACCCGGCCGTCGATGAAGCGGGTGACGCCCTCCAGCAGGATGCCCCATTGCCGGGGATCGCCGGAGAGTTCGTAAACGTCCCCGACGAGGCGGGAGTAGTGATCGAGTTCGCCCATGTCCGTCCCATTTCCCGCGAGGCGATGGTCCGGCCGGGCCGGCGCATCACGTCGCCATGATCCGATGGGCCGCCATGGCCCACCCCGCGAGGGCCGGACGGCGACTTGGTGTCTGCCTTGATGCCTGCCGATATCGGCGGATGCCCACGGGAGATCGTGAGCGCAGCATTGCACAACCACCTCAGGCTGCAAGACGTCCCAAGGTCGGTCATCCCCCATTCGGATGATGCTGACCGAACCGTTGAAATGGTGACGTAAGGGGGAGCCCCGGGGCGGGGGCATCAGAGGAGCGTGCCCTGAGAATGCGTGTCGAAAGGCCCCTTGAGATGACCACCGGAAGCGACGAGCAGCGTCCCTCGACCCGGGAGGCCATCAGCGCGCGCGTCCGGACCCTCGCCATCGAGGCGGGGGCGCGGCCGAGCGACCATGGCTTCGGCCGCATGTTCCCGACGCTGGCGGCGCCTGCCTGCGGCATTCCGGCCGGGACACGGACGCTGAAGGACCTCGCCCGCCTCGCCGCCGCCATGGGCGCGTGCGCCGAGGCGCCCAGCGGCCGGCCGCCGCGCCGCCGCGCCGAAGGCGATGCCGACATTCCCGCCGCCTATGCCTTTCTGGTCGAGTTCGTGCTCAATGATCTCGTCTGGGAGCGCCGTCCGGTGGAGGAGACGCAGCTCGCCGGCGCGACCGCGTTCTCACCGGTGGGCAGCTTCTCCACCCTGTTCAACCGCCGCTCGGGCTGCCTCGACCTCGAATCCGTCTATGACGCGCCGCGCGATCCCGCCGCCGTGCGCCGCATGCTGCTGGGCGAGGTGTGGCGCAATCCGCTCGGCGAGCCGGCGCTGCCGCCGCGGAAGAGTCCGCGCAACGACCTGCCGCGCCAGCCGCGCGCGCTCGATCCCGCCCGCGACCGCGCGGCGCGCATGAGCGACGCGCGCAACGATTCCAGCCTGCCGCTCAGCCAGCTCCACGTCGCCTTCCTCAAGGCGCACAATGCGCTGGTGGCCACCGGCCGCTCCTTTGAGGTGGCGCGCCGCGCCCTGCGCCAGCGCTATCAATGGATGCTGCTGTTCGATCTCCTGCCCAAGATCGCCGATCCGGCGGTGGTGGAGGAGGTGCTCAGCGAGGGGCCGCGTCTGTGGCGGAAGGAGCGGGCGGGGGACATCTTCATTCCGGTGGAATTCTGGGCGGCGGCCTTCGCCATCGCGCCGAGCCTCGCCCGGCCGAGCTACGACTACAACCGCCACCTGAGGGATGCGGAGGCCGCAGCGCTGTCCACCCGCGCCGCCCTCGGCCCCTCCGGCTGCGGGCCGGATGGCCTTCCGGCGGATCGCATCATCGCCTGGGAAGCCTTCCTGCCGCTGGAGGCGGAGGCGCCGCAGCGGGCCCGGCGGCTCGACACCATCCTGGCCGGCGCGCCGGAGACGGTGGAGGCGGCGGCGCTCCGGCACCTGTCGCGGGGCTACCGGCTGGGGCTGCCCAGCGGGCAGGCGGTGGCGCAGCATCTCGGCCTGAAGCCGCTCAGGGACGACACGCTGCTCGCCGCCCTTCCGGAAGCCCAGCGCGTCGCGGCCCTGCCATTCTGCGAGGCGACGCCGCTCTGGTTCTACATCCTCGCCGAGGCGGGCGATCCGGCCGGGCCGGCGGGCAAGCATCTGGGGCCGGTGGGCAGCCGCATCGTGGCCGAGGCCCTGTGGACCCTGACCCGCCATTCGGACGCCTCCATCCTCGCGCCGGGCGAGCCGCGCGACTTCGACCGCTTCACCCTGAGCGATCTGGTGCTGCTCGCCGCCGAAGAGGACGGCTGAAGCCGCACCCCTCTCACGCGACCAAAAGGGGCCGCCGGCGCGTTGCGTGCCGGCGGCCTTTCGGCGTCTGCACAACCGCAGGGAGATATCGCTGCGGACAAGCTTTAGTATTGCGCGTCGGCTTGTTCACGTTGCCCGGAAAAAAGGCGGATCGACCGGTAATCTGGTAGACAGTGTTCGTATTATAATACCTTTTTAAAGTATTTGCCGATAATCTCAAGAATTGGTGATGACAACATTTTTGGTATGCGCCTATTTTGCGGTGCGGGATCACACGGAAGGGGGCGCTTCCGATGGACAGTGTCGATCTGCTCGACGGTGATTTGAAGACCGTCATCTCCCACTCTCTCACCGAACCGCAGGCCACCGAACCTCTGGCGGTCGCCGTGGTCGGCATCGGCTGCCGGTTCCCCGGCGGGATCTCCGGCGGGTCCGATTATTGGTCCTTCCTCATTGGCAAACGCTGCGGCATTCGGGAAATCCCGGCCGATCGCTGGAACTACCGCAACTATTACGACGCGGACCCCGAATGCGCCGGGCGCTCCTATTCCAAATGGGGCGGCTTCCTCACCGGCGACGTGTTCAGCTTCGATCCCGCCTTCTTCGACATGGCCCCGCGCGAAGTCATGTCCATGGACCCGCAGCAGCGGCTGCTGCTGCAGGTGGCGTTCGAGACCGTCGAGGATTCCGGCATCACGCTGCGCACGCTGCAGAAGAAGCGCACCGGCGTGTTCGTCGGCATCTCCACCTCCGACTTCAGCTATTCCCAGCGCTACCGGCGCGTCGCCACCGACATTTTCGCCGGCACCGGCTCGGCCTATTCCATCGCCGCCAACCGCATCTCCCATCGGCTCGACCTCAACGGCCCGAGCATTGCCCTCGACACCGCCTGCTCCTCGGCTCTGGTGGCGGTGGACCAGGCGATCCGCCACCTCTCCATGGGCACCTGCGACGTGGCCTTGGCCGGCGGCGTCAACATGATGCTCGACCCCGGCCCCTTCGTCGCCTTCTCCAGCGCCAACATGCTGTCCGCGACCGGCGCCATCTACACCTTCGATGCGCGCGCCGACGGCTTCGTGCGCGGCGAGGGCTGCGGCCTCGTGCTGCTGAAGCCCCTCGCCCGCGCGGTGGCGGACGGCGACCGCATCTATGCGGTGCTGCGCGGCTCGACGGTGAACCAGGACGGCCGCACGCCGACCCTCACCGCCCCCAGCGACGTGGCCCAGACGGCCATGCTCAACAGCTTGCTGGAGCAGACCGGCATCGATCCGGAAGACGTGGGCTATGTGGAGGCGCACGGCACCGGCACGCCGGTGGGCGACCCCATCGAGGCGAGCGCCATCGGCCGCGTGTTCGGCGCGGGGCGGGTGGACCGGCCGGTGCTGGTGGGTTCCTTCAAGCCCAATCTCGGCCATCTGGAATCGGCCTCTGGCATCGCCGGCCTCATCAAGATCGTGCTGTCCGCCCACCATGGCGTGGTGCCGCCCAACCTGAATTTCGAGCGGCCCAACCCCAATATCCCGTTCGATGCCCTCGGCCTGAAAGTGCCGGTGGAGCCCACCCCCTACGATGCCGAGGACGGGGTGCGCCTCAGCGTGGTCAATTCCTTCGGCTTCGGCGGCACCAATGCCTCGGTGGCGGTGGAGAGCTGGCACGGCGGCGGACGGGCCGCGAAGGCCGTGCCCGCGCGGGCGGTGCCGACCGACGATCCCGCCTTCATTCCCCTCTCCGCCAACGGCAAGCCGGCGCTCGCGCTCTGGGCGGAGGAACTGGCCGAGGCGGTGGACGATGGCGGGGCGCTTTCGGGCGTCTCCTATGACAGCCTCTCGCAGGTGCTGAAGACCAGCCGCGACCATCTCAACGAGCGCGCCGTGATCCTCGCCGACCGCGCCGCGCAGGATCTGCCGCACAAGCTCCGCATGCTGGCGCTCGGGGCCGACGCGCCGGCCGAGGAGGCGGAGGCGGTCGCCCCCTACATCATCACCGGCCGTGCCCGCCCGCGCCGGCTCGCCTTCACCTTCTCCGGGCAGGGCGGGCAATGGTGGGCCATGGGCCGCAAGCTGCTGACCACCGAGCCCACCTACCGCGCCTTCGTGGAGGAGTTCGACGCCGTGCTGAAGCCATGGACCGGCTGGTCCGTGGTGGAGGAGGTGCTGAAGGACGAGGGCAAGACCCGCATCAATGATGCGGACGTGACGCAGGCCTCCATCTTCACCATGCAGGTCGGCCTCTATCGCATGTGGCGCGAGCGCGGGCTCACCCCTGAACTGCTGGTGGGCCACAGCTTCGGCGAGGTGGCGACCACCTATATCGCCGGCTGCATCGATCTCGAAACCTGCGCCAAGATCATCTACCACCGCGGCCTCATCCCCCACGGCAGCACGCGCCGCGGCGCCATGGCGACGCTAGGCGTCACCTATGACCAGCTCGCGCCCTTGCTGCCGGACGACGGCAGCGTGGTGGTGGCGGCCTATAACGGCCCCACGGCGCAGACCATCTCCGGCATGGAAGCCCCAGTGGATGCCGTGCTCGCCGAGGTGCGCCGGCTGTTCCCGGATGTCACCGCCCGCCGCCTCACCATGGATTTCGGCTGGCACTCGCCCCACCTCGACGATTGCGAGGCGAAGTTCCGCGAAGGCCTCGGCGAGATCGACTGGAAGCCGCCGTCCATCCCTATCGTCTCCACCGTCACCGCCATGCTGGAGACGCGGTTCGACAGTGAATACTGGTGGCAGAATCTGCGCCAGCCGGTGAACTACAAGAAGGCCATCGATTTTTGCCTCGACCTCGGCATCGACGCCTTCCTGGAACTTGGCCCGCACCGCACGGTGACGCCGCTGATCCACGGCATCGCGCAGGAGCGCAACGCGTCCGTCGTGGCCGTGCCCTCGCTGGAGCGGCAGGGCGACGACCGCCTCGTCATGGCCCGCTCCATGGCGAGCCTCTATGTGAACGGCGTCGCCTTCGACTGGACCGAGGCGGCGAAGGATGCGCAGGCCGATGCGCCTGCCCGCGCGGAGCATCTCGCCCTGCCGCGCCGCCCGTGGGCCAATGAGCGCCTCGTGCAGCTGCCGCTGGAGGCGAAGCACTTCCTTTTCGACACCGACCGCCACCCGCTGCTCGGCTGGCGCGAGAGCGGGCCGGAGCCGGCCTGGACCAATGAGATCACGCTGAAAAGCCTCAAGTATCTCGCCGATCACCGCCCCGGCGGCGACTGCCTGTTCCCGACCGTCGGCTATGTGGAGATGATGACGGCGGCGCTGCGCGAATTGTTCGGCGCCGCGCCGGTGGAATTGCGCGACTTCAAGATCATGGAGGCGCTCTCCATCGGCCCCGACGACGTGGTGCTGCTGCGCACGTCTTACGATCCGGTCACCAGCCGCCTGCGCATTTCCTCGCTCAAGCGCGATACGGACGAGGACTGGCGCCTGCGCGTGGAGGCCTATGGCTGGCAGCACGCCTTCACGCTGCCGAAGGCGAAGTTTGACCCCGTCGTGCTCTCCGGCACCCCGGCCATCACGCGGGAGGATTTCTACCGCCTCACCGCCCGCCATGGCCTCGATTACGGCCCCACCTTCCAGGCCGTGGAGGCGCTGTGGCTGCCCGGGCCGCGCCATGCGGTGGCGCGCATCGTCAGCACCGAGGCGGAGAAGCGCACCGGCTTCATCGCCTTCCCCGGCCTGTTCGATTCCGTGCTGCAGGCCGGCCTTGTCGTGGACGACGTGGACGCGGGCCTGTGGATTCCCGGCGAGCCCTTGCCGGAGATGGAAGAGGTGGGCGGCAAGTATCGCCTCATGCTGCCCATCGGCATCCGCAAGGTGATGGTGACCGGCCCGCTGCCGAGCGAAGTCATCTGCGAGTTCTTCACCGATCCGCGCGACGACACCGGCATCTACCGCGTCTACGCGCTGGACGGCACGCCGCTGCTGGCGGTGGAGAACCTTCAGGTGAAGACGCTGGGCGCGCTGAAGGCGGCGACCGGCGAGGGCGCCGTCGTCATCGACGAGACCTATGAGAGCGATGCCGACACGACCCCGGCCCCCGTCCGCACCGGCCGCTGGCTGCTGGTGACCGGCGACGCCGCCGAGACCGCCCCGCTTGTCGCGGCTCTGGAGGCGCAGGGCTCCACGGTGGAGACCATGGACCCGGCCCCGCTCTTCGCCATGGAGGCCGATGCCTTCACCGCGCAGGTGGAGGCGATGCTCGCGGCGCCGGAGGGCCTCGCCGGCATCATCTATGCCGCCACCGCCGGCACGCATCTCGCCGACGCCGAAGCGCTCTCCACCGAGGCGCTGCTGGCGGCGGTGGAGCCGGCTGCCAACGGCCTCGTCACGGTGGGCAAGGCGCTGGACCTGCTGCGCACCGCGCCGCTGCGGCCGACCCTCGTGGTGCTCGGCCGTGCCGGGCGGCGGGTGCCGGGCGATGGCGCCATGAGCACGGACGGCCTCGCGGATGCGCCGCTGCTCGGCCTTACCCGCACCATCGGGAACGAGTGCCCGGAATTCGCCGTCCGCCATGTGGATGCGGATGCCGCAGCCTTCGCGGCCGGGGCGACGCTGGCCCAGGCGGTGGCGGAGGAGAGCGCGGAGGCGGAGATCGTGCTGCGCGGCGCCGGTCGCCTCGTGCCCCGCCTGCGCCAGAGCGAGCTTTCCGCCCAGGCGCCGAAGCACCGCGTGATCGCCGTGGGGGCGGATCGCTCCAACTTCACCGTGACGATGACCCAGCCCGGCGTCATCGACAATGTGGTGCTGCGCGAGTGCCCCTGTCCGGCCCCCAAGGCGGGCGAGGTGGTGGTGGAAGTCGCGGCCGTGGGCCTCAACTTCCGCGACATCATGGCCGCCACCTCCATCCTGCCGGACGAGCAGGACGGGGCGGGCGCGTGGTGGCGCAATCTCGGTCTCGAATTCGCCGGCACCATCCAGATGGTGGGCGAAGGCGTCACCGGCTTTTCGCCCGGCGACCGGGTGATGGGCATGGGCAAGGGCTTCCTGCGCCGCTTCGCGGCCGCCGATGCCCGCTTCCTCATGCACGTGCCGGATACGGTGGATCTGAAGGACGCCGCCACCCTGCCGGCCGCCTTCATGACCGCGCACTATTCGCTGGTGGACATCGGCCGCCTGCTCCCCGAGGAGCAGGTGCTGGTGCATCTCGCCACCGGCGGTGTCGGCCTTGCCGCCATACAGGTGGCGCGCAACATCGGCGCCGACATCCTCGCCTCCGCCGGCTCGGACGCCAAGCGCGACCATCTGCGCGCGCTGGGCATCGTCCATGTGATGAACTCGCGCAGCCTCGAATTCGCCGAGGACGTGCGCGCGGCGACAAGCGGGCGCGGCGTGGACGTGGTGCTGAACGCCCTGTCGGGCGCCGGCATCGACAAGGGGCTGGAATGCCTCGCGCCGTTCGGCCGCTTCGTGGAGATCGGCAAGCGCGACCTCGCGCAGGACAAGCCCATCGGCCTCAAGTCCCTCTATTACAACAACTCCTATTCCGTCATCGACCTCTCCACCATCGCCGACGAGCGGCCCGCGCGGCTCTCCTCCTTGCTGCGGGCGGTGGAGGCGGAAGTGGCGCGCGGCGCCTACCGGCCGCTGGTGGCGACGCGCTTCCCGGTGTCGCGGGCGGCGGAGGCCATGCGCCTGTTCGCCAAGGCGCAGCACATCGGCAAGGTGGTGCTGACCTTCGACGAGCCGGAGGTGGAGGTCGAGATCGACCTCGCCCAGCCCATGCAGCTCTCGAAGGACGCGAGCTATCTCGTCACCGGCGGCCTGCGCGGCTTCGGTGTCGCGGTGGCGGACTATCTGAGCCGCGCCGGGGCTGGCCGTCTGCTCCTTGCCGGTCGCAACGGCACGCCGGACGAAGACTCCGCGCCGGCCATCGCAGCTATCCGGACGCGCGGGACCGAAGTGGTGCCCCTCGCCCTCGATGTCACCGATCCGGAAGCGGTGGAGGCGGTGATCGCCGCCCATGCCGCGTCCGACAAGCCGCTGAAGGGCATCGTCCACGGCGCGGCGGTGATCGAGGACGGCTTCCTCGCCCAACTCGATGCGGCGCAGATCAGCCGCGTCATCCGCCCCAAGGTGGGTGGCGGCTGGAGCCTGCACCGCGCGGTGGAAAAGCATGGCGTGGCGCTGGATTTCTTCGTCAGCTTCTCCTCGCTGGCGCAGGTCATCGGCAGCCCCGGACAGGCGAACTACACGGCGGCCAACGCTTTCCTCAATGCGCTGGGCTCGTTCCGCAAGGGACGGGGCGTCGCCGGTTCGTCGGTGGCGTGGGGCTCCATCGCCGGCTCGGGCTTCGTCGCCCGCTCCGAGGCGCTGGGCAATTATCTCGAAAGCATCGGCATGAAGCCGGTGCCGGACACGGAGGCCGCCGCCTCGTTGGGCACGCTGCTGCGCGCGGAGGGGGAGAACCCGGCCTTCGCCCGCGCCGACTGGTCCGCCATCGCCCGCGCGCTCGCCCGCACCGCCGCGACCGGCCGGGTGAAGCCGCTGCTGGCGCAGCGCTCCGCCGGCCGCTCCCGCATCCAGGCCGATCTCCTCGCCGCTCGCCGCGAGCAGTGGGAGGCGATGCTCGCCGATCTCATCCGTGGCGAGGTGGCGAAGGTGCTGAAGGTGGCGGCTGCCGACATCCCGCCCGACCGGCGGCTGTCGGAGCTGGGGCTCGATTCCCTCTCCTCCTTCGAGCTGAAGAACCGCATCGAGGCCCATGTGGATGTGAACATCCCGGTGGCCAAGTTCCTGCAGACGCCCACCATCACCGGCCTCTCCGGCGTGGTGGCCGCCACCTTCGAGGCGGCGCAGAAGGCGCGCGCTGCGAGCGCGGAAGCCCTCGCGGCAGGCGGCGAAGGGGCGGCTGGAAGCGCCGGCCCGCTCGCCTTCCGCCCACTGGTGCGGCAGGAAGGGCTCATCGCCCTCGCCACCCGGCCCATGACCACGCAGGCCGTGCGCGGCGCGCTTGAGGTGGCGGCCTCCCGCGCCGTCCCGGCCGGCCTCGCCTTTGAACAGCTGGCGCAGGCGCTGGCGGACCTCGCGGCGGCGCAGGATGCTTTGCGCCTCACCGCCACCGAGACCGGCGCCATCGTGCTCAACGGTGCGCCGGACCTTGAATGGGTCGCTTCCGCCGGCGCCCTCGCGCCGGTGACGCAGCCGGGGCCGCTGTGGCGGTTCGGCGTCTCCAAGGGCGATGATGGCGCGCTGACGCTCCACGCCCGCGCCCATCGCGCGGCGGCCGATGCGCTCTCGCCCCATCTTGCGCTCGCCGCCTTGCTTTCGGCGGTGGAAACGGCGCCCGCGCCCGGTGCGCCCTTCACCGCCTTCGCGGCGGAGGGGCGCCCGGCCGATGGCTCGGCGGAGCAGGGGCGCCATCTCGCCTTCTGGAAGGAAGTGCTGCGCGCCGTGCCGCCCGCGCTGAAGACCGGCGTGCGCTCGCTGGCGCTGGCGCCGGCCGGCTTCGGCATCAATCGCGGCCCGGTGGGGCGCCTCGCCGCCCGCCTCGCCATGCCCGGCTTCGGTGCCCTTCCGGCGGCCGAGCAGGAGGCGCTGCTGGTGTCGGCCCTCGCACGCACCCTTGCCACCCGGCATGGCGTGACTGGGCTCGCCATCGAGTGCCACGATCCGGCGCGGCACGGCGGGCTGATCGGCCCGGTCGCCACCTCCGTGCCGCTGCTGCTGGACCGGCTGTGCGAAGCCGACCGGCTGGTGCGCCGCACCCGCCAGCGGCTCGCCATGGCGCGCGATCACCGCGCCATCGACACGGCGGCGCTGGAGGCGACCCTCGGCGGCAAGCTCAATGCGGCCGGGGCGGCGCTCCGGCAACTGGGCTTCTCCTATGTGGATGCCGCCTCCGCCCCGGCGCTCGCCGCGCTGGGCGTCGCCGATCCGCTGGCCGCACTGGCCGATCCGTTCAACGAACTGCGGCTCGATGCGATGGCGGAGGGAGACGGCGTGCGCCTCGTCCTCGCCGTAGATACGGCGGCCTTCGACGCGGGGGCCGCGCGGCCTTTCCTCGATGCCTTCGCCACGACGCTGGAGGCGCTCGGCGGCAGCCCCGCAAGCGTCTGCGATGCCCAATGGCATGCCCCCGCCGAGGCCCTGCGCCGCACGGCTGCGGCGGCGCCCGAGCCGGTGGCGGCGACATCCGCCCCGGCGCATGTGAGCGGCGAGCGGGAGGTGCCGCTCTCCCTCAAGCAGGGGCTGCTGCTGCGCTCCTTCCTGAAGCCCGAGACCGGCCATGCCTGCCGCGCGGCCTGGACGGTGAACCGCGCCTTCCGCATTTCCCCGCGTATGGACATCGAGCGCCTGCGCCGCGCGCTCAAGCTGGTGGAGGAGCGGCAGGAGGCGCTGCGCTCGCGCTTCGTCGTCGGCGACGACGGCCGCCCGCGCGTCTTCATCCTGCCCCCGGGCGAGCCCTCGCTGGTGGTGGAGGACATGCCCGACGCCACCGAGGCGCAGATGGAGGCCCGCGTCGTCGAGCTGATCGGCGACGCCATGGACCCCTTCACCAATCCGCCCTATCGCATCACCGTCCTGCGCTGCGGGCCGGAGGGCGACGTGGTGGTGGCGCACGGGCACCACACGGTGTTCGACGGCTGGTCCCTCGGCCTGTTCGTGGAAGAGTTGTTCCAGGCCTTCCTCGGCATCCCGCTGCCGCCGCCGGAGATGGACGTCGCGACCTATGTGAACACGTTCGAGCGGGCGACCGATCCGGCCTTCATGGCCGAGCGCGACGCCTATCTGCGCAGCCTCTATGCGGTGGACCCGCCGCCGGTGCCCAACTTCGGGCGCCGGGCCAAGGGCCTCGCTCCGAACTTCGACCTCACCCAGGGCGGGCCGGCGGGCGAGATGTACGCCTTCCTCAGCGCCGACGGGCAGCAGCGGCTCCAGGCCCGCGCGCGGGCGGCCGGCGTCACCGAGACGGCGCTGCTCATCGCGGCGGTCGGCCAGTCGGTGGCGGCGCTGGGCGGGGTGGACGACGTGATGCTGAACGTGCCCGCCGCCATGCGCACGGACCGGCGGCTCAACGGCTTCATCACCTGGGTCGCCGGCTCGGCCCTGCTCCGGGTGCCGGCGCGGGCGATGCCGCGGCTGGAGCCGCTGGCGGGCAGCGTCGCCGACCAGCTCAACCGGGCCATGCCCTACGTGCCGTTTGAATATGCGGCGCTGGACGGGGCGGTGCACGACGAGGTGATCGCCGCCGGCTCCTACCTCGCTTTGTACCAGAGCGGCATGCACAGCCCCGACCGCTTCGCCCGTGGCGCCACCACCTCGACGCTGCAGCGGCAAGGCAAGGGGGAAACATTGGACCTCGGCCTCATCAAGGTCTCGCCGTGGGCCAACCTGCCCTTGACGCGCTACGCCATCAACGAGTTCGACCTGCGCTCCTTCCAGAGTGCGGACGGGCTCGCCTACCGCCTCGGCTTCGACCTCACCGCCTTGACTCCGGCCGAAGCGCGCGGCCTCTTGGAAGAGGTGCTGGACCGGATGGAACTCGGCGGCGACGGCTGCACCGCCATCGTCGATGTGGACGAGGAGCAGCCCGCGTGAGTGTCAGCGACGACTGTCTGTCCGATAAGGCCGCCCGTCTCAGGGGGCGCCCGTGAAGCCGGAGCGTGTCCAGCCCGTCCACCTCAAGCCCGACCATTCGGCCGGGTGGCGGCGCTTCGCCGTGGTGATGCTCCTCCTCCTCGCGGCCGGCGGCGCCGGCTTCTGGTGGTATGTGCTGCCGGTGCCGGTGGCGTACCACGAGGTGCGCCTGCGCATGATGAGCCTCGAGATCAACGGCCCGGGCCTCCTCGACGCCATCAACCGGGTGGTGGTGACGAGCCGCATCCAGGGCTTTCTCAAGGTCATCGAGGCCGACCGCAACGACAGCGTGAAGCGCGGCCAGGTGCTGGCGCGCCTCGAATCCGTCGATCTCCAGAACCAGCTCGCCGCCGCGCAGGCGGAGGCGAGCGCCGCCGGGCGCATGGTGACGGAAGCGCAGGCGGATCGCGCCCGTGCGCAGGCCGTCCTCGACAAGACGAAGATCGAATACGAGCGCCGCTCGACCCTCGTGCGCCTGAACGCCGCCTCGCAGGCGGAGCTGACCACCACGGAAGCCGCCTTCAAGCAGGCCGAGGCGGACATGGCGCGCTCGGAGGCCGGCATCGAGCGGGCGCGGGCGCAGCTCCTCTCGCAGGAAGCCAATGTGAAGGTGCTGGAGGCGCGCCTCGGCGAGGCCACCATCAGCGCGCCCCTGGACGGCGTGGTCATCTCCCGCGAGCGCAATCCCGGCGACCTGCTGCTGCCGGGGGCGAACCTGATGCAGGTGGTGGAACTGTCCTCCATCATCATCTCGGCCCGCTTCGACGAATCCGCCCGCGCCACCATCAAGGCCGGCCAGCCGGCGCGTGTCACCTTCGCCGCCGATCCGGGGCGGGTGTGGAACGGCAAGGTGCTGCGCCTGTCGCGGCAGGTGGACCAGGAAACGCGCGAGTTCACCGCCGACATCACTCTCGATTCCCTGCCCGAGAGCTGGGCCATGGGCCAGCGCGCCAACGTGGCGGTGGAGGCGCAGTCGCCCGAGCAGGTCATCGGCATTCCGGAATCCCTCGTCATGCGCCGCGACGGGCGCGCCGGCGTCTGGCTGGCGCAGCGCGGCCGCGCCACCTGGACGCCGGTGACCCTCGGCTACATCAGCGGCTCCAACGTGGTGGTGACGCGCGGGCTGAAGGAGGGCGACGTGGTGCTGGCCCCGGCCGGGCGCTACGCCTTCCAGCCGGTGAGCCTCGGCACCAAGCTGCCCTGAGGGTTCGAGATGAACATCGCGCTCAGGGACATGCGCTTTTCCGCCTTGCGCTTCGCGCTGACGGCAGTGGGCATCGGCATGCTGCTCGGCGCCACCATGGGGATGATCGGCCTCTATCGCGGCATCGTCCACGAGGCGCTGCTCATCATCAACGACATCGGCGCCGACCTCTGGGTGGTGGAAGGGGGCCGCTCCGGCCCCTTTGCGGAGACGTCCGCCGTGCCCGCCAATCTCGACCGGCGGGTGGAGGGCGTGCCGGGGGTGGATTCCACCCGCCGCTTCATCCAGTACAACCAGCAATACACGATCGACGGCAAGCCGGTGCGCCTCGCCGTGACCGGCGTGGACTACCCCAAGGATTCCGCCGCCTGGATTCCCCTCATCGACGGCCGCGCCTTCCGCTCCACCCGCTACGAGGCCATCGCCGACCAGTCCACGGGGCTCCTCGTGGGCGACGTCATCCGCCTCGGCCATGATGACTACACGGTGGTGGGTCTCACCAAGGGCCAGGTGGACATGGGTGGCGATGGCATGTTCTTCGTCACCATTCCCGATGCACAATCCATCAACCGCGTGCTGCCCTCCGAGGCCGTGCTCCTAAACCGCCTCGCCAAGGGCCGCTCGCGCATGGGGCTCGGGGATGGCGGCTCCATCGCGGCGGTGATGGTGGAGCTGAAGCCCAATGCGGACGTGAAGGAGGTGCAGCGCCGCATCAAGGCGTGGGGCGACGTGGAGGTGCTGACCCAGGACGAGGAGCGCGACATGCTGCTGAACGGCCGCCTGTGGCGGCTGCGCGTCCAGATCCTCGCCTTCACCGCCATGACCCTGCTGGTGGCGGGCTCCATCATCGCGCTGACGATCTACATGCTGACGCTGGAGAAGATCAATCAGATCGCCCTTCTGAAGCTCATCGGCGCGCGGGACCGGGTCATCATCGGCCTCATCGTGCAGCAGGCTTTGTGGATCGGCGTGCTGGGCTATTCGGTCGCCCTCGCCATCTCCTTCACGCTCTATCCCAACTTTCCGCGCACGGTGCTGCTGCTGCCGGACGACCTTGCCTGGATCGCCTTCTCTCTCTTCCTCATCAGCCTGTTCGCCAGCTGGTTCGCCATCCGCCGCGCCATGCGGGTCAGGGCGCAGGAGGTGCTGGCATGAGCGCCGTTGCCGGAGCCGTGCCCGCGCTTCCCGTCGCCGAGCCGGTCTCCGCCGACGCCGTGATGGAGGTGCGGGGCGCCAGCAAGATCTATCTTTCCGGCCCCAATGCGGTGGCGGCGCTCTCCGACATGACGCTGGCGTTGAACGCCGGGGAACTGACCGGCATCGTCGGCCCCTCCGGCTCGGGCAAGACCACCTTCCTGATGATCGCCGGGCTCCTGGAGCCGCCTTCCACCGGCACGGTCTATTTCCGCGGCCGGCCCATCGCCGATCCGCAGACCAAGCTCAACAGCCTGCGCGATTTTCGCCGCACCCACGTGGGCTTCATCTTCCAGAAGGCAAACCTCATCCCCTTCCTCACGGCGGTGGAGAACGTGCAGATCGCGCTGGAGATCAACGACGTGCGGCCGAAGGCGGCCCGCGAGCGGGCGCGGGAATTGCTGGACCAGTTCGGCCTCGGCCAGCGCGAGGACAATTACCCCACCCAGCTCTCCGGCGGCGAGCAGCAGCGCGTCTCCATCGCCCGGGCGCTGGCCAACGACCCCGTGCTGCTCCTGGCCGACGAGCCCACGGCGGCGCTGGACGGCACGCGCGGCCGGCAAGTGATGGAGGTGTTCCGCGCGCTCGCCGACGAGCGGCGGGTGGCGGTGGGGGTCGTCACCCACGATCCGCGCTGGTCCGACATCTTCGACCGCATCGTGGAGATGAGCGACGGACGGATGGTGTCGGAGCGGGCGGGGGGTGTGGCGGGGCATATGTAGAGGGCGGCGCGCCCCGGACCAGCGACGGCGCAGCCGCAGCGCCGAGCCGGGGCCCAGGGGAAAAGTCGGCGAAGCCGGCGATACTCCGAGACCCTCCGTTGAGCCGCCTGCGGCGAACCCTTGCGCTGGGCCCCGGCTCGCATTCCGCTGTCGCTGCATGCGTCCGGGGCGCGAGGGTGGTGCCCACTGCGCCGCCCCTCACACCAGCGGCGAGACCTGCTCGCGGGCGGTCTCGATTTTCCCGTCCGGGGCCAGATAGTCGATCAGCTTGAGGGTGCGCTCGCCGGTGCCGGCGAGCTTGGCGACGACGGAGCGCATCGTGCGGAACTCGCTGGCCGAGAGCGGGCCGAACAGGGTGTCGTTGGCCGGCGCCTGCACACGGGTCAGCTCGGCGAGGCGCTGCTCGGCCTCAGGCGTGACGGCGAGGAGCACCCGGCGGCGGTCGCCCGGATTGGTGGTCTTGCTGACGAGGCCGGCGGCGACCAGCTTGTTGACCTCGATGGTGACGAAGGCGCCCGAGAGATGCAGGTGCTCGGCCAGGGTGGCGACGCCCAGTTCCGGCACCTTGCCGCTCAGGCGCGCGATGGACATCAGGATAGAATATTGCGTCCCCGACAGGCCGATGAGGCCGCCGAGGCGGTTGCGCACTTCCTGAATGGCGGCGGCGAACGCCAGCATGTCGTGGACCAGCTCGCGGAATTCGGTGTCCGATCCGTCGATGAGCAAGGCGGCACGAGAGGCTGTCAAAGGCAGCGGCCTTCGGCCCCGCCCGTTCTTCGTCTGAGGCATGGAACGTCTGCTCCCGCGCACCGTGGACCCTCTCCCTGCAGAGGGGCGGCACGCGGGAATGTTTTTAGCCGGGCAGGGGGCTTGACGTCCATCAGCCATTTTGTAATAGCTTTATTACAAAGCTATATCGCGCTGTGGACATTGCCCCATGTCTTCGCCAGGTCCCACATCCTCGCCCAGCTTCGCACCGTCTCCCGACGCGCCCCGCGTCGCCGATTTCGATCCGCGCGCCTTTCGGCAGACGCTGGGGGCGTTCGCGACCGGCGTCGCCGTGGTGGCGGCCGAGGCGGCCGACGGCACGCTCGTCGGCATGACCATGAGTTCCTTCAATTCGGTCTCGCTGGACCCGCCGCTGGTGCTGTTTTCCGTTGCCCGCACGGCGCTTTCGCTGCCGGCCCTGCGCACGGCGGCGGCTTACGGCATCTCGGTCCTCGCCCACGACCAGCAGGACCTCTCCGGCCGCTTCGCCCGGGCCCAGGGCGAGAAGTGGACCGGCGTCGATCACCTGCGCGGCCATGGCGGGGCGCCGCTCCTCGCCGGCGCGGCGGCGCATCTGGAATGCGTGCCCCACGCCATCCACGACGGGGGCGATCACGAAGTTTTCATCGCCCGCGTCGTCGCCCATCGCTCGGCCGTGGCCGAGCCGCTTATCTTCCATGCCGGACGCTACCGCACGCTCGCGGCCGTCGCCGGCTGAACCGAACTTGAGGACCCTGCCATGATCAAGACCGGTGCCGAGCATATCGAGAGCCTGAAAGACGGCCGTCAGATTTTCATCGATGGCGAACAGGTGGGCGATGCCACCACCCACCACGCCTTCCGCCGCTCCATCGCCTCCGTCGGGAAGATGTTCGACTTCCACAGCGCCCCGGAAAACCGGGAGCTGATGACCTTCGAGACCGACACCGGCACCCGCGCCAACCGCATCTGGCAGCTGCCCACCAGCTATGAGGAGCTGAAGACCCGCCGCCGCGGCCTCGAGGCCTGGACCGAGCTGCATGGCGGCTTCCTCGGCCGAGCGCCGGATCACGTCGCCTCCTGCATCTCCGGCATGTACATGGGCCTCGACCAGTTCGAGCTGTACGACCCGGCCCGCGCCCGCGCGCTGGCGGACTATTACCGCTACGCCCGCGACAACGATCTTTATCTCACCTACGTCATCATCAACCCGCAGGCCGACCGCTCCAAGAACGCGGCCGAGCAGGCCGACCCCTTCCTCTCCGCCGCCGTGGTGGACGAGGACACCACGGGCATCACCGTGCGCGGCGCCAAGATGCTGGCCACCGGCGGCATCATGGCCAACGAGGTGTTCGTCACCTGCATCCAGCCCCTGCAGAAGGGTGAGGAGCCCTATGCGCTCTCCTTCTGCATTCCGATGAATGCGAAGGGCCTGAAGATCCTCTCCCGCAAGTCCTATGAGGCGGCCTCGCCCAGCGTGTTCGACAACCCGCTGTCGAGCCGCTTCGACGAGAACGACGCGGTGCTCTACTTCGACGACGTGAAGGTGCCGTGGGACCGCATCTTCATCGCCCGCGACATCGCCATGACCAACAAGCAGTTCCATGCGACGCCGGCCCACGTCTACCAGAACTATCAGGCGCAGATCCGCCTCTCGGTGAAGCTGAAGTTTCTGCTCGGCATCGCCCGCCGCATCACCGAGGTGAACGGCACCACCAATTTCCCGCAGGTGCGCGAGACGCTGGGCCAGCTCGCCGCCGAGGCCGGCATGGTGGACGCCTTCGTCGCCGCCATGGAGGCCAAGGGCAGCCATTACGGCCCCTATTTCGTGCCCGACCGGCACACGCTCTATGCCGCGCAGACCCTGGCCCAGCAGCTCTACGGCAAGTTCATCACCGCTTTGCGCGAGCTGGCCGGCGGCGGCATGATCATGCTGCCCTCCTCGGTGCATGATTACGAAAACACGGAGCTGGCCCGCCTCATCGGCAAGACCCAGCAGTCGCCGGCCGCCAGCGCCGAGGAGAAGGTGAAGTTCTACAAGCTCGCCTGGGACGCGGTGGGCTCGGAATTCGCCTCGCGCCACACCCAGTACGAGATGTTCTATGCGGGCGCCTCCTTTGTGGTGAAGGGCCACTCCTTCCGCACCTACGACTGGGCGGGCGCGGAGAAGCTGCTCAACGACATGCTCTCCTCCTACGCCCTCTCCGACGAGGTGAAGCCCTTCGCCGCCGCCCGCGCGGCCGAGTGATCCGTTCCACCGAAAGCACAGCGAAGACCACAGCCATGGCCATCAACAAGATCCACGACGAGTTCCACACGCTCGACCTGACGACCGGGTGGGAAGTGCCTCCGGGGTATCCGGCGGGCATCCAGCAGAAGATCCTCGCCGGCGCCCTCGATGAGGAGAACCGGGCCGGCTCGCGCTCGCGCCTCCTGAAGTTCGAGCCGGGCGTGTTCACCACCAAGCCCTTCGTCCACGAATACTGGGAAGAGGTGTTCCTCGTCTCCGGCGACCTCACTGTCGGCAATGACGAGAAGGGCGAGGGCGGCGAGAGCTTCCCGCCCTTCACCTATGCGGTGCGTCCCCCGGGCGCCGTGCATGGGCCGTTCAAGTCGGAAAAGGGCTGCATCCTGTTTGAAATCCATTATTTCGATCCGGCCTGATTCCTCTTCTTCGCGGACGCCCCCATGCAGCCCACCCTCGCCGCCCTCGCCGATGATCTCGCCTCCGGCCGCACCACGGCGCGGGCGTTGGTGGAGGGCTGCATCGCCCGCATCGACGATCCGGACGGGGAAGGCGGGCGCGCCTTCGTGCGGGTGAACCGGGAGGCGGCCCGCGCGGCTGCCGATGCGCAGGACCTGCTGCGCAAGGCCGGGGCCGCGCCCTCGCCCTTCGCCGGCATCCCCATCGGCATCAAGGACCTGTTCGACGTCGCCGGCGAGGTCACGGCGGCGGGCTCCAAGGTGCTGCGCGATTCCCCGCCGGCCAGGGCAGACGCACCGGCCGTGGCGCGCCTGCGCCGGGTCGGCTTCGTGCTCGTCGGCCGCAACACCATGACCGAGTTCGCCTATTCCGGCCTCGGCATGAACCCCCACACCGGCAATCCCTCGGCCCCCTTCGAGCGGGCGACGACGCCGCGCGTCTCCGGCGGCTCGTCTTCCGGCGGCGCGGTGGCCGTGGCGGACGGCATGGCCCATGCGGCGCTCGGCACCGACACGGGCGGCTCCTGCCGCATCCCGGCGGCCTTCTGCGGGCTCGTCGGCTTCAAGCCCACGGCGCGCCGGGTGCCGCGCGAGGGGGCGTTTCCGCTCTCCACCACGCTCGATTCCATCGGCCCCATCGCCCGCTCGGTGGCCTGCTGCGCGGCGCTCGACGCCATCCTCTCCGGTGGAGACGCGCCGCTGCCGGCCCGTCCCGTAGCTGGCCTGCGCCTTCTGGTGCCCACCACGGTCGCTCTCGACGGGCTCGACGCGCCGGTCGCCGCCGCCTTCGAGGCTGCGCTCGGACGCCTCGCCAAGGCCGGCGCGCACATCGTCTCCGCGCCCTTCCCGGAGTTCGGGGAGATCGCCACCCTCAATGCCAAGGGCGGTTTCGCGGCGGCGGAGAGCTATGCGGTCCACCGCCACCTGCTGGCCGAGAAGGGCGAGGGCTACGACCCGCGCGTCTCCGTCCGCGTGCGGCGCGGGTCGGAACAGTCGGCGGCGGATTATGTGGATCTGGTCGCGGCCCGCGCCGGCCTCGTCGCCCGTGCCGCCGCGCGGCTCGCCGGCTTTGATGCGCTGGCGCTGCCCACCGTCGCCATCGCCCCGCCGCGCATCGCCGACCTTCTGACGGACGACGACGCCTATGGCCGCGCCAACATCATGGCCCTGCGCAACCCCACCCTCATCAACATGATCGACGGCTGCGCCATCTCTTTGCCTCTCACCGGCGAAGGCGGGCTGCCCGCCGGCCTCATGCTCGCCGGGGCACCGGGAGCGGATGCGGCGCTCTTCGCCGTGGCCGCTGGCGTCGAGGCGGCGCTGAAGGACTGAGGTCCCCCCTCAGGCCATGCGCTCGTTCTGTGCCGGCTTCGGCAGCCGGACGGTGAGGCGCGCGCCGCCGCCGGGGCGGTCGGAGATGGTGACGTCGCCGCCGTGCCCCTCGGCGATCTGCCGCACGATGGTGAGGCCGAGCCCGGCGCCGCCGCTGTCGCGGTTGCGCGAGGGCTCCAGCCGGTAGAAAGGCTCGAACACCACTTCGCGCTCGCCCGCCGGAATGCCCGGCCCGCGATCCTCCACCACGAGGTCCACCGCATCGCCGCGATCGTGCAGGGAGATGTCCGCGCACCCGCCATAGGCGATGGCGTTGCCGGCGAGATTGGCGAGCACGCGGGCCAGCGCGCCGCGATGTCCGGCCACCATCCGCTCCGCGTCGGCGCCATGGAGGGTGACGGCCGCCCCTTGCGCCCGCCGCGCCTCGCATTCGGCCCGCGCCAGCGCGGCGAGATCCACGGTCTCCCCAGAGGCGGGCGCGAAGGAGGCGCGGGCGAAGGCGAGGGCGTCGTCCACCAGCGCCTGCATCCCGTCGAGATCGGCCTGTGCCTTCTCCACCTGATCGCCGGGCGGCATCAGTTCCAGCCGCAGCCGCAGGCGCGTGAGATAGGTGCGCAGATCGTGGCTGATGGCCCCCAGCACGAGGGTGCGCATGCGCACCAGCTCCGAGATGCGGGCCTGCATGGCGTTCACCGTGCGGATGACAAGGCGAACATCGTCGGCGCCGCGCTCCTTCACATGCGAGGGCTGGAGCTGGGCGCCGAACCGCTCCACCGCCGCCGCGAGATCGGAGAGGGGGCGCGTCTCCCGCCGCACCGCGAGGAGGGCGAGGAGCGCCACGAGGAAGCCGAGGATGCCGCCGAGAAGTCCCACCGGCAGGCCGAGGAAACGCACCGTCACGTCTCCCCCCGCCACGATCTCCAGATAGCTGCCGTCGGCCAGCGCAAAGGCCACGGTGAGCCTCGCACCGCGCAGGTCGCGCAGGCGCTCGACGAGGCCGTGGGGCTGACCATCCCCGGCGAGCGAAAGCGCGATGAAGCGGTCCGGCGGCAGGCCCGCGAGCAGCCGGAGCCGGCGCTCGGCAAAGCCGAGCAGGCGCGGTGTCTCGATGTCCGGCTTCTCGGCCCGGATGGCGACGAGGAAGCCCGGCCCGGCGGCCGCGTGCACGGCGAGATCGCGCTCGGCTGGGGGCAGCCGATCCAGCAACTGCGCCAGCGCGGCGATCCGCTGCATCACCACCAGCACGGCGACTGGCGAGGAGGATCGCTGGCGCTCCAGCACATAGGCGGCGAGCATCAGCAGCTGCACCGCCAGCAGGCCGGCGACGACGATCAGCGCCAGCCGCGTGCCGAGCCCGAACCGGCGGTGGGGGCGCGCCGCCGCCGGATCAGAGCTGGCGGACATCGACAGTGAGCAGGTAGCCGCCATTTCGGACGGTCTTGATGAGGCTGGCCGCGTCTTCCGACACGCCGGACAGCTTGCGGCGCAGGCGGCTGACAGAGACATCGATGGTGCGGTCGAACGGGTCGGCCGAACGACCACGCGTCCAGTCCAGCAACTGGTCGCGGGAGAGCACGCGCTTCGGCCGTTCGAGGAAGCAGGCGAGCAGCTCGAACTCGGCGGAGGTGAGGTCGAGGAGCGGGCCATCGGCCTCGGCGACGCTGCGCGCGTCGAGGTCGGCCACGAAGCCGGCGAAGGCGACGCGGCGGTTGCGGACGGGGGGCTCGGCCAGCGCACCCTCCGCACGGCGCAGCACGGCCCGGATGCGGGCGAGCAGCTCGCGCGGGTTGAACGGCTTCGGCAGATAGTCGTCGGCCCCCATCTCCAGCCCGACGATGCGGTCCACGTCGTCGCCCTTGGCGGTGAGCATGAGGATGGGCACCCCGCCCCGCGCCCTCAGGCGGCGGCAGATGGAAAGTCCGTCCTCGCCCGGCAGCATGAGGTCGAGGATCACCAGATCCGGCCGCGCGGTGGCGAGGATGCGGTCCATGGCGGAGCCGTCCTCGGCCGCCAGCACGCCATAGCCCTCGCGGCCGAGGAAGTCCGCGAGCAGGGCACGGATCTCGCGGTCGTCCTCGACGATGAGCAGCGTGCGCTGGGCCAAAAGCGGGTCTCCTGGAGGCGGTGTGGGTCTCGGCTGGGACGGGGCGAGTTTCGCCGGACGGAAGGGCGCCATCAATGCGCGCCCATGTCGAGGATACAAAACGTTACAGCACCTCACCGGCAGGCAAACGCGTTGCAACGGGCATCCGCGACGCTCTCACCATCGCAACCGGCCATGCCCTCGGGATGGCGCCTGAGTGAGACCGAGATGCCCAGCCTGAACCCCTTCTCCCGTTCCGCCGCCATCATCACCGTCGCCGGCTTCACGATGCTGTCGGGCATCGGCGAGGCGGCCGCCTGGACGCGGACCGGCAGCGTGACGACGCCGCGCGGTACCTATCACGGCGCAGCCGCTGGCAGTTGCGCTGGCGGCACGTGCAGCCGCGCCGCCGTGGCGACCGGCCCCTATGGGGGCAGCGTCTCCCGCACCGGCAGCGTCACCCGGACGGGGCCCGGCAGCTACGACTACCAGCGCACCACCACCGGCCCTGCCGGCAACAGTGTGTCACGCTCCGGCTCGGTGAGCCGCTACTGACCTGATCTCAGGCTCCGGGCCGCGAAGGCTCGGAAAGCCGGGTCGCGGCCTCCGCCCCAGGTCGCGGCCCGGCTGACTCTTCTCGTCTCCAGCGGCGGGGCAGGGGGCTCCACACGGGACCACTCATCATGTTGGCCATTCTCGCCGGCACCGGCGTGCCCCATCCCCTCGCCTTCGCGCTCATCGCGCTTTCGCTGATGCTGGCAGAGTATCTGTTTCACAGGCTCAACCATCACGACAGCTACGACGCGCGAGAGACCGCCGCCTCCCTCGCCATCGCGGTCGGCAACAAGGTGATCGCTGTGCTCACCGCGGGGATCGTCGCGGTGCCCCTGTTCTTCACGTACGCGCACCGTCTGTTCGACATTCCCATGCGCGGGGCGGCGGCCTGGATCGCGCTCTTCCTCGGGGTGGAGCTGAGCTACTACGTCCACCATTTCGCCATGCACAAGGTGCGCTGGCTGTGGGCGACCCATTCCGTCCATCACTCCGCCACCCGCCTCAACCTCTCCGCGGCGGTGCGGCTCGGCTGGGGCGGGCAACTCACCGGCGGGTTCGTCTTCTACTTGCCGCTGGTGCTGATCGGCTTCCCGCCGCTGGCGGTGTTCGGCATGCTGGGGGCGAGCCTCGTCTACCAGTTCTTCCTCCACCTCGCCGCCCCGCCCCATCTCGGGCCGCTGGAATGGGTGCTGAACACGCCCCGCCACCATCAGGTGCATCATGCGGCGAACGGCGCGGTCCTCGATCGCAATTTCGGCGGTGTGCTGATTATTTTCGACCGCATGTTCGGCACCTTCGCCGAGGCGCCGAAGGGGGAGCCGCTGGTGTTCGGCGTGGCCGGTGTGGAATCGAGCCTGAACCCCATCCGAATCGTCGCGAATACCTGGGTGGACATGTACCGGCAGTGGGGTGTCAGCCGCGGAGTCAGGGCCCGCCTGCGCGTTCTTTTCGGGCCTCCGGGCTGATGGGGTATCGAGGTAGGTGGAGATTTGCGTGGAATGCATTTCTGGAATGCGGAAAATATGCGTGCTGCATCGCAGCAAGTCCGCTATGGTGCACCACAGCTAAAGCGCACCGAGATCTTGGCCGCGGGCCGCACGGAGCGCAGCGAGGCTGATATGAAGAACATCCTCCTCGCCGGCGTTGCCGGCCTCCTTTCCGCGACCTCTGTGATCGCGGCCGCCCCTGCCTTCGCCGGTGAGACCCTCCCCGCCGAGCGTCAGGCCATCGTGACCAATCTGGGTGGCAAGGCGTCCGCTGTTACCTATTTTGTCCGCAATACCAAGGGTTACCAGGTGGTGACCACCCTCGACGCCGCCGGCGAGCCCGGTGCCGCGCCGGCCGTGGTTCGCGTCTCTACCGTGCTCCAGCAGCCCGGCGACGAGCAGATCGTCTCCCTCCCCGGCCCGGTCGGCCGTGACGGCACCTCGCTGCGCATCGTGCGCGTCGGCGACGCCATCCAGGTGGAAAAGGTAGGCGCGCTCGCCTACTGACATTTTGCCGCACCGCAGCAGAAAGGCGCCCGTCGGGCGCCTTTTTTGTTGGCGAGGGGGGTGTTTTGTTACCGCCCTCTCAGCTTCGCCTCCCCATATCCACCCCCTGTCGGGGTGACGATGATGACCGCCTCCCCCGCCTCCAGAATCTTCTGGTCGCATCCCTGGAGGATCTCGGTCGAGCCATCGAGGCGCCGCACAAACCCTTCTCCCAATTGGCCTTGCTCGCCCCCATCCACGCCAAAGGGGTGGACGCGGCGGTGCGAGGAGAGCAGCGCGCAATCCATCTGTTCCAGAAAGCGAATGCGCCGGTAAGTCCCTGATCCCGCATGCCAACGCCCCCGTCCCCCGGAGCCGGGACGGATGTGGAAGTCCTCCAGCAGAACGGGAAAGCGCGTCTCCAGCACCTCCGGATCGGTGAGGCGCGAATTGGTCATGTGGACATGCACGCCATCCGTCCCGTCAAAGCCGGGACCGGCAGGGGAGCCGGAGCAGATGGTCTCATAATACTGGTAGATGTCGTTGCCAAAGGTGAGGTTGTTCATGGTGCCCTGCGAGGCGGCCATGGCTTTCAAGGCGCCGAACAGGCAGTTGGTAACTGCCTGCGAAGTCTCGACATTTCCCGCCACCACCGCGGCCGGATAGACCGGTGACAGCATGCAGCCTTCCGGCACCACGATGCGGATGGGCCTGAGGCACCCCGCATTCATGGGGATCTCGTCCTCCACCATCACCCGGAACACATAGAGCACCGCAGCGCGGGTGACGGGGGCGGGGGCGTTGAAATTGGTGGGCTGCTGGGGCGAGGTGCCGGTGAAATCCACCGTTGCCTCGCGCTTCTCCTTGTCCACCGAGATCTTGACCTTGATGATGGTGCCCTGGTCCATCTCGTAATGGAACGCGCAGTCGTCAAGACGATCCAGAACACGCCGCACGCTTTCGGCGGCATTGTCCTGCACGTGACCCATATAGGCCTGCACCACATCAAGGCCGAAGGTGTCGATCATCTTCAGAAGTTCGCGCACGCCCTTCTCGTTGGCGGCGATCTGCGCCTTGAGATCGGCGATATTCTGCACCGGATTGCGGGCGGGATAGCGGGCCGTGGTGAGGAGGTCGCGCAGCTCGGCCTCGCGGAAGGTGCCTTCCGCGACCAGCTTGAAATTGTCGATATAGACGCCTTCTTCCTCGATATGGGTGGCAAGCGGGCTCATGGAGCCGGGGGCGACGCCGCCCACGTCAGCATGGTGTCCCCGGGAGGCGACCCAGAACAGGATGGCTTTGCCAGCGTCGTCAAAAACCGGCGTTACCACTGTAATATCAGGTAGATGCGTGCCGCCATTGTAAGGGGCGTTGAGGGCGAAGACGTCGCCGGGGCTGATGTTGCTGGCGTTCTCTCGGATGACGGTTTCCACCGAGCGGTCCATGGAACCGAGGTGGACGGGCATGTGCGGCGCGTTGGCGACGAGATCGCCCTCGGCGGAGAAGACGGCGCAGGAAAAGTCCAGTCTTTCCTTGATGTTGACCGAGTAGGCGGTGTTCTGGAGGGTGACGCCCATCTGCTCGGCGATGGACATGAAGAGGTTGTTGAAGACCTCCAGCATCACCGGGTCGGCATGGGTGCCAACGGCTTCTGAACGTTGGAGTTTTTCGGTCCGGGTGAGGATCAGGTGGTTCTTGGCGGAGACCTCCGCCCGCCATCCCTTCTCCACCACCACGGTCTGGTTCGGCTCGATGACAATGGCCGGGCCCTGCAAGCCCATGCCGGGCTTGAAGTTTTCCCGCTTCACCACGGGCGCGTCATGCCATGCGCCACGGGCAAAGAAGCGGGTTTGGGAGGTATCAGAAGGGGTTTCGGCGTGAAGTGGCAGGTCCGGCTCGGCGATCCCCGCGCCGCCGCCGGCCGAGATCACCTCAAGTGCTTCCACAACAATGGTTTTTTCCGGTGAGACGAAGCCGAACTGGGCCCGGTGCTTCGTCTCGAACTCGGCGGTCATGGCCGGTATATCGGCGAGTTGCACCGGGATTCCGGTATCGGTTCCACCATATCTCAGGTGGGCTTTGGCATCAGTCAGGATCGAGTCGGTCCGGATGCCCTGCGCGGCGAGTTCGGCGGAGGTGGCGGCGGCCAGTTCCGCGGTCACCTCAGCCAGAGCGGGAATCAGGGTTGCGGTCATCTCCTCCCCCACCGCGCGGGTGCGCTGGGCGCGGACGGAGGCGAGGCCCATGCCATAGGCGGAGAGCAGGCCGGAGAAGGGGTGCAGCAGCACCTTGGTCATGCCCAGCGCGTCGGCGACGAGGCAGGCGTGCTGGCCGCCGGCGCCGCCGAAGCAGTTCAGGGCGTAGCGGGTCACGTCATAGCCGCGCTCCACCGAGATCTTCTTGATGGCATTGGCCATGTTCTCCACCGCGATGGTGACGAAGCCGTCCGCCACCTCCTCGGGGGTGCGGCCGCCACCGATCTCGGCGGCGAGGGCGGAGAATTTCTCCCGCACCACCTCGGCATCCAGCGGCTGGTCCTGTGCGGGGCCGAAGATCTTCGGGAAGTAATCGGGAATGAGCTTGCCCAGCATCACGTTGGCGTCGGTGACGGCCAAGGGCCCGCCCCGGCGATAGCAGGCGGGGCCGGGATTGGCGCCGGCCGAATCCGGTCCGACGCGAAAGCGCGCGCCGTCATAGTGCAGGATGGAGCCGCCGCCGGCCGCCACCGTGTGGATGCGCATCATGGGCGCGCGGATGCGCACGCCGGCGACTTCGGTATCGAAGGCGGTCTCCAGCTCCCCGTCATAATGGCAGACGTCGGTGGAGGTGCCGCCCATGTCGAAGCCGATGATGCGGTCGAAGCCGGCGAGCGCCCCGGTTTCCGCCGCGCCCACCACGCCGCCGGCCGGGCCGGAGAGCAGGGCGTCCTTGCCCTGGAACAGGTCGGCGGCGGTGAGGCCGCCCGAGGACATCATGAACATCAGGCGGATCGCGCTTTCCGTCTCCTCCGGGCCGCCCGACAGCTCCTCCGCCACCTGCCGCACATAGCGGCGCAGGATGGGGGAGAGATAGGCGTCTGCCACCGTGGTGTCGCCGCGCCCCACCAGCTTGATGAGGGGCGAGACCTCATGGGAGACGGAGACCTGCGGGAAGCCGATGTCCCGCGCCAGCGCCGCCACCTGCTGCTCGTGCTCGGGGTAGCGGTAGCCGTGCATGAAGACGATGGCCACCGCCGCGATGCCGTCCGCCTTCGCCCGCTCCAGCGCGGCGCGCACGGTCGCGAGGTCGGGGGTGGCTTCGACGGTGCCGTCGGCGCGCACCCGCTCGTCCACTTCCAGCACGCTCTCGAACAGCATGTCCGGCAGCACGATCTTCTTGGCGAAGATCTTCGGCCGGGCCTGGTAGCCGATCCTCAGCGCGTCCTTGAAGCCGCGGGTGGTGACGAGGAGGGTGCGGTCGCCCTTGCGTTCCAGAAGAGCATTGGTGGCGACCGTGGTGCCCATCTTCACGGCAGAAACGAGCCCGGGCGGGATCGGCGCTCCGGGGGGAAGGCCGAGCAACTCGCGGATGCCATGCACCGCGGCGTCGCGATAAGCCTCCGGATTCTCCGACAGCACCTTGTGGGCGACGAGGCTGCCGTCCGGCCGTTTGCCCACGATATCGGTGAAGGTGCCGCCCCGGTCGATCCAGAATTCCCAAGGCGCGGGAGAGGGTGCGGCGGCTGACGGAGAGGGGGCTGCCGCAGCGTCGGCTTCGGCGGCTGCGCTCGTCTTCACATCGTCGCTCGACATCGGCCCCGTTTCCCGTCTGGATGGTGGCAGGCGGGGTTGGCAGGCTTCCTGCTCCCCTGTTCTGGCGCGGCAATGGCGCGCCGGCGAAGCACAAGGCTCCACTCGCGAATAAGGAAGTCATGGGGGCGATAAAACGTCAACAATTTGTTGACGAAATATCGAAGGCGGGAGAACATCCTGCCAAGAGCGCCTGAATGCCGGTTCTTCTTGGCGGGCAGAACAATGGCGCCGGTCTCCAGAGGGGTTCCGATGACCAGCGAAGAATTCCGTCACCGAACGGGGGCCGCGCGGACCCGCGTCCCGGCCCCGGCTTGCTCCCCGGGGGCGCCACGATGATCCGCAAGCTGCTCGATGGCCTTTATTTCGCCTCCGGCGTCGTGGCCGCCGGGTTTCTCATCATCATCTTCCTATTGATGATGGGCCTTTCCGTGGGCCGGCAAATCGGCCTCAACATTTCCTCCGGCGACGACTTCGCCGCCTGGTCCATGGCCGCCATGGCCTTTCTCGGCCTCGCCCACACCTTCCGCTATGGCGAGATGATCCGCGTGGGCCTGCTGCTGGAGCAGCTTACCGGGCGGCGGCGGCAGGCGCTGGAGCTGTTCGCGCTCACCGTCGGCATCGCCTTCCTCGCCTATTTCACCTGGAACGCCGGCCGCCTCACCTATGATTCCTGGCGCTTCGATGACATGTCCCAAGGTGTCGTGGCCGTACCGCTGTGGATCCCGCAGACGGGCTACGCCGCCGGCCTCGCCATCCTGCTGATCGCCATGGTGGACGAGTTCGTGAATGTCGCCCGCGGCAATCGTCCCCGCTACGAGAAGGAGCCCGTCTCCTCGCCCGAGGAACTGGTGGAGCGCATCGCATCAGGAGGCGGCGTCTGAGCCATGCCGCACCTCGATCTCATCCAGCTTTCGCTGGTCCTCCTCGTCTTCCTCATCGCCATTCTCGCCTCCGGCGTGTGGATCGCCCTCGGGCTCGGCCTGGTCGGCCTTTTGGCCATGGTGCTGACGACGCCGGTGCCCATCGGCCAGGTGCTCGCCACCACGGTGTGGAGCGCCAGCGCCTCCTGGACCCTCGCCGCCCTTCCCCTCTTCATCTGGATGGGCGAAATCCTGTTCCGAACCCGATTGTCGGAGGAGATGTTCCGCGGCCTCGCCCCGTGGCTGCAATGGCTGCCCGGCCGGCTGCTGCATGTGAACGTGGTGGGCTGCGGCATCTTCGCGGCGGTGTCCGGCTCCTCGGCCGCCACATGCGCCACGATTGGCAAGATCGCCCTGCCAGAGCTGGACAAGCGGGGCTACGACAAGGGCATGAGTCTGGGCTCGCTGGCCGGTTCCGGCACGCTCGGCCTGCTCATCCCGCCCTCCATTCCCATGGTGGTCTATGCGGTGACGGCCAACGTCTCCGTGCTGCAGGTGTTTCTGGCGGGCTTCCTGCCGGGTCTTCTCGTGATGGGGCTCTATTCGGGCTACATCATGCTGTGGTCGCTGCTCAATCCCGGCCGCACGCCGCCCCGCGATCCGCACATGCCGCTCGCCGAGAAGCTCCGGCAGTCGGCCAAGCTCGTGCCCTGCCTGCTGCTCATCGCGGCGGTGTTCCTGTCGCTGGTGCTCGGCATCGCCACCGCCACCGAATGCGCCGCCTGGGGCGTGACCGGAGCGCTGGCGCTGGCATGGTGGAGCGGCACGCTCACCTGGAAGACGCTGATCGAAAGCGTGATGAGCGCCACCCGGCTCAGCTGCATGATCATGCTCATCATCGCCGGCGCCGCCTTCACCACCGCGGCCATGGCCTATACCGGCATTCCCATGGCCCTCGCGGAGTGGGTGCAGGGGCTGAACCTGACGCCCGGCAAGCTCGCCCTCGCGCTGACCGTGATGTACATCATCCTGGGCTGCCTCGTGGACGGCATCTCCATGATCGTGCTCACCGCGGTCATCGTGCTGCCCATGGTGAAGCAGGCGGGCTTCGACCTCGTGTGGTTCGGCGTCTACCTCGTGATCCACGTGGAGATGGCGCAGATCACCCCGCCGGTGGGCTTCAACCTGTTCGTGCTGCAGAACATGAGCGGGCGCGACACCTTCTCGGTGGCGAAGGCGGCGTTTCCCTTCTTCATTCTGCTGAACATCGCGGTCATCATCATCACGACGTTTCCCGAGATTGCTTTGGTGCTGCCGCGCTGGGTGTTCCCCGGCGGCTGAGAGGAAAACGAGTACGCGTCGTTCACACCGAACCAGAGAGAGACCCGACATGGCGCCTTTCCGCACCCTAGCTCCCGCGCTCCTCGTCGCCGGCATCGCCGCATTGGCGAGCGCCGCGCCGGCCGCCGCGCAGACCAAGTGGAACCTCGCCTCGGCCTATCCGGCGGACAATTTCCACACCGAAAACCTCGCCCAGTTCGCCAAGGACGTGGAGGCGGCGAGCGGCGGCAAGCTCGCCGTGACGCTCCAGCCCAACGCCGTCCTGTTCAAGGCGCCGGAGATCAAGCGCGCCGTCGCCACCGGGCAGGTGCAGGCGGGCGAGGTGCTCATCTCCATCCACGAGAACGAGGACCCCATCTTCGGCGTGGACGTGGTGCCCTTCCTCGCCACCTCGTTCGATGCCTCCAAGAAGCTGTGGGACGCGTCCCGCCCGGCGGTGGAGAAGAAGCTCGCCTCCCAGGGCATCAAGGTGCTCTATGCGGTGCCGTGGCCGCCCCAGGGCCTGTTCTCCAAGACGGCCGTGTCCAAGGTGGAAGACCTGAAGGGCGCCAAGTGGCGGGCCTACAATGCCGGCACCTCGCGCATCGGCGAGGCGGTGGGCGCCCAGCCCGTCACCGTGCAGCAGGCGGAACTGGCGCAGGCGCTCGCCACCGGCGTTGTCAACGCCCTCATCACCTCGTCCGCCACCGGCAACGACGTGAAGATCTGGGAGAGCATCCCCTATTTCTACGACATCCAGGCCTGGCTGCCGAAGAACGTCATCTTCGTGAACCAGGCGGCGTTCGACGCCCTCGACAAGCCCACGCAGGACGCGGTGCTGAAGGCCGCCGCCGCCGCCGAGGCGCGCGGCTGGAAGCTCTCCGAGGAGAAGACCAAGGCCTATATGGACATCCTCGCCGCCAAGGGCATGACGGTCGCCCCGCCCTCGCCCGAGCTGAAGGCCGGCTTCGAGAAGATCGGCAGCACCCTCACCGAGGCGTGGCTCGCGAAGGCCGGCGCCGCGGGCCAGGAGGTCATCGCCGCCTACAAGAAGTGAGCCCGACGTGACCCGCGGCCGGGGGGGTGCTTTTCCCCCGGCCGCCCCACAGGATCGATCCCGTGACCAAGGACACTCCCCCGAAGGCGCTTGAGGGCGCCCGCCGAAAAAGCGGCCCCTCCATCGTCTCCTCCGCCCATCTCGCGGACGGGGCGCTGCCGGCGCTGTCCGAGTTCGAGTTCGGGCTCAACATGCTCACCCACGCCTACGGCCGCTGGATGGTGCGCTGCATGGCTGCGGCGGGCGTGCCGGACCTCTCGGCGCTGGACGTGCTGATCCTGCACCACGTGGTCCACCGCGACCGGCCGAAGACCATCGCCGACCTCTGCCTCGTGCTCGACGTGGAGGACACCCACCTCGTCACTTATGCGGCGAAGAAGCTGCAGGCCCTCGGCCTCGTCGAAGGCGGCCGCCGCGGCAAGGAGAAGACGCTGTCCGCCAGCGACACCGGCCGCGCCGTCTGCGCCCGCTATCGCGAGGTGCGCGAGGCGCTGCTGGCCGATGCGGTGGCCGCCACCGGCATCGATCCGGCCCGGCTGTCCGAGATCGCCGCGCTGATGCGCACCCTCTCCGGCCACTACGATCAGGCCGCCCGCGCCGCCGCGTCTCTCTGACGTAACGTCACATCCGCCGCGCAGGCATGGTGCGCCGGGGGCGTTCGGCTATGATGGGCCGTCGCCCCACCCGGACCGCAAAGGACGGACCGCGCCTCATGTGGCTTGACGATCTGCGCCCCTTCCGTCCCGCCGAGGCCGATCCGGCCCCCTGCGCGACCGAGGACGCCTATCGCGCGTTCGGGCTGGCGAGCGCCACCGTGTACGACGCGGTGCCGGCCAGCCTCCCGTTCGGCCGGCTGCGGCTGTTCTCCCGCGAGGATGCGCCCGCCCGGAACGTTCTGGTGGTGGCGCCCATCGCCGGCGGCTATCCCTTCCTGATGCGCGATCTCATCGCCGCGCTTCTGCCCGCCGCCGGGCGCGTCGGCATCACCGAATGGCCGAATGCGCGTTACCTGCCGCTCGACGCCGGCCGCTTCGGCTTCGCCGAGAATTGCCTGGAGACGGCGCAGATGGCCCGCGCGCTCGCGGTGACGGGGCCGGTGCATCTGGTGGGCGTGTGCCAGGGCGCGCTGCCCGCCTTCGCCGCCGCCTGCCTCCTGGCGGACGAAGGCCAGCCGGTGGCGAGCCTCAGCCTCGTGGGCGGCCCCATGGACCCCGCGCGCAATCCCACCCGCCTGTGGACCATGCTGCAGCAGCGCTCGCTGGAGGCGCTGGAGGCGCAGGTGATGGAGGAGGTGCCGCAAAGCCTGCCCGGCGCCGGGCGCCGCGTGTTCCCGGCGTGGCGGCAGATCGATACCTTCGCGCTCTACCTCTGGCGGCAATCCATGAGCGGCGGCGAGCTGCCCATGCGGCTGCTGTTCGACGAGGGCGCCGATCCCCTGTGCTTCCCGCTCTCCCGGCTGTGCTGGACCATGATGGACGTGCCGGCCGAATTCTTCATGGAGAACGTCTCCACCATCTTCCGCGACAATGCGCTCGCCCATGGCACGCTCGCCATCGGCGGCCACCCGGTGCGGGCGGAGGCGCTGCGCGGGGTGCTGCTCACGGTGGAGGGCGCGGACGACGACATTTCCGCCCCCGGCCAGACGGAGGCGGCGCACGATCTGTGCCGGGCTGTGCCGGATGCCCTGCGCCGCCGCGTCAGCGTCGCGGGTGCCGGCCACTTCGGGCTGTTCTACGGCCGGAAGATGCGCGCCACCGTGGTGCCCGCGCTGATCGAGGCGATAGAGGCGGGGGAACGGGCGCTGTGAGTGCGCCGGTGCGTGGTGCCACCCCTTCGGCTGGTCCCGACCGAGCTTCCCTTCGAACGAAAGTGCGCCAGCCCCTCCGGCTGTCATCGCCCGCCTTGTGCGGGCGATCCACGGTGCGGCGGGGAGGGGTGTCGGTCGGGCGCGGGCGGGACAAACGGCGGAGTGGATCCCCCGGACGAGCCGGGGGATGACGGTTCTGCGGAGGATGTGCCGATCACGGCCCTCATTCCTCCGTCACGCTCTCCCAGGTGGCGTGGCGGCTGCGGGGCGTCCGGGCGAGGCGGTCGGTGATGGCGTCCAGTTCTGCGGGGACCACCGAGGTGGTGACGAGCTTCGCCACCAGCACCACGGCGCCGTCGGTGCCCGGCTCCTCGTCCACGTCGCGGACGAGGTATTTCTCGCCCTCCAGCGTGTCGATCAGCACGTCGCGCAGGTCGGCCGCGGCGGCGGAATCCACCGTGAGGCGCACCTCGTAGCTGACTTCCGAGCGGCGGGCGTCGAGGGGCGCGCGGTCGATGGCGCGGGCGACGGGACGCAGCACCGTGTTGCCGGCGATGATGATGAAGGTGATGAGCGCCGCCTCGGCGATGCGGTCGGCCCCGGCGCAGGCGCCCACGGCCGCCGAGCACCAGAGCGTCGCGGCGGTGTTGAGGCCGCGCACGTTCATGCCTTCCTTCATGATGACGCCGGCGCCGAGGAAGCCGACGCCGGTCACCACGTTGGCGGCGACGCGCATGGCGTCGGTCGCCCCGCCGAGGCTGGCGGCGAGATCGACGAAAGCGGCGGAGCCCACGGCCACCAGCACATTGGTGCGCAGCCCGGCGGTGCGCTGGCGATACTGCCGCTCCGCGCCGATCAGCGTGCCGAACAGGAAGGCGGCAGCAAGGCTCACCACGGTGTCGAGGAACTGCGCCCCGTGGAAGTTGGAGATGAACTGCACCCGAAACTCCTCCTCCTGCGGCGGGCCTCACGGCCGGCCGCCTAGCGCCTCGCCCAAGATGATGGCAAGGGCAAGGTCGCGGGGGACGGATCATCCCCGTCCCGCGCCCGGTTTTCACATCCCTGCGCGCCGGATTGTCGCGTCAGCGTGGAACTGCTAAAAACCCGCCCCATGCGACAGACGCGTGACCATCGCCACAGCCTCGACCGGGCGGCCCATTGCGGGGCCGGTCCGTTCGCGCGCACGACGATGGAGTTCGCGGCGGTGCCCGACCATGTGCGCCTGCCGGGCCGCTTCTTTGGCCGCTTCACGACGGCGGCCTCCTCGGTGCTTTGACGCCCGCATGCTGACGCGCCCATAAGCGGCGCCACGGATACCGCCCTTCCATCGTTACCGGCCCGGCCGCCCCGACGCGCGCCGGCCTTTCCTCAGGACACGACGCGATGAACGCCCCGGTGAACGGCCCCAAGACGCTGTATGACAAGATCTTCGACGACCATGTCGTCTCCCGGCAGGATGACGGCACCTGCCTGCTCTACATCGACCGCCATCTCGTCCACGAGGTGACGAGCCCGCAGGCCTTCGAGGGCCTGCGCATGACCGGCCGCAAGGTGCGCGCGCCGCAGAAGACCCTCGCCGTGGTGGACCACAACGTCCCCACCACCGACCGCACCTTGCCGAACCCGGACCCCGAGAGCGTCGCCCAGATCGCTGCGCTCGCCGAGAACACCAAGGAGTTCGGCGTCGAATATTATGACGGCTTCGACAAGCGTCAGGGCGTCGTCCACGTGGTCGGCCCCGAGCAGGGCTTCACCCTGCCCGGCACCACCATCGTCTGCGGCGACAGCCACACCTCGACCCACGGGGCGTTCGGCGCCCTCGCCCATGGCATCGGCACGTCCGAGGTGGAGCATGTGCTCGCCACCCAGACGCTGATCCAGAAGAAGGCGAAGAACATGCGCGTCACCGTCTCCGGGCCGCTGCCCGAGGGCGTCGGCGCCAAGGACGTGGTGCTCGCGATCATCGGCACCATCGGCACCGCCGGCGGCACCGGCTATGTCATCGAATATGCCGGCGAAGGCATCACCTCCCTCTCCATGGAAGGGCGGATGACCGTCTGCAACATGTCCATCGAGGGCGGCGCGCGTGCGGGCATGGTGGCGCCGGACGAGAAGGCATTCGAGTATCTCAAGGGCCGGCCGAAGTCCCCCAAGGGCGCCGACTGGGACGCCGCGGTGAAGTTCTGGCAGACCCTGCGCTCGGACGAGGGCGCGCATTTCGACGCCGAGATCCATCTCGACGGCGCCAACCTGCCGCCCATCGTCTCCTGGGGCACCAGCCCCGAGGATGTGGTGTCCGTGGAAGGCTTCGTGCCCGATCCGGCGCTCATCGAGGACGAGGGCAAGCGCGCCGCCAAGATCCGCGCGCTGGGCTACATGGGCCTCGCCGCCGGCACCAAGATCACCGACATCACCATCGACCGGGCCTTCATCGGCTCCTGCACCAACGGGCGCATCGAGGACCTGCGGCAGGCGGCGGCCATCGCTCGCGGCCACAAGGTGAACCCGAACGTCTCCGCCATGGTCGTGCCGGGCTCCGGCCTCGTGAAGGAGCAGGCCGAGGCCGAGGGCCTGGACAAGATCTTCATCGAGGCGGGCTTCGAGTGGCGCGAGCCGGGTTGCTCCATGTGCCTCGCCATGAATGCCGACCGCCTCGCCCCCGAGGAGCGCTGCGCCTCCACCTCGAACCGCAATTTCGAGGGCCGTCAGGGCTTTAAGGGCCGCACCCACCTCGTCTCCCCCGCCATGGCGGCGGCGGCGGCCATCGCCGGCCACTTCGTGGACGTGCGGAACTGGCCGAAGGCGTGAGCTTCCTTCCTTTCTGAACGCGAACGGCCGGGCATCGCCCGGCCGTTTTCGTTTCCGGGCCTCACTCCGCCAACTGGTAGGTGAGCGGGAGCCAGCGATAGGCGCTCCCCTGCCGCTCCACATAGCCCACCGACGGGAAGGAGGTGTGATAGCCCACCACCGGGATGCGGTCGGTGGCGGCCATGTCGTAGATGCGCCTGCGGGTGGCGGCGCCCTGCGCCTTGTCCATGTCGAACAGAGCGGACCACTCGGGATGGGCGAGGGAGGCGACCTCGTGGTGGGCGCAATCGCCCCAGACCAGCAGCCGCTTGCCCCCGCTCTCCAGATGGAAGGCCAGATGGCCGGGCGTGTGCCCGAACGCCGCCACCGCATGGATGCCGGGCACGATCTCGGCCCCCGGCCGCACCTGCGTGACGCGATCGGCGAAGGGGGCGAGGTTGCGCGCGAAGACCTGCGCGGTCGCGCGTTCGAGGCTGTCGGGCGCCGCCGAAAGGCGCTCGGGCGCGGCCCAGTAGGCGAATTCGGTCTCGCCGATGACATAGCGGGCCTTGGGAAACATCTCCTTGTCCGCCTCCACCAGTCCGCCGATATGATCCACATGGGCGTGGGAGAGCACCACCACGTCCACCTGCTCGGGCGCATAGCCGGCGGCGGCGACCTGTTGCGCCAGCCATCCCCCGTTCGGCCGCGGGATGAAGCCGTTCTCGCCGTTGCCGGCATCGAACAGCAGAAGCTGAGAGCCGGTGTTCACCAGTGTCGGGGTGAAGCCGGGCCGGAAGCGCTTTTCCGGCAGCAGGCTGGCGCGCATCAGCGCCGCCACCTCTTCCACGGGACGATCCTCGCCGACGATGGGCCACGGGCCGTCGATCATCGCCGAGGCGTCGAGCACGGTGGTCACCTCGAACGCACCCAGCCGGAAGCGGAAGTGCGTGACGGGGAGGGGGCCGCGCTGCGGCGCCATCGCGCGCGCCCGCCCGGTGTGCAGCAGGGCCGGAGCGGCGAGGGCGGCGGCGAGGAGGGCGCGGCGGCTGGGCGTGCCCGGGCGGGATGGCGAAGCCATGGCTGTCTCCCTGCGGGCGGCTTTGTGCGGCCCGTGGCGATGTGATGAAGTGCCGGCAGGAGGAGCCTAGGCATGGGCAAGCGGCCCCGCTTGTACGAACGTGCTGCGACCGGGCAGGGCCTCGGCCCGCTCTGGTTCCTGGATGCGGGCCGGACCTTCTTCGCCGGGCCGCTCGTCTACAATGCCCCGCACCAGCACGGCGCCCCGGTGTTCCTCGCCGGGCTCTACGGGCCGTTCGGGCTCAGGGTGGCAGGTGGCTCATGGCGAGCGTGCCGCACCGCCCTCGTGCCGGCGGGCGTGGTGCATGAGCTGGATGTGGGCGGCGAGCCCATCGCGGTCTTCTATCTGGAGCCGAGCGTGGACGGCGCCCATGCGCTGGCGCCGCTCGTGGCCAATGCGCGGGAGGAGCAGGGCGCACTTTTCGGCCACGCCGGCGCGCTGCCCTTGCTGCGCGAACTCTGGGAGGCGCCGGACGCGGCCGGCTGGGCCGGGGAGGCCCTGGCCGATGTGGTGGATGTGTCCCGCCGCCGTGCCTGCGCGACGCTCGATCCCCGCATCCAGCAGGTGGCGGCGGCGATGAGCGATGCGGAGCGCGTGCCGGAGCTTGGCGCCCTCGCGCGGCAGGTCGGCCTCTCCCCCTCACGCCTCCAGCACCTGTTCACAGCCGAGATGGGCGTGCCGTTCCGCCGCTACCGCGCCTGGGGGCGGATGCGGCGGGCCATCGCGGAGATCGCGGCGGGGAGCAGCTTCACCGCCGCCGCCCACGCCGCCGGCTTTGCCGATCAGGCGCACTTCACCCACGACTTCCGCCGCACCTTCGGCGCGGCGCCATCCCAGAGCCTGCGCGGCGTGCGGGTGTGATCGACCGTCAGCCCACCCAGTCGAGGCCGATGTCGAGTATGGGCGCGCTGTGGGTCAGCCAGCCCACGGAGATGAGATCCACGCCGGACGCGGCGATGGCCGGCGCCGTCTCGCGGTTCACCCTTCCAGAGGCTTCCGTGAGCATCCGCCCGCCCACCATGCGCACCGCCTCGGCGAGGGTGGCGGGGGTCATGTTGTCGAGCAGCACCGCGTCGGCGCCGAGCGTCAGCAGCTCTTCCAGCTGGGCGAGGGTGTCCACCTCCACCTCGATCTTGACCATGTGGCCGGCGCGGGCGCGCACGCGCTTCACAGCCTCGGCGACCGAGCCGGCGATGGCGACGTGGTTGTCCTTCACCAGCACCGCATCATCGAGACCGAAGCGGTGGTTGGCGCCGCCGCCGGCGCGCACGGCATATTTCTCCAGCGCGCGCAGGCCGGGCGTCGTCTTGCGGGTGCAGACGATCTGCGCCTTGTGACCGGCCACCGCATCCACCAGCGAGGCGGTCGCCGTGGCGATGCCGGAGAGGCGGCAGGCGAGGTTGAGGCCGGTGCGCTCGCCGGTGAGCAGCGCGCGGGACGGGCCTTCCACCTCCGCCAGCACGGTGCCCGGTGCCACGCGCGAACCGTCTGCCACCACGGGCGTGAAGCGCACGTCCGGGTTCAGCAGGCGGAAGGCGAGGCGGGCGCAGTCGAGCCCGGCCACCACGCCGTCCTGACGGGCGGCGAGGACGAGGCGGCTGACGTGCCCGGCCGGCACCACCGCATCGGTGGTGATGTCTCCGGCGCGGCCGAGGTCTTCCAGCAGCGCGGCGCGGACGATGGGCTCCACCATCAATTCGGGGAGCGGGTCGAGGGCGGCCATGGCGGCTCCGTTCGATAGGATCAGGCGAAGGCGAGGTCCGGCACGTGCACGCGCCGGGCGGCGGCGCGCGCTTCGGCGAGGGTGATGCGCGCGCGCCGGGCCACCGGCGCGGTCTGCGGAAAGTCGGTGCGCGCATGGGCGCCGCGGCTTTCGGTGCGGGCGAGGGCGGCGGCCGCCATCATCAGGCCGACACGGGCGGGCGCGGCGGCCGGGGTCGTGCCTTCGGCAAGCGGCAGCAGGCGTTGCAGCGCGCTCGTCAGCCCCTCCGCATCGCGGGTGACACCGACGAGCCGCGAGACGATGGCGCGGGCCGGCGCCGCATCCGCCGCCGGAGGCAAGGCGGAGGGGGCGGGCGTGATGGCCCGTCCGGCCGCCTGCCCGGCGATGCTCTGCGCCACCTCCCGCCCGCACACCACCGCTTCCAGCAGCGAATTGGAGGCGAGGCGATTGGCGCCGTGCAGGCCGGTGGCGGCGCATTCGCCCGCGGCCCAGAGGCCGGGGAGGGTGCTGTGGCCGTGCGCATCCACGGCGATGCCGCCCATGTGGTAGTGCGCGGCGGGGCGGATGGGCACGAGGTCGGTAGCCGGGTCGATCCCGGCGGCGCGGCAGCCCGCCGCCACCTGCGGGAAGCGGGTGGCGAAGCGCGCGCCGAGACTGGCGCGGGCATCGAGGAACACCTCGCGGCCCGCCACCACCTCGCGCCAGACGGCGCGGGCTACGACATCGCGCGGGGCCAGTTCTCTGCCCGGAACACCCTCCAGAATGCGCCGGCCGGAACCGTCGACGATGAGCGCGCCTTCCCCGCGCACCGCCTCGCTGATGAGCGGGAGCGGGCGGGCGGGCGTGGCCAGCGCGGTCGGGTGGAACTGCACGAATTCGAGATCGGCCAGCTCCGCCCCGGCCTCGGCGGCCAGCGCGATTCCCACGCCCCAGGAGGCGACGGGATTGGTGGTGTGCTCGTAGAGCGCGCCGACGCCGCCGGTGGCCAGCACGAGGCGGCGCGTGGCGAGCACCCGCGCGCCCTCGGCCGTGGCCACGAGCAGGCCGCAGACTTCGCCGTCGCGCATCAAGATGCGCCGCGCCTCGCCCAGAACCAGCGTGATGGACGGGCAGGCCCGCGCGGCCTCGGAGAGCGCGCGCACCAACTCGCGCCCTGTACCGTCGCCGTCCGCATGGACGATGCGGCGCCGGCTGTGGGCGGCCTCGAGGCCGAGCAGCAGGCCGCCGGCCGCGTCGCGGTCGAAGCGCACGCCGAGGCGTTCAAGCGCCGCGATGGCGCCTGGCCCGGCGGAGAGGATGCGGCGGGCCGCCTCGGCATCGCAGAGGCCGTCGCCGGCCGCCAGAGTGTCTTCGAGGTGAAGCGCGTCGTCGTCATCCGCCCCGACGCTGGCGGCGATGCCGCCCTGCGCCAGCGGGCTGGAGCCGTCCGCGCCCAAAGGCGCGCGGGTGACGAGCACCACCGGCTCGGGGGCGAGGAAGAGGGCGGCCGCGAGCCCCGCGATGCCGGCGCCGACGATGACGGGCCGGCCGTCCAGCCTGTCCCCGGTCATAGCGCCAGCATCCGCTCGACCGAGGCGCGGGCGCGCTCGGCGACCTCGGGGTCGATGGTGACTTCGTGGAGGTTGTTCTCCAGCGCCGCACGGATGTTGCGGAGCGTGATCTTCTTCATGTGCGGGCAGAGATTGCAGGGGCGCACGAAGTCGATGTCGGGATAGTGGACCGCCACATTGTCCGCCATGGAGCATTCGGTGAGCAGCACCACGCGGGGCGGGCGCTTCTCGCTCACATAGTCGCTCATGGCGGCGGTGGAGCCGGCGAAATCGGCTTCCGCCACCACTTCCGGCGGGCATTCGGGGTGGACGAGCACAGTGACGCCGGGATTGGCCGCGCGCAGCTCGCGCACGTCGGCGGCGGTGAACAGCTCGTGCACCTCGCACTGGCCGGCCCAGGAGATGATGTCGATGCCGGTCTCGGCGGCGACGTTCTTCGCCAGATACTGGTCCGGCAGCATGATGACCTTGGGCACGCCGAAGGATTTCACCACCCGCGCCGCATTGCCCGAGGTGCAGCATACGTCCACCTCGGCCTTCACGGCGGCGGACGTGTTCACATAGGCGATCACCGGCACGCCGGGATGGGCGGCGCGCATCAGGCGCACGTCGGCGGCGGTGATGGAATCGGCCAGCGAGCAGCCCGCCTCCTGATCCGGGATGAGGACAGTCTTGCCCGGATTGAGCAGCTTCGCCGTCTCGGCCATGAAGTAGACGCCGGCAAGCACGATCACGTCCGCATCCACCCGCATGGCCTCGCGGGCCAGGGCCAGGCTGTCGCCCACGATGTCGGCGACGCAGTGGAAGATCTCCGGCGTCTGGTAGTTGTGCGCGAGGATGACGGCGTTGCGCTCGCGCTTCAGCCGGAGGATGGCCTCGGCATCCTCGGCGAGAAAGGCCCAGTCGGCGGGCGGCACCACCCGGCGGACCTTCTCGTAGAGCGGCGCGGTACGGGCGAACGCCGCCGCGAGGGCGTCCGGCGTGGGCGAAACGGGGGCGGCGGAAAGGGCGGATGCGACCATTGTCTATACTCAGTTTGAGCATATGGTGGGCATATGCTTATCCTGAGCATAAGTCTTGTCAAGAGCGTGCGAGGGGCAATTTCGTTCCGGCGAAGGCCCGCTCCTCCACCACCGAATGGCGGAAGCGGAAGAGTTTTGCAGGCCGGCCAAGGGTTTCGGTGGTGGCGCCGCCGGCTTCCTCCACCAGTTCCTGCTGCTCCATCAGCCGGCGAAAATTCTGCTTGTGCAGCGTCCGCCCCGCGATCGCTTCCACGCAGCGCTGCAGCTGGAGCAAAGTGAAGGTGGGCGGCATCAGCTCGAACACCACGGGGCGGTATTTGATCTTCGCCCTCAGCCGCGCAATGGCGGTGGCGAGGATGCGGCGGTGGTCGGCGATCATCGCGCGCCCGGCGCCCGCGGCCTCCTCCCGCCCCTCGCGGCGCAGCCGCTCGGCGACGATTCCCGCCTCGAACAGCAACTCGTAGCGCTGGAGGGTCAGCTCCTCGTTCCAGGCCGCGCCGTCGAGCCCGAAGCTGAGGGCGGAGCGCTGCTTGCGGTGGCTGCGCTCGGCCACCGAGGGGGCGGCCTCGGCCCAGGTTGTGAGGGCCGGCGCGAGCGTCGTCGCGATCACGGGCGGCGCCCCGTCGCGGTGGTCCTCCCACGGGAAATATTCATACCAGCCGTGCCACTCGGCGGCGCCGGCGGTGGCGGCCTGCTCGCGGGCGAGGCCGAGATAGGAGATGGAGATGGTGCGCGCCGCGCTCTCCGCTCCGGCGCGGTCCTTGTCGGCGAAGGTGTAGAGCTGCTCCAGATAGCCGAGGGGATGGTGGGTGCGCTGCTCCACCCAGTCGCGCAACCCCTGCTGGAGCGAGCGGTGGGCCAGCTCGAACGGGCCAGAGGGAAGGGCGGAGCCGTGCTCCACCGTCATCACCCGCGGCTCGCCGCCCGTCACCGCGGCGAGCACGGCGATCAGGTCCACGACGACGGATCGGCTGGCGGACTTCGGCATGAAGCTCCCGAACGGCGGCGCGCGAGCGAACCGCCCGCGCTCTCCCGGATATCATGGCCGCGTCGGGCTGCGAAGGCGCGTGGCGGGCGTTCGGGGATCGGCTCAGGCGGACTGCACCGCCGGCCGGGCGATGGCGATGCGCACGCCGTCCTTGCCCTGCTGCTTCACCTCGTACATGGCCGTATCGGCGAGGCGGATCAGCTCGGTCTCGTCCGTGGCGTGGCGCGGATAGAGCGCGATGCCGATGCTGGCACCGACGCTGACCGTATAGGCCTGGTCGTTGTAGGAGACGACATAGGGCTCGCGCAGCACCTCGCACAGGCGCTGGCCCTGGGCGTGGGCGGCATCGCCATCGGTGAGGTCCACCATGATGACGGCGAATTCGTCGCCGGACAGGCGGACGGCGAAATCCTCCTGCCGCAGGTTGCCGCGCAGGCGGTTGGCGATGGCGCAGAGCAGCTTGTCGCCCACGCCGTGGCCGTGCCGGTCGTTGACCTGCTTGAAGCCGTCGATGTCGATGTAGAGCAGCGCGAACTCCCGCCCGTGGCGCTGCGCCTGGGCGCGCGCACGGGTCAGGTGCTCCACGAACAGGATGCGGTTGCCAAGGCCCGTGAGGGCATCGTGGGTCGCCATGTGGCGGATCTGCTTCTCGACCCGGCGGCGCTCCTCGATCTCGATCTCCAGCTGCCGGTTGCGCTTCTCCAGCTCCTCCAGCGCGCCCTTGAGGCGCAGCTTGGAGATGTGCAGGTCGAGGAAGACCGTGACCTTGGAGAGGAGCACGGCGTCGTTGATGGGCTTGGCGATGTAGTCCACCGCGCCGAAGGTGTAGCCCTTCAGCCGGTTGATGTCGTCGTGATAGGCGGCGGACACGAAGACGATGGGGATGTCGCAGGTGGCCGGATCGTTGTTGAGCAGGGAGGCGACCTCGAACCCGTCCATGTCCGGCATCTGCACGTCGAGCAGGATCAGCGCGAACCGGTGGTCGAGGCAGAGCGCCAGCGCCTCGTTGCCCGAATGGGCCTCGTAGATCTCGGCCTTCACCGGCGCCAGCAGGCGGCGCATGCCCACGAGGTTCGCGCGCACGTCGTCGACGACGAGAATCTTGGGCAGGTCGGCCACGCTCATTCGGCCATCCTCGCTGACGGGGTCATCCTCGCTGGCCCGGGCATGCCGGCGGTCCGGCCGAAGGCGTTGAGCGCCTCGGCGAGCGCGGACAACGGGGCGCAGAGATCCGCGCCGGCGCACCGCAGGGCCGCCAACGGCATGGTATCGACCTCGGCTTCCGACGGCTCCTGCACGAAGGCACGGCCTCCCAGTTCGCGAATGCGCTTCAGTCCTTCCGCCCCGTCGCTGCTGGCACCGGTGAGGACCACGCCAGCCAGAGCGTCGCCGTAGGCCTCGGCGGCGCTGGCGAACAGAACGTCGATTGAAGGACGCGAATAGCACACCCGCGCCTCCACCGAGAGTGAAAAACAGCGGTCCCGCCCCACCTCCAAGTGGTAACCGCTAGGGGCGACATGGACAAGGCCACCCGCGAGGGGGCAGCGCTCCTGCGCCAGGACGACGCGCCGGCCAGAGAGGCGGGTGAGGATGTCGGGGAGCAGGTCCGGCCCATCCGCGCCCACATGATTGACCACGGCGATGCCGACATCCGGCCTGGGGCCGAGCACGGCAAGGAGACGGCCGAGCGCCGCAGGTCCGCCCGCCGACGCGCCGATCACGATGGCGCAGGGTGCGGGCCGCACGTCCGCGCGTCTGGGGGAGGGGGTCGGGGATGGCTCCATCACCCGACCATCCTGTCAGCGGGGCGGCCGGCTCACGGCGTCACAGCCAGGGCTGCTCGGCGCCCTTGGCGGTCTCGTACTGGTCGATGGCCGGCGCCTTCTGGAGGGTGAGGCCGATGTCGTCCAGACCCTCGACCAGGCAGCGCTTGCGGAAGGGGTCTATCTCGAACTTGACCACGCCGCCGTCCGGCCCGCGGATTTCCTGCGCCGGCAGGTCGATGGTGAGGGTGGCGTTGGCGCCGCGCTCGGCGTCGTCGAACAGCTTGTCCAGATCATCCTTGGAGACGACGATGGGCAGGATGCCGTTCTTGAAGCAGTTGTTGTAGAAGATATCGGCGAACGACGTGGAGATCACGCAGCGGATGCCGAAGTCGAGCAGCGCCCACGGCGCGTGCTCGCGCGAGGAGCCGCAGCCGAAATTGTCGCCGGCGACGAGGATCTTCGAGGAGCGGTAGGCGGGCTGGTTCAGCACGAAGGCGGGGTTCTCGGCGCCATCGTCGAGATAGCGCATCTCGGAGAACAGCCCCTTGCCGAGGCCGGTGCGCTGGATCGTCTTCAGATACTGCTTGGGGATGATCATGTCGGTATCGACATTGACCAGCTTCATCGGCGCCGCGACGCCCTCCAGGACCGTGAACTTCTCCATGGGACCTTCTGCCTTGTCTCGTCTGCCGGATCGTGTCCGCCGGGGTTCAGTGGCCGAAAACCCGGCGGCGCCGCCCGCATAGAATAGCGCGCCGGGCACGCCCCATGAGGCGCGCCCGCGACGATCATCCATAACAGGCACGCCCGGCCTTGCACAGCGCCTTGGCCCGGCGCTTGGGTCCGGCGCTTTTGGCCCTGCGGGCATGCGCCCGTTCAGGGGGCGAGGCGCTCCGGCAGCATGCGCTTCAGCACGTCATCCTTGAGCACCACGTGGTGGAGCACGGCCGCTGCCGCATGCAGCACGGCCAGCACGATGACGGCGTTGGCCATCAGCTCGTGGATCTCCTGCACCTGCTTGCCCAGATCGCGATTGACCGCGATGGGCGAGGGGATGGTGAAGAGGGAGAAGAAGGACACTTCGTTGCCGCGCAGGAAGGCGAGGTAGACGCCGAGCACGAGCGTGGCGATGAGCGCGAGATAGAGCAGCCCGTGCACGATGTGGGAGGCGATGGCCACCGGGCGGCTGATCTGTGCGGACGCCGGCGGGTTGCGCCCGAAGATGCGGACGGGAATGCGCACCGCCACCAGAGCGATGAGCAGCAGGCCGACCGAGATATGGACCCACCACACCATGCCCCGCGCCGGCGTGCCGCGCGCGAAGAACTGCTCCAGATAGGTGACGCCGAACGCCGTGAACACCGCGATGGCGGTGAGCCAGTGGAGGGCGCGCAGGGCCGGCCCGTAACGGGTCAGGCTGGGATCGACGGGCATGGTAGGGCCTCCTGTTTGGAGTCATTCTAGAAAATGGATGGCCCGGGTCCAGCGCCAAGGCGGCGTTTTCCCTGCGGTCAATTGGCCCGGTCCTCGATGGCCTCCATGTCGTCGTCGCTGAGGCCAAAGTGATGGCCGATCTCGTGCACCAGCACATGGGTGACGACGTCGCCGAGGGTTTCCTCGTTCTCCGCCCAGTAGTCGAGGATGGGGCGCCGATAGAGGAAGATCATGTTGGGCATCTGTCCGGTCTGGGCCACCGCCCCGCCCTGCGCCCGGCCGACGCCGTGGAACAGGCCCAGCAGATCGAAGGGGGTCTCGGCGCCCAGTTCGTCCAGCACCTCGTCGGTGGGAAAGTCCTCCACCTTGATGACCAGCCCCTGGCAGAGGGCGCGGAACGAACCCGGCAAAGCGGCGAAAGCCTCTTCCGCCAGCTGCTCCAGTTCTTCGAGCCCGGGGGCCTCCACATCGCGCCATCGGTTCTTCGACGGTACGCCGGTCAACGACATGCTTCCCCTCCTGCCGGTTACATCCGCGTTACTTCATTTTGCGCCGCAACATCACGAACCGCTGAAGTCGTGGCCGGCGGTGACTTTGGCCGGTCCGGCGTCACGGACCCGTGACTTTCCTGAACACTTCGTTAACGCAAGCATCAAACAGGGTTCAGGGTGACTTGGTTAAGGAACTCTTAATCCACCTGCATCGTTGTCGGTGCAGAACGGGATCTTACGGGATCTGGGAGTTAAGCCATGCTTCGCAAGCTTGCTGTCACCGGGGCTCTGGTGTCCATCCTTGGTATCGCTGCGTTTTTCGCCCCGCACGAGGCGAGCGCGGCGTCGGTCGCCACCGTGGTGGGCACGATCTTCTGAGTCCGAGGAAGATTGCGCGGGCCTTTTGTGCCCCGGTCGATCACGCGATTGTGACTGAACTGGAGCCGGTTCAAAGTTGCTCGTCTCTTGGATGCAACAGCTCCGAATTGTCTTCGCAGGTGCGAAATGCGCCGCGGGGATGGAACGCGGCGTGCCGCAGAGGCTTGCCGTGACGGGATTTCGTGTGCCTGAGCGCTGCGGTCCGGACGGCCGCCGGCGGATGCCCTGATTCGCGCGGAGAGCGGCTGGGAGAACGCCTGACTTGGCGAAATCCCCAGCTTCATTCCGTCGCCGCCCGCACCAGTTCCTCCTCCGCCTCGGCGAGCAGCGCCTCGTTGGCATCGCCACCCACGCTCTCGCGCCCGATCTCCAGCAATACCGGCACGGCCAAAGGCGACACCCGCGGTAGGGGCTGGTGGACCACGCGGCCACGGATGCGCGCCAGCATCTCCCCGAGGCGCTTCACGTCCAGCAGCCCAGTGGCCGCATCCGCCCGAGCGGCGCGCAGCAGCAGATGGTCCGGCTCGTGCCGGCGCAGCACGTCATAGATGAGGTCGGTGGAGACGGTGACCTGCCGCGAGGTCTTCTCCTTGCCCGGAAACCGCCGCTCGATGAGCCCGGCGATGACTGCGCAATAGCGGAATGTCCGCTTCATCAGCGCGCTTTCGGCGAGCCATGCCTCCAGATCGTCGCCCAGCATGTCCTGATCGAACAGATCGTCCAGCGAGAGCCGGCCCTGGCTGATGGCGGCACCCATGTCGCCGGCCGCATAGACGGCGAGGGCATAGTCGTTGGCGACGAAGCCCAGCGGCTTCAGCCGGGCGCGCTCCAGCCGGCGGGTGAGGAGCATCCCGAGCGTCTGGTGGGCCAGCCGCCCCTCGAACGGGTAGGTGACGAGATAGTAGCGCCCGGAGCGCTCGAAGGTCTCCACCAGCAGATCGTCCCGGCCCGGCAGGCGGGACTTGGCCTTCTGCAGTTCCAGCCACTCGCGCACCTGCGGCGGCAGCGCCGCCCACCGTTCCGGCGCGGAGAGGAGCGCCCGCACGCCGGCCGCGAGGAAGGTGGACAAGGGAAACTTGCCGCCCGCATAGGCCGGCACCTTGGGCTCGGTGGCGCTGGTGCGGGAGACATACACCTCATCCTCCACCAGCACCTCGTAGCGCAGGATTTCCCCGGCGAAGACGAAGGTGTCGCCGGGCACCAGCGTCTCGACGAAATATTCCTCCACCTCGCCCAAAAGCCGTCCGCCGAACCGGACCCTACCCGCCACCCCGGTCTTCGCCGCGCCGCGCGCCGAGACGAGGCGCACCTTGAGCATGGAGGCCTCCACGATGGTGCCCACATTCAGCCGGTAGGCCTGCGCGATCATGGGATTGGCGACGCGCCACAGGCCGTCCTTCGTCCGGCGGATCTTGGCGTAGCGCTCATAGGCGCGCAGCGCGTAGCCGCCGGTGGCGACGAAATCCAGCGCGGCATCGAAGTCTTCGCGCGGGAGGGCGCGATAGGGCGCGGCGGAGCGCACCTCGCCATAGAGCGCATCGGCGGAGAAGGGCGCGGCGCAGGCCATGCCGAGGATGTGCTGGGCCAGCACGTCGAAGGCACCCTGCCGCTCCGGCGGCGTGTCCTGCGCCCCCACCTTCACCGCCTCCAGCGCCGCACGGCATTCCAGCACCTCGAACCGGTTGGCCGGGATCAGCACGGCGCGGGAGGGCTCGTCCAGCCGGTGGTTGGCGCGGCCGATGCGCTGCATGAGGCGGGAGGAACCCTTCGGGGCTCCCACATTGATAACGAGGTCCACATCGCCCCAGTCGATGCCGAGGTCGAGGGAAGAGGTGGCGACCACCGCTTTGAGTTTCCCAGCCGCCATGGCGGCCTCGACCCGGCGTCGCTGCTCCACGGCCAGCGAGCCATGGTGGAGCGCGATGGGGTAATCGAGGTCGTTGATGCGCCAGAGTTCCTGAAACAGGAATTCCGCCTGCCAGCGGGTGTTCACGAAGACGAGGGACAGCTTGTTGGCGCCGATCAGCTCGTAGATCTCGGCGAAGGCGTGCTGGGCCGTGTGGCTTGCCCACGGCATCCGTGCCCGGCTCTCCAGCATGGAGATGTCCGGCGCCGCGCCGCCCGCCGCGATCACGAGATCGGCGAGGGCGGGCTCGGCCTTTTCCTCGTCCTGCGGCACCAGATAGCGCCTGAGGTCGTCCGGCTCGGCGACGGTGGCGGACAGGCCGACGCATTGCAGGCCGGGGGCGATGGCACGCAGCCGGGCGAGGGCGAGGGAGAGGAGGTCGCCGCGCTTGGAGGTGACGAGGGCGTGCAATTCGTCCAGCACCACGCGCTTCAGGCCGGAGAAGAGGTGCTCCGCATCCTTCGAGGCGAGCAGCAGGGAAATCTGCTCCGGCGTGGTGAGGAGAATGTGCGGCGGGTCGCGCCGCTGCCGCTGGCGGCGCGAGGCGGGCGTGTCGCCGGTGCGGGTCTCGACGCGGATATCGAGCCCCATCTCATCGACCGGGGCTTCCAGATTGCGGGCGATGTCCACCGCCAGCGCCTTCAGCGGCGAGATATAGAGCGTGTGCAGGGGCGAGGCCGGCCGCTCCGCCTGCCAGCGATCGAAGAGGACGGCTTCCGCGCCGGTGGCGGCTTCGCCAGCTTCGGCTATCTGGGGCGCGGCCGGTTTCCGCGTCTTCTTCTTCGGGCGGCTCAGTTCGATCAGGCTCGGCAGGAAACCGGCCAGCGTCTTGCCGGCACCGGTGGGGGCGATGAGCAGCACCGAGCGCCCGCTCTCGGCGGCGGCAATGAGGTCGAGCTGATGCGCACGCGGCGTCCAGCCCCGCGCGCGGAACCAGCCGGCGAACGGCTCGGGAAGGGCGGATGCCCCGGACGGTGTCGCGCTGCGCGCCTTGCTCGCTCTGGCCACGAGCCAAAGATAGGGCGCCGGACACCGTTCCGCGATGCCCTAGGGGTGTCGCAACCATCCTTAATCCGCCGTCAACCAACGCCGGGGCATGGTGCGGGAAATGTCCCGTCCCGGAGTATGCGTCCCATGATGTCGCGCGCCGACCGCACCGTCTTGAGCGAATGGTGGTGGACGGTGGACCGCGCCCTGCTCGCAAGCCTCGGCGGGCTGATGGTGATCGGCATCATCCTCTGCCTCGCCGCGAGCCCGGCCGTGGCGGCCCGCCTGAACATCGCCGATCCGTTCCATTTCGTGAACCGGCAGGTGCTGTTCCTCATCCCCGCCGCGGTGGTGATGATCGCCACCTCCTTCCTCTCGCCGCGGACCATCCGGCGCACCTGCGTCGTGGTGTTCTGCGTGTTCTTCGTCCTGCTGCTGGCGACGCTGGTGTTCGGCCCGGAGGTGAAGGGCGCGCGGCGCTGGCTCACCATCGCGGGCATCACCCTGCAGCCGTCGGAATTCATCAAGCCGGCCTTCGTCGTCCTCGCCGCCTGGCTGTTCGCCGAGAGCACCAAGCGGCCGGAGATGCCGGCGACGCTGTTCGCCTTCCTGCTGCTTGGCAGCGTGCTCGGCCCGCTGGTGAAACAGCCGGACTTCGGCCAGAGCCTGCTCATCTGCCTCGTCTGGTCGGCCCTGTTCTTCCTCGCCGGCCTGCGCTGGATCTGGATGGTGGGGCTGGTCGGCGTCGGCGCGGGCGGCGGCTTCATCGCCTACATGACGGTCGCCCACGTGCAGAAGCGCATCAACCGCTTCCTCAACCCGGATTCCGGCGACACCTACCAGATCGACGCGGCGCTGAACTCGTTCAGGAGCGGCGGCTGGTTCGGCACCGGCCCCGGCGAGGGCACCATGAAGCGGATGCTCCCGGACGGCCACACGGACTTCGTGTTCGCGGTGGCGGGCGAGGAGTTCGGCATCATCCTGTGCCTCATCATCCTCGCCCTGTTCGCCTTCATCCTGCTGCGCTCGCTCTCGCGCGCCTCCAAGGAGAGCGATCCTTTCACCCGCTTCGCCATCACCGGCCTTGCGCTGCTGTTCAGCCTGCAGGCCTCCATCAACATGGCGGTGAACGTCCATATCGCGCCGGCCAAGGGCATGACGCTGCCCTTCATCTCATATGGCGGCTCCTCGCTCATCTCGATTGCCTTCGGAATGGGAATGCTGCTCGCCCTCTCGCGCAAGCGGCCCGGTGCCGCCGCACTGGCGCGGCTCAGCGAGGGGCATGGCGATGCGCGACGGGGCGAAAGCCTCGCCCGTCCGGTGGCACCGCCGCCCGCAGCGGTGGCGGACCCGGCCTGAGCGCAGGCTTGAGCGAAGGTCGCGCGGACGCGGAACCGCCGCATTGCCGGGGCACTGCCGCACGCGACCCGGAGGGTAATGTGACCGATCTCGTCCTTCTCGCTGCCGGCGGCACCGGCGGCCACCTGTTTCCGGCCGAGGCGCTGGCCGCCGTACTGACCCGGCAGGGCTTCACGGTGGACCTCGCCACCGACGCCCGCGCCGCCCGCTATGCCGGGCATTTCCCGGCGCGGGAACTGCACGTGCTGCCGGCCGACACGGTGCGCGGGCGCTCGCCCATCTCGCTCGCCCGCACCGGCCTCGCGCTCGCCTCCGGCTTCGTCTCCAGCCTCGCCTTGCTGCGCCGCGTGAAGCCGGTGGCGGTGGTGGGCTTCGGCGGCTATCCCACCGTGCCGCCGCTGCTGGCGGCGAGCTTTTCCGGCGTGCCGAGCATCGTGCATGAGGCGAACGGCGTGATGGGCCGGGCCAACCGGATGCTGGCGCGGCGCGTCACCGCCATCGCCACCGGCTTTCCCGGCGTGGTGGATGCCGATCCCGCGCTCAAGGCCAAGGCGGTGTGGACGGGCAATCCCCTGCGCCCCGCCGCCATCGCTGCCGCGGCCGCGCCCTACGAGCCGCCGGTTCCCGGCGGCGACCTCCATGTGCTCGTCTTCGGCGGCAGCCAGGGCGCACGGGTGATGTCCGATGTGGTGCCGCAGGCCGTTGAGCGGCTCGGCGCCGATCTGCGCGCCCGCCTCGTCCTCGTCCAGCAGGCGCGGGAGGAGGATCTGGAGCGGGTCACCGCCACCTATGCCCGGCTCGGCGTGCGGGCCGAGGTGAAGACCTTCTTCGACGACCTGCCGGCGCGCATGGCGCGCGCCCATCTCGTCATCTCCCGCTCCGGCGCCGGCACGGTGGCCGAGCTTGCCGCGCTGGGCCGGCCCTCTATCCTCGTGCCGCTGCCCCACGCGCTCGATCAGGACCAGGCCGCCAACGCCCGCACCCTCGCCGAGGTGGGCGCGGCGCTGGTGCTGCGGCAGGTGGAATTCGAGCCGGACCGGCTGGCACTGGAACTCAATACCTTTGCCAGCGAACCCGCATCATTGACGCGCATGGCCGAACGGGCCAGAAGCCAGAGCGTGCTTGACGCCGCCGAGCGGCTGGGCGGTCTCGTCCGGCATCTGGCGGGCGGCGGCGCGGTCGCAACCTTCAGGGGAAACAGCGCATGAAGCTGCCGTCCGGCCTCGGCTCCATCCACTTCGTCGGCATCGGCGGCATCGGCATGAGCGGCATCGCCGAGGTGCTGCACAATCTCGGCTACGAGGTGCAGGGCTCGGACGTGGCCGACAGCGCCAACGTGAAGCGCCTGCGCGAGCACGGCATCAAGGTGATGATCGGCCACGCCGCCGCCAATGTGGACGACGCGGACGTGGTGGTGGTCTCCTCCGCCATCAAGCGCGACAATCCCGAACTGATGGCCGCCCGCGCCAAGCGCCTGCCCGTGGTGCGCCGCGCCGAGATGCTGGCCGAGCTGATGCGGCTGAAGAGCTGCGTCTCCATCGCCGGCACCCACGGCAAGACCACCACCACCTCGCTGGTGGCCACCCTGCTCGACGCCGGCAATTTCGACCCCACCGTCATCAATGGCGGCATCATCAACGCCTACGGCACCAATGCCCGCCTCGGCGATGGCAACTGGATGGTGGTGGAAGCGGACGAGAGCGACGGCACCTTCCTGAAGCTGCCCACGGAAGTCGCCATCGTCACCAATGTGGACCCCGAGCACCTCGACCACTTCAAGACCTTCGACAAGGTGCAGGAGGCGTTCAAGGCGTTCGTGGAGAACGTGCCCTTCTACGGCTTCGCGGTGATGTGCATCGACCATCCCGTGGTGCAGGCGCTGGTGGGCCGCATCGAGGACCGCCGCGTCATCACCTATGGCGAAAACCCGCAGGCCGACGTGCGCCTGGTGGACGTGGACCTCAAGGGCGGTGTCACCAAGTTCGGCGTGGTGTTCCGCAACCGCGCGGGCGAGACCGTGCACGAGATCCGCCGCCTGCGCCTGCCCATGCCCGGCAAGCACAATGCGCTGAATGCCACCGCCGCCATCGCGGTGGCGCACGAACTGAAGGTGCCGGACGAGAAGATCATCGAGGCGCTCTCCGCGTTCGGCGGCGTGAAGCGGCGCTTCACCCGCACCGGCGAGTGGAACGGCGTGACGGTGTTCGACGATTACGGCCACCACCCGGTGGAGATCGCCGCCGTGCTCAAGGCGGCCCGCGCGGCGAGCGAGGGGCAGGTGATTGCCGTGGTGCAGCCGCACCGCTACAGCCGCCTCGCCTCGCTGTTCGACGAATTCTGCACCTGCTTCAACGATGCCGACCACGTGGTGGTGGCACCCGTCTACACGGCCGGCGAGGCACCCATCGAGGGCGCCGACCGGGACCATCTCGTGCAGGGCCTCATCGCCCACGGCCACCGCTCGGTGACGGCGCTGGATGGGCCGGAGCAGTTGGCGGGTATCGTCTCCGGCCTCGCCAAGCCGGGCGATTACGTGATCTGCCTCGGTGCCGGCTCCATCTCGGGCTGGGCCTACGCGCTTCCGGGAGAGTTGCAGTCGCTGAAGCCTGCAGCCTGAAGGCGTTCCGCCGAAATATGAGGACGCTCCCGGCTTCTGCCGCCGGGTGATCTGCGTATAGACTGCCGAGGCAATGCCGGGCCGGGGGGCGCCTGCATCGCGGGGGGCTTGCGTCTTGGGGACGGCAGCGGCAGTGGCACCGCAGCGGGATCGACCTTCGCGTCCGGCGCGGGGCATCCGGGAGGGCGGGGCATGACCCTCTCCGGCTTGTTCTTCACCACCCTCGACGTGCGCACCCTGTTCCGCCTGATGTTTCTGGCGGATCTCGTGGTCTGCCTGCTGCTGCTCGGCTATCGCGAGACGGGAACCAAGCAGCGTCTCATCCGCCGCTTCGTGTTCGCGCGGGTGCTGCACGGCGTCGCCTGCCTGCTCATCAGCCTGCGCGGCGACATCTCCGCGCTCGCCTCGATCTATCTGGCCAACATCACCATCTTCTTCGGCTTCGCGCTGGAGATCTCGACCATCATTGGTGCGCGCGTGCGCCGGCGCGGCGTCACGGCGCTGCTGTTCTGCGTTGCGGCGCTGGGCAGCGTGGTCTTCGTCCTCGCGGCCACCACGCCGGGGCTCTACGTGGGCTATGCCGCCACCGTGATCAGCGCGCTGTTCGGCGTGGCGTTCGCGGTGCTGGCGGGGGATGCGGAGGGCTCGCGCCTCCAGCGCATCATCGCCGGCTTCTATCTGCTCGTGGCGGTCTCCTTCCTGTTGCGCGCCTATGCCGGCTTCGGCGCCGGGCTGACGGTGCTGGACGCGCCGCCCGTGCAGTCGTTCGGGCTGCTGGTGATGTTCGGCTATTGCGTGGGCGGTGGAGTCGGTTTCCTGCTGCTGCTGAAGGAGGACGTGGACCGCCGGCTGTTTCGCGCGGCCACCATCGATTCCCTCACCGGCATTCTCAACCGCCGCGCCTTCTTCGAGGCCGCGCGCGAGCGGCTCGCCCGGGCGGCGGAGCGGGCGGAGCCGGTCTCCCTGCTGCTGGTGGACATCGATCACTTCAAGCGCGTCAACGACACCTTCGGCCATCCGGCGGGCGATGAGGTGCTCGCCGCCGTCACCGAACGCCTGGGCCGCGCGCTCAGGGCCAATGATCTGTTCGGCCGGGTGGGCGGCGAGGAGTTCGCGGTGCTGCTGCCCGAGGCGGAAGCGGAGGCCGTCGCCGTGGCGGAGCGTCTGCGGCTTTCGGTCCGCGGGCTGACGACGCCGGCGACCCGGCGTCTCGACTGCAGCGTCAGCATTGGCTGCGCCAGCGTCCCGGCCGGGGAGAGCGCCAGCATCGAGACGCTGTTCCGGCGGGGCGACGCCGGCCTCTATGCCGCCAAGCGCGGCGGGCGCAATCGCGTGGTGGCGGCGGCGCCGGACCTCGCGACGCTCGAGATGGCCGCGGAGAGCGCCGGCCCGTCTGCGGCGCCGCGGCCGGCCGATGGCACCGAACTGTCCTTCGCGAACGAAGAGGGCCGCGGCGTGCCGCGGCCCTGAGATCGTCCTCGATGGCGGGGAAGGGCGGGCGCGCAAGCGCGCCCCGCCTCACTTCTTCGGCAGGGCCTCCAGCACGTCGTCGAACGTGCGCAGGCCGGTGCGGGGGGAGTTCACCAGCACCGCCATGTTGCCGGGGGCGTGCTGGTTCTTCCACATCTTGGTGTGCGCCTCGGGGATGCGGTCCCACGGGAACACTTCCGACATGCAGGGGTCCACGCGCCGGTCGATGATGAAGTTGTTGGCGGCGGAGGCCTGCTTGAGGTGGGCGAAATGCGAGCCCTGGATGCGCTTCTGGCGCATCCACACGTAGCGGGCGTCGAACGTGATGTTGAAGCCGGTGGTGCCGGCGCAGAACACGATCATGCCGCCGCGCTTGCCCACCAGCGTCGACACCGGGAAGGTGCTCTCGCCGGGGTGCTCGAACACGATGTCCACGTCGCGCTTGCCGGTGATGTCCCAGATGGCCTTGCCGAACTTGCGGGCTTCCTTGAGCCACTCCGCATATTCCGGCGAGTTCACCGTGGGCAGCTGGCCCCAGCACTTGAAGTCCTTGCGGTTGATGACGCCCTTGGCGCCGAGGCCGAGCACGTAGTCGCGCTTGGTCTCGTCCGAGATGACGCCGATCACGTGCGCGCCGGAGGCGGCGGCGAGCTGCACGCCGAACACGCCGAGGCCGCCCGAGGCACCCCACACCAGCACGTAGTCACCCGGCTTCACCGTGTGCGGCGGGTGGCCGAACAGCATGCGATAGGCGGTGGCCATGGTGAGGGTGTAGCAGGCGCTCTCCTCCCAGGTGAGGTGCTGGGGGCGCGGCATGAGCTGGCGGGCCTGCACGCGGCAGAACTGGCCGAAGGAGCCGTCCGGCGTCTCGTAGCCCCAGATGCGCTGGGAGGGGGAGAACATCGGATCGCCGCCGTTGCACTCCTCGTCGTCCCCGTCGTCCTGGTTGCAGTGGACGACCACCTCGTCGCCCACCTTCCAGCGCTTCACCTTGGAACCGACGGCCCAGACGATGCCCGAGGCATCCGAGCCGGCGACGTGGAACGGCGCCTTGTGCACGTCGAACGGGGAGATCGGCTGGCCGAGGCCGGCCCAGATGCCGTTGTAGTTGACGCCCGCGGCCATCACGAGGACGAGCACGTCGTTCTCGCCGAGCTCCCAGGTGGGCACCACTTCGAGCTGGAACGACTGCTCCGGCGGACCGTGGCGGTCGCGGCGGATGGTCCAGGCATACATGTTGGCAGGCACGTGGCCGAGCGGCGGAATTTCGCCGAGCTCATAAAGGTCCTTCACCGGTCCCTCGTTCGTATTGGCGGCTGCCGTCTGGGCCATGGCTGTCGTCCTCTCCTGGTGTGGACCGTTCGGTCGCGTCGTTTTAGTCCCTATCTCGCAATGCAGCGTAGCAGAGAAAAAATCCAAGGCGAGAGCCATTCTCAACCCCGACATTCGGCCATGTGGCGCTGCGGCACTGGAGAATGGGCGTCCACGGCCCCGCTGGCGTTTCCGGCGGCGGCGCGCCCCGCTAGAGTGGCGGTGTTCCGCGCCGGACGGCCGGCGTCGATACAGGGGATGGGGAGTAGGTCATGGGCATCATCTGGATGATTATCGTCGGCGCGATCGCCGGCTTCCTCGCGGGCCAGCTCTTCCAGGGCTACGGCTTCGGCCTTGTGGGCAACATCGCCGTGGGCATCGTCGGCGCCATCATCGGCGGCTTCCTGTTCGGCGGCGTGATCCTGGTCGGGGGCGTGATCGGCCAGATCATTTCCGCGACCATCGGCGCGGTGATCCTGCTGTTCGTCATCTCGCTGGTGAAGCGCTAGCGCGAAGCGCCGCCGCCGGCCCCGTGCTGCACCATCGTCCGGGGCGGCACGGCGCCAGGACCGGCGCCCGATAGCGCGGCGGCTCAAGAGGCCTTCTGGACGTCCTCGCGCTGGAAGGCGATGCCGCACTTCTTCTGGATGGAGACCTGCTCGATGGCGTCCATCTCGCCCTTGAGCCGCGCCAGCTCCGCCGTCTGCGCATCGTCGCCGCCCACCAGGAAGGCGGCGGGCCAGAAGATGACCACGGCCACCGTGGTCGCCACCGCGTCGCTGGTCGCCCGGTTGTTCTGGGCGCCGGTGAGGGCGATGGCGCGGGCCGAGATGCGCTCGGCCTCCTGTGCGAGCTGCTGGCAGCTGTAGCTCTGGAACTGCATCGGCGAGACATAGGCCGCCGAGACCTTGTCAGCGGTTTTCGCGCATGCGGCAGCCGCCAGCGCCGCCATGAGACCACCACCGTCCGCACCGCGCCCCCCGTTCCCTGCCGCCGGTTCCGAAACAGGGGAAGGCTAGCATCAATACAACTAAAAAGAGAATATATTTAATAATGCAATCATAATGATCGGCGCTGGGGCTGCGGAGGCGGTCGAATCGTGGGCGAATGGCGGCCGGTGGCGGCGTCCTGCGCCGGCCGGGGGCCGCCCGGTATTGGATAAATTTCCCATCGACGGCGCGCGCATTGCGACGCACAATCGCGGCAAATATCCAAAAGCGATGGATGGGGATTAGGAAATGGTGGTCCGCGACAAACCCTGGCTCTTCCGCACCTATGCGGGTCATTCCACCGCCGCGGAATCCAACAAGCTCTACCGCTCCAACCTCGCCAAGGGCCAGACCGGCCTCTCCGTCGCCTTCGACCTGCCGACCCAGACCGGCTACGACAGCGACCACGCCCTCGCCCGCGGCGAGGTGGGCAAGGTGGGCGTCCCCATTTCCCATCTCGGCGACATGCGCACCCTGTTCCAGGGCATCCCGCTGGCCGAGATGAACACCTCCATGACCATCAACGCCTGCGCGGCGTGGCTGCTCTCGCTCTACATCGCCACCGCCGACGAGCAGGGCGCGGACCGCTCGAAGCTGCAGGGCACGACGCAGAACGACATCATCAAGGAATATCTCTCGCGCGGCACCTACGTGTTCCCGCCTGCGCCCTCCATGCGGCTCACCAAGGACACCATCATCTTCACCACCGAGCATCTGCCCCGGTGGAACCCGATGAACGTGTGCTCGTACCACCTGCAGGAAGCCGGAGCGACGCCGGTGCAGGAGCTGGCTTTCGCGCTCGCCAACGCCATCGCCATCCTCGACACGGTGAAGAAGTCCGGCGAGGCGGAAGGCGCGGTGTTCGGCGAGGTGGTGGGGCGCATCTCCTTCTTCGTGAACGCGGGCATGCGGTTCATCACCGAGATGTGCAAGATGCGCGCGTTCGTGGACCTCTGGGACGAGATCTGCGTCAACCGCTACGGCATCACCGACGCCAAGCAGAAGCTGTTCCGCTACGGCGTGCAGGTGAACTCCCTCGGCCTCACCGAGCAGCAGCCGGAAAACAACGTCTACCGCATCCTCTTGGAGATGCTGGCCGTCACCCTCTCCAAGAAGGCCCGCGCCCGCGCCGTGCAGCTGCCCGCCTGGAACGAGGCGCTGGGCCTGCCGCGCTCGTTCGACCAGCAATGGTCGCTGCGCATGCAGCAGGTGGTGGCCTACGAGACCGACCTGCTCGAATACGGCGACATCTTCGACGGCTCCACCGAGATCGCCAAGAAGGTGGAGGAGCTGAAGGAAGAGGCGCGCGCGGAGCTCGCGCAGATCGATGCCATGGGCGGCGCCGTCGCGGCCATCGAGAATTCCTACATGAAGCAGCAGCTGGTGGAGTCCAACACCCGGCGCCTCGAGGCTATCGAGCGCGGCGACCAGGTGGTGGTGGGCGTCAACCGCTGGACCGAGAGCGAGCCCTCGCCGCTGACGACGGGAGAAGGTGCCATCCTCACCGTGCCGGAGGGCGTCGAGGCCGAGCAGATCGCGCGGCTTCAGGCCTGGCGCGAGGCGCGCGACGCCAAGGCGGTGGATGCCGCGCTGGCGGCGCTCAAGAGCGCGGCGCAGGAAGGCCGCAACATCATGGAGCCCTCCATCGTCTGCGCCAAGGCGGGCGTGACCACGGGCGAGTGGGGCACCTGCCTGCGCGAGGTGTTCGGCGAATACCGCGCGCCCACCGGCGTCGGCCGCGCCGCCCGTGTGGATACGCAGGGCCTGGAAGAGGTGCGCAAGAATGTGGATGCGGTTTCCGAGAAGCTCGGCCGCCGCATCAAGTTCCTCGTCGGCAAGCCGGGTCTCGACGGCCATTCCAACGGTGCCGAGCAGATCGCCGTGCGCGCCCGCGACTGCGGCATGGAAGTGGTCTACGAGGGCATCCGCCTTACCCCGGCCGAGATCGTCAACGCCGCGCTGGAGGAGAGCGTCCACGTGGTGGGCCTCTCCATCCTCTCCGGCTCCCACGTGCCGCTGGTGCGCGACGTGATGGAGCGGATGCGGGCGGAAGGCCTCTCCGACGTGCCGGTGGTGGTGGGCGGCATCATCCCGCCGGAGGACGAGGCCCAGCTCAAGGGCTTCGGCGTCGCCGCCGTCTACACGCCGAAGAATTTCGAGCTGAACCGCATCATGGCGGACATCGTGACCATCGTGGACCGCGAGGCCCAGAAGGCGGCGTGATCGCTACCCGGGGCAGGGCGTGGCCTGTTCAATCCGGCCGCGCCCGGCTCTAAGGGTTGAGATCAACCGTCATCCCCCGGCTTGTCCGGGGGATCCACTTTTGGGCCAAGCTGGCGCCCCATTATGTCGCGCCGGACGAGCGGCAAAGTGGATGCCCCGGACAAGCCGGGGCATGACGGCGCAAGAGATTGCAAAGGCCTATGAGGAGAGGGTCTCTAACGGCCTCTAGAGTGTCCCCGGTCCGGGCGTTGCGTCCCGGTGCGGGGGCGGGCATGAGGACGGCTTTCGTCGGGATGTTCTGCGTGGCCATCGCGGTGGGCGCTTGCGGCATTGCGCGGGCGGCCGAGGCGCCGCCTTCCCCGGCCGCCGCATCTCCGACGCCTGCCCCACCCGCTCCGGCCGAGGCTGCCGCGCCCGCGGTGACAGCACCCGCCGCAAATCCCTATGCCGGCCTGCCCAAGGTGGTGGCCAAGGCGGTGAAGGAACTGGAGGCAGCCTGCCGGGCGGAAGGCGGCACGCCGGGCTGGAAGCCCAAAACCGTCTTCGAGGTGGTCAACGTCTCGCCGGATGGCCGGCCGGACTATCTCATCGACACCCACGCCATCGAATGCGAGGGCGGCATCACGCCCTGGATCGGCTCCGACGGCTTCCGCCACATCCTCTTCGTCTCCACCGGCCCGGGCCGCTGGACGCGGGCCTTCGACCGGGGCGCGCGGGGCTTCGAGATCACCGAGCCGAAGGATGGGTTGCGTCCGAAGATCGTCGTCTTCTCCCACGCGGCCTATTGCACGCGGCCGAACCCGCAGCGCTTCATGCGCTGCACCCAGGTCTACGAATGGCGGCGCGGCAGGCTGCGCAAGATTTCGGAAGAGTGGTTCGAGGGCTGAGGCGCCAGCTTTTGCTTGCAACGGCGCAATGGCGCCTTGCGCGGGCCGTGTCCATATTTGGGACAACGCCCAGCCGGGCAGGGCTCAAGACCTCCCGGCGCCAAGGAGCCTCACATGACCACCGCCGCCCCCGCCGGCTCGACCGGCCCGCAGTCCATCCCCGCCACCGACCTGTCCGCCCGGATCGCGCCCCACGACCTCGTGCTGGGCGCCGTCAGCCTCGCCAGCCCCGACCCGCACCGGCTCGTGGCCTTCTATCGCGATCTCCTCGGCCTCGATGTTCTCGCCGAGGGTGAAGCGACCGTGCTCGGCGCCGGCGGCAAGCCGCTGGTGGAAATCCTCGCCCGCCCCGCGGCTCCGCCGGCCCCGCGCCGGGCGCCCGGGCTGTTCCACATGGCCATCCGCGTGCCGGACCGGGCGAGCCTCGCCACGCGGCTCCTCGCGCTGCACGGCGCGGGTCTGCGCCTCGGCGCCTCCGATCATCTGGTGAGCGAGGCGCTCTATGTGGACGACCCGGACGGCAACGGTGTCGAGATCTACCGCGATTTGCCGCGCGCGGAATGGCCCGTCCAGCCGGACGGCTCCATCGCCATGCAGACCCTGCCGCTCGATCTCCAGGCCCTCGCCCGCGAGGCGAAGGCGGCGGGCGGCCCGGCTCCCGCGGCGACCGACATGGGCCACGTCCACCTCAAGGTGAACGACCTCGAGGCGGCCAAGCGCTTCTGGGTGGATACCGTGGGCCTCACCATCATGGCCCGCTATCCCGGCGCGCTGTTCGTGAGCGCCGACGGCTATCACCACCATGTGGGGCTGAACGTCTGGCAGTCCGGCGGGGCGCCGGTGCCGGCGGCGGGCACGGTGGGGCTGGACCATTTCACCGTGACGCTGGCGGCCGACGCCTTCGCCGCCCTTGCCGCCCGCCTCTCGGCAGCGGGCGTGGCAACGCAGCCGTCGAACGACGGCGCGCTGCGGGTCACCGATCCCTCCGGCAATGCCGTGGTGTTCCGCGCCGCAGCGTGACGCCTGCGCCGGCCTTCGCTACCCTCGGCAGGCATCGAATCGCACATCCGCGCCGGTGCGGGCCGGGGGGCCGAAGCCATGATGTCGCTGCCGTTCTTCGGCGTGTTCCTCGCCCTCGCGGCGACGCTCATGGGCCAGCGCATGGCCGCGCTCGCGCTCTGGGTGCTCTCGGTGGCGACGATGCTGGTGCTGTTCCGCCTGCATGTCACCGATCCGCTCAACATCGCGCTGTGAGGGGCGTCATGGACACCGGCCTCACCCTCGCGGACCGCTTCCGGGTTCTGAACGCGCTCGGCCTTCTCGCCGTGTCGGCAGTGCTGATTGCCGCCTTCTTCGACCAGCTCGTGTTCAATGATCTGCCGTGCCCGCTCTGCCTGTTGCAGCGCGCCGGCTTCGTCTGCGTCGCCGCCGGGCTCGCGCTGAACGTGAAGTTCGGCCCGCGCCCCTCGCACTACGCCATCATGATCCTGTCGGCGCTCGCCGGCGGCGCGGTCTCCACCCGCCAGACGCTGCTGCACATCATCCCCGGCGAGGGCGCCTATGGCGACGCCTTCTTCGGCCTGCATTTCTATGCGTGGGCGCTGGTGCTGTTCGGCGCCTGCGTCCTCGGCTCCGCCGTGCTCCTGCTGTTCGACGGGCAGTTCGAGCGGCAGTCGGCCGACGCGCGGCCCCATCGCCCGCTGCTCGGCACGGCGTCGATCGTGCTGGTGCTGCTGCTGGCACTGGCGAACGGCGTCTCCACCGTGCTGGAATGCGGCTCCGGCCTGTGCGCCGACAACCCGACCAGCTACCAGCTGATCCAGGACGGCACCATCAACCGCCTGCTGGGGCGCTGAAGCTTCGGCGGCGCCGGAAACATCTCACGGCGATGCCTGCGTCATCACTTATTGTGATGATTTGCGCTGTGAAATTCGATTTCCCTCGCGCCTTCCCACGGGTTAGAGGAGGGGGCCCGCAGGCCGTCGCAATAACAGGGGACGGACGGCACTCCCGGCCAACAGGTCATCACATGGCGCATCGCACAGGTGCGCCTCGGGAGAAGACATGTCCGCCACCCCGGTCCGCCCCAGCCGCTTTGCCCTCTATGACGCCCCTTACGTGCTCCTGACCCTGGTGGCCCTCCTGTGGGCCATCAACCTGGTGGTGGGGCGCTATATCGCCGGGCACATTCCGCCCATCACGCTCGCCATGGTGCGCTGGATGGGCGCGACGCTCATCCTGCTGCCGTTCGCCTGGAAGCAGATCGTGCGCGACGCGCCGATCATCCGCCGGAACCTGCCGTTCCTCGTGCTGCTCTCGGCCACCGGCATCGCCTGCTACAACGCCATGAGCTACTACGGCCTGCAATATACCCAGGCCGTGAACGGCCTGCTGGTGCAGTCCACGGCGCCGCTTCTGGTGGCGGTGTGGACCTTCGTGCTGTTCCGGGAAAAGCTCAGCCTCGGCCAGGCGGCGGGGGTCATCACCTCCCTCGTGGGCGTGATGGTCATCATCAGCCACGGCGACCTCGACACCTTCCTCCATCTCAAGCCCAATATCGGCGACCTGGTCATCATCGTGGCGCTGGTGATCTACGCCTTCTATGCCGCCATCCTGCGCAAGCGCCCGCCCCTCGGCCCGCTCTCCTTTCTCGCCACCATCATGGCGCTGGGCTCGCTGCTGCTCGCGCCCTTCGCGCTCTGGGAATATCTCCACGGCCAGGTGCTGCCCCTCGATCACGTGACCTTCTTCACCCTCGCCTATGTGATGACCGGGCCGTCGCTGATCGCCTACCTGTTCTTCAACCGGGGCATCGAGCTGGTGGGCGCGAACGCGGCCGCGCCTTTCCTGCACCTCATGCCGGTGTTCGGCACGGCGCTCGCCATCGCCTTCCTCGGCGAGACCATGGCCTGGTATCACTTCGCCGGATACGCGCTGGTCATTTCCGGCATCGCGCTGGCCACCCTTTCGGCGCGCCGCCGGGTGGCGCCGCGCTGACGCCGGCGGAATTTCCTCTTCAATCCTTCTTCACCCCCGCCTATGCATTCTGCGGCTGGGTCGGAAGGGGTTGGGGATGCTGCAGAAGATCACCGAGCGGTCGTGGTTTGCCGATCTCAGGATGCAGACCAAGGCGGGGCTGATCGTCGGGCTCCTCATGGCCATGTTCATGCTGCTGCTCGGCGCCAACTGGGTCACGGCCCGCATGGCGCAGGAGCAGGAGCACCGGGTGGAGCAGATCCGCCAGATCGGCGTGCTCGCCGCCGACGCCACGCGCGTCTTCAACCGCCGCCAGCTTGAGCTGATGCGCGGCGCGCTCGCCGACCCACGCAACCTCAGGACCAGGCTTTCGGCCGCGAATGCGCTCACCGCCGAGAAGCTCGGGGCGCTGCGGGCGGCGGTCGTGGCCGAGCCCTCGCTCCTGCCTTTCGCCGAGCGCGCCGGCCGCATTGCCGCGCGCTGGAACGACGCGGTGGCGGCCCCGGTCCTGACCGCCGCCGAGAGCGGGGACGCCGCGGCCATCGATGCTGCGCTGCGCGTCTTTCTCGCGGCCGAATCGAGCGAGGAGGGCTATCGCGGCATCATCGGCGCCCTCGACGAGCTGAGCGCCGCCGCGTCCGCCGAGATCGTCGGGGCCCAGGCCGATCTCGACCGCGCCGATGCCATCGTCAGCACCATCGACATCATCGCGCTCATCGCGACCCTCTGCGTCGCCGCGGCGGGCGTGTTCCTCGGCGCGGTCTTCATGGCGCAGCCGCTGCGCCGGCTCGCCGAACTGATGACCCGCCTCGCGGAGAACGACCGCACCATCGAGGTGCCCTATACCGTGCGCAAGGACGAGGTGGGCACGCTGGCCCGTGCGCTCAAGGTGTTCAAGGCGACCTCCATCGAAGCCCACGACACCGACTGGGTGAAGAGTGGGCTCAATACCATCGCCACCCGGCTCCAGGCGCAGGAGGATCCGCGCGACTTCGCGGATGCGCTGCTGACGGAGCTTGCGCCACTGGTCGGCGCGGGGGTCGGCGTATTCTACGCCAGCGACGAGGCGGCCGGACCGGAGACGGCGGCGCTGGAGCTGGTCGGCAGCTATGCCTTCGCGGAGCGCCGGCACCTGTCCACCCGCGTCAATCTCGGCGAGGGGCTGATCGGCCAGTGCGCGCGGGAAAAGAAGCCCATCGTGCTCTCCCCCGTGCCGGCCGATCATCTGCGCATCCGCACCGGCACCGGAGAGGCGGCGGCTCATGCCGTCATCGCCGTGCCGCTGGTGCTGAAGAAGCGTCTGCTCGGCGTCATCGAGCTGGCGCTGCTCGCGCCCCTGGACGAGCGGGCCCGTCGCCTGCTCAACGAGGCGGCTCCCCTCGTCGCCCTGTCACTGGACAATCTCGTCCGCGCCGCCCGCACCCGCGAGCTGCTGGAGCAGAGCCAGAAGCAGGCGCAGGAGCTGCGCGTGGTGGAGGAGGAACTGCGCACCCAGCAGGAGGAGCTGCGCGCCACCAACGAGCAACTGCACGAACGGTCCGCGCGCCTCGCCGCCTCCGAGGAGGAACTGAGGGTGCAGGCGGAGGAGTTGCAGGCCTCCAACGACGTGCTGCGCCGGTCCTCGCAGGAGATGACGGAACAGAAGGAACTGCTGGAGGCCCTGAACCAGCAGATGGAGGCGCGCGCCGAGGAACTGCTGCGGGCCAACGAGTACAAGTCCCAGTTCCTCGCCAACATGTCCCACGAGCTGCGCACGCCGCTGAACAGCCTGCTCATCCTCTCCCAGGACCTGGCCGAGAACCGCACCGGCAACCTCGACGCCGACCAGGTGGAGGCGGCCAGCATCATCCACTCCTCCGGCTCCAACCTCCTGCGGCTCATCAACGACATCCTCGACCTCTCCAAGGTCGAGGCCGGCAAGATGGAAGTGGTGCGTGAACCCGTGAAGGTCGCGAGCGTGGCGCAGCGCCTCGAGCGGAACTTCCGGCGCCTTGCCCAGGAGCGCAAGCTGCGCCTTGCGGTCTCCGTCGCCGACGCGCCCGACCTCGTCTTCACCGATCCCGGCAAGCTCGACCAGATCCTCACCAACCTCGTCGGCAACGCGCTCAAGTTCACCATGCAGGGCCGGGTCTCCGTCACCTTCTCGCAGGACGAGGCGGGAAAGACGCTCAAGGTGGCGGTGGCGGACAGCGGCATCGGCATTCCCGAGGACAAGCTCGACGCCATCTTCGAGGCGTTCGAGCAGGTGGACGCCTCCACCCGCCGCCAGTTCGGCGGCACCGGCCTCGGCCTCGCCATCACCCAGCGCCTCGCCCGCCTGCTCGGCGGCAAGGTCACCGTGGAGAGCGCGCTCGGCCAGGGCTCCACCTTCATCCTGGAGATCCCGGTGGGCGAGCCGTTGCCCGAGGAGGACGCGCCGGCCGCGGCCGCGCCGATCCCGGCGGTGACGCCGGATGCCCGGCAGGCGGCTTTCGCCACGACCCGGCAGGAGCGCGAGGCGGCCGGCCTCTCCGGCCTGCCGCCCGTCCCGGCGGTGAGCGTGGAAGACGATCGCGACCGGCTCACCCCCGGCGCCACCGTCATCCTCGTGGTGGAGGACGACCCGGTGTTCGCCCGCACGCTGGTGGGGCTGGTGCGACGCAAGGGCTATCTGGCGCTCGCCGCCGGCGACGGCGAGAGCGGCCTTGCCCTCGCCCGGACCTACAAGCCCACCGGCATCCTGCTCGACGTGATGCTGCCCGGCCTCGACGGCTGGACGGTGATCGAGCGGCTGAAGGCGGATGCCGCCACCCGCCACATCCCGGTGCATTTCGTCTCGGCGCTGGACGAGAGCCGCCGCGGCCGCGACCTCGGTGCCGTGGGCTTCCTCACCAAGCCGGTGAGCGCGGACCAGCTGTCAGAGGCGCTCGGCCTCCTCACCCATTATTCCGCTGATCGTCCCCGCCGCGTGCTGGTGGTGGACGACGATGCCGCCGCCCGTCACGCCGTGCGCACCCTGCTCGCCCGCGAGAAGGCGCAGATCGTCGAGGCGGCCAGTGCCGAGGAGGCGCTGGAGGTGGTGGCGCAGGGCGATCTCGACTGTATCGTGCTCGACCTCGGCCTGCCCGGCATGTCCGGCTTCGAGCTGATCGAGCGGCTTGCCGGGGGTGAGCGGCACGTGCCGGTGGTGGTCTATTCGGGCCGCGACCTCACCACCGAGGAGCGCATGAAGCTGCGCGCCTTCACCGACGCCATCGTGGTGAAGGGCGCGCTCTCGCCCGAGCGGCTCCTGGACGAGGTGTCCCTGTTCCTCCACTCGGTGCAGCGCGAGCCGGAACAGCTCGCCGCCAATCCGGACGGCGACCTCGAAGGCCGCAAGCTGCTGCTGGTCGACGACGACATGCGCAACATCTACGCTCTCGCCAAGGTGCTGCGCGCGCGCGGCGTCAACGTGGTGCTGGCGCAGGACGGCGCCAAGGCGCTGGCGCAGCTCGACGAGCAGCCGGACATCGAGATCGTGCTCATGGACGTGATGATGCCGGTGATGGACGGCTACGAGGCGATGACGCAGATCCGCGCCCAGCCGCGGTTCGCCAAGCTGCCGGTCATCGCCCTCACCGCCAAGGCCATGAAGGACGACCGCGAGAAATGCCTCGCCGCCGGCGCCAGCGACTATCTGTCGAAGCCGGTGGACGTGCCCAAGCTCTTGTCCATGATCCGCACCTGGCTGGCCGCGCGATGACGGAGCCGGTGGACACCGACGACCAGACCGACCCGCCGGATGCGTCGCCGGCCGGGGGCGCGCGCGACGCGCTGGCGCTGGAGACCATCGAGGTGGACCTCTTCGTGGAGGCCCTGTTCCGCCGCTACGGCTATGATTTCCGCGATTACGGACGGGCCTCCCTCACGCGGCGGGTGCGCAACCTTGCATCCGGCTTCGGGGCCACCTCCATCGCCGATCTCACCGCCCGGGTGCTGCACGCCCCCGACCGGCTGCCCGACATCATCGCCGGCCTGTCGGTGCCGGTCTCGGAATTCTTCCGCGACCCGCACGTCTTCCTGGCGCTGAAGGAGCGGGTGTTCCCGGTGCTTGCCTCCTATCCGGAGATCAACATCTGGCAGGCCGGCTGCGCCCATGGCGAGGAGGTCTATTCCCTCGCCATCCTGCTCATCGAGGCCGGGCTCTACGAGCGCACGCGCATCTTCGCCACCGACATCTCGAAGGCGGCCCTCGACCGCGCCGCGGAGGGCATCTTTCCCCTTCAGGAGGCGTCCGACGCGGCGCGCCGCTATCGCGCGGCCGGCGGGGCGGCGAGCTTCTCGGACTATTTCCATGCCCGCTACGAGCTGATGAAGCTCGACCAGCGCCTCACCGCCAACGTCACCTTCGCCGAGCACAACCTCGTCACCGACGGGGTGTTCTGCGAGGCGCACCTCATCCTGTGCCGCAACGTGCTGATCTATTTCACCACGCCACTGCAGGACAGGGTGCTGGGGCGCTTCGCCCAGAGCCTGGTGCGCGGCGGCTTCCTGTGCATCGGCACCCGCGAGAACCTGGAATTCTCGCAGGCTCGCAACCGCTTCCAGGTCATCGACGGCGCCGCCCAGCTCTATCGCCTGCTGCCGAAGGCGGGGGGAGGGTAGGGCGGCAAACGATCCTCGCAGGCCAGCGCCGGCCCCGCGCCAGCATTCACGGCTGTCGTCCCCCGGCTCGTCCGGGGGATCCACCCATCCGCTCGTCCACCTGTCCGTGATCCGACACCCTTCTTGCCTAACGGTGGATCGCCCGCACAAGGCGGGCGATGACGGCAAGGGGCAGGGGGAATGAGAGGCGCGTGTGCTGCGACTTCAGCCCTTCACATAGACCCGGGTGCCGAGCGGGACGCGCTCGTAGAGGTCGATGATGTCCTGGTTGAGCAGGCGGATGCAGCCCGAGGACACCTGCTGCCCGATGCTCCACGGCTCGATGGTGCCGTGGATGCGGAACATGGTGTCGCGGTCGCCATCATAGAGATAGAGCGCGCGCGGGCCGAGGGGGTTGGTCTCGCCGCCCGGCAGGCCGGACTGGTACGGCCCGTAGCGCGCGGGCTGGAGGCGCACCATGTTGGCGGTGGGCGTCCAGTGGGGCCACTTCTCCTTGCGCTTGATGGTGGCCCAGCCCTTGAACGAATAGCCCTGCTTGCCGACGCCTACGCCGTAGCGGATCGCCGTGCCGTTGCGGCCGATGAGGTAGAGGAAGCGCTCGTTGATATCGACCACGATGGTGCCGGGGGCGTAGCCGGCGGGGGCCGGAACCTCCTGCCGCAGCCACTTGGGGTCCACCTCGGAGAGGTCCACCGCGTCCACCGGGAAAGGCTCGCCGTCCACCGGGCCGTACATCATGCCGGCGCGGCTGAGCGGGGCGGGCGGCGGATTGGTGACGCACGCGGCCAGCGCCAGCGGCGCGCCCAGCACGAAAAGGCGGCGGCCGAGCACGGGCGCGTCCTCCCCCTTCACCATTTCGGCCGCGGCGCGGGAAGCCTTGGCCAGGACCTTCGGGAACAACCGGGGCAGAAACGAAGGCATGCTTGGACCACTCAGACGATGCGAGACCCTACGACGCACACAACGCACGACGCCGCGCTTCAGTTTCCTGTCTGCGCGCCAGTGCATTGAAGCCGGATAAGGTGGCGTTAAGGTTAACGCCCGGAGGTTGGAACCCAACCTTGGGCGGGGCCGCCCAGCCATGTCCTGATCTAGCATCTTCCGGCCTTCACAGGGTGGCGCATGGGCCACACCCGGGGCGCCATGTGCATCGCACAAATGTGAAAGTTCGCCGCGGAGGGTAGGTTTGCGGCCTCAGCCGGGCTCCAGACCCAGCTCCCGGCAGGTGCCCTCGCTCTCGCGCGCCAGCTGGTCGAAATGGGCGGCGCGGTTGTTGCCCGCGCGCCAGAAGAAGCCCATGTCCCGCGTCGCCGGCCAGCCCTCCACCTTGAGCAGGGCGATGTGGTCCTGCACCCGGAATTCCGAGCGGGCGTAAAGCTCCGGGAACAGTGACAGGCCCATGCCCATGATGACCATCTGGCGTAGGGCATCGAGGCTCGTGCCCTCGTAATCCTCCCGCACCTGGGCGCCGGAGGCCGCCGCGAGCGCCCGCGCGCTCTCGAACAGCTGGTGGCCGCGCCCGAGCGTCAGCAGCCGCTCGCCCTTGAGCTGGCCGATCTCCACGCTCTCGCCTTCGCCGAGGCGGTGGTCCTTGGCCGCGCCCAGATAGATGGCTTCCCGGCACAGGCGCCGGAACGTGAGGACGGAGCCCGAGACGGGCTGCGGGCCGAGCCCGCAATCGAGATTGCCGGCGGTCACCTCCCGCTCGATCACCGAGGGGCGTTCCTCGCGAATGTAGATCTGCAGCCCCGGATAGCGCCGGTGCAGCACCGGCAGCAGGTGGGGCAGGAAATAGGGCCCGAAGGTGGGTGCGACGCCGAGCCGGATGAGCCCGCCGAGGTTGTCCGCCCCGGTGGCGGCGGTGGCGACGATATCGTCCAGCGCCTGCAACACGGCGCGGGCCGAGGCGATGACCCGCTCGCCGATGGCGGTGGGGATGACCCGGCCGCGCGTGCGGTCGAACAGCGGCGTGCCGAGCTGCTCCTCCAGCAGCGCCACCTGCACCGAGAGGGTCGGCTGCGAGACATGGCAGCGCTTGGCCGCCGCGCCGAAATGCCCGGTCTCGGCAAGGGCGACCACATATTCGAGCTGGCGATGGCGCGGCCGGAAGGGCATTGCGGGTCCATAGTGTACAGCTATTACCAATATAGCGACTATGGATTGGAGCTATCAAGCGTCCGGCCCCATCCTCTCTCCATCGAAAGGAGGTTGTCGTGGACCAGTTCATGAAATCGCTGACGACGCGCCACAGCCTGATCGAGGCGGAGATCTCCGCCGAGCAGACGCGGCCCGAGCCCGACCGCACCCGCGTGCTCGCGCTGAAGAAGATGAAGCTCCGCCTGCGCGATCAGATCGAATATCTGCGCCGGGAGGGGGCCGACGTGGCCCGCGTCGTGGTGGTCCGCCGCAAGAGGTGGGCCGAGGTCTCCCTGAGCCCGGCGCGATAGCCGGCACAGCTGCGTGCGCATAACTGCCGCGCGCGTAACTCCCGTGCGCGTAACTCCCGTGCGCCCTTGGCGCCCGGACCCCTTCCCTCAACACCCGAGGTCCGGGCCCCTCTGACGGGCGCGGATGCGGCCCGGCCTGTCCCAACTGCCCGGGGCAGGCCGGGTCCGTGCCCGCAAGCCCGCCATGTCGGTCCTCCATCCGGCCTTTCGGCCCGGCGCCCCGCGTTCCGCGGGCGGCCGCCGATGGCGCAGGCCCCTAAGGACCGACCCATGGACCAGCTGATCGCTCTTCTCTTCCTCGACGTCGCCGGCAAGCCGCTCTGGCTCTGGCTTGGCTTCCTCGCCATCGTCTTCGCGCTGCTTGCCTTCGACCTCGGCGTGCTGCACCGCGACTCGCGCGAAATCGGCATCGCCGAAAGCCTCAGGCTCTCCGTCTTCTATATCGCCGTGGCGGCCGTGTTCGGCGGCTGGATCTGGGCCTCCATGGGGCCGCAGGCCGGCATGCAATACTTCACCGGCTACGCCATCGAGAAGGCGCTCTCCATCGACAACGTCTTCGTCATCTCGCTGATCTTCAGCTACTTCGCCATTCCCCGCGCCTATCAATACCGGGCGCTGGTGTGGGGCATCATTGCCGTGCTGGTGCTGCGCGGGCTGATGATCGGTGTGGGCGCGGCGCTGGTGCAGTCCTACGACTGGGTGCTGCTGCTGTTCGGCGCGTTCCTTGTCGTCACCGGCATCAAGATGCTGTTCGCCAGCGAAGGCGAGGCGGACATCTCGCAGAACGCGGCCCTGCGCTTCCTCACCAAAAGGATGCGGGTGACGCCCGAGCTGCACGGCGAGCGCTTCTTCGTGCGCCAGCCCCATCCGGTCACCGGCAAGGCCGTGCTGTGGGCGACGCCGCTCTTCCTCGCCCTCGTGGTGATCAATATCGCGGACTTCGTATTCGCGGTGGATTCGGTGCCGGCCATCTTCGCCATCACCACGGACACCTACATCGTGTTCACCGCCAACATCATGGCCATCCTCGGCCTGCGCGCGCTCTACTTCGCGCTGGCCGCCATGGTCCACCGCTTCTCGCACCTGAAGTATGCGCTGGCCGGCGTGCTCGTCTTCATCGGCGGCAAGATCTTCTGGAGCCACTTCTTCGGCAAGGTGGACCCGGCCATCTCGCTGGGCGTCACGGTGGCCATGATCGCCGCCGGCATCCTCTTCTCGCTCTGGCGCACCGGCGGCGGGACGGATGTGAAGCACGCGGCCTAACCGGCCTGAAAACGAAAAAGCCCCGTCCGGCCGGACGGGGCTTTTTGACTTGAGCCGCGAGAGCCTCAGAAAGCGAGCGCCTTGGCCGCCTTCACCTGCGGCAGGGCCTGCACCTTGGCCAGCAGCTCGGGCGGCACCGCGCCGTCCACCGCCACGAGGGCGATGGCATCGCCGCCCGCATGGTCGCGGCCGAGGGCGAAGGTGGCGATGTTGATGCCCGCGTCACCGAGCAGGCCCGCGAAGCGGCCGATGAAGCCGGGCTTGTCCTCGTTGGTCACATAGACCATGGCGGGGGCGAACTCGGCATCCACCTTGATGCCCTTGATGTTGACGATGCGCGGATGCCCGTCCGCGAACACCGTGCCGGAGACCGAGCGCTCGAACTTGTCCGTCACCACCGTCACCGTGATGAGGCTTTCGTAATCGCCGGTGGCGGCGCGGGTGGTTTCCTCGATCACCACGCCGCGCTCCTTGGCCACCGAGGGGGCGGAGACGACGTTGATGTCGGCGAGGGCCGGGCGCAGCAGGCCCGCCACCGCCGCCGAGGTCAGCGCCTTCACCTTGAGGTCCGCCACCGCGCCCTCATAGATGATGCGCACGGTCTTGATGTCCGTGTCGGTCAGCTGGCCGGCGAAGGAGCCGAGCTTTTCGGAAAGCTCGATGAAGGGCTTCAGCTTCGGCGCCTCTTCCGCGGTGATGGAGGGGAAGTTCACCGCATTGGAGATGGCGCCGGTGAGGAGATAGTCGCTCATCTGCTCGGCCACCTGCAGGGCGACATTCTCCTGCGCCTCGGTGGTGGCGGCGCCGAGGTGGGGCGTGCAGACCACGTTGGGATGGCCGAACAGCGGGTTGGTCTCCGCCGGCTCGACGGTGAACACGTCGAAGGCGGCGCCGGCGACATGCTTGCTATCGAGGGCGGCGCGCAGCGCCTCCTCGTCCACCAGGCCGCCGCGGGCGCAGTTGATGATGCGCACGCCCTTCTTGGTCTTGGCGAGGTTCTCGGCCGAGAGGATGTTCTTGGTCTTCTCGGTGAGGGGCGTGTGCAGGGTGATGAAATCGGCGCGGGCGAGGAGGTCGTCCAGCTCCACCTTCTCCACGCCGAGGTCGAGGGCGCGCTCGGGCGAGAGGAAGGGATCGAAGGCGATGACCTTCATCCGCAGCCCCACGCCGCGCTCGGCGACGATGGAGCCGATGTTGCCGCAGCCGATGATGCCGAGGGTCTTGCCCGTGACCTCGACGCCCATGAAGCGGTTCTTCTCCCACTTGCCGGCCTGGGTGGAGGCGTCCGCCGCCGGGATCTCGCGGGCGAGCGCGAACATCATGGCGATGGCATGCTCGGCGGTGGTGATGGAATTGCCGAACGGCGTGTTCATCACGATCACGCCCTTGGCGGTCGCGGCCGGCAGGTCCACGTTGTCGACGCCGATGCCGGCGCGGCCGATGACCTTGAGGCGGTTGGCCTTCTCCAGGATCTTCGGCGTCACCTTGGTGGCCGAGCGGATGGCCAGGCCGTCATAATTGCCGATGATCTCGGCCAGCTTGTCCTTGTCCTTGCCGAGGTCGGGCTGGAAATCCACCTCGACGCCGCGGTCCTTGAAGATCTGGATGGCGGCCGGGGAGAGCTTGTCGGAGATGAGAACGCGGGGTGCCATGGGATGGGCTCCGTTTCGCGAATGGGATGGGCCGGGCATGCGCGGTCGTTCGCGCGTCACCGGCGTGGACCCTCTCCCGCTTGCGGGGGAGGTGAAATGGGATGGGGCGCCACCTGGGGCTCTCCCCTCTCCCCTCGAACTCGGCTGTTGCCGAGTTCGACCTTCACGAACCGAACTCGGCAACAGGCGAGTTCGGACGGGAGAGGGGCTGGGGGTGAGGGGGCTCGCGGCGCGTGGAGCTGTGCTTTCGGTGAGGTTTTTACCCCTCACCCTAGCCCTCTCCCGCAAGGGGAGAGGGGACGCAGTGCTCCCAGCCGAACCGCTTGCCCGACCTTACCCGGCCGAAATCACGCGGCCTTGGGCAGCGCGGACTTCGCCTCGGTGAAGGCCCAGTCGAGCCAGTGGGTCAGCGCTTCCACGTCGGCACGCTCGACGGTGGCGCCGCACCAGATGCGCAGGCCGGGAGGGGCGTCGCGATAGGCGCCGATGTCGTAGGCGATGCCGCCCTTCTCGAGGCCGGAGGCGATGGCCTTGGCGAAGGCCGCCTGCGCGTCGGCGGGGAGCGCGGTCACGTCCGCATCCACCACCTTCAGGCATACCGAGGTGTTGGAGCGGGTCACCGGGTCCTTGGCGAGGAAATCCACCCACGGGGTGCGGTGCACCCACTGGGCGATGGCCTCGAAGTTGCGGTTGGACCGCTCCTGCAGCGCCGAGAGGCCGCCGATGTTCTTCGACCACTTGAGCGCATCGAGATAGTCCTCGACGCACAGCATGGACGGGGTGTTGATGGTCTCGCCCTCGAAGATGCCTTCGATGAGCTTGCCGCCCTTGGTCATGCGGAAGATCTTGGGCAGGGGCCAGGCCGGCTTGTAGGTCTCCAGCCGCTCCACCGCGCGGGGGGAGAGGATGAGCATGCCGTGGGCCGCCTCGCCGCCGAGCACCTTCTGCCAGGAGAAGGTGACCACATCGAGCTTGGCGAAATCGAGCTTCTGCGCGAACGCCGCCGAGGTGGCGTCGCAGATGGTCAGGCCCTCGCGGTCGGCCGGGATCCAGTCCGCGTCCGGCACCATGACGCCGGAGGTGGTGCCGTTCCAGGTGAAGACCACGTCGTGGGTGAAATCGACGCTCTTGAGGTCCGGCAGCTCGCCATAGGGGGCGGTCAGCGCGCGGGCATCGGTGAGCTTGAGCTGCTTGACGACATCCGTCACCCAGCCCTCGCCGAAGCTTTCCCAGGCCAGCATGTCCACCGGGCGCGCGCCGAGCACGGACCACAGCACCATTTCCACGGCGCCGGTATCGGAGGCGGGGACGATGCCGATGCGGTAGTCGGCCGGGACTTCCAGCACCTCACGGGTGAGGTCGATGGCTTCCTTCAGCTTCACCTTGCCGACCTTGGCGCGGTGCGAGCGGCCGAGGGGAGCGTCGGAAAGGCCTTCCAGCGTCCAGCCGGGACGCTTGGCGCAGGGGCCGGAGGAAAAATTGGGGTTCTCCGGACGCGTGGCCGGAGCGGGATTCGTCGTCATGCAGTCCATCCTTACAGATGGGCGCCTCCCGTTGGGGGGAGGTGTCCCGCGGATGGGGTTACGCCTGAGGGGATGGGGCGTCAAGGGCGCCGTGCGCACCCTCTTTTCAGCTCACGGCATCATCGAGCCCATAGAAACGCGCATCGTCCCCGAACAGAAGGTCGCGCGCATTCTTGGGCACGGGAAAACCATATCCCTTATAGCTGTCTCCCCATCTCAAATTTCCAGAATTGTGATAATCACTAAAATATAGTAATGATCCAACGTTCTGAAATGCAAGATCAAGGGCTTGAGCTGAGTCGCTGCCATATGTAATTGATTTATATTGACCGTCCGGCCAATTTATTGCAATATTGCACCCCCAGACGCCATCGTTTTGTTCAGGTAAAAAAATATTGATAATAACTTCTTTTTCTTCATTATCAATGCGTGCGATCAGTTTTCTTTGGGCGATGATCATTTCATTTATCCTAATAATAAAGAGGCGGAATGGGATGTCCTCTGTCGCATGCCACCTTTCTGACCATCGCCTGACTCTAGCATGATTCCATTTTTACCTTGCTGCAACGGAGTGAATCGAGGTGAAACTGGAATTCGCAGTCGGAAAGGCGTTGTTTACTTGCCGCGGTTAGGCGGCCAGGCATTGTACGCGCCTTGGGCGGGGTTTCACTTGAAGCGCCGGCTTGTTGAACCCGATCCCGTCCAGCGACCCCCATCCGGGTTGCCGGCAGGCACACGAGGTTGATTAGGATCAAATTCCTTTTCCGATATGGCAATCCGAGCTATTCGCCACTTTAAGCGCAGCCAACTCAAATCCGACCGCAAGCGAAGTAATTCTATATCAACGTCTCGGGTCATTGAGGGATCCCCCCAACCAAGTCGGATCCGACCGTATAGGATTTTTTACCTATTATCAATCCCGAACTTCCAATGCTCCCTAACGCTTTGATGCTTCCCCCTCCGCCCGCGCCTTCACGCATCCCCACAAACGACGCGATGAACGCGCCCGTCATCAGCGGCACGAGGAGGGCCGGTGCGCTTTCGAGGCTGGCGGAGGGCCGCCTTCAATCATTCCCATCAAACCGCGCATCATCGCCGATCAGCTCATGCCGCAGCATCTTGATGATGGGGAAGCCATAGCCTGAGCGGGGCTCGCCCCAGCGCAGCCGGCCTTCCTTATGGGCGTCGGTCATGTAGAGGCGGGAGCCGATTGCCTGCAGGGTGAGATGGAGCGCCTGTACGGCATCAAGACCGTAGGTAATGTTCACCGCGACTCCCTCCGGCCAGTGAATCTCGGAGCGGCAGCTCCAGTCCACCGTGCCCTCCACCGGCGCGAAGATGCGGACGGGGACGGGGACTTCGGTGCCGTCCTGCGTGAGCATCAGCACCCGTTCCGCGATCATCATGACGCCCCCTTCGCCGCCTCCACCCGCCGCGCCTTCACCCGCACGCCCACAAACGCCGCGATGAACACGCCCGTCATCAGCAGCACGATTGTCGGGGCGGGGGCCGAGTCGAGGAAGAAGGAGAGGTAGACGCCGGCCAGCGAGCAGGAGACGGCCACCAGAACCGCCGTCACCAGCATCCAGCCGAAGCGCTTCGTCACGAGAAACGCGATGGCCCCCGGCGCGATCAGCAGCGCAACGGCGAGGATGATGCCCACGGCTTTCAGCGCCGCGACGATGGTGAGCGAGAGCATCACCAGCAGGCCGTAATGCAACAGGCCGGTGTGGAGGCCCACCGCCTTCGCCTGCGCGGGGTCGAAGGCGTTCAGCAGCAGATCGCGCCATTTGGCGAGCAGCACCAGAGTCACGAGCCCGGCGATGATCGCGCTCTCGGCGATGTCGCCCCAGCTCACGCCCAGCATGTCGCCGAAGAGGATGTGGTCGAGGTGCACGTCGGTCTGGATCTTGGTGTAGAGCACCAGTCCCAGCCCGAACATGCCGGAGAAGACCACGCCCATGACAGTGTCTTCCTTCACCCGGCTGTTGGCCTTGAGATAGCCGGTGCCGAGCGCGCAGATCATGCCGGCCACGAAGGCGCCGAAGGCCAGCGGCAGGCCGGCCATGTAGGCCAGCACCACGCCCGGCAGCACCGCGTGGGAGACGGCATCCCCCATCAGCGACCAGCCCTTCAGCACCAGGAAGCAGGAGAGCAGCGCCATGGGCACCGCCACCAGCGCGGCGATGACGAGGGCGGTCTGCATGAAATCGAACTGGAAGGGCGCGAGAAGGCTCATGCCGCGCCCTCCTTCAGCGCCTCAGCCGCCTGCCGCCGCGCCGCCAGCACGCCGTGCTTGGGGGCGAAGACGAAGGCCAGAAGGAAGATCAGCGTCTGCAGCACCACGATGATGCCGCCGGTTGCCCCATCCAGGAAATAGGAGGCATAGGCGCCGACGAAGCAGGTCGTCGCGCCGATGGCCACCGACAGGGTGATGAGGCGGGGGAAGCGGTCGGTGAGGAGATAGGCGGTGGCGCCCGGCGTCACCACCATGGCGATGACGAGGAAGGCGCCCACCGTCTGGAGGGCCGCGACGGTCGAGGCGGCGAGCAAGGTGAAGAACATCACTTTGAGCGCGGTGGGTTTCAGGCCGATGGAGCGGGCGTGGCTCTCGTCGAAGAAGGTCACCATCAGGTCCTTCCAGAACACGAGCAGCAGCGCGAGCGAGACGAAGCCGATGATGGCGAGCTGCAAGGTGTCGCCGGGCGAGATGGCGAGGATGTTGCCGAGCACGATGGTCTGCACGTTCACCGAGGTCGGCGACAGCGAGACCATGAACAGGCCGAGCCCGAAGAAGGAGGTGAAGATGAGGCCGATGACCGCATCCTCCTTCAGCTTGGTCCGCTCCTGCAAGAACAGCATCGCCCCCGCCGCCAGCGCGCCCGCGAAGAAGGCGCCCACCGAGAAGGGCAGCCCCAGCATGTAGGCGCCCGCGACGCCCGGCACGATGGAATGGGAGAGCGCATCGCCGATCAGCGACCAGCCCTTGAGCATGAGGAAGGCCGAGAGGAAGGCGCAGACGGCGCCGACGAGCGCGGACACCCACATGGCGTTGACCATGTAGGAATAGGTGAAGGGTTCGAGGAGGAGGGAGAGGGTGGGGGTCATGGTCAGACGCGCCTTTCCCCGGAGCTGTCATCCCCCGGCTTGTCCGGAAGTCGGCTGTTGCCGACTTCCGTTTGCAGGGGCGGAACCCGGCAACAGCCGGGTTCCGGGGGATCCACCCATCCGCTGGACCGCACGCGGTTTTCGGGCACCCTTGGTGCTGCCCGGTGGATCCCCCGGACAAGCCGGGGGATGACGGTCGCCCTCGCGAAGGCGGCTTGTTCCCCCCCCATCACCCGATCCCCTCGGATGATCCCGCGGTGCCGCTCTGGGCGGGGCGGTCCTTGTAGAGGACGAGGGGGCGCTCGTCGTCGGTAAGCACGCCAAGCGTCCCGGGCGTCGTCGCGTGGCTCTCGTCCAGCACGAAATGGCGCAGCACGCCACCGAACGCCTTTTCGAGGTTGGCCTGCGTGAACACTTCCGAGGTGAGGCCGTAGGCGAGCACGGTGCCCTTCACCAGCACGGTGCGGTCGCAGAATTCCGGCACGGAGCCGAGATTGTGGGTGGAGACCAGCATCACCCGCCCCTCGTCGCGCAGGGCGCGCAGCAGGGCGATGATGGCGTCCTCGGTCTTCACGTCGACGCCGGTGAAGGGCTCGTCCAGCAGGATCACGCGGGCGTCCTGCGCCAATGCGCGGGCGAGGAAGACGCGCTTGCGCTGCCCGCCGGAGAGCTCGCCGATCTGCCGTTTGCGGAAGTCCAGCATGTTGACGCGGGAGAGCGCCGCCTCCACCGCCGCGCGGTCGGCGGCGCCGGGCATGCGCAGGAAATTCATGTGGCCGTAGCGGCCCATCATCACCACGTCCTCGACGAGGACGGGGAAGGTCCAGTCCACCTCCTCGGCCTGCGGCACATAGGCGACCACGTTGCGCTTCAGCGCCTCGGGAACGCTCATCCCGAGGATGCGCACCTCGCCCCGCGCCGCCTTGAGGAAGCCCATGATGGTCTTGAACAAGGTGGACTTGCCCGAGCCGTTCACCCCCACCAGCGCGGTGATGGTGCCGGTGGGAATGGCGAAGCTCGCATCGCGCAAAGCCGTGTGGCCGTTGCGATAGGTGACGGTGACGTGCTCGACGAGGATGCCGGCGCCGGCTTCCGCGAGGCTCTGGCGGGAGAGGGGCGCGTTCATGGTGCCGCCTTCCCGGTGAGGCCGGCGGCGATGGTGCCGCTCGTCACCTTCAGGAGATCGAGATAGGTGGGCACCGGGCCGGAGGGGTCGGAGAGGGAATCCACATAGAGCACGCCGCCGTAGCGTGCGCCGGTCTCCCGCGCCACCTGCTTCGCCGGTTCGGCGGAGATGGTGCTTTCGGAGAAGATGACGGGGATGTGGTCCTTCTTCATCAGGTCCACCACGCGGCGCACCTGCTGGGGGGTGCCCTGCTGGTCGGCGTTGATGGGCCAGAGATAGAGCGCCTTCAGCCCGAAGTCGCGGGCGAGGTAGGAGAAGGCGCCCTCGCTGGTGACGAGCCAGCGCTGCTCGGCCGGCACCTTGTCCAACTCGGCGCGGATGGGGTCGATGGCGGCGGTGATCTTCGCCTTGTAGGCGGCGGCATTGGCCGTGTAGGTCGCGGCGTTGGCCGGATCATACTTCACCAGCGCGTCGCGGATGTTGTCCACGTAGATCAGCGCGGCGGAGGGCGACATCCAGGCGTGCGGGTTGGGCTTTCCGCTGTAGGGGCCTTCCGTGATGCCCATGGGCTCGACGCCCTTCGACACCACCACGCTCGGCACGTTCTTGAGGCGGGAGAAGAATTTCTCGAACCAGAGTTCGAGGTTCAGCCCGTTCCACAGGATCAGGTTCGCGCCCTGCGCCTTGATGAGGTCGCCGGGGGTGGGCTGGTAATTGTGGATCTCGGCGCCCGGCTTGGTGATGCTCTCCACCTGCGCGGCGTCGCCCGCCACGTTCTTCGCCATGTCGGCGATGACGGTGAAGGTGGTGACCACCTTGAACGGCGCGGCCGCGCGGGCCGGGAGGGGGGCGAGCAGCCCCGCCGCGGCGGCGAGGACAAGCGCCGGAAAATGTCGGCGGGACAGGACGAAAGCGTCGGGCACGGGAATGCTCCGGTCCGGCGGTCGTGACGGGTGCGGCCGCCTTTGTTGCGATCAATTCGCAAAAACTACCGCACCCTTCCTGCAATTGCAACTTATTCGCAATAAAGGTCGAGCTACAGCGTCTCTTTTTGCGCCGCAGCAGCCGGCTCCGCAAGGCCCGGCGCAGCTTCGGCCGAGGGTGCCGCGCCGATGGCAACCGCAGGCACGGCCCGGTTTCCGCCTTCCACCGCCTGCTCCGCGGCGGCCGCGGCGGCGATGTCGTTCTGGGAGGTCTCCAGCACATGCGCCAGCATGCCGCGCGCCACCTCCCGCTCGCCCATGATGATGAAGTCGGCCCCGCTCTGGCGCAGGTGCTCCACCTCCGCATCGGAATGGGCGCGGGCGACGATCTCGATGCCGGGATTGAGCTGGCGCGCCTTCTTCAGAACGTTGCTGGCCTCGAAGCCGTCCGGGATGGCGAGGATGATGCGCCGGGCGCCGGCGACGTTGGCCGCCGCGATGGCCGGGGCCGAGGCGGCGTTGGCGTTCACCGCCTCAAGGCCCTGGCGCTTCAGCTCCTCCAGCCGGTCGCCCTGGTCCTCGATGACGAGGAAGGGCGTGCCGGCCGCCTTCAGCCCGTCGGCGACGAGGCGGCCCACCCGGCCGTAGCCGACCAGCACGGTGTGGTTGGCGAGCGCGGTCTCCGGCAGCGCCGGGACGGGCTTGGGGGCGGGGGCAGGCGCAGCGGCTTTTTCCGGCCGCAGCGGCGCGTGGCGGGCGCGGTAGCGGTCCAGCACCAGGAAGAAGAAGGGGTTGGCGAGGATGGAGATGATCGCCGCCGCGAGGATCAGGTCGCGTCCCTCTGCCGGCAGCAATTGCAGGTCCACCCCCAGCGCCACGAGGATGAAGGAGAATTCGCCGATCTGCGCCAGCGAGGCGGAGATGGTGAAGGCGGTGGAATTGCCGTAGCCGAACGCCCGCACGATGAGGAAGGCGGCGAGCGACTTGCCGAACAGCACGATCAGCACCGTCACCAGCAGGGGCACCGGGCTTTTCACCACGATGGAGGGGTCCACCAGCATGCCCACCGAGACGAAGAACAGCACGGCGAAGGCGTCGCGCAGGGGCAGCGTCTCCTCGGCGGCGCGGTGGGAGAGGGGGCTCTCGCTCAGCACCATGCCGGCGAAGAAGGCGCCGAGCGCGAACGAGACGCCGAACAGCTTGGCCGAGCCGAACGCGACGCCCAGCGCGATGGCCAGCACCGCCAGGCGGAACAGCTCGCGCGAGCCGATGTGGGCCACCCAGTGCATCACCCAGGGGATGACGCGGCGGCCCACCACCAGCATCAGCACCACGAAGCCGGCGACCTTCACCAGCGTGACGGCGAGTGTCGTCCACACGTCGCCGCCGAGGCCCAGCCAGTCGATGGTGCCGGTGGTGACCGTCCGTCCGCCGAGCGCGCCGGACAGCGCCGGCAGGAGCACCAGCGCGAGGACCATGGCGAGGTCCTCGACGATGAGCCAGCCCACCGCGATGCGCCCCTGCTCGCTCTCCACCATGCGCCGCTCCTGCAGGGCGCGCAAAAGCACGACGGTGGAAGCGACCGACAAGGCGATGCCGAAGACGATGCCTGCCCCGAGGCCCCAGCCCAGCGCCCAGGCGAGGCCCATGCCCATGAGGGTGGCCACCGCGATCTGCACCACCGCGCCGGGAATGGCGATGGCCTTCACCGACAGGAGGTCGGACAGGGAAAAGTGCAGGCCGACGCCGAACATGAGCAGGATCACGCCGATCTCGGCCAGCTCCAGCGCCAGATGCTCGTCGGCCACGAAGCCGGGGGTGAAGGGGCCGGCCAGCACGCCGGCGAGGAGATAGCCCACCAGCGGCGACAGCTTGAGCCGCTGGGCGATGGCACCGAGCACGAAGGCGAGGACGAAGGCCCCGACGAGGGTCGCAATGAGCGGCGTGTCGTGGGGCAAGCGTGTCCTCCATGGGGCAATGGACGCCGCCCCGCGCCCCAGGGCGCAGCAGGACGGCAGGTCTGGGATGAGGGTGAAGCCGGCGGATGCCGCTACCCGTTTGCCATCATGCGCGCGGAAGACGGCGCTGTCATGGCACAGGTGCCTTTACGGCATGTTTTTGCCGGGTGCCCGGCCGGTCCGGGTCCGCGACCTTGCCGTCACCGGTCCCGTCCTCTAAGACGCCCCGAACCTTGCATTACCGGGCGGGACGCCACGTCCCGAAGCATCGAAGCATCATGGCCAAAGAATTCAAGCCGAAGGCGCGGCTCCCGCGCGGCCTCGTCGACCGCACCGGCGCGGAGCTTTCCGCCACCCGCGCCATGCTGGAGAAGATCCGCGCCGTCTACGCGCTCTACGGTTTCGAGGCGCTGGAGACCCCGGCCATCGAATATACGGACGCGCTCGGCAAGTTCCTGCCTGACCTCGACCGGCCCAACGAGGGCGTCTTCTCCTTCCAGGACGACGACGAGCAGTGGCTGTCGCTGCGCTACGACCTCACCGCGCCGCTGGCGCGCTACGTGGCCGAGCATTTCGAGCAGCTGCCCAAGCCCTACCGCTCCTACCGGGCCGGCTACGTCTTTCGCAACGAGAAGCCCGGCCCCGGCCGCTTCCGCCAGTTCATGCAGTTCGATGCCGATACGGTGGGCGCGCCCTCCGTCGCGGCCGATGCCGAGATCTGCATGATGGCCGCCGACACGCTGGAGGCAGTGGGCATCCCGCGCGGCGCCTATGTGGTGAAGGTGAACAACCGCAAGGTGCTCGACGGCGTGATGGAGGCCATCGGCCTCGGCGGCGACGAAAATGCCGGCCGCCGCCTCACCGTGCTACGCGCCATCGACAAGTTCGACAAGTTCGGCACCGAGGGCGTCGCCCTCCTGCTCGGTCCCGGCCGCAAGGACGAGAGCGGCGACTTCACCAAGGGCGCGGGCCTCGATGAGCGTCAGGCGTCCGTGGTGCTCGCCATGCTCACCGGCAAGGGCGTGCGCGCCACCGATGTGGGCGTCGAGGTGGAGCTGGACGACGTCGGGCTCGCCGCTGCCCTCGCCGGCAATGCCGCCTTCCAGGAGGGCATGGCGGAGCTGAACGACATCCGCACCCTGCTCGCCGCCGGCGGCTATCAGGACCGGGTGAAGATCGACCCCAGCGTGGTGCGCGGCCTCGAATATTACACCGGCCCCGTCTACGAGGCTGAACTCACCTTCGAGATCACCGACGAGACCGGCCGCCCCGTGCGCTTCGGCTCGGTGGCCGGCGGCGGGCGATATGACGGCCTCGTCGCCCGCTTCCGGGGCGAGAAGGTGCCGGCCACCGGCTTCTCCATCGGTGTTTCCCGCCTGCTCGCGGCCCTCGCCTTCCTCGGCAAGATGGACGCGGACGCCGAGGTCGGCCCCGTTGTCGTGCTGGCCATGGACAAGGAGCCGGCGCGCATCGCCGACTACATGAAGATGGTGTCCGAGCTGCGCTCCAACGGCATCCGCGCCGAGATGTATCTCGGCGGCGCCGGGATGAAGGCGCAGATGAAATACGCCGACCGCCGCGGCGCCCCGGCCGTCATCATCCAGGGCTCCAACGAGAAGGACGCCGGCGAGGTCCAGATCAAGGATCTGGTGGAAGGCGCGAAGATCGCCGCCGGCATCGCCGACAATGCGGAATACCGCGCCGCCCGCCCCGCCCAGTTCGCGGTGAAGGAAAGCGAGATGGTCGCCGCCATCCGCGATGTGCTGGAACGCCGCGCGGCGCCGTCTCTGGGGCTGGACGACTGAACGTTTCCGCAGCCTGAAACAAAAAGGGCCGGTCTCCGCTCGGAGACCGGCCCTTTTTCAATGGCGTGATGGACGCACGATCACATCGGAACCCGTCGTCCAGAGCCGTCATGCCCCGGCTTGTCCGGGGCATCCACCGGGCCGAGAGGCCGGCGCATCCATACCTGAAGCGAGACGGCGGAAGCGTGGACCCCCCGGACGAGCCGGTGGGTGACACCCCCCTGAAACAGGAAGGGCCGGCCTCCATCCGGAGACCGGCCCTTTTTTGCTGATCGCGTCCCGCCTCAGAGATAGGCGAGGCGGCGGTCGCGGCGGCGGTCCTGCACCGGCTGGTAGGCGATGCGGGCGTGGGTCTGGCAATAGGGCATGCCCGGATTGGCCTTGCCGCCGCAGAAGTGGAAGCTCTCGGTGCCGGGCTCGCCCAGCGGCCAGCGGCAAGTGCTCTCGGTGAGCTGCATGATGGTGCAGCCCTGGGTCATGGGCACCACGTTGTCGCTCATGACGGGGGCGGGCGCCGGTGCCTCTTCCGGTGCCTCGTCCAGATCGGCCGCGAGGGCGGTGTTGCCGATGGTGGTCGGCCGCTGGGGCCGCGCCTGGTTGTCGGGGCGCCCGGCGGGCGTGCCCATCGGGCCGCCCATGGGACCCGCCTTGGCCGGCGCCGTTCCGCCGGCGCGGGGGCGCGCCGGGGCGGGGGCGGCCTTCGCCCGGCCGGACAGACCGAGGCGATGCACCTTGCCGATGACGGCATTGCGCGTCACCTCGCCAAGCTCGGTCGCGATCTGGCTCGCGGAGAGGCCTTCGCTCCAGAGCTTCTTCAAGAGTTCGACGCGCTCGTCATTCCAGCTCATCGCTCTTCTCCATTCGCCGCATCTACTCGCCGCATTTCAACCGGCAGCATTTCAAGAACGCCGCGGGCGCCGGAAACGCTCGGCGCCGCATCCCGCCATCTGAAAACACGCCGTTCGAGCGCGTCCCGGGCCGTGACTTCGCAAGGCGGACTCCCTCCCTGTTCCCGAACGCGCCAAAGCGCCCGGATGGACCCGGATGACGGTTCCTGGAAGAGGGTTCCTGATGCCCTGCGCACGACATCTCGTGGCTGACGATCCAGAACCTACAATATGGCCGGTCCTCGCAACAGAGTCGGCAAGGGGTGCCGAGGCGTTTTCCCCAGCTCCTTAAGGCTTCGTTTACCCTTGTGCGTCCGGCGGTCGCGGGCGCGATTCTCTCTGCGGCCCACCATCGGTTGACCTCGCGCACATGTTCATTAGAATCCGGAGGTCGGGCCGCCCCCCGCATGGGCGGCCTTTTTTAGTTTGTGCGCGCCGCTCTGCCATAGCCGGGCTGTCGCACAGTGTTCGTGAACCCGTGCAACCTCAAGGAAGCCCAGCAGGAAGCTGCAGGAGGAATGAAGTGATCACCGCCGTTCTGCCGACCTACGCACGCATCGACCTCCAGTTCGAGAGGGGAGAGGGCTGCTGGCTCGTCACGACGGACGGGCGACGTTTCCTCGACTTCACCGCTGGCATCGCCGTGAACGTGCTGGGCCACGCCAATCCCACTCTCGCCGCCGCGCTCTCCGAGCAGGCGACGAAGCTGTGGCACGTGTCCAACCTGTTCCGCATTCCCGGCGCCGAGAAGCTGGCCGACCGGCTGAAGGCGGCGACCTTCGCGGACACCATGTTCTTCACCAATTCCGGTGCGGAAGCGCTGGAGTGCGCCATCAAGATGGCGCGCCGCTATCAATATGTGAGCGGCCATCCGGAGAAGAACCGCATCATCACCTTCGAGGGTGCCTTCCACGGCCGCACGCTGGCGACCATCGCCGCCGGCGGCAATCCGAAGTATCTCGAAGGCTTCGGCCCGGACCTGCCGGGCTTCGACCAGGTGCCGTTCGGCGATCTCGACGCCGCCCGCGCCGCCGTGACCTCCGAAACCGCCGCCATCCTGGTGGAGCCGGTGCAGGGGGAGGGCGGCGTGCGCGTGCCGCCCGCCGGTTTCCTGCAGGGCCTGCGCGAGCTGTGCGACGAGAACGGCCTGCTCTTGGTGCTGGACGAGGTGCAGAGCGGCGTCGGTCGTACTGGCCGCCTGTTCGCCCACGAATGGACCGGCATCACTCCAGACATCATGTCGGTGGCCAAGGGCATCGGCGGCGGCTTTCCCATGGGGGCATGCCTTGCCACCGAAGAGGCGGCCAAGGGCATGACGGTGGGCACCCACGGCTCCACCTATGGCGGCAATCCGCTGGCCATGGCGGTGGGCAATGCGGTGCTTGACGTGGTGCTGGAGGATGGCTTCCTCGATCGCGTGAACCGTGTCGCCGGCCGCTTCCAGCAGCGCCTCGCCGAACTGCGCGACAGCCATCCCGCCGTCATCGCCGAACTGCGCGGGCAGGGCCTGCTGCTCGGCATCAAGGCCGCCGTGCCGGCGCCCGAGCTGATCGCGGCGCTGCGCGAGGAGGGCATGCTGGTGCCCGGCGCCGCCGAGAACGTCATCCGCCTGCTGCCGCCGCTCAATGTGAGCGAGGAAGAGGTGGGCATTGCAGCCGACAAGATCGAAGCCGCCTGCCGGCGCATCGAGGCGCGTCTCGCCTCGGATCCGGTGAAGGGAGCGGCCGAATGAAGGGGAATGGGGTGCGTCACTTTCTCGACCTGTCCGAGATCCCGGCCGAGGAGCTGCGCCGGGTTCTGGACTTCTCCAAGGACCTGAAGGCCCGCCGGAAGGCGGGGGAGCCGGTGGAAAAGCCGCTCGCCGGCAAGTCGCTGGCCATGGTGTTCGACAAGCCGTCCACCCGCACGCGCGTGTCGTTCGACCTCGCCATGCGCCAGCTGGGCGGCGAGACCATCATGCTCACCGGCCAGGAGATGCAGCTCGGCCGCGGCGAGACCATCGCCGACACGGCCCGCGTGCTCTCGCGCTTCGTCGACGCGATCATGATCCGCATCCTGGACCATGACGACCTGACCGAGCTGGCGAAGTACGCCACCGTGCCGGTCATCAACGGCCTCACCCGCATCTCCCATCCCTGCCAGGTGATGGCGGACGTGATGACCTTCGAGGAGCATCGCGGCCCCATCACCGGCCGCTCGGTGGCCTGGACGGGCGACGCCAACAACGTGCTGGCCTCGTGGGTTCATGCCGCCCAGCGCTTCGACTTCACCCTGAAGGTGGCGACGCCCAAGGAATTGTCGCCGCGCCAGGCGCTGAAGGACTTCGTGAAGCGCACCAAGGCCAAGGTGAAGTTCATGCGCGACCCGGAAGAGGCGGTGGAGGGCGTGGATTGCGTCATCACCGACACCTGGGTCTCCATGGGCGACAAGGAGGCCGAGCGCCGCCACAACATCCTCAAGCCCTATCAGGTCAATTCGGCCCTGATGGCGCGGGCGGACAAGGACGCCATCTTCATGCACTGCCTGCCCGCCCATCGCGGGGAGGAGGTGACGGACGTGGTGATGGACGGCCCGCAGTCCGTGGTGTTCGACGAGGCGGAGAACCGCCTGCACGCCCAGAAGGGCGTGCTCGCCTGGTGCTTCGACGCGGTGGGCGGCTGAGCCTCTTCCAGACGGCATCGCGAGCCGGGTTGAAACGGCCCGGCTCGTGAATATGTGTGGGACCAGACCTTTGGGACCCATTGGCTGTGCATTGAGCGCGGGCACGCGGGTCCGGCATGTCCGGAGACCTTTCATGAAGGGCGAGCGCACCCGCACCGCCACCCGCGCCGCATCCGAAGCCGCGCAGGACGATATCGTCACCGCCTTCCAGGTGGATGCCCTCGACATCCGCGGCCGCACCGTGCGCCTCGGTCCCACCCTCGACGCACTGCTGGCGCACCACGCCTATCCCCCCGCCGTGAAGCGGGTGGTGGGTGAGGCGGTGACGCTCGCCGTGCTGCTCGGCTCCTCGCTGAAGTTCGAAGGCCGCTTCATCCTCCAGACCCAGACCGACGGGCCGGTGGACATGGTGGTGGCCGACTTCGTGAGCCCGGACAAGATCCGCGCCTATGCCCGCTACGATGCCGACGCCTTGGCCGAAGCCGAGCGGCGCAACGAGACCTCCCCGGCGGCGCTGCTGGGGCGCGGGCATCTCGCCATGACCATCGACCAGGGCATCAGCACCAACCGCTATCAGGGCGTGGTCGCCCTCGATGGCTCGGGGCTGGAGGCGGCGGCGCACGAATATTTCCACCAGTCCGAGCAGATCCCCACCCGCGTGCGCCTCGCCGTAGGCGAGGAGATGAAGGCGGGCGGCGCGGATTCCTCGTGGCGGGCCGGCGGCCTGCTCGCCCAGTTCCTGCCGCAGGACGCCTCCCGCGCCCGCATGGCCGATCTCTCCCCCGGCGACGCGCCGGAGGGGGTGGAAGCGCACAAGGTGGACGAGGACGATGCGTGGGTTGAGGCCCGCTCCCTCGTCGGCACGCTGGAGGACGTGGAGCTGATCGACCGCGATCTCTCCTCCGAGCAGCTGCTCTACCGCCTGTTCCACGAGCGCGGGGTGCGGGTGTTCGACCCGTTGCCCATCGCGGCGCGCTGCTCGTGCTCGCGGGAGAAGGTCTCCGGCGTCCTCGCCTCCTTCGGGCCGGAGGAGCGGCGCGAGATGATCCAGGACGACGGCAAGGTAACCGTGACCTGCGAATTCTGCGGCCGCACCTACAAATTCACCGCCGAGGAGGTTCTCGGCCGGGCGGACGGGTGAGGGCTATTCGCCGTCGTGCTCCGGCTTGACCGGAGCACCCATCTCCCGGCTGTCACTTGCCTCGCCGGTTTATCTGCCTCGCGGAGAGCGCCGGCCGAGTGGCGCCCTCACATCTCCTCGGCCGTCTTCAGCAGAAACGCATAGAGCGCTTCCGCCGCGAGGCCGATGTCGGCGGGGGCGGCGTATTCCCGGGGGTTGTGGCTGCCGTTCTCGGAACGGACGAACAGCATGGCCATGGGCATCACGCCGCGAAACACCATGGCGTCGTGGCCGGCACCCGAGGGCAGGCGCATCACGGGCAGCTGAAGGCCCTCCACCACCCTGGCCATGCGCTCCTTGAGCGGGCCGGCGCAGGGGGCGGCTGGCACCTCGTGGCCAATGTCCACGCTGGCTTTCACCCCACGCCGGGCGGCGATGTCGGCGACGGCGGCGCGGATGTCGGCCACGGCGCCGGTGCGCAATTCGTCGGAGAGGGCGCGCACGTCGAGGGAGAATTGCACCTCGCCGGGCACCACGTTCACCGCGCTGCCGGCGATGAGGAGGGTGCCGACCGTGGCGACCAGCTCCCTGCCATCGGCGCGGCCGCGCGCCTCGACGGCGAGGATCATCTCGGCGGCGGCGGTGAGGGCGTCGTGGCGCATGGCCATGGGCAGGGTGCCGGAATGGCCGGCCTCGCCCCGAATGCGCACATGCCCGCGCGAGGCCCCGGCGATGCCGGTGACGATGCCGAGCGGCGCGCCCGCCGCCTCCAGCACCGGCCCCTGCTCGATGTGCACTTCCACATAGCCCAGCGTCTCGGCGGGATCGCGCCGGCAGTCGGCGACGCGATCCACCGGCGCGCCGAACGAGCGCAGCGCCTCCATGCGGGAGATGCCCTGCGCGTCCACGTCTTCCAGGCTCTTGGGATCGAAGAGGCCGGCCATGGCCTTGGAGGAGGTGAGGGTGGATAGGAAGCGCACGCCCTCCTCGTCGGCGAAGGCGGCCACCTCGATGGCGAAGGGCAGGCGCAGGCCCTGCTGCTTCAGTCGCTCCACAGCGGCGATGGCGACCAGCACGCCGAGATTGCCGTCATAGATGCCGGCATTGCGCACGGTGTCGATGTGCGAGCCGAGGATGAGGGTCTTGGCGTTCGCCCGGTCGGCGGCGTAGCGGCCGACGATGGAGCCGGTGGCATCCATGTGGACCTGCGCCAGCCCCGCCTCCCGCATCCAGAACGACACCTGCGCGGCGGCCCTTTTGTGGGCGGGGGTCAGCGTCAGGCGGGTCATCTCGCCGGGCACGTCGGTGCAGGCGGCGAGTTCCTTCAGACGGGAGACGATGATCTCGCCGTCAAGGGGGGAGGGGAGCGGGGCGGAACCGGGGGCAGATCGGGGCACGGAAGGAACCTTGTTCAGGAGGCGGCCGGCAGCATCTGGGAGAGGCGCAGCAGCGCGATGCGCTCGATCTGCGCCAGCGCCTCGGCGACCTCTGTGTCCCGGTGGTGGGCGAGGCGGCGCTCGAAGCCGGCGAGGATGTCCGCCTTGCTGCGGCCGCGGATGGCCATGATGAAGACGAAGCCGAACTTTGCCTTGTAGGCGTCGTTCAGCGCGGTGAAGCGCGCCTTCTCCTCCGCCGTGAGCTGATCGAGGCCGGCGGAGGCCTGCTCGGCGGCGGAATCGGCGGTGAGGAGCTTCGCCTCCGCGAGCTTGCCGGCAAGGTCGGGATGGGCGTGGATGACACCCATCTGCTGTTTGAGGGGCGCGGCGCGCAGCACGGCGGCGAAGGCGGCGTTGAGGCCCTCGGCCGTGTCGGCGGCCACCGTCAGCCCCCGATCATAGGCGCCTTCCGCGATCCAGGGCGAATGCTCGTACACGCCGCCGAACCGCTCCACGAACAGGCCGCGCGGCATGTAGGTGGGTCGGTAGCCGCCGGCCGGCGGGTGATGGGCGATCCAGTGGCGGGCGATGTCGAGGCGGCGCGCCACCCACACCTTCTCGTGCCCGGCGATGTAGTCGAGGAAGCGGGCCAGCGCCTGAGCCCGGCCGGGCCGCCCGGCGAGGCGCGGATGGAGGCCGATGGACATCATGCGCGGAGCGGTGGCGCCCTCGGCATAGAGCAGGTCGAAGCTGTCCTTCAGATAGTCGAAGAATTCCGTGCCGTTGGAAAAGCCCGCCGCCACGGAGAAGCGCATGTCGTTGGCGTCCAGCGTGTAGGGCACCACGAGCTGCGGCCCGCGCGGCCCGTAGATCCAGTAGGGCAGTTCGTCGGCATAGCTGTCGGCCACATAGAGGAAGCCGCCTTCCTCCATCAGCAGCGGCACCGTGTGCTCGGCGGAGCGGCCCTGGTAGAAGCCGAGCGGCCGGGCGCCCGTCACTTGCGTGTGCAGGCGCACGGCCTCCTCGATGTGCTCGCGCTCGGCGTCGCGGGTGAAGTCCTTGTATTCGATCCACTTGTAGCCGTGGCTCGCCAGCTCCCAGCCGGCCTCCTGCATGGCCGCGACGGCATCGGGATTGCGGGCGAGCGCAGTGGCGACGCCATAGACGGTCGCCGGCATGTTGCGTTCGCCGAACAGCCGCAGCAGCCGCCAGATGCCGACGCGGGCGCCGAACTCGTAGATGGATTCCATGTTCATGTGCCGCTGGCGGGGCCAGGGCACGGCGCCGATGATCTCGGACAGGAAGGCCTCCGAGGCGTTGTCGCCATGGAGCACCGAATTCTCGCCGCCCTCCTCGTAATTCACCACGAACTGCACCGCGATGCGCGCATCTCCCGGCCAGTGGGGGTGGGGCGGAGTGCGGCCGTAGCCCACGAGATCGCGCGGATAGGGCTTGCCGGTGACGGGATCGGTGGGGATGCCGGAATTGTCGCGGCCGGTGAAGGGGGCAGGCATGGGCTCAGGACCCCCGATAGGTGGAATAGCTCCACGGGGAGCACAGCAGCGGCACGTGATAGTGGCCTTCGATCAGGGTCACGCGCAGGGGCACCACATCGAGGAAGGGCGGGTCGGCCACCGGTGCGCCCGTGGCGCGGAAGTGGGCGCCGATGTGGAACACCAGCTCATAGGTGCCGGGGATGAAGTCGTCCCCCGCCAGCAGGGGCGTGTCGGTGCGTCCGTCCGCATTGGTGCGGCGGGTGGTGACGAGGCTGCGCCCGCCGTCCGCCGCCAGCCGATAGAGTTCCACCGCCACATCGGCGGCCGGGCCACCGGACACCGTATCGAGCACATGAGTGGACAGCCGCCCCATCGCTTCCTCGTCTTTCCTGAATCTCTGGCGTCATGCCCGTCGAGGCCTTGCGGGGGCAGGGCCGGCGGCCGGGCGAACGCTCCGCTGCGCGGCAGCATAACCTGCGCCGGATCGATCCATTTTCCAAAAAAATCGGAAGATATTCCGATTACCAAACGTATTTCCCCGGCGCAGGAATTGATCTCCAATGAGGCATGCCGATGAGTTGGGCAATGCCCGTTCGGTTGCCGCGCCGGAGCGTTGCCGTCGCCAAAAAATTTGAAGAACGCCCTTCCGTTTTCAACCGACTTTCCGTTGGGGGAACCTGATGTCTGAAGCCGTTCATCCCGTAGATGAAGTTTTGCCGGCACCGAAACTTGCGGTGCTCGGCCTCCAGCATGTGCTCGTCATGTATGCGGGCGCGGTGGCCGTGCCGCTCATCATCGGCCGGGCGCTGAAGCTGCCGCCGGAGCAGGTGGCGTTCCTGATCTCCGCCGACCTGTTCGCCTGCGGCCTCGCGACCCTCGCGCAATGCCTCGGCTTCCTCGGCGTCGGCATCCGCCTGCCGGTGATGATGGGCGTCACCTTCGCGTCCGTCGGCCCCATGCTCTCCATGGCGAACGACCCGTCCATCGGCATCCTCGGCATCTATGGCTCGGTGATCGCGGCCGGCATCTTCGGCATCATCGTCGCCCCCTTCATCTCGCGGCTGCTGCCGCTGTTCCCGCCGGTGGTGACGGGCACCATCATCATGGTGATCGGCATCTCGCTCATGCGGGTGGGCATCAACTGGGCGGGCGGCGGCATTCCCTTCCTCACCCAGACCATCGACGGCAAGGTGGTGCAGATCGCCAACCCCAATTACGGGCAGTTGCAGGGGCTCGGCATCGCCTTCTTCGTGCTGCTGGTAATCCTTGCCCTCATCCGCTTCGGCAAGGGCTTCGTCGCCAATGTGGCGGTGCTGCTGGGCATCGTCGCCGGCGCCGTGCTCGCCTCCGCGCTCGGCATCATGCATTTCGAGAAGGTGGCGGCGGCCCCGTGGTTCGACGTCATCCTGCCGTTCCACTTCGGCATGCCCACGTTCCACCTGGTGCCCATCATCACCATGTGCATCGTGATGATCGTGGTGATGATCGAATCCCTCGGCATGTTCCTCGCCCTGTCCGACATGACCGGCAAGCCGGTGGACGAGAAGGCGCTGGCCCGGGGCCTGCGCGCCGATGGCGTCGGCACGCTGCTGGGCGGCATCTTCAACACCTTTCCCTACACCTCCTTCTCGCAGAACGTGGGCCTCGTCGGCGTCACCGGCGTGCGCTCGCGCTGGGTGACGGTGACGGGCGGCATCATCATGCTCGGCCTCGGCCTTTTGCCGAAGATGGCCGCGCTGGTGGAGGCGGTGCCCCAGGTGGTGCTGGGCGGCGCGGGTCTCGTGATGTTCGGCATGGTGGCAGCCACCGGCGCGCGCATCCTCACCGGCGTCGATTTCAAGACCAACCGCAACAACCTCTTCATCGTGGCCATCTCGGTGGGCTTCGGCATGATCCCGCTGGTGTCGCCCAACTTCTTCAAGGCGCTGCCGCATGAGCTGCACCCACTCCTGGAGAGCGGCATCCTGCTCTGCGCCATCGTCGCCGTGGTGCTCAACGTCTTCTTCAACGGCGTGAAGAAGGGCTCCACGGAGGAGATCGTCGCCGCCGCCAAGCAGGCCGAGGCGCATTGATGATGCCATCGACATCGGTCTGCGACCGATGTCGAGTGGGCCACGCACTCAACTCGGGTGTTCCCGAGTTGAGCCGGTCAAAGACGGTTTCCGGCTTCCGCCGGAGCCCGGCGTGCCGCGCGGGGGGTACGTTGCTTCGCTCAGGCGCCGCGCGGGCTTGGGGGAAGGACTACCCGGACGCGGGACCGGCTCAGGCCGGCAGCCGCTCCCCGATCTTGGCCAGCTCGCGGGCGATATAGCGCCGGCCCTCGTCCACCAGCATGTCGGCGAAGGCCTTCACCTTCAGCGGCACCAGTTGGCGGGCGGGGTAGAGCACCGCCAGCGTCGCCGGCTTGGGCGGGTTCTTCTCCAGCAGCGGCACGAGGCGGCCGTCCGCGAGGGCCTCCGCCACCTCGAACCGCGGCTTCACCACGATGCCGCGGCCCTCGACGGCCCACACCGTCAGCACGTCGCCGTCGTCGGCCTCCAGATGGCCGGTGACGGGAACGGCGAGGTCCCGTCCCTCGTCGGTGAGCATCCAGCGCAATTCCCGAAGGCTCGCGAACCGCAGAAGGAGGCATTGATGGGTGAGCAGATCCTGCGGCCGCCGCGGCACGCCGGCCCGTTCGAGATAGCTGGGTGCAGCGCACAAAATGCGCTCGACCTGCGTGACCTTGCGCATGATCATGCTGGAATCCTCGAAGGTGGCGAGGCGCAGCGCCACGTCGATGGATTCGGCGATGAGGTCGAGGGTATGTTCCGACAGGCGCAAGCGCACGTCGATTTCGGGATGGGCCTCCTGGTAGCGCGCCGCCACCTGCGCCACCAGCCGCCGGCCGAGATGGAGCGGGGCGGTGACGCGCAGCGCGCCGCGCGGCAGGGCGCCCAGTTCCGAGACATTGCTCTCCGCCGCCTCGATGAGACGCAACGCCTCGGTGATGGCCTCGTAATAGACGCGCCCCTGCTCGGTCAGGCTCATGCGGCGGGTGGTGCGGTTGAACAGCCGGCAGCCGAGGTGCTTCTCCAGCATCTGGATGCGGTGGCTGACCACGTTGGCCGACAGGTGCAGGCGGCGCCCGGCCTCCGAGAAGCTCTCGCTCTCCACCGAGGCGACGAAGGCCTTCATGTTCTCCAGCACGCTTCGTCACCTCTCCACCGACGCCACACGAACGATACCTACGCCGCGGGCCGGGGCCAATGGTCCCGCCCGGCGGACGTGACGGGCGCGAGCGCCCCATCCTCTTCCAGCCACGGGATCTGAAACGGCAATGGAACCCATCCTCCACGAGTACGGCAGCCTGCTGCTGCGCTGGACGCACATCATCGCCGGCATGGCGTGGATCGGCTCGTCCTTCTACTTCATGCACCTCGACGCCAGCCTGAAGGCGTGCGCCGACATTCCCCCCGGCAAGGGCGGCGAGGCGTGGGAGGTGCACGGCGGCGGCTTCTACCAGGTGAAGAAGTATCTGGTGGCGCCGGATTTCCTGCCCGAGGAGCTGGGCTGGCACAAGTGGCAGTCCTACGCCACCTGGATCACCGGCTTCTTCCTGCTCATCTGGGTCTATTACTACCAGTCCTCGATCTTCCTGATCGATCCGGCGGTGATGAATTTGAAGCCCATCACCGCCCTCGTCATCGGTCTCGGCGGCCTCGCGGCGGGGTGGATCGCCTATGACCAGCTCTGCCGCTCAAAACTCGGCGACAAGCCGATGGTGGTGGGCATCATCGTGTTCGCCGGCGTGGTTCTGGCGGCGTTCCTCTACCAGCAGGTGTTCTCGCCCCGCGCCGCCTTCATCCATACCGGCGCGTTGATGGCGACCATCATGAGCGGCAACGTCTTCTTCGTCATCATCCCCAACCAGCACAAGGTGGTGGCGGCGCTGAAGGCGGGCGAGGTGCCGAACCCCTATTACGGCAAGACCGCCAAGCTCCGCTCCGGGCACAACAACTATTTCACTTTGCCCGTCGTCTTCCTGATGATCTCCAACCATTACCCGCTCACCTATTCCACACCCTACGCCTTCGTCATCGTGGCGCTGGCGCTCGTGGCGGGCACGGTGATCCGCTATTTCTACAACGAGCGGCACGCCGGGCGCGGCGACAAGGCGTGGTGCTGGCTGGTGGCGGCCCTGTGCCTGATCCTCGCGGTCTTCATCTCGGCCACCACCACCGCCGCCGGCCGCATGGCGCTGGGCCTGCCGCCGCTGGTCACCCCGGCTTATGCGAAGAGCGGGCCGGCGGTGGACGTGCCGGTGGACGTGCAGAACATCGTCATGGGCCGCTGCGCCATGTGCCACGCCGCCGAGCCGGTGTATGAGGGCTTCACCATCGCCCCGCGCGGCGTGCTGCTCGACACGGCGGAGGCGATCCACAAGAACCGCAGCCTCATCCTCGTCCAGGCCGGCCTCACCCATGCCATGCCGCCCAACAACATCACCGAGCTCTCCGACGAGGACCGGGCCATGCTGAAGGCCTGGGCCTCCGGCAAATAGGCCGGACCCCTCCTCGGCCGTAGAACGATAGAACCGGTGGGCCCTCGCCCGCCCCAGAACAAGGAAGACGTCATGTCCACCGCCGACGCCGACACCCTCCGCAGCCTGATCGCCGCGCGCGCGGAAGCCCAGCGCCAGTTCCTGGCGGAGCTGGTGAAGGTGCCTTCCGACAATCCCCCCGGCGACTGCGCCCCCCACGCGGCGCGCGCCGCCGAGCTGCTGGAAGCCCTCGGCTACACGGTGGAGCGCCACGCGGTGCCGGCCGACCGGGTGAAGGCGGCGGGCATGGTCACGGCCACCAACCTCATCATCCGCCATCGCTTCGGGGACGGCCCGGTGGTGGCGCTCAACGCCCATGGCGACGTGGTGCCCCCCGGCGAGGGCTGGACCAAGAACCCTTACGGCGCCGAGGTGGTGGATGGGCGCATGTATGGCCGCGGCGTCGCCGTCTCCAAGTCCGACTTCGCCACCTACGCCTTCGCCCTCGACGCGCTGAAGAGCTCCGGCCTGCCCTTGAAGGGCACGGTGGAATTGCACTTCACCTATGACGAGGAGATCGGCGGCGAGGTCGGTCCGGGCTGGATCTTGGAAACCGGCCTCACCAAGCCGGACTATGCCGTCTCGGCCGGCTTCTCCTACGGCGTCGTGGTGGCCCACAACGGCTGCCTGCACCTGGAGGTGGAGGTGATCGGCAAGTCGGCCCACGCCGCGCTGCCCTTCACCGGCATCGATGCGCTGGAGGGCGCGACCCACATCCTCACCGCGCTCTACGCCTATCGGGACTCGCTGCAGGCGAAGGTCTCTGACGTGCCGGGCATCGGCTCGCCGCAGCTCACGGTGGGCCTCATCTCGGGTGGCATCAACACCAATGTGGTGCCCGACCGCGTCACCTTCCGCCTCGACCGCCGCATCGTCCCCGGCGAGAACCCGGAAAAGGTGGAGGCCGAGGTGCGGGGCGTGATCGCCAAGGCGCTGGAGGGCTCGAAGGCGAAGGCGGAGGTGCGGCGCATCCTCATCGCCCGTCCGCTGGTGCCGGACGACAAGGCCATGCACCTCGCCGGCATCATCTGCCGCAATGCTTCCGCCGTCACCGGCGAGGAGGTGAAGACCACCGGCGTGCCGCTCTACACCGACGCGCGGCTCTACGCCGAGGCCGGCGTGCCCGTGGTGCTCTACGGGGCCGGCCCGCACACCATCGAGGAGGCGAACGGCCACCGCGCGGACGAGAACCTGCTCCTGTCCGACCTCGACAAGGCGACGCTGGTGATCGCGCTGACGGTCGCCGATTTGCTGGCCTGATGCTGTCGCCCTCGGTCTTCAACCGAGGGCGGACGGGCCACGCTCACGCGCCGCGCGGAGTGCAAGCGGTCTTCGCTCAATCGCCGCGCGGGCTTGGGTGCGTTCACGCTCAATCGCCGCGCGGGCTTTAGCCCTGCTCGGCGAGAAGCTGCGCCACCGCCGCGCGCAGCTCGGGGAAGCCCTGGCCGGTGTTGCTGGAGGTGGGGAAGATCTTCGGGTAGGCCGCCGGCCGCCGGCGGATCTTCTCCTCCACCCCGGCGATGACCGAGGGCAAAGCGGTCGGCTTCACCTGATCCACCTTGGTGAGGATGATGGCGTAGGAGACGGCCGCCTTGTCGAGGAGGTCGAGAATCTCCTCGTCCACCGGCTTGATGCCGTGGCGGGAGTCGATCAGCACGAACACGCGGGCGAGGTTCACCCGGCCGCGCAGATAGTCCTTGATGGTGCGCGTCCAGGCGTCGACCTTCTCCTTCGGCGCCTTGGCGAAGCCGTAGCCGGGCATGTCCACCAGACACAGCTCCGGCCCCACCCGGAAAAAGATCAATTCCTGCGTGCGCCCCGGCGTCACCGAGGTGCGCGCCAGAGCCTTGCGGCCCGTCAGCGCATTGACGAGGGACGACTTGCCCACATTGGAGCGGCCGGCCAGCGCGATCTCCATGCCCTGCATGGGCGGCAGCACATCGACGGTGGGCGCCGCCGCGATGAACTGCCAGTCGCCCGCGAACAGCAGGCGGCCGGGCTCGAGATAGGGATCGGCTTCGGCGGGGGAAGGGCTCTCGGTCATGACGCCTTATCCTAGAGCCGGGCGGCGCGCGCAAGGCGGGCGGGGTTTCCCGATCGCGCTCGGCTGAGACCCACCGTCGTCCTCCGGCTTGACCGGAGGACCCATGGCACCCTTTGTCCGGGTATTCCGGCGCCGGGGAGGGTGGCGGGATGGGTCCTCCGGTCAAGCCGGAGGACGACGGCAGAGAAAAGTGAAGGCGGCCGGATGCAGCAAACCGGGGGGACGCGATGGAGCGGCGCTATTTCGTCTATCTGCTGGCGAGCCAGCCGCGGTGGACGCTGTATCTCGGTGTCACCAACGATCTCACGCGCCGGGTTTTCGAGCACCGGCTGGGTGAAGGCGGCGGCTTCACGGCCCGCTATGGGGTCAAGCGTCTCGTCTGGTTCGAGATGCACGAGACGGCGACGGCAGCCATCCACCGCGAGAAGCGTCTCAAGACATGGCTCCGCCAGTGGAAGATCGACCTCGTAGAGAAAGACAACCCGACGTGGCGCGATCTGTTCGACGAGATCGCGCTCGGCTGAGGCCCACCGTCGTCCTCCGGATTGACCGGAGGACCCGTGGCACCCTTTGTCCCGATATCCCGGCGCCGGGAAGGGCGCCGGGATGGGTCCTCCGGTCAAGCCGGAGGACGACGGCAGAGAAGGCGGCGGGAGACGCGGCGTGAGTCTTCGCCAGCAAGGCAGGCGATGGGGGGCGGCAGGCCCAGTTGGCGTTTCAGCTTGGCCGTGCTCCATTGCCGGAAAAGGGGAGAACGCCGTGGTTCCTGATGTGACCGTCCTGGTGGTGGGGGCCGGCCCTACCGGGCTGCTGCTGGGCGCCGAGCTGCGGCGCCGGGGCGTCGACAGCCTCATCATCGATGCCCACGACGCGCCCCTGGCGTGGGACCGGGCCACCGTGGTGCATCCCCGCTCCATCGAGGTGTTCGACCACCTCGGCATCGCCGGCCCGCTCCTCGATGCAGGGGTGAAGCAGCGCATCGCGCGCATCCATGCCGACGGCGCGGTGCTGGGCGAGATCGACCTCACCCTCGCCGGCAGCCGCTACGCCTACAACATCGGCATCTCCGAGGAGGTGACGGAGCAGATCCTCACCGACTATCTCGGCCGTCTCGGCGGCGGGGTGACGCGGGGCACGAAGCTGGTGGACCTCGAGCCGCACGGCGACGGGGTCGTGGCCATGCTGGAGAACGGCGGCGAGACCAAGGTCGTGCGTGCCCGCTGGGTGGTGGGCTGCGATGGCCACCGCAGCGCCGTGCGCACCCTCGCCGGCATCGGCCAGGACGGCCATCCCATCGAGGAACCGTGGGCGGTGTTCGACGCCACGATCCCCGATTTTCCCCACCCGTTCGAGGCGAACTACGCCTATCTGGACGACATCCCCCTCATCCTCACCGCCCTGCCGGGCCAGCGCTGGCGCGCCTATGTGCGGCCGAGCGGGCCGGACAGCGATCTGGTCGCGGACGCAACGGCCACCCTTGCGCGCTACCTTCCGGGCACGCGTTTCGCTGATGTGGCCAATCCCGTCCGCTTCCAGTGCTATACGCGGGTGGCGCAGAAATACCGCTCGGGCCGCCTCCTGCTCGCCGGCGATGCCGCCCACACCTGCAGTCCCATTCAGGGCCATGGCATGAACAGCGGCATCCAGGACGCTTTCAATCTCGCCTGGAAGCTCGCTCTGGTGGCGCAGGGCCATTGCGCCGACACCCTGCTCGACAGCTATGAGGCCGAGCGCCGGCCCATCGCCCAGCGTATCACCGCCTCGGGCGATGAGGCCGACAGCGCCCAGATGCTCAAGGACGCCGCCGATCGGCAGGCGCGCAACGCCTTCATCACGGAAGTGTTCGCCGATCCGGAAAAGCGCCACCACGAGGCGGTGGCCGAGGCCGAGCTGGACGTGGACTATGGCGCCTCCCCCATCGTGGTGGGGCAGGCGGGTGCGGGTCTGGCAGCCGGCCAGCGCCTGCCCGACCGCATCCCCATGGGCACGGCGGACGGCGAGGCGCTGATGCTGGATGATCTCGTCAACCGCACCGGCCACACCCTCCTGCTGCTCGGCGGCGCGCGGGCGCGGGGCGAAAAGGTCGCTGCCCTCTACCGGGCTCTGGTGGAGCGCGCCGCCGCCCCCCTCTATGGCGCCAGCTTCGCGGCGGCGGTGGCGAGCGACGGCGGGCCGGGTGTCGCCAGCCTCTCCCCCGACGATGCCGCGCGGCTGGGAATCGAGGACGTCACCCTGCTGGTGGTCCGGCCGGACGGCCATATCGGCCTGAGGGCCGATTCCGGGCACGAGGCGGCACTCGTATCCTACGGACTGAAGCTGGGGATTAAAAGGTAATTAGATGCGGTCGGGACGGAGTTCGGCACGGACGGGGTGCCGAACTCCACCGATTTCCCTCCCGGCAACCCGGTGCAACCCACCGATATCGGGGTGTCAGCCGGGGTGTCAGGTCACAGGAAGGGCTTTCCCCCGGTGACGGCGATGGTCGCGCCGGAGACGTAGCTGGAGCGCGGATCGGCCAGCATCACATAGGCCGTCGCCAGCTCCGCCGGCTGCCCCGGCCGGCCCATGGGCACTGATTTTCCAAAGTTTTTCACGGCCTCCTCCGGCATGGTGGAGGGGATCAGCGGCGTCCAGATCGGCCCCGGTGCCACCGCATTGACACGGATGCCCCGTGGGGCGAGCGATTGGGCAAGTCCTGCCGTGAAATTATGGATCGCGCCCTTGGTCGTGGCATAGGCAAGCAAGGTTGGATTGGGGTTGTCCGAGTTGATGGAGGCAGTGTTGATGATTGAGCCGCCATTCTTCATGTGCCTGAGCGCGGCTTTGCTCAGATAGAACATGGCATGAATGTTGATTGCGAAGGTGAGGGCCCATTCCGCATCCGGAATATCTTCCACCCGCTCGAACGTTGCCTGGTGGGCGGCGTTGTTCACAAGGATGTCGAGCCCGCCCAGCGCCTCCGCCGCATCATCCACCAGCCGCCGGCAGAAAGCAGGGTCTGAAATGTCGCCGGCGGCCAGAATTGCCGTCTGTCCGGCCTCCTCGACCAACCGCCGAGTCTCCTCTGCGTCCTCGTCCTCCTCCAGATAGGCGATGCAGATATCCGCCCCCTCACGGGCGAAGGCGAGGCACACGGCGCGGCCGATCCCGCTGTCGCCGCCGGTCACCAAAGCCTTGAGGCCTTTCAGTTTTCCGGAGCCCACATAGCTGGTCTCGCCGTGGTCCGGGCGCGGGTCCATGGCTTCGGTGAGGCCCGGCATGGGCTGCTGCTGCGCCGGCAGCGGGGGCGTGGCGGCATGATCCATCGTGGTGCTCCCGTGAGCTTCTGAGGCAAAGAGGGACAACCGGGTCGGGGCACCGGGGTTCCTCCTAGGCCGCGTCTGCGGCGTGCCAGGCGGAGAGAATCTCTTCCGTGTCAGCCACTTCCACCTGCATCGAGAGGCGCTGCGACAGCATGGCCAGCACCGCATCGTGACCGGCATCGGACGAGGAGCAGACGGCATCCCGCGCCACCACCACGCGGTAGCCGTAGTCCACCGCATCGAACAGGGTGGCGAGGATGCAGACATCCGTCTCCGCGCCCGACAGCACCAGCGTGTCTGCACCGAGATGGGCCAGCGTCGGCAGAAGAGTCGGGGAAGAAAAGGCGGAGTAGCGCGTCTTGTCGACCAGCCGCCCGGGCGGGGTGAACCGCCTCAGCTCTGGTACCAGTTCCAGAAGCTCCGGCGCCAGTTCCTGCCGCGTCACCTCGCGCCACTTGCCGTAGAGGTGGCGCCACGTTCCCGGCAATGCCTCTGGGGCGTGGGGCGGAATGAAGCGGGAGAACAACGTGCGCTCGGGCGCCCGGGCCGCCAGCTCCACGATGAACGGAAGGATACGCGGCGCCCAGGGCGTCGGCCACGGCCCGCCGGGGGCGAACAGTTGCTGCATATCCACGCACAGATGCACCGCGCGGGGGCCGATGGCACGTCTCAGTCCCTGTCCCATTCATTCCTCCGGGGGCGGGGCGCTCTCGCCGGCCCTGCCCGTGGGTTGGTCCGCCCCGCGCTTGCCGATGCCGACGATGGCGGCCTCCCGGGTCGGATAGGGGCCGGCCGCGGGCGTGCCGTCCGGGGCGACCGCCCACCAGCCCGGCATGACGCCGAGGCGGCCGGCGTCGGCCTCGGAAATGAGTCGCGGTTCGAGCGTCATGGCGCCTCCTCGCCGCCCGCAACCGGCGGGCGTGTCCCGCTCAACGGCCCGGCGCGGGGGCGGGTTCCGGCACCGGACGCCGCGACAGGTGGACAGCCCCGGTGCTGCTGTGCATTTTAGCCCCTCCCGGAGGGGGTGACGGCGGCGCCGCCGCCGTGGACCGGGTACGGAGAAGTTGCGTGGCGGAATTCAGCGGACGCAGGGCCGAAATCCTCGCGGTCATCGCAGAAGAGGCATCCATCGATCCGGCCATCGTCGACGCCGAGACCAGCGTCGCGGACCTCGGGATCGGGTCGCTTGATATGGTGGAGCTGATCTTCAAGATCGAGGAGCGCTTCGGTATCGAGGTGCCGTCCCAGGGTGTGCTCGAAAGCAATGACGTGAAGGTCTTCGCCTTGCTAGAAGCCGTCGAGCAGCTCATCGACGCCAGAGCCGCCAAGGTTTCCACGGCGCAGCCGGCGCGATGAGCCGCAGGGTCGCCATCACCGGCATCGGTGCCGTTTCCGCCCTCGGCCTCGGCATACCCGCCCATCTCGCAGCCCTGCAGGAGGGGCGCGGCGGTATCGGCCCGCTGACGCTGGTGCCGCAGGAGCAGGTGAAGACCCGGGTGGTGGGGGAGGTGCCGGGCTATTCGGCCGAGGCGCACTTCACCCCGCGACAGATTTCCACGGTGGACCGGTCCGGCCAGTTCGCCCTCCTGGCGGCAGCCGAGGCGATGACCGAAGCGGCCGGCGCCACCGAGGGCGTATCGCCGCAGAAGGCCGGCGTCATCTTCGGCGCGGCGGTGGGCTGCCAGACTCTGGAAGAGGGCTATGTGCGCATCCTGCGGGATGGCACGCGCCCGCTGCCCTTCACGGTGCCGCGCGTCATGCCCTCGTCGGCGGCCAGCCAGATTTCCATGGCCTATCACATCACCGGGCCAAGCTTCAGCACCGCCTCGGCCTGCTCCTCCGCCTCCCACGCCATCGGCCTCGCCTTCCAGATGATCCGCGGCGGGATGCTGGACATGGCCGTCACCGGCGGCTGCGAGGCCCCGCTGACGCTGGGCATGGTGAAGAGCTGGGAGGCGCTGCGCGTGCTCGCTTCCGACACCTGCAGGCCCTTCTCCAAGGACCGCAGCGGGCTGGTGCTGGGCGAAGGCGCGGCGGTGCTGGTGCTGGAGGAGATGGAGCGGGCCAAGGCTCGCGGCGCCACCATCCTCGGCGAAGTGCTCGGCTTCGGCATGACGGCCGACGGCGCGGACCTGACCGCGCCGGACGCCTCGAGCACCGCCCGCGCCATTTCCTCGGCGCTGGACGATGCCGGGCTCGATGCGGGCGCAGTGGACTATGTTGCCGCCCACGGCACCGGAACGGTGCTGAACGACAAGACCGAGACGACCTCGCTGCGCGCGGTACTGGGCGACCGGCTCGCCAAGGTGCCGGTCTCCTCGCTCAAATCCATGACCGGGCACTGCTTCGGCGCCTCGGGGGCGCTTGGCGTGACGGCGGCGCTCCTCGGCATGCGCAACGGCTTCCTGCCGCCCACGCTGAATTTCCGCGAGCACGATCCCGAGTGCGACGTGGACTGCGTGCCCAACGCGCCGCGGGCGGCCTCGGCGGAAATCGCCCTCGTGAATGCCTTCGCCTTCGGCGGCCTGAACGCGGTGCTCGCGCTCAGGGCCGCCTGAAGGGGGTCAGTCCACCGTCAGGCGGATCTCGCCGACGCCCTCGATGCCGCCCTCCAGCACGTCACCCTTGTGCACGGGGCCGACGCCCGCCGGAGTGCCGGCGAAGATGAGGTCGCCGGGGGCGAGGCGGAACAGGGTGGAGAGGGTGGCGATCATCTCCGGCACCTTCCAGATCATCTGGTTGAGGTTGCCTTCCTGCTTCATCCGGTCGTTGATCTTCAGGAAGATGCGGCCGGCGCCGGGGTGCCCGGCGGTCGCCACCGGAAGGATGGCCGAGCAGGGAGCGGACTCCTCGAAGGCCTTGCCGGTTTCCCACGGACGGCCGAGCTTCTTCGCCTCGCCCTGGAGGTCGCGTCGCGTCAGGTCGAGGCCGACGCCGTAGCCGAACACATGGTCGAGCGCGCGCTCCACCGGGATGTCCTCACCGCCTTCCTTCAGCGCCACCACCAGTTCCACCTCGTGGTGCAGGTCCTTGGTGAGCTTGGGATAGGAGATGGTCGAGCCCGAGCGCACGAGCGTGTCCGGATTCTTCTGGAAGAAGAACGGCGGCTCCTTGTTGGGATCGTGGCCCATCTCAACCGCGTGGTCGGCGAAGTTGCGGCCGACGCAATAAATGCGGTGCACCGGGAAGACCGCGTCGCTGCCCACGATGGGCAGATGCGGATGGGGCTGGGGCTGGAAGACGTAGCTGGCCATGGGGCGCTCCGGATGTTCGGCGTCCTGAATAGGGCGCCCCCGCCGGAGAGGGAAGGGCGAAACGCCGCAGCGCGGATCGGTGGGGCCGGGCCATGGCGCCAAAGCTATATTCAAACTAATATAGCGTTATTTCTCGCGCGGGTGCCGGCCACTGCCGGGCGCCCTCTCATTCCGCTCCGGGGATTGCCATGCGACTGGGCCTCTTCTGCACCTATGAAAACCCCCGGCAGGACTATGCCTCCGCCTATGCGGAGCAGACCACGCTTGTGCAGCGGGTGGAGGATCTCGGCTTCGAGGAAGCGTGGATCGCCGAGCATCATTTCAATCCGCAGGCGGCGAGCCCCTCCTGCCTCGCCATCCTCGCGTATCTCGCCGGCCGAACCACTCGCATCCGGCTCGGCACGGCGGCCGTGCTGCTGCCCCTGCACCATCCCGTGAGCGTGGCGGAGGACGCGGCCACCGTGGACGTCCTCTCCGGCGGACGGCTGGAACTCGGGGTCGCCCGCGGGGGGCCCTTTCCCCTGCACGAGATGCATTTCGGCGTGGCGCAGGCGGAGAGCCGCGGCCGGATGCTGGAGGCGCTCGATCTCGTCGCCGCCCTGCTCGCAGGCGAATCGGTGACCCGGGAGGGCGCCTTCTTCAAGGTGAGCGATCTGGAACTGGTGCCGCGTCCCGTTCAGGCGCCGGTGCCCATCCATATTGCTTCGGCGACGCCAGAAACGGTCGCCCTCGCCGCCCGGCGCGGCTACGGCATCATGGCGGCGCCGCCCTTTCCCTTCGCGGGCACCGCGGAAAGCGTCCGGCAGTATCGCGCGGTCGCCCCCGAGGCGGGACGGTGCCTCACCCTGCTGCGCTTCCTCCATTTGGCCGACAGCCGGCCGCGGGCGCAGGAGGAGGCGCGCGCCTTCCTCGCGCCGTTCGTCGAGCGCATGAAAGCGACCACGGAAAAGATACGTCCCGACTGGGCGCCGTGGTTCGATCTCGACCGGATGATTGCGGATTCGCTGATCGGCACCGAAGGGGACGTGGTGGAGCAGGTGGCGGCGCTGGAGCGTCAGCTGGCGCCGCGGTCGCTGGTCCTGAAGCCGTTGGCGCCTGCCTTCGACAAGCGCATGGGGGATCTGGAGGCGTTCGCCCTCCGCATCCGCCCGCAGCTCCGCGTCGCCGCCTAGGCCCGGCGCGCCTCGACGATGGCAAGCGCCGCCGCGAAGGCGGCTTCGATGCCGAGGTCGGAGGTGTCGAGCAGTACGGCGTCGTCGGCCTTGAGGAGGGGTGCGCTGGAGCGGCCCGAATCGCGCTCGTCGCGCTTCAGTATGTCGGCCAGCACGGCGTCATAGGCGATCTCTTCGCCCCGCCCGATCAATTCCCGGAAGCGCCGGTCCGCCCGCACCTCGGGCCGCGCGGTGACGAACAGTTTGGCCGCCGCGTCCGGGCAAATGACGGTGCCGATGTCGCGCCCGTCCAGCACCGCACCGCCCGTCTGGCCGGCGAAGCGGCGTTGCAGGTCCAGAAGCGCAGCCCGGACGCCCGGCCGTGCGGCCACCACGGAGGCGGCCTCGCCCAGCTCCGCCGTGCGCAGCGCGTCCGGGTCCAGTGCCGACACGTCGAGTTTGAGGGCGGCCTGCACCGATGCCTCTTCATCGCCGAGGCGGCCGTCCGCGAGGCAGCGTGCCCCGACCGCCCGGTAGAGCAGGCCGGTGTCGAGATGCGGGAGTCCGTAATGCGCTGCGAGCCGCCGGGCCAGCGTGCCCTTGCCGGACGCGGCCGGCCCGTCGATGGCGATGACCATGGCCGCCCCGTCAGTCGATGACGGCGCCGAGGCCGCGCATCATGGGCATGAAGGTGGGGAAGGAGGTGGCGATGAAGCCCACGTCGTCCACGCTCACCCCCTCGTCGCTGGCCAGCCCCAATACCAGGAAGGACATGGCGATGCGGTGATCCATGTGGGTCTCCACCGGACCGCCCCCCTTGACCGTCGTGGCGCCGGTGACGAGGAGGTCGTCGCCCTTCACCTCATGGGCGATGCCGCAGGCGGCAAGGCCGGCCGCGACGGCGGCAAGGCGGTCGCTTTCCTTCACGCGCAGCTCGGAGAGGCCGCGCATGGCCGTGGTGCCCTCGGCAAAAGCCGCGGCGACGGCGAGGATGGGATATTCGTCGATCATGGCCGGCGCCCGCTCCGGCGGCACTTCCACGCCCTTCAGGCGGGAGTGCCGCACCCGGAGGTCCGCCACCCGCTCGCCGCCCTCGGTGCGCTCGGCAACGATGGTGATGTCCGCGCCCATTTCGAGGAGGGTGGTGATGAGGCCGGTGCGCAGCGGGTTCATCATCACGTCGGTGAGGATGATGTCCGATCCGGGCACGATCAGCGCCGCCACCAGCGGGAAGGCGGCGGAGGAGGGATCCGCCGGCACGTCCACCGGCGCGGCGACGAGGTGGGGCCGGCCCTTCAGCGTGATGCGGCGGCCATGGGCGCCGTGGGGCTCCACGGTGATGTCCGCGCCGAAATGCGCCAGCATCCGCTCGGTATGGTCGCGGGTGGCCTCGCGCTCGATCACCACCGTCTCGCCCTCGGCGCCGAGGGCGGCCAGCAGCACGGCGGACTTCACCTGCGCGGAGGGAACCGGGGTCTCGTAGCTGATGGGCTTGGTCGCGCTGCTGCCTTTCAGGGTGAGCGGCAGGCGGCCGCCCTCGGCCGAGGACACCACCTCGACCCCCATCTCACCGAGCGGGTCGAGCACGCGCTTCATGGGCCTGCGGCGCAGGCTCGCATCCCCGTCGAAGCCGGCGATGACGTGCTGGCCGGCTACGGCGCCCATCATGAGCCGAACGCCGGTGCCGGAATTGCCGAAATCGAGTGGGGCGGCGGGGGAGGCAAGGCCCCGGCCGCCGGTGCCCGTCACTTCCCAGGCGCCTTCGCCGGTGCGGGTGACGCAGGCTCCCAGCGCGGCGCAGGCCTTGGCGGTATTCAGCACGTCCTCGCCTTCGAGCAGGCCGGTGATGTGGGTCGTGCCTTCCGCGAACAGGCCGAAGATCAGCGCGCGGTGCGAGACGGACTTGTCGCCCGGCACCCGCACCCGGCCGGAGAGGGCGGGAGAGCGACGCCCGGTGGCGGGGCGGGCCTCGCCCGTGCCGTGGCCGTGAGCTTCGGGAGCGCCTGCGGTTGCGGGTTCGGGATGGGCCATTCCTGCCTCGCTCGGGCGGTCTGCCGCCGGCCTCGGCCGGGGCGATCGCCGCATGTTCTGTGCCGGCCGTCGTCTAGCACGCCGTCGCTTGCGGCGTCACGCTGTTGCGAGGCCATGATGATCTGCCCTTGACAGGGGGCGGGCGAAACGCCAATGGAGCACGCTCCTTATACAGCTCCGAGGAACTTTGCCGTGGCGAAGCCCGAACTCGGCACCAAGCGCATCTGTCCGGTTACGGGGCGCAAGTTTTACGACCTCAACAAGGACCCCATCGTGTCGCCGTTCACGGGGGAATCCTATCCGAGGTCCTATTTTGAACCCGCTGCCCGCGGTGCCAGCCGCGCCGAGCCGCGCGCTGCCGCTGTCGAAGAGGCGGACGGCGAGGAGGCCGAGGCCGAGGTCATCAGCCTCGAGGAAGCCGACGAGGAAGCTGCGGCCCCCTCCAAGGTGGCGGTCGGCGACGACGTGGATGTGGATGACGACATCGAGGCCGGTGACGACGACACGTTCCTCGAAGAAGACGAAGATGATGGGGACGACGTCTCCGATCTGATCGGTGAGGGCCTCGAAGACGACGAAGAGGCTTGATACCCGACGCGGCCTGTGCTTTAAGGCCGCTCTCGCTCGGCGGACGTGAGTCGCCGGGCACCCCGCCGCGGGACTTCCCGGCGCGCTAACTGGCTCTCCTGCCGAGGTTTTTCTACCTTGGTGTTCGAGCGGAAAGTGCGCAGCCCGCGGCCCGGTGGGGCCATAGCTCAGTTGGGAGAGCGCTTGAATGGCATTCAAGAGGTCGGCGGTTCGATTCCGCCTGGCTCCACCAAATTTCCACCCGGCATGAACCACCGAATCGACTTCGCCGGGTGATTCCACCCAGGTTGCCGGGTGCGGTTCACCACCAGAATCCGTTGGTTCAGGCGCGATTCGGTTCGAATCGGTCAGCCGCGGCCGCGGCGTCGGCCCCGGGTCCCTGACGGACCACCAGGTCGTCCCCGCTTCCGCCGGCGCCCGGCCGCGATTCACCTCCCTCCCTGGAACGTCATCTTCCGGCCATCCCCCGGGCACGAAGCAATCTTCAGCGCTGCAATCGTGGTGCCCGCTCCGGTTGTGATGCTGCCGCCGTGCCGCCCGTACGCCGGTTGCGGCCCGATTGCCGGCCTGCCAGCCTGCCGGAAAGTCATCCCCACCTTCGCCGCCGACCGGTTCCGCCCGCCCAGCGCCATCGATCGAGGTTCCGCCCGTGTGGACGCCCCCCGCCGCCCCAGCCAACGAGGCCGAGCGCCTCAGCGTCCTTGCGACGTGTGGTCTCATGGATTCCGCGCCCGACGAGCGATTCGACCGTCTCACCCGGCTGGCGCGCCGGCTCTACGGGGCGGAGGTCGCCTTCCTCGGCTTCATCGACGCGACGCACCAGTGGCAGAAATCGCGCACGTCGGATCTCGTTCCCGAGAGCGTGCCCCGGCGCGAGACCATCTGCAACGTGATCGTGGAGAGCGGCGCGCCGCTGGTGATCGGTGACATGCGGAGCGATTCGCGCCTCGCCGGCCATCCCATCGTGCCGCAGCTGGCCCTGCGCTTTTATGCGGGGGCGCCGCTGGTGGTGGCGCCGGAGCTGGTCATCGGCTCGCTGTGCGTGATGGCGCGCGAGCCAAGGGACCGGGCGGCGTTCGACATCGGCCCGCTGCTTGATCTCGCGGCGGTCGCGGCGGACGAGGTGGAATTGCTGCGCCTCAATCTCGACCTCGCGCGCCAGTCGCAGGTGGATGCGCTCACCGGCCTACCCAACCGGCGCAGCTTCGATGAGGCGATGGAGCGGGCGGTGCGGCGGGCGCAGCGCATCGCCTCCCCGCTGTCGCTGCTGGTGATCGACATCGATCACTTCAAGGTGGTGAACGACCTGTGGGGCCATCAGGCGGGGGATGCGGTGCTGGCCGCCATCGGCGGCGTGCTGTCGCGGCTGCCCGGCCGGGCTCAGGATCTGGCCGCGCGCTACGGCGGCGAGGAGTTCGCGGTGGTTCTACCGGATACCGATGAGGCGGGCTGCGACGTGGTGGCCGAGGCGCTGCTGGCGGCCCTCAGGGCGGAGAACATTCCCCATCCCTCCGGCGGCCGCCTCACGGCGAGCATCGGCGGTGCCACCGCGCGGGGCGATGGGCTGGCCGGCCTGTTCGCGGCGGCCGATGCCGCGCTCTATGCGGCGAAGGCCGGCGGCCGCGACCTCTACCGTCGTGGTGCCGCCGGCGGACGGGCGTGAACGTCGGTAGGGCTCGGTCAACCGCGGCTTCGGCGCCGAGGTTCTCGAACACCGTCGATTGTACCCATGACCATCGGCGTGCTGAACGGCTCGACGCGGCTGCTGCCGCATGTCGCGCACCAGCTCGCCTGCATGTCTGCCGGAGCCTTTGTCTTCGATGGAGGGCGGGTTGGCGGGGTGACGGTTGATGTGGCCATCCCACCGATGACGAGAAGCTGCCGCACCACTTTCGGGTGCGGGCCCATAGCCATGAAGCCGATGAAGGTAGCATCAAGCCGTAAGTTGATTCCGGTCATGACGGCTATAGTCGCGGGTTCTGCCCATTTCCCGGTGGTAGGGAGCGGAGGATTGTGCGGCCTGCTGCGATCAAGCCTCGCTATTGGGCGGCGTTGGCTTCATAATCGCCGCCAAATTGGAATGGATTGTTCTGCAGTCGCGAGGTTGTGCATGCTACACAACTCGCGTTACGGCGCACAACTTGGCTCGCAGCCTTACGGGTTACACGTCCGGTGTTGCGAAGCCTTCCATATCCCGTGCCAAGCCCTGACCGGCACGGGGTGGCGGACCGGGGGAGCCAGAAATGGTGTCTCCCGGTCCGTTCTAGAGCCGCACTGATCTGAGCGCATCGCCATCGGATCGGATAACGCGTTCTGGCAGTTGGAGCGCGATCTGCGATCAGGTTCTTGCGTTTTATGGATCGCGCGCGCGGCGAGCCCGCAAGGATATCTCCAAAAATCCAATCCGTTGAGGCCGCAAGGCTGCGCACGCGACGGGCCGGCAGGCCCGGACCTTGCCGTCTGCAAGGGCTGCGATGGGCAGGTCACTCCGATTTGGCAATCAAATCGTTTTCAATCCAGTTCCTCTTCAGATTGCCCACACCTCTTTCACGACATAAAGGTTGCGTGCCGCTGGGCCGACAATACATCGGTAAATAACTGACGCCGACGGCAAGCTCCAACTGTGACATGATGGAGGCAGAGATGTACGTTGTCGTCGATGAGCGTCCAGCTGTCTCAGATCGAGATCTTTCGGCTCTATCCGGCGAGATATTCTCTTCCCGTAGCTTCCCTATCGGGACGTTCAAGACGCAGATCTCCTGTTCTGTCCTTTCGGCGAGCGGTCATCTGGCGAGCTGCGTTCCGGATTGTGACCTTGAGGAGCGCTTCGACCGGCTGACTCGGTTGGCGTGTCGGCTTTATGAGGCCGACGTGGCGATTCTCAGCCTCGTGGACGAGCGCCATCAGTGCCAGAATTCGCTCACGCCCAGCCACGTGAGGCTCAGCAGGGCGCAGCGTGAAATGATCTGCAACGCGGTCGTGGCAAGTGGCGCACCCCTGGTGGTCGGCGACATGACGTCCGCGCGCCCTGCCGGCCATTCCGTCGTGCCCCAGGAGGATATGAGCTTCTGCGCCTGCGTACCGCTGCGGGTCGCACCTGATCTGGTCATCGGGTCGCTGTGCGTGATGGCGCGGGGGGCGAGGGACGTGGCGGCGGTCGACCTCGGACCGCTGCTCGATCTGGCGGCCGTTGCGGCGGATGAGGTGGAACTTTTGCGCCTCAACCTGGATCTTGCGCGCAAGTCGCAAGTGGATGCGCTCACCGGCCTTCCCAACCGCCGCAGTTTCGATGAGGCTTTGGACCGCGCAGTCCGCCGCGCGGAGCGCCTTTGCAGCCCGCTGTCGCTGCTTGTGGTCGACATCGACCGCTTCAAGGTGGTGAATGACGTGTGGGGGCATCAGGCCGGGGATGCGGTGCTGGCGGCGGTCGGTGGTGTGCTGGCGCAGCAACCGCGCCGGCCGCTGGACATGGTCGCACGCTATGGCGGCGAAGAATTCGCGCTGATCCTGCCCGAGACCGACGAAGCCGGCTGCGACGCGCTGGCCGCTTCACTGTTGAAGGCGTTGCGCCACGCCAGTATCCCGCACCCCTCCGGCATTGCCGTCACTGCGAGCATCGGTGGGGCCACCGCGCGGGGCAGGGACCTTGGGGGCGTGTTCGCGTCGGCGGATATGGCCCTCTACCAGGCGAAGGCATGCGGCCGGGACCACTACCGCCGTTGCGCCGTCGCCTGACCCGGTTCGCGCCCGTCGGTCCGGCGTCAGCGTCTTTCCGGTCCATGGCGGCCATATCAGTCGAGCTTGATGCCGAAGCGGTCGGCCTGGCGCTGCACGAAGGCCTCCATGCGGGCGCGGCCCTCATCGGTCAGCACCACCAGGATGCGCCGCCGGTCGCGGCCGTCGGGCACGCGCTTCACGAGGCCGGCCTCTTCCAGATCGTCGATGCGGCGCAGCGCCGTGGTGGTGGGCGCGCCGGAGGCGATGCACAGGCTGGTGACGGAGATGGGCCGGGCGCTCGCCTCGGCCACGGCGAGGTCGAGCATCATCTCCCACGCCGGATCGGAAAACAGGCCGGCCTGGAAAATGGCGTCGCGGTCCGCCCGAGCGGCGACGAGGGCCTTCAGATAATTGGGCCGGGCGATATGGCCGGGCGGGTCGTCCTCGGCGTTGGCGGCCAGCGCCTCATCCTCCACCAGCGCCAGCGCGCGATGGATGGCATGGGCGACCTCTTCGGCGAGGAGCGGCTTCTGCAGGAAGTCCACCGCCTGGAGGCGCAGCGCGCCCACTGCGCGATCGAGGGACGCATGGCCGGTGATGACGATGGCGGCCATGGGATGCTTGCGCCGCCGCACCGAGAGCTTCTGGAGCAGTTCGATGCCGTCGATGCGCGGCATCTGCAGGTCGGTCACGATCACCCTGAGGGGATCGTTGCGCTGCACGAGGTCCAGGGCTTCCACGGCCGTGGTGGCGGTGAGCGAGGGAATCCCGAGCATCGAGAGGCCGTCGCGCAACTCTTCCAGCACGTCCGGGTCGTCATCGACCAGCAGGACCTGCGGCTCAGCCGTCGCGGTCTCGCCTCGTCCTTCGCTGGGGCGGTCATTGCGCATTCTTGGGTACGGGGTCCGGTTTTTCCCATTCCTTGAACATCGCGACAAGTTCGGCAAGGGCGAGCTTGTGCGATATCAAGAAACCTTGGACCAGATCGACACCCATCGCCTTGACGCGAGACAAATCGTCCTCTGTCTCGATGCCCTCGGCGACCACCGTCAACCCCAGCTGGTGGCCGAGCCGGATGACCGCTTCGAGGATGCTGCGCGACTTCTGCGTGCCGCGGGACCGGATCACGAGCGCACGATCGATCTTCAGCTCGGTGATGGGCAGCCGCGCCAGCTGGAGCAGGCCGCTCTGGCGCTGCCCCACGTCATCGAGGGCGACGCCGAAGCCCGCCATGCGCGCCTGCGCCAGCGCCATCAACGCATCGCTGGAGGAATCGTAGACGGCATCCTCGGTCAGTTCGAGGATGACATCGCAGGGTGAGGCGCCGGCCGCGGCAACCGCGCCGTCGAGGATCGGAAAGGCGTGGGGTTCGGCCAGCATGTCCACGGGCATGTTGACGCCGACCGGCCCCTGAAGGCCCGCGGCCTGCCAGGTCGCAGCGCCTCGCGCCGCGCGTTCGATCACGTGGACGGTGAGCCGTCGCAGGAGATCGGGCGTCGTGCCAAGGACCTCGATCACCGCGGACGGGACGATGGGCCCGAGGCCGGGCCAGTCGTCCCCGAGCAGCGCCTCGGCCCCGGCGAAGGCGCGGTCGGACGCGCGGCATTTGGGCTGGAACATCACCGGGACGGTTCCAGCTGCCAGGGCGGCCTCCACCGCGGCGATGACCTGGGGCCCCGACCGAGCCGCATCGGCAGCGACATGGCCATCGACCTCGCCCGGATCGGCGGCGATGAGGCCCAGTAGCTGCTTCGGGTCGAACGGCTTGTGGAGGGTGCCGAGGACGCGGATGCTGCTCATCCGTCCGGCTTCGGCCGCCGCCTCCATCACATCCTCGTCACTTTCGCTGATGAGCACCACCTGGGGGGCGAGCGCGCAGCGACAGAGATTGCGCAGCACGTCCACGCCGTCGATATCGGGCATGTTCAGGTCGAGAAGGAGGATGTCGAGCCGGCAGAGGCGAGCCGGGGTCAAATCCTCCGGATGGGACGTGTGGGTGACGATATGGCCGGCGGCTGTGAGATATTTTGATAGGACTTCCCTAAAGGTATCATCATCGTCAAGTATAAGAACCCGCCGAAGCTGTCCGCGCCCGGCGCCCAGACTTGCCGGATCGCGTGCCTCTGACATGGACGACCTTTTTCTGGTGCTGATATCGTGCGGGAGCCGCGGGATGGGGAAAATCTAATCAATCGTATTTCATTGCCATTTCCGTCTTGCAACCCGGGGCTCGCCAGAACCCGCACCAAAATGGAACAGGTTCGCCTTGACGAACGGGAAGGCCAAGCGTGGAGTGCCGCGCGGCAGACGAAGCCGCCTTTCGATACCGTCCGAATGGGTCCGACGGCAGATGACTCACGTTCTCATCGTCGACGACGAGCCCGAATACCTCGACGAGCTGGTCGAGGCGCTGGCGTTTCGCGGGCTGTCCACGTACGCCGTCGGGCGCGGGGCCGAGGCCCTTGAGCTGCTCGCCCGCGATCCCGGGATCCGCGTCGTGCTCACCGACATGCGGATGCCGGACATGGACGGGGTGGCGCTGGTGGAGGCGGTGAACGGGCGGTTCCCCGACCGCGATCTGCGTTTCCTGATGATGACGGGGCATGCCGCCGAGGCCGACATGGAGCGTGCGCGCCAGAAGGGGGTGCTGCGCTGCTTCCCGAAACCGCTGGCCTTTGACCGCCTGTGCGAGGCACTGGTCGAGTTCGGAGGCGTCGCCGATGCGCGCCCGTGATCCTGCTTCTCTCAGGCCGCCGCGCTGGGGCTTCAACCGGGTTACCCTGATGCTGGCGGGGCTGGTGCTGCTCGTCGGCGTCATCCCGCTGGCCGCCGCGCTGGTGCTGTTCCAGCTCCACAGCCAGGCGGAAATGGAGAAGGCCGAAATCGCCGCCCATCGCATGGCGACCCTGCTCATGCGCAGCTTCGAGCAGGCGGTGGAACCCATCGACGCGTTGCTGCAGAACTTCGCCAGCGGCCATGATATTGCCGCCGCGCCCTACCAGATCTACGAGCAGCTCAAGGACTTCAACGTCCCGGCCTCGGTCGTCCAGCTCGCCGTCACCGACAGGAACGGCATCATGGTCGCGTCCAGCCTCGCCCCGCCGGGGCCGGAGAAGGTGGACCTCTCCGATCGCGAGCACATCCGCGTGCACATGGGCAAGGACCCGGCGAAGGGACAGCTCTTCATCAGCAAGCCGGTGCTCGGTCGCGTCTCCAAGAAATACACCATCCAGCTCACCCGGCCGCTGACCGATGCCAAGGGGGAGTTTGCCGGCGTGGTGGTTGCGTCCTACGCCATCAGCGACTTCATCGACTTCTACAAGCAGCTGCGCATCGAGGATGGCGAGCTGATCGCCCTCATGGGCACCGACGGCATCGCCCGCGCCCGCGCCACGAGCAAGACCAGCTTCGGCGACGACGTCTCCAAGTCTCCGGCATTCACCGCCGCCATGCAGAAGGGCGGGGACGTCTATCACCAGGCGAGCACCGTCGATGGCGTCGAACGGGTGGGCTACACCGTGCGCTCGGGCAAGTATCCCATCCTCGTCGCCGTCGCCTATTCCACGGATTTCGTGCGGGGCCAGACGGCGGACTTCAAGGCGGCCATCTGGAGCACGGCGGCCGGCCTCTCCCTCGCGCTGCTGGTGGTCGCGGCGGTCGGCGGCAGCTACCTCAACCTGCAGAAGAGACTGGAGGCGCAGGAGGTGCAGGCGCTCGCCCGCCAGCGCGAGGCCAACGTGCTCGACGCCATCAGCCGGGTGCCCGGCGTCTCGGTGATGCACGTCACGCCCGACGGCGCCACCGAGATCGGATCGCCGCCGCACGGCGGGCTCGGCTGCCTCATGCGCGCCTATCTGGAGAGCCGGCGCTTCCGCACCCTCGTCGCGGACCTGAGCGAGTCGCGACACATCAACGAGCGCCTCTCCGATGGCGAGGCCGACGTCGAGGCGGAGATCGTCGTGGCGCCCCTCCAGGGCATGGACCGGGGCGGCTCCGGCGGGCAGGAGGTGGTGGTCGTCGCCGTGGACCAGACCCAGCGCCGGATGGAGGAGAACAAGCTCTACCAGATGTCCAAGCTCGCCTCCCTCGGCGAGGTGGCGACCGGGCTCGCCCATGAGATCAACCAGCCGCTCGGGGTCATCCGCCTCGCCGCCTCCAACGCCCTCACCGGCATGAAGATGGGTCTGCCGCCGGAGCATCTGGTCTCCAAGCTCGACCGCATCGTGCAGCAGACGGTGCGCATGAGCCGGATCATCGACCACATGCGCATCTTCGGCCGCAAGAGCGACGAGCATCTCCAGCCCTCCGGCCCGCTCGATGCGGTGGACGGCGCGCTCCAGGTGGTGGGTGCGCACCTGCGGCTCGACAATATCGAGGTCGAGACCGTCCGGGGGGCGGACATCCCCAAGGTGCTGTGCCGGCAGGACCAGCTGGAGCAGGTCATCATCAACCTGATCCAGAACGCCCGCGACGCCATCGTCGAGCGCCGCGCCCGCACCGGCGATGACCTTCCCGGCCTGATCCGCCTGTCCGTCGGCTGCGAGCCGGGCAAGGCCGGTCGCGTGCTCCGCATCCGCGTGGCGGACAATGGCGGCGGCATCTCCGAGGACGTGATGGAGCGCATCTTCCAGCCCTTCTTCACCACCAAGCCGCCCGGCAAGGGCACGGGGCTCGGCCTCTCGGTCAGCTTCGGCATCATCCGCGACCACGGCGGCACGCTCTCCGTCGAGAACGGGGACGGCGGCGCGGTCTTCACCATCGAATTGCCGGCGCTTGAAGAGGGGGTGTCACAGGCCGTCTGAGGCGGCCCGTGACATCCCCCTGAAGCACCTTTCGCGCCGCCGCAAAGGCGAACGGGCGGCCGTGCATTGCGTGCCGCAGACGCCGTCGTGCGCCGTATCGGCTGGCCCGGTGCGGCTTTGCCGCGCGCTGCGCTGCACCATCGAAATCGGCATAATTAATCAGTATCACCTCTTTTATTGATTTTTGCCGATCACCGAAGCGGCAGGAATCTGCGCGATTTCCCAGCATTCAGCCCATATCGACGGCATTGTGTAGAAATCTGACGTGGCGCATTGACGGCCGAATTAATCAGTGTACTCCTATTAATGGAGTCCGCCGCAGGCGGGCGTCGCTGGAGCAAACGCTGGAGCACGCGCCGTCGGATCGCGCTGCGGTCGGGCTTGTCGTCTCCAGGGGAAGAAGGGAGACAGGAATGGCTCAGGAGCCCCTCGCCACCAAGGGCAACTACCTTCACATCTACGACTTCACCATCAATCCTGGCGTGGAGGAGGAGTTCATCCGCGAGTTCGAGGATTTCGACTATTCGGATGGAAACCCCATGCACAAGTCGTGGGCGCAGGTGAAGGACGGCGTTCTGCTGCGCGATGAAGAAAATCCGCTGCGTTTCTACTTGATCGCCGAGTGGAAGGACATCGAGGAGCACGCCAAGATCCGCAAGATCCTGGCCGAGGAGATCAAGCCCTCGTTCATCCGCCACATTGTCGGCGGCAAGTTCGTGCCGCGCTACGCCAAGGTGGTGTCCTCCACGCCCGACGAAATCCTCGCCAAGGCCGCCGGCTGAAAGCTTCCGTCGGCTGAAAGCTTCAGCCGGCTGGGGCTTTCGGGCGGCCGACATCTGCGGGCGTTTTGCCGCCCGCTCTCCGGCGATGACTCCGTGCCGTCGCCGTTCCATGCGTGTGAAGAAAAACAAAACCTCCAGAGTGCGCAAATGGAACTCTACGGTTTCTTCCGGTCGTCCGCGTCCTACAGGGTGCGCATCGCGCTCGCCTTCAAGGGGCTCGCCGCGACGCCGCGCCCGATCAGCCTGCCGAAGATGGAGCACAGGGCGGACGCCTTCGTGCGCCTCAACCCGCAGGGGCTGGTGCCGGCCCTGGTGGACGGCAGCCTGGTGCTGACCCAGTCGCTCGCCATCATGGAATATCTGGAGGAGACGCAGCCCGAGCCCGCGCTGCTGCCGAAGGACCCCATCGAGCGGGCCTATGTGCGCGCCTTCAGCCAGGCCATCTGTTGCGACATCCATCCGCTGAACAACGTGCGGGTGCTCAAGCATCTCGATCGCCTCGGCCATGACGAGACCGCGCGCAACGCCTGGTATGCCCATTGGATCGCCGAGGGCTTCCGCAGCCTCGAGGCGATGCTGGCGGACCGTGGCCTCAGCGGCCGGTTCGTGCTGGGCGATGCGCCCGGCATGGCGGACATCTGCCTCGTGCCGCAGGTGTTCAACGCCCAGCGCTTCAATTGCGACGTGACGCCCTATCCGCTGGTGATGGGCATCTACGAGAACTGCATGGCCCTCGATTGCTTCGAGGCCACGCACCCCAAGTATCAGGCGGATGCCGCCTAGTTTAGAACAGTTCTTTTTCAAGTTACAAAGTCATACGCCACTCACGTCCCCCTGCCCCGGGAGTAGAGGCATGAAAGCCCTATTGTCGTTCTCGCGCTCCATCGATGCGCTCAATGTCTTTGTCGGCCGGGTGGCCTGCTGGGCCATTTTCGTGGCCATCCTCGTTTCGGCCGCCAATGCGGTGGTCCGCAAGATGTTCGGCGTGTCGTCCAACGCCTGGCTTGAACTGCAATGGTATCTGTTCGGCGCGGTCTTCATGCTCTGCGCGCCGTGGACGCTCCAGCTCAACGAGCACATCCGCATCGACATCGTGGCCTCGCGCCTCAGCCGGCGCGTGACCAACATCATCGAGATCATCTGCATCGTCCTGTTCCTGATGGTGTTCTCCGCGCTCATGGTGTGGCTCTCGGTGCCGTTCGTGTTCGACTCGCTGAAGTCGGGCGAGACGTCCACCAACGCGGGCGGGCTCATCCTGTGGCCGGCCAAGGCGCTGATCCTCGTCGGCTTTGCGCTGCTGCTGCTGCAGGGCGTCAGCGAACTCATCAAGCGCATCGCCATCATGCGCGGTGACCTCGCCGAGGCGGCGGGCGCCGACCTGCACGAGGCCGAGGCGGAACGCATCCTCCATGAACTCGCGAAGGTGGACCCCCGCATCTCGGAAGGCGGCATGCGGCCATGACGCCGGCCCCGACATCCACCCGCACCTTCGCCCGCCGCGCCTGAGGCCGCTCCGATGATCGAGTTCATTGCCCACAACCTCGCCCCCATCATGTTCGCGACGCTCGTCGTGTTCATGCTGCTGGGCTATCCCGTCGCCTTCGCGCTGGCCGCCAACGGGCTGCTGTTCTTCTTCATCGCCGTGGAGCTTTCGCCCTACGCGCCGGACGCGATTACGTTGTCCTGGCCGCTCCTCCAGGCGCTGCCGGAGCGGGTGTTCGGCACCATGGCCAACGAGGTGCTGCTCGCCATCCCCTTCTTCACCTTCATGGGGCTGGTGCTGGAGCGCTCCGGCATGGCGGAAGACCTGCTGGAGACCATCGGCCAGTTGTTCGGTACCGTGCGCGGGGGCCTCGCCTATGCGGTGATCTTCGTCGGCGCGCTGCTGGCCGCGACGACGGGCGTGGTGGCGGCCTCGGTCATCTCCATGGGCCTCATCTCGCTGCCCATCATGCTGCGCTACGGCTACGACCGGCGCCTCGCCGCCGGCGTCATCGCCGCCTCCGGCACGCTGGCGCAGATCATCCCGCCCTCGCTCGTGCTGATCGTGATGGCGGACCAGCTCGGCCGTTCGGTGGGCGACATGTATGAGGGCGCCTTCCTGCCCGGCCTCATCCTCTCCGGCCTCTACGCGCTGTTCGTGTTCGCGGTCACCATCGTCTCGCCGAAGTCGGCGCCCGGCCTGCCGCGCGAGGCGCTGACCTGCTGCGAGCCGTCCGGCGCGCGCGGCGTGTGGCAGCTCGGTGTGCTGGTCGCCTATTCCGCCGCCGTCGCCACCCTGCTGATGCGGGAGACCGGCATCAAGGCGGGGGCGGACTATGCGATCCTCGCCATCTGCATGGCGGTGGTGGTGGCCCTCGTCTGCGCCCTGCTGAACCGCTTCCTCGGCGCCCGGCGGCTCGTCCTTTCCGCCGTGCTCACGGCGGCGTTCGGCGCGGCCTATGTGCTGCTGCGCGAGAGCGGGCATCCGACGGTCGGGCTCGTGGCGGACATCATCGCCGCCGGCGCGCTCTATGCCTTCATCGCCGGTGGCGTGGAGCGCTTCACCGGCCTGCCTCTGGTCTCGCGCATGGCCGAGCGCGTCACCTTCGTCATGGTGCCGCCGCTGCTGCTCATCTTCCTCGTGCTCGGCACCATCTTCCTCGGCGTCGCGACGCCCACGGAAGGCGGCGCCATGGGTGCGCTGGGCGCCATGGTGCTCGCCGCGCTCAAGCGCCGGCTGGAGAAGAACCCCGCGCGCTTCTCCCTCTCCATCCTCACCCAGGCGACGCAGACGACGGCCAAGCTCTCCGCCTTCGCCATCTTCATCGTGGTCGGCGCGCGGGTGTTCTCGCTCACCTTCTACGGCATCAACGGCCACCTGTGGGTGGAGCACCTGCTCACCAGCCTGCCGGGCGGGCAGATGGGCTTCCTGCTGTTCATCAACGCGCTGATCTTCGTCCTCGCCTTCTTCCTCGATTTCTTCGAGCTGGCCTTCATCGTCGTGCCGCTGCTGGCGCCGGCGGCGGACAAGCTGGGCATCGACCTCATCTGGCTCGGCGTGATGCTGGGGGTGAACATGCAGACCTCCTTCATGCACCCGCCGTTTGGCTTCGCGCTCTTCTATCTGCGCTCGGTGGCGCCGAAGACGGCCTATCTCGACCGCCTCACCGGCAAGCGCATGGAGCCCGTCACCTCGGCGCAGATCTATTGGGGCGCCATTCCCTTCGTGGTGATCCAGCTGGTGATGGTGAGCATCATCGCCGTCTTCCCCGGCCTCGTGATGCACTACAAGTCGTCGGCCCCCGCCTCCGATCCCGCCGCCGCCCAGCGCCAGCTCGACAGCCTCGATGCCCCCGCGAGCGGCCTCGGCCTGCCCGCCATGCCCGGCCTCGATGATCTGCCGAAGCCCGGAGCCGGGCTCTGACCCCCGTTTGCCGACAGATGCCGACCAGTCAAAAACAAAGGGGAATGAAAATGAAGAGACGGACCTTCCTGACGAACATCGCCGCCGGCTCCGCCGCCACCCTCGTGGCCGCGCCGGCCATCGCCCAGAGCCAGCCGACGGTGAAGTGGCGCATGGCCACGAGCTGGCCGAAGAGCCTCGACACCATCTACGGCTCGGCGGTGGCCATGTGCCAGCGCATCGGCGAGCTGACCGAGGGCAAGTTCGAGGTGATGCCGTTTGCCGGCGGCGAGATCGTCGGCGCGACGCAGGTGTTCGACGCGACCAAGAACAAGACGGTGGAATGCTCCCACACCCTCACCGCCTTCTTCACCGGCAAGAATCCGGCCTATGCCTTCGACGGCGGCATCGCCTTCGGCACCAACGCCCGCCAGCAGAATGCCTGGTATTACTACGGCGGCGGCAAGGCGCTGATCCAGGAGCTGTTCGGCAAGGAGAACATGGTCTCCTTCCCCTGTGGCAATACCGGCGTGCAGATGGGCGGCTGGTATCGCAAGGAGATCAAGGGCCTTGAGGATCTGCAGGGCCTGAAGATGCGCATCGCCGGCCTCGGCGGGCGCATCCTGAGCAAGCTCGGCGTGGTGCCGCAGCAGATCGCGCCCGGCGACATCTATCCCTCGCTGGAGCGCGGCACCATCGATGCGGCCGAGTGGATCGGCCCCTATGACGACGAGAAGCTCGGCTTCAACAAGGTGGCGAAGTATTACTACACGCCGGGCTGGTGGGAGGGCAGCGCCCAGATCACCACGCTGACCAACAAGGAGGCCTGGGACGCGCTGCCGCCCGCCTTCAAGGCCGCCTTCGAGACCGCCGCCACCGAGCAGAACCTGATGATGCTCGCGAACTACGACACCAAGAACCCCGAGGCCCTGCGTCGCCTGCTCGCCGCCGGCGTCGAGCTGCGTGCCTTCCCGCAGCCGGTGATGGAGGCCGTCTACAAGGCGACGCTGGAGACCTTCGCGGAAGTCGCCGCCTCCAACCCGGATTTCAAGAAGATCTACGAGCCGTGGAAGACATTCCTGAACGAATCCAATTCCTGGATGCGCGTCGCCGACTATCGTCTCGACAGCTTCCGCTTCTCTGCCCCCAAATGGCCGTAAGCGGACCCACCGCGCTATGAACAACGCGGGGCGGCGGCCTCTGCCGCCCCACCAGTGCCAGGAGAGAGGGACGCCATGTCCGTGGACCATGAGACCCATCCCGCCGTCAGCGGCGAAGGCATCGGCGCCCGCGTCCGCCGCAAGGAGGATGCGCGCCACCTGATGGGCCGCGGCCGCTTCGCCGGCGATATCCGCATGCCCGGCATGAGCGATGTGGCTTTCCTGCGCAGCCCGGTGGCCCACGCGCGCATCCTTTCGGTGACCAAGCCGCAGGGGCATGAGGGCGCGGTGTTCACCTCGGCCGACTGCGCGGGCGTCGCTGACATCATCACCCGCTCCACCATCCCCGGCTACAAGCTCTCCGCCCATCCGCCGCTGGCCCGGGAGAAGGTGCGCTTCGTCGGCGACATCGTGGCCATGGCCTATGCGCCCACCCGCGCCGAGGCGGAAGACCTCTGCGAGGCCACCCTCTTCGACTATGAGGAATTGCCTGCCATCGTCGATTGCGACAGCGGCCGCGCCACCGGCGCCGCGTTGTTGCACGAGGCGTGGGGCGACAACCTCTTCCTCGAAACCAGCTTCGATTCCGGCGGCATCGAGGAGGTCGCCCGCACCGCCGCCGTGAAGGTGGAGAAGCGCTTCCGGACTGGCCGCCAGTGCATGCACCCCATGGAGGGCAAGGGGCTGGTGGCGTGGTGGGATTTCCAGGGCGACACGTTGGTGGTGAACACCTCCACCCAGGTGCCGCACATGATCCGCGCCGGCCTCGCCGAGACCCTGGGCCTGCCGGAAGCCCAGATCCGCATCGCCCCGCCAGACGTGGGCGGCGGCTTCGGCTACAAATGCCTGCTCCAGCCGGAGGAAATACTGGTGGCGTGGCTGGCGATGACCCTCAAGCGCCCCTTCCGCTGGATCGAGGACCGGCGCGAGCATCTCACCGCCGGCGCCAATGCCCGCGAGCATGAATATGTCATCACCGCCTATGCGGACGAACGCGGCAAGCTGCTCGCACTCGACGCGGAAGTGGCGGTGAACGTTGGCGCCTATTCGGTCTGGCCCTTCACGGCGTGCCTCGAGGCGGCGCAGGCCGGCGGCAATCTGCCGGGGCCGTACATCTGGCCCCACTATCGCTGCAAGACCTATTCGGTGGCCACCAACAAGCCGCCCTTCGCGCCCTATCGCGGCGTGGCGCGACCCGGCGTGTGCTTCGCCATGGAGCTGACCATCGATGCGGTCGCCGCCGCCGTGGGCCGCGAGGCCGTTGATGTGCGGGCGGAAAACCTCGTGCCCGCCTCGGCCATGCCCTACCTGAACATCACCAAGAAATTCTACGACAGCGGCGACTATCCCGCCTCGCTGGCCACCGCCCGGGAGATGATCGGCTTCGAGGCCATCCGCGCCCGGCAGAAGATGGGGGAACAGGACGGCCGGGTCATCGGCGTCGGCTTCTCCACCTACACCGAGCAGTCGGCCCACGGCACCAAGGTGTTCGCCTCCTGGGGTACGCCTTTGGTGCCGGGCTATGAACAGGCCACCATCCGCCTCAATCCGGACGGAAGCGCCGATGTGAAGGCCGGCATCCACACCATCGGCCAGGGTCTTGAGACGACGCTGGCGCAGGTGGCGAGCGAAATCCTCACCCTGCCCATCGCGCAGATCCGCGTGACGCTGGGCGACACCGCCACCACGCCCTTCTCCACCGGCGCCTATGCCTCGCGCGGCATCGTCATGGCCGGCGGCGCGGTCTCCAAGGCGGCGCAGAAGCTGGCGGAGAAGGTGAAGGCGCTGGCCGCCCACCTCATGCAGTGTTCGGCCGAGCAGGTGCGGTTCGAGGGCGGCGCCATCCACGGGCCGACCGGCTCCATCTCCTTCGCCGAGATCGCCCGCGCCTGGTATCGCACCCCCGAGGTGCTGCCCGACGGCGTGGACACGGGCGGCCTTGAAGTGACCGAGGGCTACAAGCCGGACGTGGACACGGGCCTCTTCTCCTATGCCACCCATGCCGCCCTTGTGGCCGTGGACGTGAAGACCGGCGCCACCGAAATCCTCGACTATGTGGTGGTGGAGGATTGCGGGCGCATGGTGAACCCGATGATCGTCGAAGGGCAGGCCTATGGCGGCGTCGCCCAGGGCATCGGCACCGCGCTGTTTGAGGAAAGCACCTACGATTCCGAGGGCCAGCCCCTCGCCTCCACCCTCGTGGACTATCTGCTGCCGGGACCGACCGAACTGCCCAAGGTGCGCATCGCCCACACCGAGACGCCTTCGCCCTTCTCCGCTCATGGCATCAAGGGCGTGGGGGAGGGCGGGGCGATCGCCCCGGCCGGCGCCATCGTGAACGCCATCAACGATGCGCTGAAGGATCTCGGCGCCACCCTGTGCGAGATTCCCGCGACGCCCGAGCGCGTGCTCGCGGCGCTCGCCGAGGCGCGGCGCGCCAACAATGGACGGAGCGCCGCATGAAACCCGCCGCCTTCGACCTCACCCTCGCGACCTCCCTCGATCAGGCCCTCTCCGTGCTGGCGGGCGAGGGGGCCAAGCCCGTGTCCGGCGGCTGCTCGCTGGGACCGATGCTGAATCTGCGCCTCGCCCGGCCGGCCGCCCTGGTGGACCTGCGGCGCGTCGGCGAATTGCGCACGCTGGAAGGCAGCGCGACCCATCTCGACATCGGCGCGGGCTGGACCCACGCGGAGATCGAGGACGGCGTGGTGCCGGACGTGACCAGCGGACTGATGCGCCGCGTCGCCCATGGCATCGCCTATCGGGCCGTGCGTAATCGCGGCACCATCGGCGGCAGCATCGCCCATGCTGACCCGGCGGCGGACTGGATCAGCACCATGACCGTGCTGGACGCAACGCTCCTCATTCGCGGGCGCAGCGGCACGCGGGCCTGCGCCGTGGCCGACTTCATGCTGGCGGCTTACACCACCGTGCTCGGCGCGGACGAGATCATCACCGCCATCCGCGTGCCGGTGCTCTCCGCCGAGGCGAAGACGGGCTACCACAAGGTGTGCCGCAAGACCGGCGAATTCGCCCAGGCCATCGGCGCCGTGGCGGTGGATGCCGGACGCGGCCATGCCCGCGTGGTGGCGGGCGCCGTGGAGGCGCCGCCGCTGGTGCTGGCCGGGGCCGGGGAGCGGCTGAAGGCCGGGGATATCGCGGGGGCGCGCGCCGCCGCCAATGACGAAATCGAAGCCGCGCTGGCCGGCCACCCGGAGGCGTTCCGCGCTCTTCATCAGGTGGCCGTGGACCGCGCCTTCACCGATGCGGGGCTCGCATGAACGCCATCACCCTCACCGTCAACGGCCAGCGCCTCTCCCGACAGGTGGAGCCGCGCACGCATCTCGCCGATTTCCTGCGCGAGGAACTGAACCTCACCGGCACGCACCTCGGCTGCGAGCAGGGGGTGTGCGGCGCCTGCACCGTGCTCATCGACGGCAAGCCCCAGCGCTCCTGCATCGCGTCGGCCGCCGCCTGCGACGGGGCGGACATCCGGACCATCGAGGGGTTCGATGGCGATGCGCTGATGGGCGAATTGCGCGAGGCCTTCTCCGCCCACCACGCCCTCCAGTGCGGCTTCTGCACGCCGGGCATGCTCATCTCCTCCCGCGACATCGTGAGCCGTCTCGGGGAGACATCCGAACGCACCGTGCGCGAGGAGCTGAGCGGCAATCTCTGCCGCTGCACCGGCTATGTGGGCATCGTGAACGCCGTCTGCGCCGTCTCTGCCGGCAAGGCGCCAGCGGCGCAGGCGGAGGCGGTCGGCATCGCTGCGGCGACCGCGCCCACGCCGGTGGCGGCGGCCGTTGCCAAGGCCGCACCGGCCCCCGCTGCGTCCGTCGGAGCGGGCGGCAGCGAGATCCGCCAGAGCCTCACCGTGGATGCCCCGCCCGACGCCGTGTGGCCGGCGCTGAAGGACATTCATCTCATCGCCCGCTGCCTCCCCGGCGCCGAGGTGACCGCCTTCGACGGGGAGCGGCTGGAGGGCCGCATGGTGGTCACCTTCGGCCCCATCAAGGCGGCCTTCGGCGGCGATGCGACGGTGACCTTCGACAATGCGGCGCGCACCGGCCTCGTCAACGGCTCCGGCCGGGATGGCGGCTCCGGCTCGAGAGCCCATGGCGAGATCACCTTCGCCCTGAAGCCGGCCGGCGCCGGGAGCGCCATCGACCTTGCCCTGCGCTACCGCATCTCCGGTCCCCTCGCCCAGTTTTCACGGGGCGCGCTTGTGCAGAATCTGGTCTCGCACCTGACAGGGGTGTTCGCCACCAATCTCGCCGCCGCCCTGAAGGGGGAGGCGCCGACCGCTGCGACGGGTCTCTCGGCAGCCGGCCTTTTCAAAGTGGTGCTGAAAGCGTGGTTTGGACGGGTGAAAACCTGGGTGGATCGCCGCCCGAGCTGATGTCGAACGTTTGAAGACCGGGTGGCTTGTCGCCCGAAAATAGAAAGTATACTGATTAAATTCGCCGGAAACGGTGGGAGGACGCGATGGGCTTCAGGAAGGTGGCGGAACTCGACGCGCTGCGCGACGGCGGCGTCACCGGGGTCGAGGTGGACGGCATTCCTATCGCACTGTTCCGCGTGGGAAATGAGGTTCACGCCACCCACGGCATCTGCACCCACGCGCTCGCCTTCCTGAAAGATGGCTACGTGGAGGACGGCACCATCGAGTGCCCGCTCCATCAAGGCGTCTTCGACATCCGCACCGGCCGCGCTTTGTGCGCCCCCCTTACCCAGGATCTCGCCACCTATGCCGCCAAGGTGGAGGGCGGCGCGGTGTTCGTGGACCTCGACACCGCCAGCGACAGCCCCTCTGATGCCGGCGCGGTGGATGCGGATCAAGCCACGGAAATACCGAAAGAAAAATCGCTCCCGCTTGTGATCGCCGGGGCCGGCCAGGCCGCCGCTGCCGCCATCCGCGGGGCGCGGGCGGCCGGCTTTTCCGCTCCCATCCACCTCGTCGGCGCCGAGCCGCATCTGCCCTATGAGCGGCCTCCGCTCTCCAAGGACGCGCTGGGCGATGCCTTCGACCCGGTGTCCGCCTGCCGCCTGCCGCCCGCCGACGTGGCGGCGCTGGGCGTGACCTTTCATCCGGGCCTGCGCGTGACCGGCGCCGAAGCTGCGGCGCGTATCGCAACCCTCTCGGATGGCACGCAAATTCCCTACGGTGCCCTCCTGATCGCCACCGGCGGCACGGCCCGCCGCCTCGGCGTTCCGGGCGATGATCTGCCCGGCGTGCACCACCTGCGCACGCTGGAGGATGCCGGCGCCATCGCCGCCTCCCTCTCGTCCGCCCGCACCGTTGCGGTGGTCGGCGGCGGCTTCATCGGGCTGGAGTTGGCCTCCGCCGCCCGGTCGCGGGGCCTGAAGGTCGTGCTGCTGGAGCGCGAGGGCGAACTGATGTCCCGCCTCCTGCCGCCGGCCCTCGGCGCCGCTTTCCGACGCCTCGCGCAGGCCCATGGCGTCGAGGTCCGTCGCCATGTCGCGGTCGAGGCCATCAGCGCGCGCGACGGCGCTCTGACGCTCGCGACGACGGCGGGCGAGATCGTCGCCGACACCGTTCTGGTGGGCGTCGGCCTCGTGCCGGAGACCGAGCTTGCAGCCATGGCCGGCTGCGAGGTTGCGGGCGGCATCGTGGTCGATGCTGCCGGCCGCACCACCATTGACGGCATCTGGGCCGCCGGCGACTGCGCGCTCCATCATGCGCCGCTCAACGGGCGGCGGGGCCGGCTCGAAAGCTGGCAGAATGCCGAGGAGCAGGGCGCCGCCGCCGGCCGCAGCATTGCCGGCGACGAGAGCCCCCGCACCGAGAAGGCGCCGTGGTTCTGGACCGACCAGTTCGGCCTCAACATCCAGATGCTGGGCGTGCCCGGCACTGGCGACGGCGTGGCCTTGAGTGGCACCGACGGGGCGGCTGGCGCCGTCTATCGCACCCTCGCGGACGGGCGGGTCACCGCCGTGATCGCCTTGTCCGATGCCGCCGCCATCCGCGCCGCCCGCGCGGAGTTGGCCTCCGAAGCTCCCTTCGACCTTGCCGCCCACGGCGCGCGTCTTCTTGCGCCGGGCGATTTTGAACCACCGCCGATCGATCCTGAGGAGGACGACATGAGCGCGAGCCCCGACGCCCAGTTCGCCAGGAAATACGTGTGGCCCGACGAAGGCCTCTCCATCATTCCGGACTGGGTCTACACGGACGAAACCGTCTACCAGCGCGAGGTGGAGCGCATCTTCCACGGGCGCACCTGGAATTTCGTCGCGCTGGAATGCGAGATCGAGAATCCCGGCGACTTCATCCGCTCCAATGTCGGCCCCACCCCCGTCGTGGTGGCCCGCGCTGAAGATGGGACGATCCACGTGTTCGAGAACCGCTGCGCCCATCGCGCGGCCGAGTTCTGCCGCGATTTGTCCGGCAATGCCAAGGAGTTCGTCTGCCCCTATCACCAGTGGTCCTATGACCTGAAGGGCAATCTCGTGGGCGTCCCCTTCCGCCGCGGGGTGGACGGCAAGGGTGGGATGCCGAAGGACTTCAAGCCGGCGGACCACGGTCTCAAGCAGCTCAACGTCACCACCCATCGCGGTGTCGTCTTCGCCTCTTATGTCGAAGACATGGAGAGCTTCCCCGACTATCTCGGCCCCGAGGTGCTGCGCGAGTTCGAGGCGACGTTCGACGGCCGCAAGCCCAAGCTGCTCGGCCATTATCGCCATAGCCTGCCGGGCAATTGGAAGCTCTATCACGAGAACCTCAAGGACCCGTACCACGCGACCCTGCTGCATACCTTCCTGGTCACGTTCGGCCTGCTGGTCGCGGGCAACAAGTCGCTGATGCTGGCCGATCCGTCCGGCCGCCATGGGGTGATGGCCTCGGCGAAGTCGGACACCACCCACATCGACGCCGACAAGAAGAAGGAAATGCGCGCCTACAAGGAGGGGATGACCCTCGAGGAGCCGCGTTTCATGGACTTCATCGACGAATTCGACAGCCCGTGGTCCGTCACCATGGCCACCATCTGGCCGAACCTCATCGTGCAGCGTGAGATGAACACCCTGGGCATCCGCCACATCGTGCCCACGGGTCCGAACGAGTTCATCATGAAATGGACCATGTTCGGCTTCGAGGGCGACGACGAGGAGATGACCCGCCATCGCCTGCGGCAGGGCAACCTCATGGGCCCGGCGGGTTTTCTCGGGCTGGAGGACAACGAGGCCATCAAGTTCGTGCAGGATGGCATGCTGGGTGTGCCCGGCGGCGAGCATCTGGTGAAGCTTGATCCCGGCACCGAGGCGGGCACCGCCGACACCCTCATTTCGGAAGCGGCCATCCGCGCCATGTACCGCCACTGGCGCGACGCCATGGGCATCGCCTGAGGAGGTGCGAACATGCTGAACCCTTCAAGCGCAACCGCGCCCTCCCGCGACGATCTCATCGATGCCTTGCTGCTGAAGGCGGAGGTGGAGGCCTTCAACGAGGCCTATGCCTCGGCCCTCGACCAGCAGCGCCTCGCGGACTGGGCCGAGATGTTCACCGTCAACGGTTTCTACAACATCATCTCGCGTGAGAACTACGACCGGAAGCTCCCCGTGGGCCTCATCTATTGCGAGAACCGCGGCATGATCCGCGACCGCGCCTTTGCGCTGGAGAAGACCGCCATGTTCGCGCCGCGCTATCTCAGGCACATGGTAGGCAACCTGAAGGTCGCCGAGGCGCCAGACGGCAGCATCGACGCCACCGCGAACTATGTGGTGTTCCAGGTGCTGTTCGACCGGCCGGATGCGACCATCCACCAGGTGGGCCGCTACATCGACCGCTTCGTGCGGGAGGAGGGTGGGCTCAAGCTCGCTTCGCGCGTCTGCATCTACGACAGCCTGCTCATCGACAACGCGCTCTGCATCCCGGTGTGAGCATGGACGGCATCGGGACAGAAAGCGAAGTCGTGCGCCTCGCAGCGGCGCATTCTGCGGGTACGCGGCGGGTGACGGAGACGGTCGAGGCGGCGCTCGCACGCGCTGAGGCGGCGCAGGCGGGGGTCAACTGCTTCGCCGTCCTCGACGGCGCGGGTGCCCGTGCCGCCGCGGCGGACATGGACGCCCGCCTCGCGGCTGGAGACACGCCGGGGCCGCTCGCCGGCGTTCCGGTCGCGGTGAAGGACATCCTGGACTGTGCCGGCCTGCCCACGCGCTGGGGCTCGCTGTTGTTCGCGGATGCCGCGCCTGCGGCGTCGGATATCGCGGCCGTGGCCCGGCTGAGGGCGGCGGGGGCCATCATCCTCGGCAAGACGACGACCACGGAATTTGCCCATTCTCCGCTGGGCTCTTCGCCGCTCAACGGGTTGACGCTCAATCCCTTCGCACCGGACCTTACCTGCGGCGGCTCCTCTTCCGGCGCCGGGACGAGCGTCGCGCTCGGGGTGACATCCGTGACGCTCGCCACCGATGCCGGCTGCTCCAGTCGTTTGCCGGCTGCGGCCACGGGGACCTATGGTTTCAAGCCCACCCTCGGCCTCGTGCCCCACGAGCGGGTGCCGGATGCCTTCGGCAGCTTCATCCATCTCGGGCTGATCGCCCGCAGCGTGGCCGACATCGCGGCGACCCTGCCCATAGTCGCGGGGCCGTCGCCGGCTGACCCCTGGAGCCTGCGGGCGCCGCCGCTCGCGCCGGCCGCAGGCGCACTTGCGGGCGCCCGTGTGCTCCTGTGGATGCGCGCCGGCAATTCCCGCGTGTCCCGCGAGGTCGAGGCGGCGACCCGGATGGCCGAGCGCGCGCTGGAGCGGCTCGGTGCGGAGGTGGTGGAAGAGGACTACGCCCTCGCCGCGCCAGATCCCATCTGGAGCACGCTGCAGCAAACCAACTGGGCGCTGCGTTTCGCCTCGACCTCCGCAGGGGATTTCGCGCGTCTGTCGCCGGCGCTGCGGGCCGGGATCGAGGTGGCACGGAGCTTCAGTGCGCTCGACCTCATGCGGGCGCAGGCGGCCCGCGCCCAGCTGTTCCGGGGCGTGCAGGCGAAGTTCTCGCAATACGACTTCATCCTCACCCCCTGCCTTTCCGCCCCGCTGGTGGCGGCGGACTTTGACCTCTCCACTCCCTTGGTGATCGATGGCGAGGCCGTGGGGCCGCTGCGCGCGGAATGGACTTCGGCCCTGTCCCTGTTCGACCTGTCGGGCCACCCCGCGCTCGCGGTTCCGGTAGGCCTTGCGGAGAATGGTGGCCCGCTCGCCGTGCAGCTGGTGGGGAAATGGAACGGCGACATGGCCTTGCTGGCGGCGGCCGCAGGCCTTGCCAGCGAGATGCCCGCTCCCGTCTGCCCGGGCGCGGCCTCGCTCTTCTGAGACATCCCGCGGCCGGCGGCCGGCCGCGGGATTGCGCCTATTTTCCCGATGCGACCTGCGCCGAAAGTGCGGTGTCGATCAGAGTGTTGGTGAAATAGTCCGGGGCGGCCTGGCCGGCCGGGACGAGGCCGCCATCGGCGAGCACGTCGAGCGCCTGCCGCCAGTCGGCCTCCGCCATGATGCCCATGGGCTTGTCCTTGGTGGCGGGGGTGGCGACGAAGCCCTTCAGCACGTCGATCTGCTGGCGCAGGATCGCCGGATTGAGCTTGGCGTTGGGCCGCGCCTCGATGATGGCGGCGACGGCCTCGTCCTCGTGCCCGTTCATGATGTAGGTCCACATGCCGGCGACGATGCTCGAGAAGCGGCGCAGGGCGTCGGCCTTGGCGGCGATGCTCTTCTCGGTGGCGAACAGGCCGAAGCTCGGAAAGTTCAGGCCGTAGGTCGTGAAGTTGATGGTGTTGGACGGGCGCTGCGCGTTCACCACCGGCAGGATGAAGGGCACGGTGGAGAAGACCCCGTCCGAACGCCCGGCCATGTAGGTGCCGCCCTTCGCGGACGCATCCACCGCCACCAATTCCACGTCCGATCGCTTCAGGCCGCCGGCGGCGAGGAAGCGATCGATGAAGGGGGCTTCGAGCGATCCCGCGGTGAATGCGAGCTTCTTGCCTTTCAGATCGGCCGGGCCGGTGATGCCGCTGTCCTTCGGAACGAGGAGGCCGATGTCGTTCTGGCGCACAAAGCCGGCAATGGCCTTGACCGGCAGGCCCTTGGCGCGGGCAATGGCCATGGGTGCGAGCGCGGCATGGCCCACGTCGTACTCGCCATTGCCGACGATCTGCACGGTGGACACGGAGCCGTTCCCGTCGACCAGCTCCACATCGAGCCCATTGGCGGCGAACACCCCCTTCTTCGCGGCGAGGTGGAAGGGCGCGTGGACGCCCCAGGGCGTCCAGTCCAGCCGAACGCGGATCACATCCGCGGCGTGTGCCGGTAAGATAGTCAGCATACAGCCTAGAATTGATGCAAGGAGGGCCGGGGCAGACAATCCAAACATGGGGTTGATCCTTTTCTGGTTTCGCTTCTAGTGCTCCTGGCTCGCTCGAAAGTCCGTATCAGCGGGTGATACAATGCGGTATACTGCACGAAACGTGCCCTTGGCGGGAAGGCTCTTGCGGCCGGCATGTCGCAGGGGGCACTGGCGCTTGCCGGGGCGGCGCTGGTTGTGCTCCCATCCGTTGCGGCCAAGGCAAGATACTGGCTCGTGCCGTCGCGCCGTCGCTCGAGGAAGATGGAAGGTGAGGCCTTGAAGGGGAAGGACATGCCGGCTTCCGGCGCTTTGGACGCAACCGCCGCCCACGGCCGGGATGCGGGACGCCGGCGGAAGGGGGCGCAGCAGACCGCACAGCCCCCCGAGCATGAGCCGGCAAGTGCGGAGAAGAGGGCGGCTTCATCGGTTCATGCGGATGCCGTGCCCCGGGAGATGCCTTCCGCGCCCGGTGCTTCCTCGCCCGACACTTCCTCACCGACCATGCCGCTCTGGGAGCGGCCCGGCTATCTCGTCCGCCGGCTGCACCAGATTCACTCCGCCATCTTCCTGGAGGAGTGCAAGGCCTTCAACATCACGCCCGTGCAATATGGGCTGATGACCACGTTGCTTCAGCATTCCGGCAGCGACCAGCGCACCATCGGCGTCGAGGTGGGCATCGACCGGACCAACGTGGCGGACGTGCTGGAACGGCTCTCCGAGCGCGGTCTTGTCCGCCGCGAGCGGTCGGAGACGGACCGGCGCGCCATGAATGCGTTCCTTACCGAGCAGGGCCGCGCGCTGGTGGGTGAGATGTATGCCGCCATGGTCCGCGCCCAGCAGCGTCTGCTGGAGCCGCTCGATCCGGAGTATCGCTCCGCCTTCCTCGCCATGCTGACCCAGCTCGTGGAAGGCAACAACCATTACAGCCGCGCCGAGCTGAAGGCGGATTTCAAGGTCCGCCGCCGTCGCGGCCAGGACGAGCGCGGCCAGGACGAGGCGTGAGCGGAAGGTCGGGCCGCACCGCCTCCGCGCCCCAGCCGTCGATGCCCCGCGTCATCAGGCGGGTGACGAAATCGGCGGTCCGGGCCGAGTCGAAATCGGCGTCGCCGAAGGTGAGGAACAGGGCCTCCGTTCCGGTGGCAACGATGATGGAGGCGATGAGCTTAAGGTCGCGCACGGGCAGCGTTGCGCCGGGCATGACGCGGATGATGTCCGCTTCGAGGTCCTGCAGAATCCCCCGCATGTCCGCCATGGAATAGAGGCGGGCGCGGATGTGGTGCTGGTTGAGTTCGCTGAAGCGTGCTGCGCCCTCAACCGACTGCAACATTTCAAGAAAAGCGCGGTAACTCAGACGCAGCATGTCTTCGATCGTATCAGCCTGTGCGCGGGCCTCGCGGGTGCAGTCGCGCACCCGGCCGAGCAGGCGGGCCACCAGCATGTCGAACACCGCCTCCCGCGTCCGGTAGTAATTGTAGAAGCTGCCCGCCGAGACCCCACTCGCCTCGACGATGTCGCGGATGGTCGCGCCGTCCAGCCCCACCGTGGCGAAGATGGTCCATGCTGCCGCCTCGATGCGCGCCATGTTGGCGGCACGGGTGATCTCCCGCCGCGCGGAGGGGCTGTAGCGCGTCGGCGCCGTGGGTTTGTCGGATGGGGCGGGTCTCTTCGCCATCGGCTCTCCCTGCCGCCCCGGGTGCCGCTCAGGCCTTCCGTCGTCCAATCAGGACGTCGGCGACGAAACGGGCGAAGCGGCCATAGGGCGGTCCCAGCCATTCCAGCACATTCACCGGCCCGGCGACATGCACCGCGCGCGCATGGCTGAGCCGCAGGAAGCCGTCGTGGCCGTGATAGGCGCCCATGCCGCTCGGTCCGATCCCGCCGAAGGGCAGTCCCTCCTGCGCCACGTGAAGCAGCGTGCCGTTCACCGTCACGCCGCCTGACGTGGCGCCGTCGAGCACCTTTTCGCGCATGGCGCGGTCGTGGGTGAAGCAATAGAGCGCCAGCGGTCGCTCCCGCGCGGCGACGAACGCCAGGGCGTCGTCGAGGGTCCGGTACGGCACGATGGGCAGCACCGGCCCGAAGATTTCCTCCCGCAGCAGTAAGCTGTCCGGCAGCGCATCGAGCACGATGGTGGGCGGAAAGCGCCCGGCCTCCCCCTCGATCCCGTGGACGAAGGTGCGTGCCCCGCCCACCCGCGCCTCCTCGACCGCTGCGGCAAGCCGCTGGAAGTGGCGCCGGTCGATGACGGCGGTGTAGTCGGCATTGTCGGTGATGGCCGGCCAGGCGCGTTCGACCTCTGCGAGGATGGCCTCGGCGAGGTCTTTGGCCTTGTCGCGGGGAGCGAGCACATAGTCCGGCGCCACGCACGTCTGTCCCGCGTTCAGGAACTTGCCGAGCGCGATGCTGCGCGCGGCGGCGGCAACGGCATAATCAGGGCAGACGATGGCCGGGGACTTGCCGCCCAGCTCCAGCGTCACGGGCGTGAGGTTCTCTGCCGCTGCGGCCAGCACCTTCCGGGCGACACCGCCGGAGCCGGTGAAGAGGATATGGTCGAACGGCAAAGCGCAGAAGGCCGCCGCGATCTCCGGCCCCCCGGTGACGACCGCGACGCGATCGGCGGGAAAGGCCTCCCCCACAAGGCGCGCCAGCAATGCGGAGAAGCTGGGCGTCAGCTCGGACGGCTTCAGCAGAGCCCGGTTGCCGGCGGCGAGCGCATCCACGAGCGGCGCGAGCGTGAGGAGCAGGGGATAGTTCCAGGGCGACAGGATCCCGACGACCCCCAGCGGCTCGTGCCGGACATAGGCGCGGGACGGGAGGAACTGCCACCCTACCGGCCGCCGCTCCGGCCGCATCCAGCGCGCGAGGTGGCGCCGGGCGTGATGGATGGCATTGAGCAACGGCACCGCTTCCAGCAGCTCCGTCTCGGCGATTGCCCGCCCTCCGAAGTCCTGGGAGATGGCGCCGGCGATGGCGGGAAGATGGATGCGGACCATCGTTTCGAGGGTCGTCAGGGCCTGTCGCCGGACGGCGGCCGAGGGGGCGGGCTGGTGCCGCGCGGCATGTCGCTGGGTCGCAAAGATCCCTGCGAGGTCTGGCTCTTCCGCCCTCGATTGCCCGGCCGCCTTGGCTGCCCCGCTCACGTTGCGCGCCTCCGGCTGGTCCCGCAAACCCGCCCGGATCAGGGGCGAGCGGTCGCTAGCCTCTCAAAACTTGAGATCCGTGTCAAATTTCGCAGGTATCTTTTTCCGGAGGCTCCGGGCGGTTTGGAGGGCATTTGACAGGTCATGCGGCGGACGTAACTATATGGTTAGATAATCCATGCCGATCCCCTTCCGCGAGGCTGGGGCGGCCCCGGCTCGGCCATCCGCCAAGGTGGCTGGACGGACACAATAAACAAGGCCCGCCAAGACGTGGGTCGGATGGAGCGGGAGGACAGGATGGCCCTCGGTAAGAAAATAGGTGCGTGGTCTCTGGCTATTGCCGGAGCATTGCTGTGCAGCACGCTCTCTGCGGCCGCGGCGGACAAGGTGACGCTGCTTCTGAACTGGTACAATTACGGCGAGCACGCGCCATTCTATCTCGGCATCGAGAAGGGATACTTCCCTGCAGAGGGCATCGAGCTGTCCGTGGAGGAGGGGCGCGGCTCCGGTGCGACCGTTCAGGCCGTGGCAGCGGGCTCCGCGACGTTCGGCTATGCGGATTTCGGCACCATGGTCAAGGCGGCAGTAAAGGGCGCGCCCATCAAGGCCGTGGGCATCATGCTGCAGAAAAGCCCCATGGCCGTCCAGGGTTTCGCGGACAAGAACATCCGCACCCCAAAGGATATGATCGGCAAGACTGTCGTCTATACGCCGGGCGACAGTTTTTCCCAGCTGTGGCCGGCCCTTCTGAAGGTCAACGGCATCCAGGATAACCAGGTCAAGGTCATCACCGGCGATGCCGCCACCAAGCGCAACGCCGTGATTTCCGGCCAGGCGGACTTCCTCCTCGGCAACATCAACGACCAGAAGCCGCTGATCGAGGAAGCCACCGGAAAGCCTGTCTACGCCATGCTTTTCGCCGATTTCGGCGTGAACACCGTGAACGGCTCCGTCATCGTGCGGCCCGATCTTCTGGAGAAGAATCCGGACCTCGCCAAGCGTTTCCTGCGGGCGCTCCAGAAGTCCATCGCCGAGGCCAAGTCGAATCCCGAAGCCGCGGTTGACGCCATGCTGAAAGTGAACCCCAAGGCCGGTAAACGTGAGACCCTGCTCGCCAGCTGGTCTGTTACCCTGCCGCTCCTCCACACGGCGCTCACCGAGAAGAAGCCGCCCCTGTGGACGGACCCCAAGGATATCTCCGGAACCTTGGATATTCTCACCAAATACTCGGGCGTGGACCTCGATCCCGCCCAGGGCGCGAAGTTCTACACCAACGATTTCCTCCCGAACTGACAGCGATATCGGTGCTGTCAGGCCCCCTTTCACCAGGGGTATCGGTGCCGTTCGGGAGCGGGTCAGTCGAATGATGCCGAGGCCCCCGCCGCGCGCGGGGGCCGAGCCGTCGCCAGCCCGGCCAGACCCGCACGCGCAAAACCACCTAACCGGATAGTTACCAAGAGGAGCCCCCATGGTCGCCGGCACCGCCCGCCTCTATGCCATCATCGGCGATCCCGTCGGCCATGTGCGCACGCCGCTCGTGTTCAATGCCTATTTCGCCGAGCACGGCATCGACGCCGTCTGCGTGCCCATCCACATCCGCCCCGACGAACTCGAAACCGCGATGGCGGGCCTCAAGGCCATCGCCAATCTGGATGGCTTCATCGTCACGGCGCCGCACAAGGCGCGGGTGGCGGGCATTGTAGACCGGCTGGTGGGGGACGGGGATAAAGTGGGCGCGGTGAACACCGTGCGGCGGGAGGCGGATGGCAGCTTCACCGGCACCATGCTGGATGGCCACGGCTTCGTCGCCGGCCTCGCCAAGGCGGGGTGGGGGCCGCAGGGCAAATCCGTCTACATCGCCGGCGCCGGCGGGGCGGCGAGCGCCATTGCCTTCGCGCTGGCGGGGGCGGGCATGGCGCGCCTCACGATCTTTGATCGCACGCCGGCCATCGGGCAGGCACTGCTCGCGCGGGTGAAGGCGGCCTACCCGCAGATCGACGTGGCCTTCGGCACGCGCGACCCCTCCGGCCATGACCTTGCGGTGAATGCGACGCCGCTGGGCCTCGAGCCGGAGGATCCCTTCTCCTTCGACGTGGAGAAGGCGGACCCCTCCACCCTCGTCGCCGAGGTGCTGATGAAGCCCGAGACGACGGCCCTCCTCCACGCCGCCGCCGCGCGCGGCTGCGCCATCCACCAGGGGAAGCACATGCTGGATGGCCAGCGCGACCTGATGATGGCCTATTTCGGCCTCGTCCCGCAGGCGACCCCGTGAGCCCCGAAGACGCCACCCGCCTCGCCGGCCTGCTCCACGCGGCGCGGCAGGAGGCGCGGCTCGCGGAACTGCCAGCTGACGCCCGCCTGCCCGCGACGCCGGAGGAGGCCTATCAGGCGCAGGCCGAGATCGTCCGCCTCTCCGGTGAGGAGATATGCGGCTGGAAGGTCACGGCGCTGAAGGACGAGGACCGCGCGGCCTATGGCGGCACGCGCCCCGTGGCCGGCCCGCTGCTTTCCGGCTGGGTGTTTCCGTCGCCTGCGGAGGTTCCGCTTTCCCGCTTCATCGCGCCGCTGCTGGAATGCGAATTCGCTTTCCTGCTGGGGCGGGACCTGCCCCCGCGCGCGGCGCCCTACACGCTGGAGGAGATCGCCGACGCGGTGGCCGCGCTCATCCCCGCCTTCGAGATTGCCGATGGCCGCGTGCCCCCGGAGGCCCCCGGCGCCCTGCGCCTTGCCGACAGCATGGGCAACGGCGCCTTCATCCCCGGCACCCCGGTGGCCGACTGGCGCGCCCTCGACCGCGCCGGCCCCGTCACGCTCACCATCGACGGCAGGACCATCGAGACCGGCAGCGGCGCCCGCATCCTCGGCGACCCGCTCAAGGCCGTCCAGCACCTCGCCAACGCCCAGCCTTTGTGTGCGCCCTTGCGCGCCGGACAGATCGTGACGACCGGCACGGCGACGACGCCGGTGCGGCTGGAGCGGGCAGGGCGGGTGGAAGCGGATTTCGGAGCGGCGGCGAGGGTGGCGCTGGGGATCGCGTAGGCCAAGCCGAAAAGTGCAACGCCGAAAGGTGCGGCCGTCAAAAGCGCAGTTGCCGCTTGACCGCAGGCGATGCTACCGATGGGGAAGCGGACGGCCGCCGTGGGGGCAAAAGCAGTCTGCGCTGAACGAGGGGGATATCGTGATCGCGTCGATCCGGGGGCTTGTCGTGTGCGCGGTCGCGACCGCTCTTGTCGCCGCCTTTGGCGCGGGGGCGGCGGCGCAATCCATCGATTTCAGCCGCCCCTATTATGAGGGCCGCTGGGCCTGGCAGGGCAACGCCAGGCTGAAGGAGAACAACCAGAACACCAGCCGCCTGCAGTTCAACGCCACGGCGGATCGGGCGGTCTATTGCTATGACACCCGTTGCTACAATGTGAAGCCCACCACCACGGCGGACGGCGGCATCGCCTTCCCGGGGACAGGCAAGAACGGCTTCAGGTTCGATCCTGCAAGTTCCGAGGCGCAGCTGACGGGCGGCTATTGGTACGCCTTCCCCTCCAATGGCGCGCCGGACGCCACCATCGTCTTCCGGCTGAAGCCCGGCGGCCCCGCCCCGGCGGCGCCCACCATCGACTTCAGCCGCCCCTATTACGAAGGCCGCTGGGTCTGGCAGGGCAACGCCAGGCAGAAGGAAAACAACCAGAACACCAGCCGTTTCCAGTTCAACGCCACCGGCGAGCGCGGCGTCTATTGTTATGATGCCAAGTGCTACGCCGTGAAGCTCACCCCCGCGGCGGGCGGCAGCTTCACCTTCCCGGGCCTCGGCAAGAACGGCTTCAAGTTCGCATCCTTCAATTCCGAGCGGCAGCTCAACGGCAGCTACTGGTACATCTTCCCCTCCACCAAGACGCCGGACGCGACGGTGGTGCTCAATCTGAAGCCGTGAGGGGAGGGGGCGGCGACGCGCTCAAGGCTGCCGGCACGCAGCCCTTGTGCGCGCCCCTGCGCGCAGGCACATCATCACCACCGGCAGGCGACGATGCCGGTGCGGCTGGAGGGCCGGACGGGGCGGGTGGAGGCGGATTTTGGGGCGGTGGGGCGTTGGCCTATGGACAGCGACTTAGGCTTGTCTTTGGAAGCAGACTCGGGCAGTTTTTAGTGTGCTAATTTCTGCTCGGGTCGACTATGACTGAACGCCAAAATCCACTTCGTCGGCTCGAATTGCCCCGCCGGTGGGAATTTCTTGCGGAGCGGGCCGCGAAGGCGGAGGTGGACCCTAGCGAAGTTGTAGAGCGTGTTGACGATGCCGCTCTTCGGATTGACGCTCTGCTTCGTCGCACGCACGATGGCGGAGGAGGTGTCATCGAAGTGATATACGGTCTGTCCGGTTCAGGAAAGACGACGTTTCTACAAACTCTTCCGCGATTTTTTGAGGGTGTTAGGGTCACTAGCTTCCCCAAAGAAAGTCCTCTTTCCGATCTTCCAGAATTCGTAAAAAATGGCGCAATTCCAGGAGACGATAAGAGTAGAATTGTATTGATAGATAGGCGGGATAATCCAACGGCTGGCGAGCTCGCGATGGTCGAGGAGGTGTTTGGCGAACTTCTCAATACTTTTCGTGAGCCGGGAGGTGATGGCCGATCACTAAGCCTGAAAGTGCCAATCATATCTCCACTACAGCGTGGTCAGTCGGGCGAGATTCGATGGCTGACGCCGATTCGAATGGTCAGTTCCATTTCAAAGGAATTGGAAAGGACCGGTATTTTGATCTTGCTGATAATACTAGTCGCACTCTAACAGGTGATGGCTTGGAGGCGTTTGGTATAACGCGGGCAAAGGCTTTGGAGGTTATTCCTCAGTGCGATACAATTTCCGATTTTTATTCAAAAATCACGGCGATTTCCGATCGAAATAGAGACGAAACTTGGTCAATTCTCAAGAAAAAATCAGTGTCCCACCTTTGGATCGTTTTGCCCGGCGATGACGTAAAGATGCTCAATGCCACCGCAGATGCGCTCACGCAGGGCATTAAAAGTAAAATAGACATAGACAAAGTCGGAGAGATGATCGATCGCCCAGATCAAGACGCGCTGTATGTGGTGGATTGGAAAAGTAGGCGCGGGCAATTAGCTCACCTACTGCGAGCAATTGATGTTCGACTTTTTGGGTTGCCTCCGAACGTTTCGCTAGCAGCTGTTCGTTCTTTCGGGGATGAAACGTTGAAGGCCCGGCTGAAGCAACCTGCTACAAATCTCGAGCAGTCGAAACAAGCCATGAAATCCTGCAGATTGTACAAATCAATATTGGATCAAGTTGGAATCGAGACATCTCCATATGCTGGTGCGCGACAATTAAGTAAGGAAACCGTTGACGAATTCCTTCGTATTCAGGTTGCAGCATCCAAGGATGATAAGCCGCTAAATAAGGCTCTTGGTCAATTAATAGCGGTTTGTCTTTCAGAAGACGCTCCATCATTGAATGTAATAAGCGAAAAAAAATCGCTTCCGGGAAGTTCGTTGCAACCTGATATACAAATCGATTTGGGTGATGGTGAGTACATATGCCTTGAACCAACTTGGCGAACGAGTGGCGTTGGCGTTGTGGGTGAGATTAAGCAGGCTCAAAATACCCTCTCAGAGGCGCATTTGAAGAAATATGTTCTCGAAAAAGCGACGCAATACGTTAAAGACATGGGGCTGTAATTCCGCGGATTCGGTTGAGCCGCTGCCAGGTGGCTGGTCCTGGTCGGTGAACGGGGCAGACTTTTATAATCACGATGGTTGTCGAGGCGCCCCTCAAAACCGCCCCTCCCGCCCCTCCTGAAACGCGGTGATCCCCTCCTGCCGGCCCCGGTCGCTCATGCAGATCACGTGCAGTTCGTTCTCGTGGCGGATGCCGGCCTCCAGCGGCATGGAGAGGGCGGCGCGGGTGGCGGCTTTGACGGCCTGGGTGGCGAGGGGGCTGAAGGTGGCGATGCGCTGGGCCAGCGCCGTGGCGTGGGCGTCGAGGGCGTCGTCGTCCACCACCTCCTCCACGAGGCCGATGGCGAGCGCGCGCGCCGCATCGATGGTGTCGCCGGAGAGCAGCAGGCGCATGGCCTGCCCGTAGCCCACGAGGCGCGGCAGCATCTGGGAGGCGCCGCCGCCGCCCACCCAGCCGCGCGTCACCTCCGGCGCGCCGAATTTGGCGGACGTGCCGGCGATGCGGATGTCCGCCCCGAGCGCGATCTCCAGCCCCCCGCCCAGCACCCAGCCGCGCAGCGCGGCGATGACGGGCTTCCGCATGTCGCGCACCACGGCGGCATATTCGATGCGGTTGCGGAAGGCCCAGAGGTCGGTGATCTCGCCGAGGGCATTCATGTCCGAGCCGGCGGAAAACGCCTTCTCCCCGCCGCCGGTCAGCAGCACCACGCGCACCGCATCGTCGGCATCCAGCGCCGCGCAGGCCGCCGCGAGGTCGCGGGCCATGGCGGGGGTGATGGCATTGTGCTTGCGCGGCCGGTCGATGACGAGGCGCGCCACTTGCCCCTCGCGCGTCACGCGGATGGCGCCATCGGTGTCGCTCATGCTTCCCCTCCCTCGCGTACGCGGGCGGAGCGGCGCTCCACCTCCTCGAAAATGGCGGAGACATCGCGGTCCGTGCCGCCATGGGCCATCATGTCCGTGAACAGGCCGGCGAGGGTGTCGAGCAAGGTGAGGCTGAGCCCCATCTCCCCCGCCAGCGCCTGCGCCGTCTTCAGATCCTTCAATTGATATTGCGCCGGGGAGCCGGGCACGAAATCCCGCGCCGCCATGCGCGCGCCGTGGAGGTTCAGCACCTTGGAATCACCGAAGCCGCCCATCAGCGCCGTGCGCAGGTTCTTAAGGTCCGCCCCGCCCTTGGCGGCGAAGGCGAAGGCCTCCGCAACACCGGCCATGGCCGCGCCGACGATGATCTGGTTGGCGAGCTTGGCGAGCTGCCCCGTCCCCACCGGCCCGATGCGCGTCGCCCGGCCCATGGGGGCGAAGAGGGGAGCAAGGTCCGCGATGGTGGCGTCGTCCCCGCCGGCGAGGATGGCGAGGGTGCCCTCCCGCGCCCCCACCTCGCCGCCGGAGACGGGCGCGTCCACGTAACGGATGCCGCGCGCGGCGGTCGCTTCCGCCTGCGCCCGGCAGGTCTCGACGGGGATGGAGCTCATCACCACCAGCGCGGCACCGGGCTTGAGCGCATCGAGTGTGGCGCCGGAGAACAGCACCTCGTCGATCACCGCGCCGGTGGAGAGCATCACCACCGCCGCCTCCGCCCCCGCGAGCGCCTGCTCGGGCGTGTCGGCGAGGGTGACGCCGGAGGCGAGCAGCGGCTCCGTCTTCACCCGGCTGCGGTTCCAGGCGGCGACGTTGAAGCCCGCCTCCGCCAGTCGCCGCGCCATGTGACCGCCCATGATGCCGGTGCCGAGAAAGGCGATCCGTGCCCCCGGTGCGATCTCCGCCATGGTGTCCTCCCGAGGGTTTTTAAGCGGTCTTCGCTCAGGCGCCGCGCGGGCTAGAGCGCTTTAAGCGGTCTTCGCCGCCTTCTTCACCGCCGCGAGCTGCTTGAATTCTTCCGATTTCTTGTAGAACGCATCCAGCGGATAGCAGCCGGAGACGATGCCGTTGCGCGGGGCGGAGGTGCAGTCGGAGAAGGTCCGGCACACCTTCTTCTTCTGGAACGGCCGGCCGTGGAGCACGTCGAGGGGCAGGTCGGGATAGGAGAGCACCATGCGGCCGAGGCCGACGAGGTCCGTCCAGCCCTGCCGCACCACCGCCTGCGCCACGTTCGGCAAGAACTCCTGCAGATAGGTGTAGCCGGAGCCGATCAGCGTGAAGTCCGGGAAGCGTTCCTTCAGCGCGCGCACCACCTCCAGATGGCGCATCACGCCCATGAGCGGGTCTTCCGGCGGCTGGTAGCCGTCGGAGGGCGGATAGCTCGCCGGGCGCGTGACGTGGGGATTGTAATAGGGGCTGCCGAGGGTGACGTTGACGAGGTGGATGTCGAGCGCCCGCAGCACCTCGAACACCTCGAAGGTCTCATTGAGGTCATAGGCGGTGGGGTCGCCCGCATCGGTGCCGAAGCCGTAGACGTAGGGCAGGGCGCCCGCCGCGTTCTCCGGCACGCCGGGGCCGAGGATGCCGGGCACGCTCGCCGCCGGGTCCGGCCGGTAGGCGATGAGATCGATGGCCGAGAGGCGCACGCCAAACTTCAGCCCCGGGCAGGCGGCGCGGATGCCGCTCGCGAGCTCCCGCAGGAAGCGGGTGCGGTTCTCCAAGGGTCCGCCGAACGCGCCGGGCCGGCTGCGGGCGGAGAGGAATTCGTGGCCGAGATAGCCGTGGCAGTGCTTGAGATCCACGAAATCGAAACCGCACGCCTGCGCGCGCTTCGCGGCGATGATGTAATCGTCGATCAGCCGCCAGATGTCGTCGTCCGACATCACCGGATACTGGTCCGGGATGCCGAATTTCCGGTCGAGCACCGGGTGGCGGTAGAGGATCATCTGCTCGAACTTGCGATTGTCGTTCGGCTTGCAGAAGCGGCCCGAGTGGGTGAGCTGGAGGCCGATGACGAGGTCGTCGTCGTTGCCGGTGGCCTCCCTGTGGGCCGCGATGACCGTCTCCCGCAGGCCGGCGATGGCGGGTTGCGTCGCCTCGGTCATCACCAGCTGGAGCGGGTTGGCGCGCCCGTCATGGCGCACCGCCACCGCCTCGCCGCCATAGATGAGCTTCGCGCCGCTCTCGCCGAAGCGCCGCCAGCGGCGGATGGTGTTCTCCGTGGGCGCGCCCTCCCGCGTGCCGTCCCAGCCCTCCATGGGGTGGATGGCGAAGCGGTTGCCGATTTTCATCCCGTCCACGGTCAAGGGAGCGCCGAGCGGCTGGTCGGGGCCGTGGGCCACGATGTCGTCGCAGGGCATGTCCGCGCCCAGCTCGGCGAGATGCGCCCGGAAGCCGGCGACGCCGTGGAACGAGGTGATCTTCGGGAAATCCCCATACTTCATGGAGGGCCTCCTTGGGGCGCGATCTGGGGCGCGTCTCGGGCGTTTCTCTCGGTGTGTCTTGGCGGGGCCTTGCGGCGGGCGTTCTTCCTTATGTAACTGGTTAGTTAATATGGAGGAGGCGGGGCTGTCAATGTGGATGGGGGAGGCGGGCCGCTGCTTGGATTCGCTGGCGTGCGCCCCTCCCATCGCCGGCCACGGGTCATCGCCGGGATGCCGGGCGAATCCTGTGCTGGGCCAGCACTGCCGGGATGCTGAAGGCAGGAGAGGGCCGCGCCCGTGCGACGCCGCGCCCAGACGAGCCATGGTCCGTCCGGGCGGGGGGAGGGCGGATGCGCGCAGTCGGGCTGGCGCCAGGCTTTCAGGCGAAAACGTCGCTCACATAGGTGGCGACGCGGGTGAAGGCGGCTTCCGCACCGTGAGCGGCGCGCGCCTCCTCGTCGGCCGAAAGGGGCACGGCATCGAGCGCGGCGACGAAGGTCTTCCAGTGCAGCCCCCGCCCCTCGGGCGCGGCGGCCAGATGCCGGGCGCCAAATCCCTCGTCGAGGCCGAGCGCTGCGGCGGCCTTCAGCAGGAAGGCGGCGCCGAGGTTCGAGCCTTCCGCCACATAGAGCCAGCCGAGCGCTTCGGGCAGCGGCGCGTCGATCGCCAGGGCGGGGGGCGCGAGGGGCGCCGGAGCGGAAAGGCCAAGGTCGGCGAGGTCGGCGGCGATATCGGCGAGGCGCCGGCGGCCGGGAAGGTCGGGCAGCAGCGTGCCGAGGGCCGGGCTGTCGTAGAGCGCGGCGATGTCGCGATGGAACAGATACTGCACCGTGAGGAACCGGCCGTAGCGCTCCCGGCTCTCGAACGGTCGCCCCGCCATGATCGCCGCATCGAGCCGGCCGTGGGCGGCGCCGGTGAGGGCCTTCAGGGCTTGCGCGCGGGTTTCGGGGCGGGCCGCGGGGCGATCAAGTTCGGTGGTGGTCATGGGGGCCTCAATATTTGAACTATTCTCGATCAAAACAAATGATCCGGCAGAACAGATACGTTCTTGATCTATCTAAGCAGCCACGAGGCTTCCCGCAAGACGCTACGGCAATCCCTGCGAAGGCGATGAAAAGTCATCGCGGCCCGCGCCTGTTCGCGAAAACAGTGCATCCGGCATCATTACATCAAATGGTGGCCACCGCCAGCTTTGGCCGCCACCGCCCCGACGACAGGGGCGGAAGCTTTGCTGGAAATATTCCAATCAAAACTCGGAACGTTCCGGGCGCGGGAGCGATGGGCAAGGACGGGCGGACTGCGGCGCGGTCGAGTTCACCGCCGCGTTGATGTAGGCTCCCCGCGCAGGCCGGCGCGTCGTCCGGCCCGAGGAGGAACGATCATGCGTCCGTTCACCAGTGCCGCCCGCCGCCCCGCCTGGACCCAGCTTCCCCTTCTCGCAGCTCCGATTCTCGCCGGCGCCCTCGTCGCCGCTCCGGCCTTCGCCCAGACTCCCGCCCCTGCGGCCGCGCCCGCCGCGACGGTGGTGAAGGCCGACATCATCAACAACGAAGGTAAGACCATCGGCTCCGCCACCGCCACGGGCACCGAGCGCGTCACCATCGTCCGGCTGGCGTTGTCGCCCGGCGCGCTGCCGGCCGGCTGGCATGGCATCCACTTCCATCAGGTGGCCAACTGCTCCGACACCGCCAAGTTCCTGGATTCCAAGGGCCACGTGAACCATCACGACAAGGCCCACGGCCTCCTCAACCCCAATGGCCCTGATCAGGGCGACCTGCCCAACATCTACGCCAACGCCGATGGCTCGGTGAATGCCGAGGTGTCGAGCACCACCGGCCTCACCGACAAGGATGGCCTCGGCCAGCCGGGCGGCTTCGCGCTGGTGATCCACGCCAGCCCCGACGACTTCATCACCCAGCCCATCGGCGGCGCCGGCGCCCGCATCGCCTGCGCGGCGTTCAAGCCCTGAGGGTAGGCGCCCCTAGCCCAGCACCGTCATCGCCCGGTTCATCCGGGCGATCCACGGTGTGGCCGGGATGGGTGCGCGGGCAGCGCCCGTGCGGATGGGTGGATCGCCCGGATGAACCGGGCGATGACGATACAACATATTTTGAACGTACAACTAAAGAATACCCCGTCCTCTTCCGATAATCGATTGAACCACTCGATTTTGTGGTGATACTCCGCGCTCGAATTGCCCCATCCCGCGCGGAGCCCTTTTGATGCGCCTCAGCTTCTCCCTCGCCGCCCTCGCGGCGGCCCTGTTCTCCCTCTCCCCCGCCGTTGCGGCCGACCCGAAGCCCCTGCGTATCGGCGTGCTCAACGACCAGTCGGGCATCTATGCCGACATGGCCGGCCCCGGCTCGGTCATCGCGGCGAGGATGGCGGTGGAGGATTTCGGCGGCAGCGTGCTCGGCCGGCCCATCGAGATCATCGCCGGCGACCACCAGAACAAGCCGGACGTGGGCTCCGCCATCGTCACCCGCTGGATCGACGAGGACGGGGTGGACGTGATCGCCGACATCCCCACCTCCTCCGTCCTGCTGGCGGTGCAGGAGATCGGCCGCAGCAAGAACAAGCTGGTGCTCGCCTCCACCGGCGGTTCGTCCGATTTCACCGGCAAGGCCTGCGCGCCCACCGGCATCCACTGGACCTACGACACCTATGCGCTGGCCGCCGGCACGGGCGCGTCGCTCGCCAAGGACGGGCCGTGGTTCTTCATCACTGCCGACTATGCCTTCGGCACGGCGCTGGAGCGCGACACGGCCAAGGCGGTGGAAAAGGGCGGCGGCAAGGTGGTGGGCAGCGTGAAGCACCCGCAGGGCACCGCCGACTTCTCTTCCTTCCTGCTGCAGGGGCAGGGCTCGGGCGCCAAGCTCATCGCCTTCGCCAACGCCGGCAGCGACACGGTGAACGCCATCAAGCAGGCCAACGAGTTCGGCATTCCCCAGTCGGGCATCAAGCTCGCCGGGCTCTACCTGCACATCACCGACATCCACGCCATCGGCCTTCCGACGGCGCAGGGGCTCATCCTCACCCAGGGCTTCTACTGGGACCTGAATGACGAGACCCGCGCCTGGTCCAAGCGCTTCTACGACAAGCACAAGGCCATGCCCACCATGGGGCAGGCCGGCACCTATTCGGCGATCCTGCATTATCTGAAGGCGGTGAAGGCCGCCGGCACCACGGACACCGCCACCGTCGCCGCGCAGATGAAGGCGACGCCGGTGGACGACTTCTTCTCCCACGGCGGGCGCATCCGCGAGGATGGGCGCATGGTCCATGATCTCTATCTGCTGCAGGTGAAGACGCCGGCCGAGCAGAAGTATCCGTGGGACTATCTCAAGCTCATCCGCACCATTCCCGGCGACGAGGCCTTCCGTCCCCTCGCCGAGGGCGGCTGCCCGCTGGTGCACCAGCACGCGGCGAACTGAGGACGCTTTTGCCCCCGCCGCTCAGCCGCGGCGGGGGAGGGGCCCCCCGCTCGCCAGATAAACCCCGATGGTGGCGGCGAAGATGCCCAGCCAGTCCGTGCCGGAGGGAACCTCGCCGAGGATGGGGATGGCCATGAGCGCCGCCATCACCGGCACGCAGGCGCCAAAGGCGGCGCCCGCCGAAGCGCCGAGCAGCGCCACCGAGCGGGCGAACAGGAACAGCGAGATCACGGTGGCGAAGACGCCCTGATAGACGGCCTGGAAGACCACATCGCGCAGCGGCGCATCGAACGCCGTGAACCCGTGCAGCACGCCGTAGAGCGGCAGATAGAGCACCGCCGAGCCCACCGACACCACCGCCACTGCATGGAGCGCGCCGAGCCCGCTCTTGCGCAGCGCCACCGCGTAGCAGGCCCACATGAAGGCGCCGGCCATGCATAGAAGGTGGCCGATGCCCGAGCCGAGCCCGGTGGCCACCGCCCCCACGCCGGCAATCAGCGCCACGCTCGCCAGAATCAGCGCATAGCCCACCTTCCGCTGGATGCTGAACCGCTCGCGCAGGGCCACGGCCGAGATCAGCGCCACGAACAGGGGCATGACGCCGGGAATGAGCACCCCCGCCTCCCCGGCCGGCGTGGTGCGCAGTCCGAAGCCGGCCACCACCGCATAGGGCGCGCCGGCCCCGATGATCATCACCAGAAGCTGCCAGGGCTTCGCCTTGTCGAGCCCCAGCCCGTGGCGCAGCAGCACCGGCAGCAGCACGAGGCCGGCGGTGGCGTAGCGCAGCATGGTGACATCGAACACGCCGAGGGAGGAGGTGACGCCCAGCCGGGTGATGGACATCCACCCCGCCCAGATGGTGACGCTCGCCAGCCCGAACAGCGCCCCCGCCACGTAGCGGGCGGTGGAGATCGGCGCGCCCGCCGCCTGCGGGCCCGTCGTCTGGGAAGGAGCCGTGTGCGTACTCATGCGGTGTAGGTCGTCATGCCGCGGATGTGCTCATGCCTGTCCGGAATCGGGCACAGGCTACCCCGCACAATCCACGCGGCCTAATGAGAGTTTGATCTGCGATCCATGAGGCCCGCTGATGGATCGCTGAACCCTCACGCCGGCGCAGCCACCCGCCAGCCGGCCACCGCGGCAAGCTCCGCCTCCGGCTCTTCCGAGACCACCGTGCGCCGGCCCAGAAAGACGCTGCCGGCTTCTCCATCCAGCGACAGCCAGTCCCCCTCACCCAGCGTCTCGACCCCCAGACGGGCACGGCGGGCGGCACCGTCGATGACCAGCGCGGCGCAGCCGACCACGCAGGCCCGGCCTAATTGGCGCGCCACCACGGCCGCATGGGCGGTGCGGCCGCCGACGCTGGTGAGGATGCCCGCCGCCAGCGCCAGCGCGGCGATATCGTCGGTCGCCACATCCGGCCGCAGCAGCACCACCGGGTCGCCCGCCGCGGCGAGGCGGCGCACGCCCTCTTCGTCGAACGCCACCCGGCCGCTCACCGTGCCGGGCGAGGCGGGAACGCCGTGCGCCACCGGCTCCGCCTCGCCGGAGAAGCGGGTGGCGGCGACGGCGGAGAGGTCCACCCCCTCCAGCAGCGCCAACCCCTCGGCCGGGGTGATGGCGCCTTCCGCCACCATGTCCACCGCGATCCTCAGCGCGGCGCGCGGGGTGCGCTTGGCGGCGCGGGTCTGAAGGAAATAGAGGCGACCTTCCTCGAAGGTGAATTCCACGTCCTGCACGTCGCGATAGTGCCGCTCCAGCGCCGCGACGCCCTCGGCCAGCGCGGAGGCGACATCGGGCAGCACCGCGCCCAGGCGGTCGAGCCCCACCGGCTGGCGGCGGCCGGAGACCACGTCCTCGCCCTGCGCATCGAACAGCAAATCGGCATAAAGGCCCGGCGCCCCGCTCGCCGGATTGCGCGAGAAGGCAACGCCCGAGCCCGAGCGCACACCGGCATTGCCGAACACCATGGCCTGCACCGTCACCGCCGTGCCGGCCAGATGCTCCAGATGGTTCAGCCGGCGATATTCGGCGGCTTTCGGGGCGGCCCAGGAGTGGAACACCGCCTCCACCGCCTCGGCGAGCTGGTCGCGCGGGTCGGCAGGCACGGTCGCGCCGTAGCCGTCGCGGGCAAGGTCGAGATAGCGCGCGGCGAGGCGCTCCAGCGCCTCTGGGTCCAGCGCCTGCTCGCCGCCCGCCTGCTCGGCGGCGATGAGATCGCGCTGCACCTGCTCGAACGGCGCGCGGGGCAGGCCCGCCACCACCTCGCACCAGCCCTCGATGAAGCGGCGATGGCAATCGAAGGCGAGGCGCGGGTTGCCGTGGAGGCGCATGAGACCGCGTGCGGTCTCGGCGGTCATGCCCACGTCCAGCACGGTTTCCAGCATGCCCGGCATGGACTTTTCCGCGCCGGAGCGCACCGAGACGAGGAGCGGGCGGCGGCGGTCGCCGAAGCGCCGGCCGGTGGCCGCTTCAAGAAAGCCGAGGCCGTCATCCAGCAGGCGCCGCACCTCGCCCGCGCGGCGTTCGCCGCAGAGCGAGGTGGAGAGCACGAAGGCCGGCGGCACGTCGAGCCCCAGCGCGTTCATACGCCAGAGCTGGGCGGCCTTGGAGCCGAAATCACGGGCGGTGAGGGGCGCGGACGTGCCGCCGGGGCCGATGAAGGCGATGGGGTCGGCGTGCCTGGTTTCGTGCGTCACGGGGCCATCTCCTCCAGCACCGAGGCGCGCAGCGCGAGGGCGGCGCGGGCCAGTTCGTCGGTGGCGCCCTCGATGGCGCGGGCGAGTTCCAGGGTGGCGACCAGCGCTCCGGCGTCGACGGAATGCTCAGGCGTGCTGGGCGCCAGCACGGCCTCTTGCACCCTGCGATGGGCGGCGTCGGCCCGGCGCTCACCCTCGGTCACGGCGTCGATGGCTTCCAGCGTGTCGGTCACGTCCTCCCGCCGGCCGGCCGAGCCCTCGCTGGCGGCGGCGACCGCGCGCACGAGATCGGAGCAGCAGATGACCGCGCCGGCGGCGAGATCGCGCAGGGGCGGGGCGGCGAGGCCCGGCTTCAGCCGCGCGGCGCTGGCGAGGAAGGCGGCCTCCTCGAAGGCGTCCACCGCCTGTTCGGCGGCATCCGCCACGGGCAGGAAGCGGCCGCCCTGCCCGAACGGGCCGCTTGCCCGCTCGCGGGCACCGACGATCTGCCGGTCGGCCTTCTCCTCCAGGCGCTTGGCGCGGCTGCGAAGCGCATCGCGGGCGGCATCGGAAAGGTCTGCCGGGCCGTCCAGCACGCCGGCCACATCGCCGGCCAGCATGCGGGCGATGCCGAGCTGGCGCAGAACCACGGCCAGCATCTCCTCCTCCACCGAGCCGAAGCTGTGGGCGAGTTCCGCCCGCACCTCGTCGCGGATGAGACGGGCCGAGCGGCCGGCGGCCAATCCCTCGCTGGCGAGGCGCAGCACCTCGGCAAGGAAGCGCGCCGCCCCCTCGCGCCCCAGCACCCGGTCGAGCCGCGCGCCATAGGGCACCCGTCCCTCGGCGCTGCGGCGCACGGCATCGAACACCAGCTCCGGCCCGCCCATCTCCAGAAAGCCGCGATGGCCGATGGCGCCGCGCGCGGCGGCGCGCAGCAAAGCGATGGCGGTGGGCTTGTCCACGAAAGTCTGGAGCGCCTTGCGCACCTTGTTCCAGTCGATGAGGAAGACGATGTTGCGGCCCACGGCGGCGAGGAAGCGGTCCAGCGCTTCGGTGTCCTTCGCCGTGAAGCGCCCGGTGACGAGGTGGAAGGCCGCGCCGCCCGCGATGCCCGCCGCCGTGCGCTCGGCGAGCGGCGTCCACTCGGCTCCGGCATCCGAGAACAAGGAGATGAAGAATTTCGCGCGGGAGCGGTGGACGTCCGTGTAGGTGACGGTGGCCGCGAGGTCTTCCACGGCGATGATGATGACATGGGCATCCGTGGTGCCGATGTCGTTCTGGATCACGAGGCGCGCCCCGCTGCGGCTCGCCGTGGTGTCGAGGCCGGGATGGCCGAAGATCAGCCCGCGCGTCTCGCCAAGCCCGGCCATGAAGGCGGCGATGCGCGGCTTGTCCGCCTCCGCGATGCCCAGCGTCCGCGCGCCGGCCACCGTCTCCGCCGAGAGGGCGGCGGAGAGCCGGTTCAGCGCCTTGTGCAAATCCATGACGAGGAGATGCGCGCTGTCCGCCCCGCCGCGCCGGGCGCTGGTGAGGCGCACGAGGTCGGCCTCGGGGAGGATGTCGTCCGTGCCCGCAGCGAACGCCGTGCGCAGGGCCGCGAGACGCGCGGCGAACGTGTCCGCCCCCGCATCGCCCGCGGCCGCCAGCGGATCGGCCATGGCGGCGATGTCGTCTAGGATGGCCTGGGTGAGGCGGCCGGCACCGCTGACCTGATACGCGCCGCCGTCGAGCAGGCGGGCGCTGGCGACCACCGCATCGAGCCCGTCGCCCGAGAGGCCTGCCGCGCGTGCTTCCGCCTCCAGCGAGCGAAGGGGCGCTGCGGGGGAACGGGCCTGGGCGGCGGCGTCCTGCAAAGCGGTCATGCGCAGCTTGGCGCGGTCATTGGCGGCGAGCGCGCGCTCCAGCCGCGCGGGGAGCAGCAACCCGCCCTCGCCGAGCGCCTCGACGATCAGGGTCTTCTCCATGCCTCCGCCTCCTCACCCGCAACGCACAGCACGCCCGTGCGCCGGCCACGAGGGCAGGTGCCGGGTGTCGAAAGGCTGTGTGGGACTTTCGGCGAGGCTCAGATACGACGGATTTCTGACAGTGGGACGACGGCGCTCCGGTTCAAGTCCGGTAGCCCTCCTCGGCCAGCACCTGCCGCACCACGGGGCGGGCGCGCAGGCGCTGGTAGTGGGCCTTCACCTTCGGGGGCAGAGGGATGCCGACGCGGTCGGCCCAGAACTCGTTGTAGAACAGCGCCGCGTCGGCGATGGAGAAGCGGTCGCCCACGGCGAAGCCCTCTTCCGGCAGGCGGCGCTCCACGATGTCGAACCCCTGCGTCACGATCTCCCGTCCGTGGGACGTCACGTCGTCTTTCAGACGTCCCGAATCCTCCGGCGCGACATAGCGCTCGGCCACGAACACGCGGGTGAAGCCCTCGCCGTGGAGCTGGCCGATGGCGAAATTCATCAGCTCCTCAGCCTGCGCAGCCAACGCCGGATCCTCCGGCAGGAGCTTGCCGCGCGGATAGGTGTGGGCGAGCCAGAGGGCGATGGACCTGAAGTCGCACAAGGGCTCGCCGCCGTCCGGCACCAGTGTCGGGATGGTGCCGCGCGGGTTGATCTTGAGATAGTCGGGACGCAAATGGTCGCCGGCGGGGATGTTGATGATCCACGCCTCGAACGGCAGTTCCAGCGTCTCGAGCAGGATGTGGATGCCCGTGGAGCACGACCCGGGCGTCATGTAGAATTTCATGGCCATGCGGGTGGCCAAGCAAGAAGCGTGACAGGGCTAGGATCGGCAGGAACGACCAGCGCCGCCCTCTCTCGACCGACGGGCCACTCACCAGCCGACTTCGGGGACAAGCCCGGCCATGACGGCTGGTGAAGAGGAGGCCGAGACAGGAAGCCCTCCTACTTCTCCACGAACGCCTTCTCGATCACGTAATGCCCCGGCTCGGACATGCTGCCCTCGGCGAAGCCTTGCGCGTCGAGCAGGCCGCGGATGTCGGCGATCATGGCGGGGCTGCCGCAGAGCATCACCCGGTCGTGCGCCTTGTCGAGGGGCGGCAGGCCGATGTCGGTGAAGAACTTGCCGGAGGTCATGAGATCCGTGAGCCGGCCCTGGTTGCGGAAGGGCTCGCGCGTCACGGTGGGATAATAGATGAGCCGTTCGCGCACCTCCTCGCCGAGGAAGGGGTCTTCGGGCAGCTCCTTCGTCAGATAGTCGGAATAGGCCAGCTCGGCCACCGTGCGGCAGCCGTGGGCCAGCACCACCTTGTCGAAGCGGGCATAGGTGTCGGGATCGCGGATGATGCTGAGGAACGGCGCGAGCCCCGTGCCGGTGCCGAGCAGGTAGAGCGTGCGGCCGGGCAGCAGATTGTCGTGGATGAGGGTGCCGGTGGGCTTCTTCCCCACCAGGATGCGGTCACCCACCTTCAGATGCTGGAGGCGCGAGGTGAGGGGGCCGTTCTGGACCTTGATGGAGAAGAATTCCAGCTCCTCGTCATAGTTCGGCGAGACGATGGAATAGGCGCGCACCAGCGGGCGGCCCTCCACCTCCAGCCCGATCATGGTGAACTGGCCGTTGATGAAGCGCAGCGCCGGGCTGCGGGTGGTGCGGAAGCTGAAGAGCGTGTCGGTCCAGTGATGGACGCTGAGCACTTCCTGCGTCTCGAAATTGCTCATGGACGATCCGATGGCTTGGCTGCGCGTCCGCCTTGAGGCGCGCACGAGGGCGCGCCCGCGCGGCACGGGGCGAATTGACGATGGACGCGTCCAGACATATAACTAACTAGTGAGTTAAGCAAGACGGAGCCCCGCGCCGGAACGGCCGGCGGTCCCGCGGCACGGGTGGAATGGCAGGGAGGTTGGGCATGGCGATGCGCGTTCTGAGCGCGGAGGAAGCCGCGCGGCTGGTGGAGAGTGGCGACACCATCCTCATCGGCGGCTCGGGCGGCGGCCATGCGGTGCCGGACACGCTGATCGCCGCCGTGGCCGAGCGCTTCCTGAAGGAAGGCGCACCGCGCAACCTCACCACCGTGCATCCCGTGGGTCTTGGCGACCGCAAGACGCGGGGCGTCGGCCACCTCGCCCATGACGGCCTCCTGAAGCGCGTCGTCTGCGGCACGCTGGTGGATTCCCCGCCGGTGGAGAAGATGGCGCTGGAAGACCGCGTCGAGGCCTATACCCTGCCGCAGGGCGCCCTCTCCCAGCTCACCCGCGAGATGGCCTCCGGCCGGCCCGGCCTCGTGACGCATGTGGGCCTTAACACCTTCATCGACCCGCGCCTCGGCGGCGGGCGCCAGAGCCCGTCGGCGACGGAAGACCTGGTGGAGGTGGTGCAGCTCGCCGGGCGGGAATGGCTCTTCTACAAGCCGTTCGTGCCCAACATCGCCTTCCTGCGCGGCACCACGGCGGACGAGGACGGCAACATCTCCATGGAGCAGGAGGCCATCTTCGGCGAGATGATCTCCATGGCGCAGGCCACCAAGCGGGCCGGCGGCACCGTCATCGTGCAGGTCAAGCGCCTCGCCCGGCGCGGCACGCTGAACCCGAAGGTGGTGAAGATCCCCGGCATTCTGGTGGATGTGGTGGTGGTCGATCCCGCCCAGATGCAGACTTATGTGTCGGACTACAACCCCGCCTATGCCGGCGAGCTGAAGATCCCGCTTTCGGCCATCGCGCCTTTGCCGTTCGATCCGCGCAAGGTCATCGCACGGCGCGCGGCGCTGGAGCTGTATGAAGGCGCGGTGTGCAATCTCGGCTCCGGCATCTCCACCGGCATCGCCACCGTGGCGGCGGAAGAAGGGTGCCTCGATGCCATCACCCTCACCAACGAGCAGGGCCTCATCGGCGGCGCGCCGGCGAGCGGCAACGAGGTGGGCGCCAGCCGCAACTTCCACGCCATGATCGACCAGCCCTACCAGTTCGATTTCTACGACGGCGGCGGGCTCGACATCGCCTTCCTCTCCTTCGCGGAGGTGGATGCGGAGGGCTCGGTGAACGTCTCGCGCTTCTCCGACCGCATCATCGGGCCCGGCGGCTTCATCAACATCTCGCAGAACGCGAAGAAGGTGGTGTTCTCCGGCACCTTCACCTCGGGCGGGCTCGACATGGCCTGGCCGGACGGCAGGACCGTGATCCGTAGGGAGGGCCGGGACCGCAAGTTCGTGGAACGCCTGCAGCAGCTCACCTACAGCGGCGCCTATGCGGCCGGCATCGGGCAGGAGGCGCTTTACGTCACCGAGCGCGCAGTATTCCGGCGCGGCGCCTCCGGCCGGCTGGAGCTGATCGAGATCGCCCCCGGCATCGACATGGAGCGCGACGTGCTCGCGCACATGGATTTCCGCCCGGACATCGCGCCGGATCTCAAACCCATGGATGCCGCCCTGTTCCATCCGCAATCGATCGGACTTGAACAGCGGCTCGCCGTGTCGCAACGTTCGCCGCGCGGGCTCGGCGCAAGACTCAGCGCTTGAGCGGACCGCTCCTGTCACGCCGCCTGTTCCGGATCTTTCGATGCCCGCATCCCCTCCCGCCCGCAAGGCGGCCCGCGCTTCCACCGCCGCCCCGCAGCGCGAGGCGGCGACGCGGGATGCGGACAAGACGCGGCTGAACATCCTCGAAGCGGCCGAGGCGGAATTTGCCGCCAAGGGCCTCGCCGGGGCGCGGGTGGACGTGGTGGCCGAGGAGGCCGGCGCCAACAAGCGCATGATCTATTATTATTTCGGCAGCAAGGAAGACCTCTATCTGGCGGTCCTCGAGCGCGTCTACACCGATATGCGCGTCGCCGAGGCGGAGCTGGCGCTAGAGGCCATGGCGCCGCTCGCGGCCATCACCTGCCTTGCCGAATTCAAGTTCGACTATCCCGCCCAGCACCCCCACCTCATCCCGCTCTTGAACAGCGAGAACCTGCTCGGCGGCGAATACCTGCGCCGTTCCCTGCGCCTGCGCGAGATGCAGATTTCCCTCATCGCGCGGCTGGAGGCCATCCTCGCGCGGGGCGCGGCCGACGGCACGCTGCGGGAGGGCATCGATCCGCTGCACCTCTACCTCACCATCTCGGCCATCAGCTATTTCTACTTTTCCAACAACCCCACCCTCTCCACCGCCTTCGGCCGCGACCTCGCCACCGCCGACGAGCGCGCCGCGCGGCGCCGGCATGTGGTGGATGTGGTGACGCGGTATATCGAGCGGGTGTGAGCGTCCGCCCCGGTCCCTGCCCTCCGGCCGCTTGCGGTGCTACAGGTGAAGCGGGGACGTAACCGGGGGACACCATGAGCAGGACCGTATCGCTGCGCTCGGACGGGCTGTCGGCGGAGATTTCGTCGCTGGGCGCCGAGCTGCGGGCGCTCGCCGATGCCGAGGGCCGCGCCTTGCTGTGGCACGGCGATCCGGCCTTCTGGGCCGGCCGCGCGCCGCTCCTGTTCCCCATCGTCGGCGAGCTGCCGGACCTCACCCTCGTGCATGAGGGCAAAGGCCACCCCATGCGCCGGCACGGCTTCGCGCGGTTTTCGGAGTTCGAGGTGGTGGCAGAGGCGCCGGACCGGGCCACCTTCCGCCTTCTGCCGAGCGATGCCACGCGCGCCGAATACCCGTTCGATTTCGCGCTGGAGGTCACCTTCGCGCTGGAAGGCGCGACGCTCGCCATGGAGGCGGTGGTGACCAATCCCGGCCCCCGCGCGCTGCCGGCAAGCTTCGGCTACCACCCGGCCTTTCTCTGGCCGCTGCCCTATGGCGGCACCCGCGCCGAGCACCGGGTGATCTTCGAGCATCCCGAGCCTGCGCCCATCCATCGCCCGGTCAACGGCCTCCTGTCCCGCGCCAGCGAGCCGAGCCCTGCCGCCGACGGCGTGCTCACGCCGGACGATGCCATGTTCGAGCGCGATGCGCTGATCTTCCTCGGCCTCAACTCGCACCGGCTGCAGTATGGCGTGCCGGGCCGGCCGGGGCTGGACATCACCTTTCCCGGCATGCCGGACCTCGGCATCTGGACCAAGCCCGGCGCGCCCTATCTCTGCATCGAACCGTGGTCCGGCTATGCGACGCCGGAAGGCGATACCCGCCCGTTCGTGGAGAAGCCCGGCCTTCTCCACATCCCCGCGGGAGAGCAGCGCCGCTTTGTGATGAATGTCACGCGCGTCCCCGAGATTACCGCCTGAGCCGGCCTAACCGCCTTTGATCGCGCGCGGTTTCGGCCCGCGCGCGGCACGGCGCGCGGCGTCATCCCTCGCCGGTTGGGGACCTCCTGCGTCATGCCCCTTGATGGAAGCCGCAGGGTTTGCTTCCATCAGGGCATGACCACCGGCCTGATCGAGATCCGCAGGGCCAAGCCCGCCGACGCCAAGGCGATCGCGGCGGTCCATGACGACGCCTGGCGTACCGCCTATCGCGGCATCATCCCCGGCATCGAGCTGGAGCGCATGGTGGAGCGGCGCGGCCCGCGCTGGTGGGATGCCGCCATCCGCCGTGGCAGCCGCCTCTCCGTGCTGCTGGTGGGCGAGGACATCGCCGGCTACGTCAATTACGGCGGCAACCGCGCCAAGGCGCTGCCCTATGGCGGCGAGATCTACGAAATATACCTCCATCCGCAATACCAGGGCCTCGGCTTCGGCCAGCGGCTGTTCGCGGCGGCGCGTCGCGATCTCGCCATCGCCCGGCTCGGTGGTCTCGTGGTGTGGGCGCTGGCGGAAAACGAAGGCGCCGTGGGCTTCTATCAGGCGTTGGGGGGGCAACCGGTCGCATCCTCGACCGAGCAGTTCGGCTCGAAAACGCTGGACAAGACCGCCTTCGCTTGGCAGCGGTAGCGCCCGGACAGGCAAAAGCCCGTCCGGTCCGCAATGCCCGCAAAGCCTTGTGCCGTGCGGGTTCGACTTTGGTCGGAGCGGATCTTCAGTCCCGCAGCCAGTGGCAAGAGCGAGCATCCCATGCGCATCGACGCGATCCCGATCGGCAAGAACCCGCCCCACGACGTGAACGTGCTGATCGAAGTCCCGATCGGCGGGGAGCCGATCAAGTACGAGATGGACAAGGCCGCGGGCACCCTCTTCGTGGATCGCTTCCTTTATACCGCCATGCGGTATCCCGGAAACTACGGCTTCATCCCGCACACCCTCTCCGGCGACGGCGACCCCTGCGACGTGCTGGTGGCCAACACCCGCGCCATCGTGGCCGGCGCAATCATCTCGGTGCGCCCCGTCGGCGTGCTGCTGATGGAAGACGAGGCCGGCATGGATGAGAAGATCATCGCCGTGCCCTCCTCCAAGCTCACCAAGCGCTACGACAAGGTGCAGAACTACAGCGACCTGCCCGAGATCACCCTCAAGCAGATCGAGCACTTCTTCGAGCACTACAAGGATCTGGAGCCCAACAAGTGGGTGAAGATCGTCGGCTGGCGCGACGCCGCCGAGGCGCAGAAGCTGATCCTCGAAGGCATCGAGCGCGCCAAGGCCGAAGGCAAGGAAGGCTGAGGGTTTTTTCCCTCGCCCCGAGGCGATCCCCCGTCGCCGCCGGCTGTTCACCCGTCGCCCTCCGGCTTGACCGGAGGGCCCATCCCTCCGTTTAAGGCGGTATCTGCACGCAGGGGCGAACGGCGCCATGGGTCCTCCGGTCAAGCCGGAGGACGACGGCGGTGAGGGGCGCGGCTCCCCGGACAAGCGACGGCGAAAGCCGGAGCGCTGATCCGGGGTCCAGCGCAAGAGGTCCCGCGCAGCGGGTCAAATCCTGAGAGGGGCGGGGTCGGAAGCGCCTTAGGCGGTCCCTTGCCTGGGCGCCGGCTCGCATTCCGCTTTCGCTGCATGCGTCCGGGGCGCGAGGCGCCTCACGCCGGCGCCTTCGCCTCCAGAATCAGTTTGCGGATTTCCGGCAGGCAGGAGCCGCAATTGGTGCCCGCCTTGAGCCGTGCGCCCACCGCCGCCGCATCGGCGGCGCCGTCCCGGATGGCGGCGAGGATGGTGTCCTTCGGCACACCGAAGCAGGCGCACACCAGAGGCCCGCACTCCGCCCCCGCCCCGGCGCGGCGGCCGGAAAGCACGAGGCGCCGGTCGGCGGCCGAGACCTCGGACGCCAGCAGCCCCTTCAGCGCATCCCAGGCGACGCGTTTCCCGGCGGCACCGATGAACAGCGCGAAGTCCAGCCGCCCGTCCGCATCGAAGGCGGCGGCGCGGTAGAGGCCCGAGGGCGTGTCGCTCAGCTCGGCGACGTCGGCGGGGCCTTCCGCCTTCACCCATTGCGCCCAGTCCTCAGGGGCCATGCGGCCGGCGATGCGCCAGCCGAAGCCGCCCTCCAGCGCCGCGCGCGCCCACCACACGCCCTCCGGCAGCGCCATGTGGCGACGCGCCAGCACGAAGCCCTCGAACGGCGCGGCATAGGGCGCGAGCGTGACCGGCGTCGCCTTGGCGTCCGGCTGGCCGGAGATGGGATCGGTCACCGCATGGACCAGCGCACCGACGCGACCATCGGAGGAATTGGCGTGGCTCCAGTGGATGGGCGCGAACAGCGTGCCCTGCCGCTGGCCGGCATCCACCACCACTTCCAGCACGGCGCGGCCGTGGGCGCTAGCCACCTCGGCCAGCATCCCCGTCTTGAGCCCCAGCGGCGCGGCATCGTCCGGATGCACCGCCACGAACGGTGCCGGGATGTGCGCGCCGAGGCGGGGCGCGAGCCCGGTGCGGGTCATGGTGTGCCACTGGTCGCGGATGCGGCCGGTGTTGAGCAGGAAGGGATAGGGGGCCTGGCCCTCAACCGCCGCGACGGGACGCGGCGCCACGAATCTTGCGCGCCGGTCGGGGGTGAAATAGCCGCCCTTCGCGAACAGGCGACGGGTGCCCTCCGGCCGGCTTGCGGGGACGGGCCATTGCACCGGCGCGATGTCCTCATAGGCCGCATCGGAGAGCCCAGCGAAGGCGGAGATGTCGAAATCCCGGGTGCCGCCATTCTCGAAGCCGGAGAGCGCCGCATGCTCGCGGAAGATGTCCGCCGGCCCGCGCCACTGGAAGGCGGCGCCGAAGCCGAGGCGCTCGGCCACGCCCTTGAGCGCCCACCAGTCGGGCATCACCTCGCCGGGGCGGGGCAGGAAGGGGCGCTGGCGGGAGATGCGGCGTTCGGAATTGGTGACGGTGCCGTCCTTCTCGCCCCAGGCGGCGGCGGGCAGCATCACGTGCGGATTTGAGTGGGCTGTGTCGTTCGCCCCCACATTCTCGGAGAGGACGAACAGCTCCAACCCTTCCAGCGCCGTACGCACGGCATCGGCCTCGGGCAGGCTTACGGCGGGGTTGGTGCCCATCACCCACAGGGCCTTGATCTCGCCCCGGCCGATGGCGGCGAACATGTCCACAGCCTTCAGCCCCTCGTGCTCGGCCATGTGGGGGGCGCCCCAGAAGCGGCGCACGCGATCCACCTCGGCGGGGGAGAAGCCCATGTGGGCAGCAAGCTGGTTGGCGAGCCCGCCCACTTCGCGCCCGCCCATGGCATTGGGCTGGCCGGTGAGGGAGAACGGCCCCGTCCCCTCCCGGCCGATGCGGCCAGTGGCGAGATGGCAGTTGAGGACGGCATTCACCTTGTCGGTGCCCACGGCCGACTGGTTCACCCCCTGCGAATAGCAGGTGACGGTGCGCGCCGTCTGCGTGAACAGCGCGAAGAAGCGCTCCACGTCCGCCACCGCCAGCCCGCAGCCGTGCGCGGTGGCCGCCGCATCGGGGGCGACGGCGCGGGCGGCGGCGAGTGCCTCCGAAAAGCCCGTGGTGTGCGCCTCAACGTAAGGGGCATCGAAAGCCGTGCTTGCCGCCAGATGCACCAGCAGGCCGGAGAAGAGCAGCGCGTCGGTGCCGTGGGCGAGGGGCAGGAACAGGTCCGCCTCCGCGCCCGTGTCCGTGCGGCGCGGATCGATGACGACGAGCTTCGTGCCGCGCGCCTTGCGCGCCGCCTCCATGCGGCGGAACAGGACGGGATGGCACCAAGCCGTGTTGGAGCCGGTGAGGATGATGAGGTCCGCCCCGTCCAGATCCTCATAGCTGCCGGGCACGGTATCCGAGCCGAAGCCGCGCTTGTGGCCGGCGACGGAGGAGGACATGCACAGGCGGGAATTGGTGTCCACGTTCGCCGTGCCGAGGAAGCCCTTGGCCAGCTTGTTGGCGGCGTAATAATCCTCGGTCAGCAGTTGGCCCGAGAGATAGAAGGCCACCGCCTGCGGCCCGTGCCGGTCGATGATGTCCCGCATGTCTCCGGCGATGCGGTCCAGCGCGTCGTCCCAGCTCGCTCGCGCCAGCACGCCGTCCGCCCCGCGGACCATGGGATGGAGGAGGCGGGTGCCGAGCCCCAGCGTCTCCCCCAGCGCCGCGCCCTTGGAGCAGAGGCGGCCGAGATTGGCGGGGTGGTCGGCATCGCCCTCGATGAGCGCGCCGCCCAGACCATCCGGCGTCGCCTTCACGCCGCAGCCGACGCCGCAATAGGGGCAGGTGGTCTTCACCGAAGGGGGCGAGGTGAGGGGGGCGTTCATGCCGGTCCTGCCTGAGGCTTGGCCATCATTTCTAGCTCAGTACACGTCGGCCTGATAGCGTCCGGCGGTCCTGAGATCGGCGACGAATTTCGCCGCCGCCTCCGCCGTGAGGCCACCATGGGTGGCAGCGACATCGGCGACCGCCTTCTCCACGTCCCTGGCCATGCGCTTGGCATCGCCGCAGACGTAGAAATGCGCGCCCCCCTTCAGCCATCCCCACAGCTCGGCGCCGGCCTCGCGGATGCGATCCTGCACATAGACCTTGCGGTCCCCGTCGCGGGACCAGGCGGTGTCGAGGCGGGTGAGGCAGCCAGCGGCCTGGAGGCCGGAAAGCTCGTCCTCGTAGAAGAAATCCGTTTCGCGCCGCTGGTGGCCGAAGAACAGCCAGTTGCGCCCCGGCGCCTTGGTCGCCAGCCGCTCCTGCAGGAAGGAGCGGAAGGGGGCGATGCCGGTGCCCGGGCCGACCATGATGACGTCCTTCGCCAGATCCTGCGGCAGAGCGAAGCCGTGCGCCTTCTGGATATAGGCCTTCATGCGCGTGCCCGGCGCGAGGCGGTCGCCGAGGAAGGTGGAGGCGACGCCGAGCCGCGTGCGGCCTTCAAGATCGTAGCGCACCGCATCCACGGTCAGCGTGAGCCGTCCGGGCGTGGCGACGGGGCTGGAGGAAATGGAATAGAGGCGCGGCTGCAGCGGCTCCAGGCACTCGATGAGGGCTTCCGGATCTGGCCTGATGCCGGGGAATTTCGTGAGCGCCGCCAGCACGTCGAGGGTGGCGGCGTCGCCGTCCGGGTCCTCGCCGTTGGCGAGCGCGCGGGCCTTGGCCTTGCGCTCCCCGCCGACGAGATAGGAGATGAGGGTGAAGAGCGCATCCGGCGCCGATTTCAGGCACACCTCGCGGGCCAGCACCTCGCTGAGCGTATGGCCCGCGATGGGGAAATCCGCGGGGGCGTGCAGCGCCTCCAGCACCTGCGCAACGAGGCCGGGATCGTTCACCGGGAACACGCCGAAGCTGTCGCCGGCGGCATAATCGATGCCGGAGCCGGCGAGGTCGAACTCCACATGCCACGTCTCCTTCTCCGAGCCCGCCTTGTTGAGGCGGGTGCGGGAGAGGAAGGTGACTTCGCCGGGATTCTCGCGGGTGCCGGTGGCGGGCGCGGCGTGCGCGACGGCCGGGGCGGGGGCTTCGGCAACCGGCGTGGCCTCCGCCGGCGCGGAGGTTTCCGCCGCCAGCTGCTTCAGCATCCGCAGCGTCTCCTTGCCGCCGGGGGCGCAGAGGTTGAGCTTCGATTCCGCGCCGCTCGCCAGCGCCTTGGCATAGGTCTCGCAGACATAGCCGCACTGGCCGCAATCCTGCTGCGCCATGGCCGCCATCATGCGCCGGGGCAGGGCCTTGCCCTCGGCCAGCGCCATGCGCTCGGCGAGCGGCATGGACGGGTCGTGCCAGGGCGCGCCGTCGTCCTCTTCGGCCGCGGCAGGAGCGGAGATGTCCGGCAGCAGCGCCGCCGCATCGCCGGCCGAGAGGGCCATGGGCGCATGCCCGGCATCGGTGGAGAGGATGGCGGCGAAGAAGCCGTTCAGCCACGCCCGCTGCTCCGCCGAGAAGGGCGCGCTGTCGGGCAGGACCGGGACGATGGGGGGACGGGACTGGAGGCTCATGGGCGTGGTCCGGAAACGGTGCGCGCCAGAGGCGCGCGCATGTTGCGCTGGGTCCCGGCTCTCCTTCCACTGCGCTGCGCTACGTTGCAGTTGGCCGGGACACGAGCCCGCTCTCGCGCCCCGGACGCATGGAGCGTCAGCGGAATGCGAGCCGGGGCCCAGCGCACAGCGTCGCGCAGCGGCCGAATGGAAGAGGCCGGGCGGTTCATGCCGCCGCCGCCAGCGCCTTCAGCGCGTCGGGGTCGAGGCGGCGGGTGAAGTCGGCGAAGGTCTCGCCCGCGGCGCGGTGGGCGACCCAGCTTTTCAGCAGGCGTTCCACCACGGCCGGGGCGTCGTCCGCCGGCACGAACTGGTAAAGCTCGCGGGCGATGGCGGCCGCGCTGCCGAAGCCTCCGCCGACGAGGATGTGATAGCCGTCCACCGTGTCCCCGTCGTCATTGACGGGCACCCGCGCCCCGATCAGCCCGATATCGCCGATATAGTGCTGGGCACAGGAATTGTGGCAGCCGGTGACATGGATGTTCACCGGCCCGTCGAGGGCGACCCGCTCTTCGCAATGAGCCAGAATGGCCCGCGCGGTGCCCTTGGTGTCGGCCGCCGCGAAGCGGCAGCCCTTCGCCCCGGTGCAGGCGACGATGCCCGCCTGGAGCGGCGTTGCTTTGGTGGTGAGGCCGAGGGCTTCCACCGCGTCCGTGACTGCGGCGATATCGGCATCGGCGACGCCGGAGATGAGGAGGTTCTGCCAGACGGTGAGGCGGATATCGCCATCGCCGAAGCGCGCCGAGATGTCGGCGAGGCCGCGCATCTGCGCCGCGCTCATGCGGCCGACGGGGGTGGCGACGCCCACATAGTTCCGCCCCGCCTGCTTCTGCGGATGCACGCCCAGATGGGCCAGCCGGTCCGGCTCCGCGCGCGGCTTCACCGCCGCGGCGGCAAGGCGGGTGAAGGGGCGGCCGAGCTTTTCCTCCACCAGCTTCAGGAAGCTGTCGAAGCCGAGGGAATCGAGCACATATTTCAGCCGCGCCTTCTTGCGGTCGGTGCGGTCGCCGGTGTCGATGAAGGCGCGCACGATGGCCGCCGTCACGTCCACTGCCTCGTCGGGGGTCACCACGATGCCGGTGTCGCGGGCGAAATCCTTGTGGCCGGTGATGCCGCCCAAGACGAGGCGCAGCCACACGCCGGGAGTGATGCCGAAGCCGTCGATCACCTCCACCGCCTGGAAGCCGATGTCGTTGGTGTCCTCCAGCGCGCCGATGGTGCCGGCGCCGTCGAAGGCCACGTTGAACTTGCGCGGCAGGCCGTACATGTCGCGGCTGTTCAGGATGTAATGGTGCCACGCGCTCGCCAGCGGGCGGGTGTCGAGGAGCTCCTGCGTGTCGATGCCGGCGGTGGGGGTGCCGGTGACATTGCGGATGTTGTCGGCGCCCGAGCCCTTGGCCGTGAGGCCGAGGGAGACCAGCCCCTCCAGCACGGCGATGCCGTCGGTGGGGGGGATCTCGCGGATCTGGAGATTGGCGCGGGTGGTGATGTCGGTGTAGCCGCCGCCATGGCGCTCGGCGATGTCGGCGACGCCGCGGAACTGCCAGTGGGTGAGGATGCCGCCGGGAATGCGCATGCGGCACATGAAGCTGTCCTGCGCGGGGGCGACATAGAACAGGCCGTGATACTTCCAGCGCAGGACGTCCGGGCCCTTCGGAAAAGTGCCCTCACGGGCGGCGGCGCGCATGCGGTCATAGGCGTCGAGGCCCAGTTCCTCGCGCTTGGCCTTCTCTTCGGGCGTGAGCTTCTTTCCCGCCGCTTCCGTGCGGGCCATGGCGCGATGGCTCGCGGCATCCGGGCCGGTCATTTCCGCGACGGAGGCGGCTGCGGGCGCGGGCGCGCTCCGGGCGATCTGCACCGCCTTGGCGCCGGAGACGAAGCCTTCCAGATAGCGCTTCTGGTCGAGGGTGAAATCGGCGCCCATGGGGTTTCCTTTCTTCTTCTTGTCAGGCTGCGGCGGCCACCGCATCGCGGCCGAACGCAAGCTCGGGGCGCATGGCGGCGATGGGGGTGCGGCGGGTGATGAGGTCGAGGTAGAAGAGGCCGTCCGCCGTGTCGCCGAACAGCACGGCCCCGGCGAGCAGGCCGTCCTTCACGATGAGCCGGCGGTAGACGCCGAGGCCGCGATCGGTGAGCACGATGTCCTCCGTGCCCGCGCCTCCGGTGACGTCGCCGGCCGAGAAGACGGGCACGCCCGACACCTTGAGATTGGTGGAGACCACCGAGCCCTGATAGTGCGCATCCTCACCCGCGAGGCGCCGGGCGAGCACGCCGGCCTGCTCATAGGCGGGGGCGACAAGGCCGTAGGTCATGCCGCGATGCTCGGCGCATTCGCCGATGGCGAAGATGTCGGGATCGGACGAGGCGAGGGTGTCGTCCACCACGATGCCGCGCTTCACCTCCAGCCCCGCCCCACGGGCGAGGTCCGCATTGGGGGTGACACCGCACGCCACCACGAGAATGTCGGCGGGGAGGACGCGGCCATCCTTCAGGCGCAGGCCGGTGACATGGCTTTCGCCCTCGATGGCCTCGCTGGCGGCGCCAAGCAGCACCTCGATGCCCTTCGCCTCCACCGCGCGCTTCAGGAAGGCGCCGGCGGCGGCGTCGAGCTGGCGTTCCATCAGCCGGTCCATGAGGTGGACGAGGCGGGTCTCGACGCCCGCGCCGGCGAGCCCCGCCGCGGCCTCGATGCCGAGGAGCCCGCCGCCGATGACCACGGCGCGGGTGCCCGGAACGGCGGCGGCGGAGAGCAGGGCCTCCACGTCCTTCAGGTCGCGGAAGGTGTGGACGCCGGGCAGCGCCATGCCCGGCAGGGGCAGGCGGATGGGGTGGGAGCCGGTGGCGAGCACCAGCTTGCCGAAGGGCAGGCGGCGGCCGTCGGCCAGCACCACTTCGTGGGCGGCGCGGTCGAGCGCGGCGGCGGGGGTGCCATATTGCAGGGTCACGCCCCGCGCGCGCCACCATTGGGCGGGCTTCATCTCCGCCTCGGCGGCGGCCATGTGGCCGGCGAGCACCTCGGAGAGCAGCACGCGATTGTAGGCGAGGCAGGGCTCCGCCCCGATCACCGCCACGGCGTGGCGGCCGAGCGCGCGGGAGGTCAGCTCCTCGCAGAGCTTCGCGGCGGCCATGCCGTTGCCGATGACGAGAAGGGGCTCGCTCACGCCTGCCTCCTCACTCGGCCGGAACCGGCGCTTCGGCGGCGGCGGCGATCATCACGGAAGAAAGGATCGCATAGGCCTTTGCCCAGGCTTCCTCCGTCTCCGGGGTGAAGTCGGGGCCAAGGCCGCGCTCCAGCGTCCAGATCAGCGCGGCGCCGACGGGGGCGTAATGCTCATCCTTCACGCCATAGCCCACATGCTTGCGGGCAAGGCTCTCGGCGGCCGGGACGATCTTCGACAGGTCGCTGAGGCCGGCGACGACGAGGCCGAGCGTCGCCATGAGCTTCGCGCCCTGGAGGCTCATGTCGCCCTTGAACAGGGGCTTCACCTCGGGCGCGATCTCGAACAGCCGGCCGTAGAAGACGGTGGCAGCGGTGTCGGCGATGGGCACCACCTTGCGGAATGAATCCTGGATCAATTCGATCTGGTGCGGGGTCAGGCTCATGGCGAAATTCCTGGATGAAGGGCGCACGGACCCGCGCGCCGGTTCGGCGCGTGGTGTCGGCGGTCTGCGGCCGGCGCGGGCAGGCCCGCGCTTCTGCCGTCTGCTAGGCGGCCTCGACGAAGCGGTGGCGCTCGTGGAGGAATTTCAGCACCGCCTCGCGGGCCTTGAGGTAGGTGGGGTTGGTCACCAGCTCGAGGCGCTTGCGCGGGCGGGGCAGCTTCACCTCCAGCACCTCGCCCACATAGGCGGAGGGGCCGTTGGTCATCATCACGATGCGGTCGGACAGCAGCACCGCCTCGTCCACATCGTGGGTGATCATCAGGATGGTGTTGCCGAGCGTGGCGTGGATCTGCATCACGCTGTCCTGCAGGTGGGCGCGGGTGAGCGCGTCCAGCGCCCCGAACGGCTCGTCCAGCAGCAGCACCTTCGGCTCCATGGCCAGCGCCCGGGCGATGCCGACGCGCTGCTTCATGCCGCCGGAGATTTCGGACGGGCGCTTGTCCTTGGCGTGGCCCATCTGCACGAGGTCGAGATTGTGCAGGGTCCAGTCATGCCGCTCGGCACGCGAGCGGGTGCCGGAGAACACCTTGTCCACCGCGAGGCGCACGTTGTCGTAGACGGTGAGCCAGGGCAGCAGCGAGTGGTTCTGGAACACGACCGCGCGGTCCGGGCCGGGGGCGTTCACCTCCCGCCCGTCGAGGATGACCCCGCCGGTGGTCGCCCGGGTGAGGCCGGCGACGATGTTGAGCAAGGTGGACTTGCCGCAGCCGGAATGGCCGATGATGGAGATGTATTCCCCCTTTGCGATGTCGAGGGAGACATCGCGCAGCACCTCGGTGGTGGCGGCGCCGCGGGAGAAGGTCTTGCCGATCTGGCTGAGCTCGAGATAGGCGGGCATCGAAGCCTCCTTGAAGATGGGGTCGGGCGGGCTCAGGAAGCCTGCGTGCCGCGGGTGACGAAGGCGCCGATGCCGGCCACCAGGCGGTCGAGCACGAAGCCGACGACGCCGATGTAGACGAGGGCCACGATGATGTCGGGCAGGCGGGAGGAGTTCCACGCATCCCAGATGAAGAAGCCGATGCCGACACCGCCGGTGAGCATCTCCGCCGCCACGATGGCGAGCCAGGAGAGGCCGATGCCGATGCGAAGGCCGGTGAAGATGTAGGGTGCCGCGGACGGCAGCATGATCTTCCAGAAGAATTCGAGCGGGTTCAGCCGCAGAACCTGCGCGACGTTCCGGTAATCCTGCGGGATGTTCCGGATGCCGACCGCCGTATTGATGATGATCGGCCAGATGGCGGTGATGAAGATCACGAAGATGGCGGAGGGGTTCGAGTCCCGGAACGCGGCGAGCGCGATGGGCAGCCACGCCAGCGGCGGCACCGTGCGCAGCACCTGGAAGATGGGATCGAGCCCCCGCATGGCCCACACCGACTGGCCGACGATGGCGCCGAGCGCGATGCCCGCCACCGCCGCGAGGCCGAAGCCCACCGCCACGCGCTGGAGCGAGACCATGACGCGCCAGCCGAGGCCGATGTCCTGCGGGCCGGCGACGAAAAAGGGATCGAGGATGAGGTCCTTTGAGTCCGTCCAGATGCGGCTGGGCGGCGGCAGCGTGGCGCCCGCGCCGGAGCACAGGATCTCCCACAGGAGGCCGAGCAGCACCACCATCACCAGCGGCGGAATGACGGTGGCGGCGACGGACTTGGCATAGCCCGGCCAGCGGGAGGGGCGGCGGGCGGCGACGGGTTTCATCTTGACGACTTCTGCTGTCCCGGAGCGTCGGACCTCGCGGGGCGGCTCCTTCAAGGCGGTGACGGACATGGGCACAAGCTCCGGGTCTGGATATCGGGAAGAGGCCCCCTCCGCACGGGAGGGGGCGCAGGGGCTCAGGCGTCGACGCGCTTGATGCCGAGGCTCTTGAGGTAGGCCTGCGGATCGGCGGGATCGAAGACCTTGCCGTCGAAGAAGGTTTCCTTGCCGCGCGAGGTGGTGGCGGGAATGTCGCTGGCGGCGACGCCCAGCTCCTTGGCCGCCTCGCGCCAGATCTCCTCGCGGTTCACCTTGGCGACGAGGGCGTTGATGTCCGTCGTGGGCTCGAACTTGCCCCAGCGGATGTCCTCGGTGATGAACCAGGCATCATGGCTGCGGAAGGGATAGGAGGCGTGGTCCATCCAGAACTTCATGTACTGGTCGGAATTCTTCACCACGCGGCCGTTGCCGTAATTGATGTCGCCGATGGCACGGCCGTAGATGTCGGAGACGGGCACGTTGAACCACTGCCTTTTGCCGACAATCTCGGACATCTCCTTCTTGTTCTCCATCTTGTCGCACCATTGCTGGGCTTCCATGACGGCTTTCAGGATGGCGCGGGTGGCGTTGGGGTTCTTGTCCACATAGTCGGCACGCATGCCGAGCGCCTTCTCGGGGTGCTGCTTCCAGATCTCGCCGGTGGTGCAGGCGGTGAATCCGATGCCCTGGTTCACCAGCTGCTCGTTCCACGGCTCGCCCACGCAGAAGGCGTCCATGTTGCCGACCTTCATGTTGGCGACCATCTGCGGCGGGGGCACCACGATGGTGGAGACGTCCTTGTCCGGGTCGATGCCGGCGGAGGCCAGCCAGTAGCGGATCCACAGGTCGTGGGTGCCGCCCGGAAAGGTCATGGCGATCTTTACTTCTTTGCCCTCGGCCTTCTTCTTGGCGAAAGCCTCTTTCAAGGCGCTGGCGTCGGCCGTGACCTTGAGGTCCTTGTATTCGTTGGAGACGGAGATGGCCTGCGCGTCGAGGTTGAGGCGCGCGAGGATGTACATGGGGGTCGGCACGTTGTTCTGCGTCACCTTGCCCGTGGAGATGAGGTAGGGCATGGGCGTGAGGATGTGCGCGCCGTCGATGCCGTTCTTCTCGCCGCCGAGCACGAGGTTGTCGCGGGTGGCGCCCCAGGAGGCCTGCTTCACCACCTCCACGTCGGGCACGCCGTGCTTGGCGAAGAAGCCCTTCTCCTTGGCGATGACGAGGGGCGAGGCATCCATGAGCGCGATGTAGCCGAGCGTCGCCTTGGTGGTCTCCGGCGCCGCCGCATAGGCCGCCGGCACGCCGCCGGGGAACGCCATGCGGATGCTCTCGAACAGCGCGGCGGTGCCGAGCGCGGCGGCCGTGCCCTTCAGGAGCGAGCGGCGCGAGACGCCGGGGGCAGCAGCGGCCGGCGTGGTGTTCGATGCGGCGGCGGATTCGGCGGCGGCGGACTCGGTCTTGGAAGCGTCGCTCATGTTCTTTTCCCCTGGATCGGCAAAGGCGGACGCGGAGACCCGAAACGAAAAAAGCCGCGGACATGCTCACGACCTTCCGGTCATGGCTGTCAGCGGCTCTGCTGCGGGTCCCATCGTTGGGACGAATATGGGGCGCGGTCATCATCGACTGCGCCGCGATGATAAAAGCAAGTGATGGGCCAACTGCGCCCGGATGCTTACGCCTTTGATTCTGAAATTGAATTTCGACTGATGAAAAATTGGGCGTGCCTAGGGTCTGCACTTCCGTTGTTCATCTGGTGATGCAGATGCCTGCGAAGTGTGCGCTGCGGCACGGCTTGGCCATTGGGCTCGCGGGCTTTCCCGCCCCGTCGGCGCGCCTGTTCGGCGGGGTGCCGCGGCACTTGTCCCCCGCCGCCCCCTCGGGCATCGTGCGCGCCTCGATCGACCCCCGATCTTGCGACCCCCGATCCCGACCCCTGATCGCCGCTGCCGCCGGACCTTTGAAGGACGCGCCATGTCCCCCTCTCCCCGCCCCCTCAAGCCCGGCGACCATGTGTTCCTGGTGGATGGCTCCTCCTTCGTGTTCCGCGCCTATTTCCAGTCCATCAATCAGGACCGGAAGTACAATTTCCGCTCGGACCGGCTGCCCACGGGCGCGGTGCGGCTGTTCTGCACCAAGCTGTTCCAGTTCGTGCGCGACGGGGCCGTGGGCATCCGCCCGACCCACCTCGCCATCGTCTTCGACAAGTCGGAAGATTCGTTCCGCAAGGAGCTTTATCCCGACTACAAGGCCAACCGCTCCGAGCCGCCGGACGAGCTGATTCCCCAGTTCCCGCTCATGCGCGAGGCGGTGCGCGCCTTCGGCCTCATCCCGGTGGAGCAGGCGCGCTACGAGGCGGACGACATCATCGCCACCTATGCCGAGCAGGCGGTGAAGGCCGGGGCGGACGTGCTCATCGTCTCCGCCGACAAGGACCTGATGCAGCTCATCGGCCCCAAGGTCGCCATGTATGACCCCGCCTCGGGCGAGAGCGGCGGGCGCGGAGCGCGCCCGGAGCGGCGCATCGGCCTCGGCGAGGTGGTCGAGTATTTCGGCGTGCCGCCGGAGAAGGTCACGGACGTGCAGGCGCTGGCCGGTGATTCCACCGACAACGTGCCCGGCGTGCCCGGCATCGGCATCAAGACCGCCGCCCAGCTCATCGCCGAATATGGGGACCTCGAAACGCTGCTCGCCCGCGCTGGCGAGATCAAGCAGCCCAAGCGCCGCGAGTCGCTGCTGAACAATCAGGAAGCCGCGCGCATCTCCAAGCAGCTTGTCACGCTGGTGCGCGACGTGGCGGTGGAGGTGCCGCTGGAAGATTTGGTGCTGGAAGACCCGGACGCGAAGCGCCTCATCTCCTTCCTCAAGGCCATGGAATTCACCACCATCACCCGCCGCGTGGCCGAGGCCTATGGCGTGGAAGCCGGCGAGGTGGAGCCGGACCCGAAGCTGGCGCCGAGCGGCGGCGATCTCTTCGCCCCCACATCTCCGGCCCCCGGAGCAGAAGGCGCCGCTCCGACCCCGCCGGGCGCCGCCCCCGCCGCGACGGCCACCGCCCCCACCGGCACGCCCACCCCCTCCGATCTCGCCCACCAGCGCGCGCAGGCCGCGCGGGCGACGCCGGTGGACCGCAAGGCCTATCGCACCATCCTCGATCTTGCCGAGCTAAAGGCGTGGTGCGCGAAGGCCATGGACCTCGGCGTCGTCGCCTTCGACACCGAGACCAATTCGCTGGACCCCATGCAGGCGGACCTCGTGGGCGTCTCGCTGGCCCTCTCGCCCAGCGAGGCCTGCTACATCCCTCTCCTGCATCAGGGCGCGGGGGACGGCCTGTTCTCCGAGGGCCTGCTGCCGGGGCAGATTTCGCTCGCCGATGCGGTTGCGGCGCTCAAGCCCGTGCTGGAGGACAAAGGCACGCTCAAGGTCGGGCACAATGTGAAGTATGACGAGCTGGTGCTGGCCCGCCACGGCATCCAGGTATCGCCCATCGACTGCACCATGTGCATGTCCTACGCGCTGGACGCCGGCCGGAACGGCCACGGCATGGACGAGCTCTCCGTCCTCCATCTCGGGCACCAGCCCATCGCCTATTCGGAGGTGACGGGGAAGGGCAAGGCGCAGATCACCTTCGACAAGGTGGCGCTGGAGCCCGCCACGGCCTACGCCGCCGAGGATGCGGACGTTACGCTCCGCCTCTGGCAGGTGCTGAAACCCCGCCTCGCCGCCGAGGGCCGCACCACCGTCTACGAGACGCTGGAGCGCCCGCTCATTCCCGTGCTGGCGCGCATGGAATCGCGCGGCATCGCCATCGACAAGGCCATGCTGGCGCGCCTCTCCTCCGAGTTCGCGCAGGGCGCCGCGCGGGTGGAGGACGAGATCGCGGAACTGGCCGGCGAGCGGCTGAACGTGGGCTCGCCGAAGCAGATGGGCGACATTTTGTTCGGCCGCATGGGCTTGCCCGGCGGCACCAAGACCGCCACCGGCATGTGGTCCACCAAGGCCACCGCGCTGGAGGAGCTGGCCGAGCAAGGCCACAAGCTGCCGCAGAAGATCCTGGAATGGCGCCAGCTCTCCAAGCTCCGCTCCACCTATACGGATGCGCTGCCGAACTTCGTGCATCCGCAGACGAAGCGCGTCCACACCTCCTATGCGCTGGCCGCCACCACCACCGGGCGGCTCTCCTCCTCCGATCCGAACCTGCAGAACATCCCCGTGCGCACCGAGGAAGGCCGACGCATCCGCCGCGCCTTCGTGGCGGAAGAGGGCAACCTCCTCGTCTCGGCCGACTATTCGCAGATCGAGCTGCGGCTCCTCGCCGAAATCGCCGAGATCCCGGCACTGCGGCAGGCCTTCACGGACGGGCTGGACATCCACGCCATGACGGCCTCCGAGATGTTCGGCGTGCCGGTGAAGGACATGCCGGGGGAAATCCGGCGGCGGGCGAAGGCCATCAATTTCGGCATCATCTACGGCATCTCCGCCTTCGGCCTCGCCAACCAGCTCTCCATCCCGCGCGAGGAGGCGGGGCAGTACATCAAGCGCTATTTCGAGCGCTTCCCCGGCATCCGCGACTACATGGAGGAGACCAAGACCTTCTGCCGCGAGCACGGATACGTGGAGACGCTGTTCGGCCGGCGCTGCCACTATCCCGACATCGCGGCGAAGAACCCCTCCATCCGCGCCTTCAACGAGCGCGCCGCCATCAACGCCCGCCTCCAGGGCACCGCCGCCGACATCATCCGCCGCGCCATGATCCGCATGGAGCCGGCGCTGGCCGAGGCCGGGCTCTCCGCGCGCATGCTGCTGCAGGTGCACGACGAACTGGTGTTCGAGGTGCCAGAGGCCGAGGCGGACGCGACGCTGCCCGTTGTGCGCCACGCCATGGAGACGGCAGCCGCCCCGGCCGTGCAGCTTGCCGTGCCGCTGAAGGTGGACGCGCGGGCGGCGAAGAACTGGGAAGAGGCGCACTGAGGGGCGGCGTCTTTCTACGCTCTTCGTTCGCTCTTTTCGCCGTCTTTCCCTCTTTCGCCGTCGTCCTCCGGCTCGACCGGAGGACCCATCCCTCCGCGGGGGCAAATGTCGACATGGGCCCTCCGGTCGAGCCGGAGGGCGACGGTGAGGTGGTTGACGCCTGTGCCCCCGAAGCTGCTAAACACCCGCCATCCCCAACACGAGGACACATCATGAGCATCGAACGGCTCGACAAGGGCGCCCGCATGAGCGAGGCGGTGATCCACGGCAACACCGTCTATCTCGCCGGCCAGGTGGCCGAGGGGCCGGACGTGGAGAGCCAGACCAAGGCCGTGCTCGCCTCCATCGACAGCCTGCTGGCCCGCGCCGGCACCGACAAGTCGCGCATCCTCACTGCGACCATCTGGCTGTCGGACATCAAGAATTTCGCCGCCATGAACAGCGTGTGGGACAGCTGGGTGGACAAGGCCAATCCCCCCGCCCGCGCCACCAGCGAAGGCAAGCTCGCCGCGCCGCAGTTCCTGGTCGAGATCATCGTCGTCGCCGCCCGCGGCTGATCTGCCGGGCATCTCCCTCTCCCCTCGAAGTCGGCTTTTGCCGACTCCTGTTTCACGAAACGAACTCGGCATCAGCCGAGTTCAGGCGGGAGAGGGTGGATCGCGGCGCAGCCGCGAGACGGGTGAGGGGGTGGCGCCGCGATCGCATTCCCGGCGGCGTTTACCCCTCACCCCCGGCCCCTCTCCCGCAAGGGGAGAGGGGTGGCGCCCGGTGGACTTGAAGCTTACTTTCTTCGCCTGACGATACTCCGGAGTTCCATCCATGGCCGCCCCCGGCGCCGAGCCCAACGCCCCCCGTGCCCCGCGAGAGACGCGGCAGGCGCGCATGGAGGCGCTTGCCCGCCTGCCGGTGTTCTTCGGGTTGGAAGGCCGGCGCGTGCTGGTGGCGGGCGGCGGCGAGCCGGCGGCCTGGAAGGTGGAGCTTCTCTCCGCCGCCGGGGCGCGGGTGGAGGTGATTGCCCCCGCCGTCTGCGAGGACATCTGGCGGCTGGCCGGCGCGCCCGCCCTTGGCCCGCATAACTTGGGCGCCATCGCCGTTCATGTGCGCGACTGGCACGACGACGACATCGCGGGCGCGGCCCTCGCCATCGGCGATTTCGAGGATGCGGACGCCGCCGAGCGCTTTTCCGCCGCCGCCCGCGCGGCCGGCGTGCCGGTGAATGTCATCGACCGGCCGGCTTTGTGCGACTTCACCTTCGGCGCCATCGTGAACCGCTCGCCCCTCGTGGTGGGCATCTCGACCGACGGCGCGGCTCCCGTGTTCGGACAGGCGGTGCGGGCCAAGATCGAGGCTCTGCTGCCCTCCGGCTTCCGCGCCTGGGCGCAGGCGGCGAAGGCCTGGCGCGCGTCCGTCACGGAACGCGGCCTTTCCTTCCACGCCCGCCGCGCCTTCTGGGAGCGGTTCGCGGCCAAAGCCCTCGCCGAGCCCCATCGCGCGCCGGAAGAAGCCGACCGCGCCGCCTTGTTCGCGGCGCTCGAGACGCAGGGCGCGTCCCCGCACGGTGGTTCCGTGGTGCTGGTGGGCGCGGGGCCGGGCGATCCCGAGCTTCTGACGCTGAAAGCGGTGCGCGCGCTGCAATCGGCGGACGTGGTGCTCTATGACGATCTCGTCTCCGCGGCGATCCTCGATTTCGCCCGGCGCGAGGCGAAGAAGATGCTGGTGGGCAAGACTGGCTACGGTCCCTCCTGCAAGCAGGACGACATCAACGCGCTGATGGTGGACCTCGCCCGCGAGGGCCGCCGTGTGGTGCGCCTGAAGGGCGGCGAGCCGATGATCTTCGGCCGGGCGGGCGAGGAAATCGCCCACTGCCGCGCGGCCGGCGTGCCGGTGGAGGTGGTGCCGGGCATCTCCTCCCCGCAGGGCGCGGCGAGCCGGCTCGTCACCTCCCTCACCCATCGCGACCATGCGCGGCGGCTGCAATTCGTCACCGCCCATGCGCGGGACGGCAAGCTGCCCGCCGATCTCGACTTCAAGGCGCTCTCCGACAAGGCGGCCACAACCGTCGTCTACATGCCGCGCCGGACCCTGCCGGACCTCGTGCGGAATCTCCTCACTGCCGGCATAGAGCCGGCGACGCCGGCCATCGCCATCTTCTCGGTGACGCGGCCGGAGGAAAAGGTGGTGCTCGCCACCGTCGCCAGCCTCGTGGAGGCGGTGACGCGCGCGGTGGATGCGGGGGCGGACGGCCCCTGCCTCGTGCTCTACGGCCATGCGCTCTCGGAAGTCGCCGCGCAGGACCTGCCGCAGGCGGCCGAGGCGGCGCGCGGCTGACCCATGGTCCGCCGTCTCACCTGAGTTCGAGGATCACGCTGAAATCACCGTCGCCGCCGGCGAAGCGCAGCGCGCCGCCGTGGGCGCGGGCGACTTCCCCGGCGATGGCGAGGCCGAGGCCGGAGCCGGACGAGGCCGTGCCCTTCTGAAACGGCAGGGCGACGCGCGCCTGATCCGACGCGGCGATGCCGGGGCCGTCGTCCCACACCCGCAGCGCCACGCCTTCGGCCGTGCGTTCCACGGACACTGACAGACGCTTGCGGGCGCCATGCACCAGTCCATTGTGGATCAGGTTGGCCAGCGCCTCGCCGACGCTGATGGCGTCCACGTCGAGCCGCGGCGCCCCGTCCAGCGGTATGAAGCTGATGGAGATTTCCCGGTCGAGGGTGAGCGGCACGGCGCGCGCCAGCACAGCCTTCGCCAGCGCGTTGAGGTCGGTGGGCGCAAGGCTCGGCGACCGGGCGCGGTGGAGCACCATGGCGTGGTCCAGCAACTGGCTGGTGAGCCGGCCGAGTTCGGCGACGCGCGACCTGAGCCCCTCCAGTTGCGTGGCCTGGGCCGGGTCGTCCGTCTCCAGCAGTTCCACCTGCGCATCGATGGCGGCGAGCGGCGTGCGGATCTGGTGGGCCGCATCGGCGATGAAGCGCTGCATCAGGGCGATGCGCTCCCTCAGGCGCAGCATGAAGCCGTCGATGGCCTCCACCAGCGCCCGCGCCTCGGGCGGCGGGGTGAGGGCGATGGGGCTGAGGTCGTCGGGCTGCCGGCCGGCGATCTCGCGCTCGATGCGGGTCAGGGGCGAGAAGACGAGGCGCAGGCTGAGCGCCGCCGTGGCCAGGGCGAGAAGGCTCATGGCCGCGATCATGGCGAGGGCCTTGAAGGCGAGGTCGGACGTGAGCGCGGCGCGCGCGCCGAGCGTCTGCGCGACGATGATGCGGGTCCAGCCATCGCCGGGCGCGCCCTCCACCTTGCGGACGAGGCCGGCGATGCGCACCGGCTGCCCCTGATACTGGCCGTCCTCCAGCACGACGCCCTGCCTGAGACGCTCCGGCGAGGCCGAGAGGGCGAGGTCGCCATAGCCCGCCACCACGATGCCGCGCGGGTCGGTGACGCTGTAGAACACGAGGTCATAGGCCGAGAGCGTGGCGATGGCAGCGACCGGCGGATCGAGCGTCACCACGCCGCCCTGGAGATAGATGTTCTCGGCGATCTGCACCGCCCCGCCCACCAGCAGCTTGTCGTAGGCATCGCGGGCGGCCAGCGCCGCATATTGCCAGGCGGCGAGGCTCAGCGCGGCGGCGCCGAGCAGCAGGATCGCCGCCAGCGCGGCGAGCATGCGGGCGCGGAGGGAGGCCCTAAGGTCACGAAGCGACAAGCTGGTAGCCCAGGCCGCGCTCGGTGCGGATTTCCACGGAGGTGGCGGCGAGCTTGCGGCGCAGCCGGGTGATGAACTGCTCCACCGCATTGGTGCTGGGATCACGGTCGAAGCCGAACAATTGCTCCAGCAATTCCTCCTTGCCGACGAAGGCGCCGGGGCGCGAGGCGAGGATTTCCAGCACGGTCAGCTCGCGCCGGGTGAGATCGAGGGGCGCGCCTGATATCATGGCCGTGCGCCCGGCGCGGTCGATCACCAGCGGGCCGGCCTTGATGGTGTTGTCCGCCATGCCCGCCGCGCGGCGGAGCAAAGCGCGGGCCCGCGCCTCCAGCTCGCGATAGTCGAACGGCTTCACCAGATAGTCGTCGGCGCCGAGGTCGAGGGCGCTGATGCGGTCGTCCACCGCCGAGCGGGCGGTGAGCACCAGCACGGGCGTGCGCAGGCCGCGGCGGCGCAGATGCTTGAGCACCGTGAAGCCGTCCATATTGGGGAGCATCACGTCGAGCACCACGAGGTCGTAGGCCTGCACCTCGATCAGCTCGCTCGCGGTGCGCCCGTCCGTCTCCCAGTCCACGGCATAGCCGATGCGCTCGAAGCGCTTCTGCACCGCGAGGCCGATTTCCGGCGTGTCCTCCACCAGCAGAATGCGCACCGCATCCTCCCGCGATCATGGCAGCCCCGCGTCAGGTTCGGGTCAGGATCGCCGGCTATGATCCTAAGCAAGGCCGCCAAAGTGCGCCAAGAACAATTTGCGCCCGTGGGCGCGGGGAGGGACGATGACTTTGCATCCAGACCAGACTGGATTCGCGCCGCTGCTCAGCGTCGAGGGCGTGACGCTTCAATACAAGACGCCGGACAGTCTCGTCACGGCGACCTACCGCGTGGACTTCAAGGTCTACGATTCCGACCGCTTCGTTCTTCTCGGTCCCTCGGGCTGCGGCAAGTCCACGCTGCTGAAGGCCATCGGCGGATACATCACGCCCACCGAGGGCACCATCCGCCTCAAGGACCACGCGGTGAAGGAGCCCGGCCCGGACCGCATGATGGTGTTCCAGGAGTTCGACCAGCTCCTGCCGTGGAAGACCGTGGGCGAGAACGTGATCTTCGCGCTCACCTCCTCCGGCCGCCTCGGCGCCGCCGAGGCGCGCGAGCGGGCGCGGTCCTACATCGACAAGGTGGGCCTCACCAAGTTCATCGACAGCTATCCCCACATGCTGTCCGGCGGCATGAAGCAGCGCGTCGCCATCGCTCGCGGCATGGCCATGGAGCCGGACGTGCTCCTGATGGACGAGCCGTTCGCCGCGCTCGACGCCCTCACCCGCCGCAAGATGCAGGACGAACTGCTGCAATTGTGGGACGACACGCGCTTCACCGTCCTGTTCGTCACCCACTCCATCGAGGAGGCGATCAAGATCGGCACGCGCATCCTGCTGCTCTCGCCCCATCCGGGTCGCGTGCGGGCGGAGCTGAACAGCGTTCCGGCCGAACAGATGGGCACCTCGGCGCAGGTCGAGCTGGAAGCCCGCATCAACGACATGCTGTTCGGACACTGAGGACACGCCCGTGAACCAGACCCTCGCTTTGCGTCCGGAGATCGTCAATCCGGAAACGCCCCTCGGCAATGTCACCGTCGAGGCCACCCTTTCGCCCTTCGAGCGCATCTACCGCATCGGCGCGGTGCGCAAGGCCGTCATCCTCGTAGCGCTGGCGGCGCTGTGGCAGGCCTATGGCCTGTGGCTCGCCAATCCGCTGCTGTTCCCCACCTTCACCGACACGCTCTCGGCCTTCTTCGAGAACATCGCCAACGGGGTGATCCCGGCGCGCACCCTGTCCTCGCTGGAGACGCTGCTCATCGGCTATGCCATCGGCATCGTGCTCGCCGCCGTGCTCACCACCATTGCCATCGGCTCGCGGCTCGGGGCGGACCTTCTGGAGGCGCTGACCTCCATGTTCAATCCGCTGCCGGCCATCGCGCTTTTGCCGCTGGCGCTCATCTGGTTCGGGCTGGGCAAGGGCAGCGTCATCTTCGTGCTGGTGCATTCGGTGCTGTGGGCCATCGCGCTCAACACCCATTCGGGCTTCCGCGCGGTGTCCAAGACGCTGCGGATGGTGGGCATGAACTACGGCCTGCGCGGGCTAAAGCTGGTGCGGCTCATCCTCATCCCCGCCGCCTTCCCGGCCATCCTCACCGGCCTCAAGGTGGGCTGGGCCTTCGCCTGGCGCACGCTCATCGCCGCCGAGCTGGTGTTCGGCGTCTCCTCCGGTTCCGGCGGCCTCGGCTGGTTCATCTTCGAGAACCGCAACCAGCTGGAGACGGCCAACGTCTTCGCCGGCCTGTTCACCGTCATTCTCATCGGCCTCGCCGTGGAAAACCTGATCTTCGCCACCATCGAGCGCAAGACCGTGCATCGCTGGGGCATGCAGCACTGATCCGGGTTCGCCAGACCCGTCATTCAACGAAAACACAAAGGGAGAGAAACATGGGCTGGACGAAGAGCCTCGCGATTGCCGCCGTCGCCGTGGCGGCCACGCTCGCCGCCGGTGCCGCGCGGGCGGACGTGAAAGAGGTCCGCATCTCGAAGGGCTACGGCATCCTCTATCTGCCGCTCATCGTGATGGAGGACCAGAAGCTGCTCGAGAAGCAGGCGGAGAAGGCCGGCCTCGGCCCGCTCAAGGTCAACTGGCTGATGCTGGACGGCGGCAACGTCATCAACGATGCCATGATGGCCGGCTCCCTCGACATCGCCGGCACCGGCGCGCCCGGCTTCATCACTTTGTGGGCCAAGGCCAAGGGCATCCCGAACGTGGAAGTGGTGGGCGTCAGCGGCCTGTCCTCCACCGCTTTGTGGATGAACACAAACAACCCGGCGGTGAATTCGCTGAAGGACTTCAAGTCCTCCGACAAGATCGCCTTGCCGGGCATCAAGACCTCCCTTTCGGCCGTCATCCTGCAGATGATGGCGGCGCAGGAATTCGGCCGCGAGAATTACGCCAAGCTCGATCCCATGACGGTGGGCCTGCCCCATCCCGAGGCGCTCGCCGCCCTCACCGCCGGCCGGACCGAGATCACCGCGCACTTCACCTCGCCGCCCTTCTCCTATCTGGAGGTGAAGAACCCCAACGTGCGCCGGGTGGCGAACTCGGTGGACATCCTCGGCCGCCTGACCATGGACGTGACGTTCGCGCCCAAGCGCTTCGTCGATGCCAATCCGAAGGTGGTGCAGGCCTTCCTCGACGCGCTCGACGAGGCGGACGCTTTCATCGCCAAGGACAAGGCGGCGGCCGCCGAGATCTATGTGCGCACCTCCAAGGTGAAGACCACCAAGGAGGAGGTGCTGGAGATGCTGGAGGACAAGGACACCTGGTTCTCCACCACGCCCGAGGGCATCATGAAGATCGCAGATTTCATGCACCTCGCGGGCTCCATCAAGGTGAAGCCGGCGAACTGGGGCGACCTGTTCGTGCCGCAGCTGCGCACCCGCAACGGCAGCTGACGCGCCGTCCTCCCGAATGCCGACGCCGGCGCTGATCGCTCAGCGCCGGCGTTTTCTTTCGACAGCTCCTCAGGCCTGCTGCTCGTTCCGGAGCACGGGGACGGCCAGCGCCTCCGCGGGCTCGGGCATCGCGACGGGCGGGCTCGGCTCGCCGGCCAACGCGGCGGTGAAGCGGGCGTGGTCCAGCTCGCCCTCCCAGCGCGCCACCACCACCGCGGCGACGCCATTGCCGATCATGTTGATGACCGCCCGCGCCTCGCTCATGAAGCGGTCGATGCCGAGGATCAGCGCCATGCCCGCCACCGGGATGGTCGGCACCACCGAGAGCGTGCCCACGAGGGCGATGAAGGACGCGCCCGTCACGCCCGATGCGCCCTTGGAGGTGAGCATCGCCACCGCGAAGATGGCCATCTGCTGGGTGAAGGAGAGATCCGTATTGGTGGCCTGCGCCACGAACAGGGCGGCAAGGGTCATGTAGATGGACGTGCCGTCCGTGTTGAACACGTAGCCGGTGGGCACCACCAGGCCAACCACGGGCTTTGGCACGCCGGCGCGCTCCAGCTTCTCCATCAGGCTCGGCAGCGCCGAGTCCGAGGAGGAGGTGCCGAGCACGATGAGGATCTCCTCCTTGATGTAGGCGAGGAACTTCAGCACGCTGAAGCCCGCCCACCAGCACACCGCGCCGAGCACGCCGACCACGAAGATGGCGCCGGTGAGGTAGAAGGTGCCGATCAGCATCATCAGCGGCCCGAGCGAGGCGACGCCATATTTGCCGATGGTGAAGGCCATGGCACCGAACGCGCCGATGGGGGCGAGGCGCATGATGACGTTCAGCGCCCCGAACACCAGGTGCGCGCCCGCCTCGATGGTGTCGCGCACCGGCTTGCCGCGATCGCCGAGATGCGAGAGCACGTAGCCGAACAGCACCGAGATGAGCACCACCGGCAGGATGTCGCCGCGGGCGAAGGCATCCACCACGGTGTTGGGCACGATATTGATGAGGAAGTCCGAGATGGACTGGTCCGCCGCCTTGCCGGCGTAGGCCTTCACCGCCGCGCTGTCGAGGGTGGCGGGATTGGCGTTGAAGCCGGCGCCGGGGCGCACCACGTTGGCAACGATGACGCCGATGGCGAGGGCGATGGTGGACATCACCTCGAAGTAAAGCAGCGCCTTGCCACCCACGCGGCCCACCTTCTTCAGGTCGCTCATGCCGGCGATGCCGGTGACCACCGTGCAGAAGATGACGAGGGCGACGATCATCTTGATGAGCTTGATGAAGACATCGCCGAGCGGCTTCATGTCCACCGCCACCGCCGGCCACAGATAGCCGACGACGATGGCGAGGGCGATGCCGATGAGCACCTGGATGTAGAGCACCTGATACCAGGGTTTGCGTCGGCGGACGGCGTGGGCTGTGTGGGCCATGGGGGCTTCCTCCGGTGGGGCGTGCGGGGCTGCGCCGCCCTCGTGTTGGTCTTGGGTTGGGGCGGTTGGGTTCAGGGCGCTCCGGCGGCGGCCGGGGCCAAAGACGCGGGGGCGAGCGGCATCACCAGCAGCACCACGGCGGGCGCGGTGCCGTTGTTGCGCAGCTGGCGGCCCTCACCGGGGGCGATGCGGCAGGAGTCGAGGCGGGCGAGCCGCACCTCCTCCAGCCCGTTGGAGAGGAGGAGTTCGCCCTCCAGCACCAGATAGATCTTCTCGACGTTCGAGGCGTCGAGGGTGGTGCCGCCGCCCGGCGCGAGGGTGGAGAGACCGAGCCACACGGTGTCCGCCGGCCCGGCCTCCCGCCCCTGGAGGCGCCGCATCTCCATCAGATGGTGGCCGGGGGCCTCATAGGCGGGCGCGGCGTCGATGCGCACGACGTGCATGGGTCAGGCCTCCGGCAACAGCAGGATGCGGTCCTGCGTGGAGCCCATCACAGCCGCATAGGCGGCGCGGGCCTCCGTGAGGGGGAAGAGCGCGCGGTCGTGGATGGGGAAAGGCTTGAGCGCGCCTGCCGCAAAGCCCGGCGCCAGCGCCGCGAGGATGCGGCCGGTCTCCACCGAATTCAGCGCGATGGTGTCGATGCCCACATAGGTGTGGCGGCCCTTGTAGAAGGCGAGGATGTCGAAGGTGACGAAGCGTTCGATGGCGGCGATGAACACCGCGCGGGCGCCCACCGCCATCGCCTTCTGGCCGATGTCGTAGAAGGGGTCACCCACCGTGTTGAATACGATGTCGGCGCCCTTGCCCTCGGTGAGGGCGCGTACGCGGGCGGGCACGTCCTCGGCGCTGGCGTTGAGCACGAGGGGCGGCACCAGGGTATCGCCGATGAAGGGCTCGTCCCGGCGCACCACGCCGATCACGCGGGCGCCGCGCCAGGCGGCGATCTGCGCCACCGCCTGCCCGACCTTGCCGTTGAGGCCGAGCACCAGCACCGTCTCGCCAGGCTGCGGCAGGCCGGCGCGGCGCAGGCCCTCCCAGGCGGTGACGAAGGGCACGCCGATGCCGGCCGCCTCGCGCAGGGAGACGCCAGTCGGCACCTCCACCACGGCGTCGGCCTCCACGATCATGTGGCTCGCCTGCGCGCCGTCCTGCCGGATGCCGAGGTCGCCGGAGGAGCCGAAGACGTTGCGTCCCAGCAGCGCCTCGGGGCCGGCCACCACCGTGCCGGCATAGTCACGGCCGGGGGTGCGGGGGAAGACGGCGTAGGGCATGAGCCCGGTCGCCGCCTTGGCATCGGAGGGGTTCACCGCGGCGGCGGCGATCTTCACCACCACTTCGTCGGGGCGGAGCGCGCGCAGCGGCGCCTCCTCCAGCACGAGGTCGATGGCGGCGTAGCTGTCGGCCTTCGCATTCAGCCTCAGGCCCCGGCGGACAATGGGGGCGATCTGCGGACGTTCGGCAAGGAGGGTCATGGCAGGCAAGGTCATGGGATGATCCGTCATTCGGCGGCGGCCGGAGCACGCTCCGGGCGGGCGGGGGCGAGGCCGAGCAGAGCGCGGGCCTCGGAGGGGGTGGCGATGGTGCCGCCCAGGGCCTCCACGATGCCGCGCGCCTTGGTGACCAGCGCGGCATTGGAGGGGGCGAGCACGCCGCGATCGAGATAGACGCTGTCCTCCAGCCCCACCCGCACATGGCCGCCCGAGAGATAGGACATGGCCACCATGGGGAACGCCGCGCGGCCGATGCCGATGGCGGTGAAGGCCGTGCCCGCCGGCAGGAGGTTGCGGGCGTAGAGCACGGTTTCCGGCGAGGGCTGGAAGCCGTAGCGCACGCCCATGACAAAGGAGGCGAGCACGGGGCCGGAAAGCGTGCCGTCGGCGAGGAGATCATGCAGCAGGGCGATGTCGCCGGAATCGAACAATTCCATCTCCGGCTTCACCCCGGCGTCGGCGATCACCTTGGCCATCCGCCGCACATTGGCCGGCGTGTTGATGACCACCGCGCTGCCCGAATACATGGTGTTGAGGTCGAGGGTGCAGATGTCCGGCTTCAGCGCCGCGATGTGGGCGACGCGCTCTTCCGGCGGCAGCAGCGTGGTGCCCGGTGCGGCGATCTTCGGATCGTCCTGCGAGGGCACGAAGCGCCCGCCCGGCCCGGTGGTGATGTTGAGGATCACCTCGGAATTCTGGGCGCGGATGAGGCGGATGGTCTCCTCATAGAGCGCCAGCTCCATGGAGGGCGCGCCGGTGGCGGGATCGCGCACATGGATGTGGACCACCGCCGCGCCGGCCTCGGCGGCCTCCAGCGCGGAGGTGGCGATCTGGAAGGGCGTGATCGGCAGATGGGGCGTCTGGTCCGGCCGCGTGAGGTTTCCGGTGATGGCGCAGGTGATGAACACCCGGGGCAGGGGCGCGCGCATGATGGCTGTCCTTAGAGCGCGCGGCCGCCATCGACCTGGATGGTGTGTCCGGTCGAAAAGCCGAGCATGGTGGCGCAGGCGGTGATGGCGGCGGCGATGTCCTGCGCATTGCCGATGCGCTTGAGCGGGGTGGAGGCGCTGACCTTGTCGTTGAAGTCGGCGCCGCGCCCCGGCACGAACTCGGTATCCACCACGCCGGGCGAGACGGCGAGCACCCGCACCTCCGGCGCCAGCGCCCGGCCGAGGGCCTTGGTCATCACGTCGATGCCGGCCTTGGCCGCGCAATAGGCGATGGAGGAGCCCACGGCAGTGAAGGCGGCGATGGAGGAAATGTTCACCACCAGCCCGTCACCGGAGGCCTTCAGCAGCGGCGCGAAGGTGCGGATGGTGGCGAACTGGCCGCGCCAGTTCACTTGAAGCATGCGGTCAATCAGCTCGTCGGTGAGGGCGTCGAGATCGGCGTGGGGCACGGGCTTGGTGAAGCCGGCGGCATTCACCAGAATGTCGAGCCGGCCATAGCGCGCCGCGATGGCATCCCGCAGGGCGACGAGGGAGGGGGTATCCACCACATCGGCGATGAAGGCCGCATGGCCCTCGCCCAGCTCGGCGATGAGGGCGGCGGCAGCGGCCGTGTCCTTCTCGGCGGCGAGATGGCTGATGACCACCTTCGCGCCCGCCGCCTTCAGCATGCGGCTGGTCTCGGCACCGATGGCGCCGACGCCGCCCAGCACGAGGGCGACCTTGCCCTCCAGCGAGCGGGGATAGGAGGTGCTCCGGCCGACAGCGGCGGCGGGGGGAGCGGGGGAATGGTCGCGCGGCGACACTGCGTCGGTTCGCACCGGCGTCTCCTTCAAGGTTCGCGAAAAGGGGATGAGGGGCCGCCGCCTCAGCGGATCGGCGGGACCGGCAGCTTGGCTTCGCCCGGCTCCATGACGAATTCGTAGTCGAGCCGGTACCACGGCGCGCCGGCATCGGCGGCGGGGGGCGCGCCGCGGCCTTCGGCGAAGTCGCCCACCAGCGCGCGCGTGACACCGAACACCACGTCGCTGTCGAGATGGCCGTCGTCATCGACGAAGACCTGCGTGATGAGCGTCTTGTAGCCCGGCCGGTAGGCGAGGAAATGCAGGTGCGCCGGGCGGAACGGGTGGCGCTTCTGCGCCCTCAGCACATCGCCCGACGGGCCGTGGGTGGGCACCGGATAGCCCGCCGGCTTCACCGAGCGGAACCAGAAACGCCCCTCGTCATCGGTGCGGAACTTGCCGCGCAAATTCATGTCGGCCTGGTCGGGGTCCTGGTTCTCGTAGAGGCCCACGGGGGAGGCCTGCCACACGTCCACCTCCACGCCGGCGAGCGGGCGGCCGTCCGGATCGGTGACGCGGCAATGGGCGAACAGGGCCGGGCCGGGCGTCGGCGAGCGCAGGATGGAGCCGCCGTTGTCCGTCTGCGGCGAGTGCATCCGCCAGAACGGGCCGAGCAAGGCGGCGGCGGTCTCGGTGGCGCCGTTCTGGCCGTTGTTCAGCAGGCACACCAGCGTCGAGAAGCCGATGATGTCGGAGAACAGCACCGCCTCGTTGTGGCAGTCGTTGGTGGCCTGTCCGATGCGGTTGAGAAAGTCGAGGCCGAGTTCGAACTCGGCCTCGGTGAGGCGCACCTCCCGGGCGAAATCGTGCATGTGGCGCACGAAGGAAGCCATGACCTGCCTGAGCCGCAGGTCGGGGGCCTTGGACATGGCGTCGAGCACGACGTCGGTGAGCGTGGACGCATCCTCGATGATGTGGGAGCGCGGCTTCAGCTGCGCCTCCAGCATGTCCAGTCCGGCAACCATTGGCGTTCCTCCGCGCTTTGTCGCGTGCGCTTGTTGTGCGATCGATTGCACGATAATGCGCGAACGATTGCACAAGTCAAGCGGCGAATCGCGGCGGGCGGTGCGCGTCGTTAGATCGGGATCAGGCGGGGCGGGGGGAGCGGGGCTTTCGCGGCGCCTTGGCCTTCGCGTCCTCGGCCCCGGCGCGAGGCACCGCGGTGGAGGCGCGGGCGACGAGGCTGGCGGGCACCAAGGCGAGGGTGGGCGGCGTCTCCGGCTGCGCGATCTGGTCGAGCAGGATGGCGGCGGCGCGCGCGCCCATGGCCTCGTGCCCGATGCGCACGGTGGTGAGGGGCGGGGCCACCATATCCACCAGCGGCATGTCGTTGTGGCCGACGATGGAGAGGTCTTCGGGAATCCTCAGCCCGCGCCGCCCGGCCTCCTGATAGGCGCCGAGCGCGATGAGGTCGTTGCTGGCGGCAATCGCCGTAATATCCGGCCAGCGGTCCAGCAAATCGGCGGCGGCGATGCGCCCCGCCTCGCGATTGTAGGCGGTGGCGGTGGCGACCGCATCCGCGGGAAGGCCCGCCGCCGCCATGGCGCTCTCGAAACCGCGCCGGCGCAGCACGCCGGTGGAGAGCCGCTCCGGCCCCGCCAGATGCCCGATGCGGCGATGGCCGAGCCCGGCGAGATGGGCGACGGCGACCGCGATGCCGCCGGTGTCGTCGCTGACCACCGTGGAGGCGCGCAGGCCGTCCTCGCCGCGATTGACGAGCACGGTCGGCACGCCGGCCTTGAGGCAGAGCGAGACGGTGGCGTCATCGCGCTTGGCGGTGGCGAGCACGAGCCCGTCCACCCGCCGGGCGATAAGCTTCTCCACGATGTCCGCCTGCCCGGTCTCGTCCTCGCCGCTGTCGGCGACCATCATGGAATAGCCGCGCGCGGCCAGCGTCGCGCCGATGCCGCCGAGGATGGGCGCGAAGACGGGATTGGCGAGGTCCGGCACCACCACGCCGATGAGGCGGGAGCGGCCGGTGCGCAGCGAGGAGGCCACCGCATCCGGCCGATAGCCCTGCCGCCGCGCCTCCGCCTGCACCTTCTCCACCACATCCGCGGAGATGCGCCGGCTCTGTTCCGGATCGAGCGCCCGCGCGACGGTGGAGCGATGCACGCCCACGGCGTCCGCGACGGACTGGAGCGTCGCGCCCCGGGCGGCGGCAGGTGGCTTGCTGTCTTTCCTGGGCATGACTTGGTACGTGATCCGGCGATTCGCTCTGGCGGCTCACAGGATACAAGCTTCCCCGCTGCGCGCACGCGGCGCGCGCCGCCGCCGCGGCAAGATCACGCGTCTGCGCTTGCGGCCCGTCGGCAGGGGCCGGCCGCGACGATGGCCGCCGCCTTGGCACTCGCCGCGATGGCATCGGCGGCGGCGCGGCTCTTCATGCCACGGCAGAGGGTAAGGGCGCCGATCAGGAGCGAAAGCGCGGCCCACGCGCGCGACCGGCGGTCGTCGAGGCTGTCGCCGTCGAGGCCGTCGGCGAAGCGATCCGCAATGGTCGCCATCTTCTTTTCGTACAGCGCGTGGACCGGGGCACCGAAACGCACCACTTCCGGGGACAGGGTGGTCATCGCACAGCCGCAGGCGAGGTCGGCGCGATGGGGACGGCCGAGATAATAATCGGCGAAGGCCGCGACCCAGATGGCGCCGTGCGCCTCCTGGAATTTGGGGAGATTGGCGATGACTTCGTCGAGGCCCAGCTCCAGTGCGATGACGAACGCCTGGTCCTTCGATCCGAGATGGGCATAGAAGGCGCCCGACGTGACGCCGGCGTCCCTGGCGATGGCATCCACGCCGACCCCCGCAAAGCCGCGGCTGCGGAAGCCCCGGCTCGCCGCCTCGACGATCCGCTGGCGGGTTGCCTGCTTGCGGTCCGCGCTGTCCATCCCATCCCCTCCCGCACGCCGCCTGTATACGTCATCTTGACGATATAACGATCGTTATGTACGTTTCAAATAACGATCGTTATATCACGGTCGTGATTGAGGCGGACTGTCCGCCCCGGAGCTAGCCATGCCGATCACGCTGACGCTCACCGAAGGCGTCCTGCCGCAGGCCAGGGTGAAGGAGGCGGTCGCCCTCATCACCGCGTCCTTCCTTCGCCACCACGGCCTTTCGGGCCACGGCCTCATGGCCCCCAACGTCACAACCCATGTGAACATCCTGCCCCAGGGCGCGACCTTCGCCGGGGGCGAGGAAGTGGAGGGCGCCTGGGTGGAGACCAAGACGCCGTCCTTCGCGCTGGCGGACCGCGCCGTTCAGGCCGCCTTCTTCGGCGAGGCGACGCAGATCCTGCACGACCTGTCCGGCGGCCGGCTGCCGAAGGAGAGGGTGTGGTCCAACGGCGTTCACGCCGTCGATGGCACCTGGAACTTGGGCGGCAAGGCGATGACCAACGCCGAGATCGGCGCCGCGCTCTCCGGCGCCGGCTGAGGCGCCGGGCGCACCCGTTCAATCGTGCCGGAAGGCCCGCATCAGCTGGTCTTCCACCGGTTTCACCAGATAGGCAAGGGCGGTGCGGCTGCCGGTGCGGATGAAGGCTTCCACCGGCATGCCCGGCACCAGACCCTTGCCGAGCTTCGCCCGCTCGCCCGGCTTGAGGGCGATCCGCACCAGATAATACGGCTGGCCGCCCTGGGGCACGTGGGAGAGGTCGGGCGACACGCGCACCACCACGCCGTCCACCTGCGGGGTGGTGGCGCTGTCGAAGGCGGAGAAGCGCAGGGCCACGTCCTGCCCCGCCTTGAGGCGGTCGATCATCTGCGGCTCGACGCGCGCCTCCACCACGAAGGCGTCGTGCTCCGGCACGATCAGCATGATCTGCTCGCCGGCGGCGATCACGCCCCCCACCGTATGCGCCGTGCTCTCGTGAACGATGCCGGCCGCGGGGGCGCGCACGTCCAGCCGCTGGAGCTGGTCGAGGGCGGCGATGCGCCGCTCCACGAGATCGGCGATCTTCGCCTCGGTGTCCCGCAGGTCGGTCGCCACCTCGCGCCGCTGGTCCTGGCCGAGCTGGAGGATCTGCAGCTCCGTCTCAGCGATGCGGCCGCGGGCGCGGGCGACCTCGGCGGTGAACTGGCCCGCCTCGCCCGAAAGCCGCGCCGCCTCGCGCTCCAGGCCCGTCAGGCGCGAGAGGGCGACGAGATTGGCCTGATAGAGGGTGCGGACGCCTTCCAGCTCCAGCCGGATGATGCGGCTCTGCTCCTGCTTGGAGGCGATCTGCGCCTCGAGGCCTTCGATCTCCTGCCGGGTCTGGGCGATGCGCTCGCGCAACTGGGAGGTCTGGCCCTCCATGGCGGCGCGGCGGGAGCGGAACAGGGCGGTCTCGCCGGCGAGGTCCGCGGCGATCTCGGCCGCCACCGCCGGATCGTCCGGATGGGCCAGCGCGGCCGGCGGATCGAGCGTGTCGCGGCCGTCGCGCTCGGCTTCGAGCCGCGCCTTGCGGGCGCGCAGCTGGCTGAGCTGGTTGTCCACCATGGCGAGGCTGGCGCGGGCGGTGGTCTCGTCCAGCCGCAGCAGGACGTCGCCCGCCTTCACCGCATCTCCGTCCGTGACGCGGATTTCGGCGACGATGCCGCCGGTGGGGTGCTGGACGCGCCGCACGCTGCTTTCCACCACCACCTGTCCGGGCGCGATGACGGCACCGGAGAGGGGCACGGTGGTGGCCCAGACGCCGGCCGTGCCGAGCAGCACGCCGAGGGTGCACAGGCCGGCAAGGCCGGCCTTCCTGATATCGCGGTGGGGGTCGATGCGCGTCATGGCCTCACCCCCGCTCGGCGACGATGCGCGGCTTGGGCGCGCCGTCGTCGCCACCGGGCGCGCGCGCCGCCAGCGCCTTCTTCAGCACCTCGTCGCGGGGGCCGAACGCCTGCATCCGGCCTTCGGCGAGGACGAGCACCAGATCCGCGGTGGCGAGCGCCGCGGGCCGGTGGGCGATGACCACGCAGATGCCGCCGCGCGCCTTCACCCCGCGGATCGCCTCCGCCAGCGCTGCCTCGCCTTCCGTGTCCAGACTGGCATTGGGCTCGTCGAGCACCACGAGGAACGGGTCGCCGTACAGCGCGCGGGCGAGGGCGAGGCGCTGGCGCTGCCCGCCGGAGAGGATGCTGCCGCTCTCGCCGATGCGGGTGGCGAAGCCCTGCGGCAGGCGCAGGATCATGTCATAGGCGCCGGCCGCGCGGGCGGCGGCGCGTACCGTCTCCTCGGTGGCGGCGGGATCGAAGCGGGAGATCGTCTCGGCCACGGTGCCGTCGAACAGCTCCACGTCCTGCGGCAGGTAGCCGAGCATGGCGCCGCGCGCCTCCTCCGGCCACTGGTCGAGGGTGGCGCCGTCCAGCCGCAGTTCGCCCCGCGCCGCCGGCCACACGCCCACCATCACCCGCGCCAGCGACGACTTGCCGGAGGCGGACGGCCCCACCACGCCGAGCACCTGCCCGGCCTCCAGGGAAAAGCTCACCTGGGACAGGATGGCGGTGGTCGCGCCGGGCGCGGCCACCGTGATCTGGTCCAGCCTCAGGCGCTGGCGCGCGGTGTCCGGCGTGACGGCGAGCGCGGCCGGGTGCGGCGTGCCCAGGGCCGCCCGCAGCCGCTGCCAGGCCTGCCGCGCGGCGAGGAACGGGCGCCAGGAGGAAATGGCCAGCTCCACCGGCGCGAGCGCCCGGCTGGCGATGACGGAGGAGGCGATCATGACGCCGGAGGAGGCCTGCCCCTCGATGACCAGCCATGCGCCCGCTCCGAGCATCCCGGACTGGAGCATGAAGCGCAGCACCTTGGAGATGGCGCCGAGCCCGCCGGAGACATCCGCCGCCCGCTGCTGGGCGGTCACGGCGGCATCGCCGTGCCCGTCGAGGCGGGCGATGAGCCGGCTGGTCAGGCCGAGGGCGGCCACCACCTCGCCGTTGCGCCGCGCCTGTTCCAGCAAGGCGCCGCGGGCGGCACCGGCGCGCCCTGCCTCGTCCACCCGGCGCCGCGTGCCCGCCTCCGTGAGGAGCGTGAGGCCCACCAGCAGCGAGGCGCCGGCCACGAGGATGACGCCCAGCACGGGGTGCAGCAGGAAGCACGCGCCCACGTAAAGCGGGATCCAGGGCAGGTCGAACAGGGCCATGGGTCCGACGCCGGAGAGGAAGGTGCGCACCGCATCGAGGTCGCGCGCCAGCCGCATGGTGCCCTCGCCGCCGCCCCGCGCGGCCTGGCGCAGGATGACGCGGGCCACCTCACCCGACAGGGACTGGTCCAGCGCCACGCCGATGCGTCCGAGGATGCGCTGGCGCAGGGCATCGAACAGCCCCTGCACCGCATAGACGATGGCGACGGCAAGGGTCAGCGCCACCAGCGTCGGGATGCTGCGCGACGGCAGCACCCGGTCGTAGACCTGCAGCATGTAGAAGGAGCCGGCGAGCATCAGCACGTTGACCGCCGCCGAGAACAGCGCCACCGCAAGGAACGCCCTGCGGCAGGAGGCGAGCGCGCGCGACGGCAGGTCCGCCTCGGCGGCGGAGGCCGTGGGCCGCGTGCTGTGCCGGCCGGATGCGCTGCTGGCGGGGCTGGTCGGTTGCAAGATGGCGCCCTGATCGCGCTCCGCCCCCTGACGGGCGGAGCCTGCCTCTTCCTTTAGGCCGCAAGCCCGGCGAAGGCTATTCGCCCGCCGGGGCGGCCGGCGCGGTCACCCCTCAGACGAGGGAATGGCCGCTGTCGTGCGGGGTATGCAGCACATCCCACAGATGGGCGGCGATGGCCTGCGCCCCGTCCGTCAACGGGTGCGCGGCCGCCGTGCTGGTCGCGTGGCTGGAAACCTCGCTCCACAGGGTGTGGAGGAGATCGACGACGGCGGGCTCCAGATGGGTCGCAAGCAGCGCCGCATCCCCGCCGCCCGCGTGGGGAGCCGTGCCGCCGGCGCTTCCCGCGGACCCGTGCGCGGCCTCCAGCGCCGCGATGCGCTGTTCCAGCCCGTCAAACAGCCCGGGCAGCACCTCGCCCGCCCCGGAGAGGCTGGCTGCCACCGTGGCCCACAGATCGCTGCCCGACGTGGGGGCGGACGCGGTGTCCGGCGCGAGGGCGAAGCTCGCGACCATGGGGGCGACGCCGCCGTCGCCCGTGCCGGTGAGGGTGACGGTGACGTTCTGGGTGACGGTGCCGCCGTGATGGTCGTCTAGCGTCAGGGCGAAGGTCTCCACCTTCGTCTCGCCGGCCGCCAGCGGCTCCACCTTGGTCTCGTCCACCACATAGGACCAAACCACGGCGCCGGTGCCGTTCATGTCGCTCACCACCTTGGCGGACAGCGTGCCCAGCGCCCCGTCCGGCGCGGCGACGCTCACCGCATGGGTGTCCTTCGCATCCGCATCGGCGAAATAGAAAGTGCCGGCCGCATTCAGCGTCTTGCGCGCCGCGTCCTCGGTGAGGATGGCGCTGGTGACGGACGTGGTGGGGATCGGCGCCATGAAGAGATCGGAGGCGCCATTCGTGTCGTTGGCGACGAGATTGGTCGCGTCGGAGGTGAAGATGACGTGCGCGCCATCGGGCGTGAAGACGGGGTCGCGACTGGCGCCATTGGCCTCGGGCGCAATCCGGGTGATCGCCCCCGTCTGAAGGTCGGCCACGAAGATGTTCGAGAGGCCGTTGGTGTTTCCGGGTAGCGTTGATTCGGAAGAAGAGAAGACGATCTTGGTGCCGTCGGCCGAAAACGAGAAGGCGTTGCCTACGCCTCCGTCACTCGGCAGGATGCCGCCCGGCGAGCTCACGCAGGTGATTTCACCCGTCTGAAGATCCTTTATAAAGAGGTGTGATCCCACTGGCTCGCCGCCGTTTATGACGGAGTTTTCATTGGAGACGAATGCAATCTTGGTGCCGTCCGGCGAGAAGACGGGCTGCGTGACTTGGTCCACCGCAGACACGTAGGTTACGGCTCCGGTCGTCAGGTCTTTTGTATAAATGCAAAAACTTGCGAATGCGGCATCGGGTCCGGACGCACTACCGATAGCCACGAAAGCAATGCTCTTGCCATCTGGGGAGAATGCCGGGTTGTAGCCAGGCGTAGGGTTGGTCGCGCTGATTGGTACTGGGGTTGTTTCTCCGGTGGTGAGGTCCCTCATAAAAAGGCCGCGAAAACTGTAGTCACCAACTAGATTATTGGCAGTCGAAGAAAATACAACTTTGGTCCCGTCGGGCGATATTGCGGTATAAAAGCTTTCGCCGTTTGCTTCAGCCCCAAAAGAGCTGGTTGAGGCCCGCACCGTCGCTCCAGTATCTACATTCTTGACAAAAATATCCCCAGTCGAATTGGTGTCATTCGGAACGAGGTTCGGTAGGAAGGAGGCGAATGCCACCTCGTGGCCGTCTTGCGAAATGGAGATGCTGCTCGAGCTGTATTGGTAGTTTTGTGCGCCAGAGCCATTGATGGCGAAGGGCGTCAATGTTCCGGTTGAAAGATCCTTTATATAGATGTCAGAAGTGAAGGCATCTGGTCTGGAAATGAAGACGACTTCTGTGCCGTTGCCGGAAATGGCCGCGTTTGTGCTGGCAGCATGCATCTGCGCGCCGGCGGCGTCGATTGACAAAAGTGCAATGCCTCCGGTGAGATTCGACGCCACAATCGTCGGCGCCTGGTTCTCGAACGCGAGTGTCACGTGCGCGCTGACCGCGCTCTTCTCCGCATCGGTCACGGTAAAGGTCACGTCATGGGACGAGGCGGTCGGAGTGTTGGTCGTCGAGCGATAGGACACCTGATCCATCAGCGCGCTCATCTGCGCGTCGGAAACGGCAATGTTCGACTTGAAGGTGAACGCGAGATCGTGGCCCGAGGCGCCGTTGGCGGAAACGGTGCCCACCTGCTTGCCATCCAGCATCAGCTTGGTGCCGGAGACGGTGAACGGGCCGCTGGCGAGATAGAGCTGGTCCGTGGCGGTCGCGCCGTCCATATGGACGGTCAGCTTGCCGCCCTTGAAGCCCGTTCCATCAGGGTTTGCCACATGGGCGTCGCCGTCGATGACGACGCCACCGGTGGCCTTGGCCGGCGTGTGAGACGAAGCCGGCCCCAGGTTGGAGAACACCGGCGCATCGTTCTCCGCTTTCACCTTCAGCTGCATGGTCGCGGAGATCGAGCTGTGCTCGGCGTCGACGGCGGTGAAGGTCACCGCGTGGGCGGCGGCGGAGGGGGTATTGCTGGGGTTGGAATAGGCGATGGCGCGGGCGAGGGCCGTGGCGGCGTCATCGCCCACCGGCTGGTCGAAGCTGACCGTGATGGTGGAGCCGGAGACGGTCTCCGTGCCGATCCGGACGCCGTTGTAGAAGACGGAGGTGGTGCCGGCATCCGTCTTCAGCGTGATGCCGCCCACCTCGGCGATGGAGAGATGGTCGTCCACCCCCGCATTCGCCAGCTTCACGGTGAGGCTGCCGCCCTGGAAGCCGGTGCCGTCCGGGTTCTTGAGGGTGACGTTGGAATCCAGCACCACCGGGCCGGCGTTCACGGTGTTTTCCGCAAGCGTCTTCGACCGGTCGAGCCCGCCAAAAGCGGGCGCCTTCGTCTTCGTGGCCATTTTGTGCAACTTCCCTGACAGTCACACAAGCAGGAGTAGCCTTGGCGGCCGCCGGGGTCTACCTCCCGCCGCAGGCGGCAGGGGCAATTATTGTATTGCGCCGCCGAAAGTTCTGCGCATGACCTTGCGTAATATGACGCAAGGGAATGTTGTCGGCCCGAATGACTTCCGAGGCTGCTGCGGCGCAGAAGCGGCCGTCCGCCGTCATGCCCGGTGCGCGTGCCCCGAGGCATGATCCAGCGAACGGGCGGTCGCCTCACATGTTGGGATAGTTGGGCCCGCCGCCGCCTTCCGGCGCCGTCCAGGTGATGTTCTGGTTGGGGTCCTTGATGTCGCACGTCTTGCAGTGGACGCAGTTCTGCGCGTTGATCTGGAAGCGCGGCGCGTCCGCCCCCTCCTCGATCCATTCATAGACGCCGGCGGGGCAATAGCGGTTGGAGGGGCCGGCATAGACGTCGTGCTCCGACGCCTTCTGCAGGGCCATGTCCTTCACCACCAGATGCACCTGCTGGTTCTCCTCGTGGTTGGTGTTCGAGAGGAACACCGAGGAGAGCTTGTCGAAGGTCAGCACGCCGTCCGGGCGGGGATACTGGATCTTCTTGCAGTCCTTCGCTGGCTTCAAGGACGCCGCGTCGGTCTTGCCGTGCTTCAGTGTGCCGAACAGCGAGAAGCCGAACGTGTTGGTCCACATGTCCAGCGCGCCCAGCGGGATGCCGAGGAAGGTGCCGAACTTGGACCACAGCGGCTTCATGTTGCGGACCTTCTTCAGGTCCGCGCCGATGGCGGACGAGCGCCAGGTCGCCTCGTAGCTGGAAAGCTCGTCGTGGCTGCGTTCGGCGGAAAGGGCGTCGAGCAGGTGGTCGGCGGCCAGCATGCCGGAGAGCACCGCATTGTGGCTGCCCTTGATGCGCGGCACGTTCACGAAGCCCGCCGCGCAGCCCACCAGCACGCCGCCGGGGAAGGACAGCTTCGGCACGCTCTGGTACCCGCCCTCGGTGATGGCGCGGGCGCCGTAGGAGATGCGCTTGGCGCCCTCGAACGTGTCGCGGAACATGGGGTGGGTCTTGAAGCGCTGGAACTCATCGAAGGGCGAGAGCCAGGGGTTCTGGTAGTTGAGGTGGACCACGAAACCCACCACCACCTGCTCGTCGTCGATGTGATAGAGGAAGGCGCCGCCGCCGGTCTTGGAATCGAGCGGCCAGCCGAAGGCGTGCTGCACGAGGCCGGGCTTGTGCTTCTCCGGCTTCACCTTCCACAGTTCCTTCAGGCCGATGCCGAACTTGGGCACGTCGCGGCCCGCGCCGAGGTCGTACTTGGCGATGATCTGCTTGGTGAGGTGCCCGCGCGCGCCCTCGGCGAACACGGTGTAGCGGCCGCGCAATTCCATGCCGCGGGTGAATTCGGCCTTCTGCGCGCCGGTCTTGTCCACGCCCATGTCGCCGGTGGCGATGCCGATGACCGCGCCCTTCTCGTCATAGAGGATCTCGTCGGCGGCAAAGCCGGGATAGATTTCCACGCCCAGCGCCTCGGCCTTCTGGGCGAGGAAGCGGCAGACATTGCCCAGCGAGCCGACGTAATTGCCGTGATTGTTCATCAGCGGCGGCATGGCGAAATTGGGCAGCTTCACGCCGCCGGCCGGGCCGAGCAGGTAGAAATGATCGTCGGTGACCTGAACCGTGAGGGGCGCATCCGCCTCCTCCCGCCAGCCGGGGATGAGGGCATCGAGGCCCACCGGATCGACGACGGCGCCGGAGAGGATGTGGGCGCCGACCTCGGAGCCCTTCTCCACCACCACGACGGACACGTCGGACCCGCGCTCGGCCGCCTGCTGCTTCAGGCGGATGGCGGTGGCAAGTCCCGCGGGACCGGCGCCGACCACCACCACGTCATAATCCATGCCCTCGCGCTCAGGCAGTTCCGCCGCGCTCATCCTTCGGCTCCCGTCTGTCAATCCCGTTGATTGGACTTTTTCCACGACACGTCGGCAAAGACAACCGCACACTCTCGTCTAGGGCAACATCTTTCCCTATGCGGGAATTTAATTCCGCGGGACTGAAAATGGTGAACCCATCCGTCCGGGGAGAAGGTGCGGCTTTCCGCGGTGTGGCTCTTGCACCCCTTACCGGCGCCGCCGTTCCCGCCTAGGTTCGGGCCGCACCCTCTCAAGGAGGCCGCCCATGAGCATTGCCGAGATGAGCCCCGAAGATGTTCGCGCCTTCGCCAACCGCCTCATGGACGAGGTGTGGCGGCCGTTCGACCACACGGCGCTGGAGCGCTTCTATCATCCCGACGTGGTGGGCCATTACCGCGCGCGGACGCTGGCGCTCGCCGACATCGCCAACCGGCTGCAGTGGGACGTGCAGAATTTCGGCAACCCGGTCTATGACATCCGCGACATCGTGGCCGAGGCGGACCGCTTCGCCATCCGCTTCCTTTATTCCTGCACGATGATCGGGACGGGGGAGACGTTCGCCACCGAGGTGATCTATTTCTACCACCTGCGCGACGGGCGGATTGCCGAATTCTGGCTCTTGTCCGGCATCGATTTCGACTACAAGCAGCGCCCCGCCTGAGCGTTCCTCTGCTAGAAGGAGCGGATGGACGTGACCGCCGACAGGGACTTCGACGACTGGGCCGACATTCTCGCCTTCCACTGGGAGGCGGGCGTGGACGTGGCCATCGGTGAGATGCCGGTGGACCGCTTCGCGGAGAGCGCCGCCGAGGCGAGCCGACCCCGGCCGCCCGCCGCTCCGGCGCGTGAGGCCGTCGCATCCGCGCCGTCCGCAGGCTTTGCCCCGAACCGCCCGGCGCCCTCCCGCAACCAGCCGGCGCGGCCCACGCCATCCCCGGTGACCGGCACGCCGGCCCTGGTGACCCAGCCGCCCGACGAGGCGGTGATGGGCGCGCGCGAGGCGGCCCGCGGCGCCGCCAGCCTCGACGAACTGAAGGCCATCCTCGACGGCTTCGAGGGCTGCGCCCTGAAGCGCACCGCCAGCCGGCTCGTGTTCGCCGATGGCAATCCGGCCGCCAAGGTCATGTTCGTGGGTGAGGCGCCCGGCCGCGACGAGGACCAGCAGGGCCTGCCCTTCGTCGGCCGCTCCGGCAAGCTGCTGGATCTCATGCTGGCCTCCATCGGCCTCGACCGCACCAGCGCCTATATCGCCAACGTCATTCCCTGGCGCCCGCCGGGCAACCGCACGCCCACGCCGCAGGAGACGGCGGTGTGCCTGCCCTTCATTGCCCGGCAGATCGAGCTGGCAAACCCGGACATCCTCGTCTGCCTCGGCGGGCCATCGGCGCAGGCGCTGCTCGGCACCACCGAGGGCATCACCAAGCTGCGCGGCCGCTTCATGGATTACGACACCGGCACGCGCACCATCCGCGCCATCGCCACCTTCCACCCGGCCTATCTGCTGCGCACGCCGCTGGGCAAGCGCTTCGCCTGGCGCGACATGCTGGCGGTGGAAGCGCTGCTGGCCGGGCGCGGGGCGTCCTGAACCGATGGCGGCGGGACGCGGCGAAATCCTTTGTCGCATCAGAGTGCGCTCCGATGAAGTTGAATCAACCTGATCGGTGAATCGCCCCCTTAACGCCAAGAAAGAGAACGCGTTATCCGTTCTGATCGCGAGGCAATCAGAATGGCGCGTGGTCTGGAGCTTAACCCTTCATCAGGGTTAATCCGGCCTTAAGCCTCCCCGTGGCACACATCCCTCCAGAGCTTTTCTCGGGCGGGACGTCATGATGGGTGTGGTTGGTCGGGCCGGGCGTCTTCTTCTGGCCTCTCTCGCGCTGGCGGCGCTGGCGACCGCGGCGCACGCGGCCGACAAGGCGGATGCGGAGATGGAGGCCATGATGGCCGCCCTCGGCAAGCCGGGCGACTTTTCCCTCGCCGCGCCTACGGTGAGCGAGGATGCCGCCTCCGGCTGGTACTTCCGCGCGGACGTGGGCTATCTCCCCGCCAGCAGCGCCAGCCTGTCCTATCTCGGGCTTCCCACCGGGCTCGATGTGTCAGGGGCCGGCTGGTCGCTGGGCGGCGGCATCGGCTATCGCTTCCTGCCCTTCCTGCGCGGCGAGGTGAGCCTCGACTATCTCTCCCTCGGCTCGGCCAGCCTTTCGCCGTTCGGGCTGGGCGTCGGCGCCACGGTGGGGCTCGCGAGCGTCTATTGGGACATCATCACGCTGGCCGGCTTCACGCCGTATCTCAGCGCCGGCGTGGGCTTCGCCATCAATTCGCTCAGTGCCCCGGCGGCGCTGCAGCCGGCCGGCAACAGCTGGGACTTCGCGTGGTCGGCGGGCGCGGGCGTCTCCTTCGCGGTGAGCAGCAGCTTCAGCCTCGATCTCGGCTACCGCTATCTCGACCTCGGCAGCCCCGCCTATGCCGGCGGCCTGTCCCTCGGCAATTCCACCGCCCAGGAAGTGCGCTTCGGCCTGCGCTACGCGCTGTAGGGGCGTCCCAAACCACCGTCGTCCTCCGACGTGATCGGAGGACCCATGTCGCCATTCGCTCCGGTCATCGGACGCTGGTGCTGGCGGTAGGGTGGGCCCTCCGGTCAGGCCGGAGGGCGACGGCTGCGCAAGGAGCCGCCCTCGTCCCCCGGATCGGCGCTCCGGCTGCGCCGTCGCTTGTCCGGGGAACAAGACTTTCCGCCCCAAACCGCCGTCGTCCTCCGACGTGATCGGAGGACCCATGTCGCCATTCGCCCCGGTCATCGGACGCTGGTGCTGGCGGCAGGGTGGGCCCTCCGGTCAGGCCGGAGGGCGACGGCTGCGCAAGGAACCGCCGTCTCTTATCCGGGAAGCCCTCGGCTCCCCCGCGCTTTTCCCTTGCCGGGCCGGGCGGCGGCACCTATGTGCAGGGCGTGCTCGACCGCCCCACCACTCCCGGCACATCGCATCGGGAACCCGTTTTCAACGTGCCCGGCGCGGTGGCGGTGATGGCGCTCGGCTTGGTGGCGATCCATGCCATCCGCACGCTCCTCCTCTCCGAGGACGCGGACATCGAGCTGCTCACCTATTTCGCCTTCATCCCGGCGCGCTACACGCTGCCGGACACCATGTTCTATCTGCCGGGCGGCATCGGCCCGAAGCTGTGGACCGCGGTGAGCTATGCGCTGCTCCACGCCAACTGGATGCACCTCATCGTCAACCTCGTCTGGCTGCTCGCCTTCGGCACGCCGGTGGCGCGGCGGTTCGGGTCGGCGCGCTTCTGGCTGTTCTGCGCGGTGACGGCGGCGGCCGGCGCGGGGGCGCACTATCTCGCCAATCGCGATGCCATCGCGCCGCTCATCGGCGCCTCGGCGGCCATTTCCGGCACCATGGCAGCGGCGGTGCGCTTCGCCTTCGCGCCGGGCGGCGCGCTCTCGGGCTATCGCTCCATCTTCGCCGACCACCAGCCGGCCGGCACGCTGAAAGAGAATTTCTCCGACGGGCGGGTGCTGATCTTCGTCGGCGCCTGGTTCGCGTTCAACCTCCTGTTCGCGCTGGGCGTTTCCCTGCCCGGCACGGAGGGGGCCGAAGTGGCCTGGCAGGCCCATATCGGCGGCTTCGTCGCCGGCCTGCTGCTGTTCCCGCTGTTCGATCCGGTGCCCCGCCGGCGCGTGGCCTGAGCCGGCCCGCATACTGCCAAGGTCGAGGTGGAGAGGCTGCGCTGCGCGCTTGCGTCGCACGGCGATGCGAGGGATCATCCCTGTCCGGATCGTTTCCAGAGAAGGCCCCGTCGGCGGAGCGGGCCCCTGGAGCCACCAGTTAGGGAGAAAGCGCCAATGTCCGTGACCGTCATCCTGAGCCGCAAGGGCAACGACATCGTCACCCTGTCCCCCGACGCCACCCTCGGCGATGCCGTGGCGAGCCTCGCGCGCAACCGCATCGGCGCCATCGTCGTCACCAATGCGGACCAGGGCGTGGAGGGCATCATCTCCGAGCGCGACGTGGTGCGCCTCATCGGCGAGCGTGGCGTGGACGTGCTCGCCGAGCCGATCACCGGGCTGATGACCAAGGCCGTCGTCACCTGCGCGCCCGACGAAACCGTGCCCCAGATCATGGAGCGCATGACCCGCGGCCGCTTCCGCCACGTGCCCGTGGTGTCGAACGGCAAGCTCGTCGGCATCATCTCCATCGGCGACGTGGTGAAGTATCGCGTGGAGGAAATGGAGCGCGAAAGCGCCCAGCTGCGCGACTACATCATGTCGGCCTGAGGGGCCGGTGCGGCGCGCGTCAGGCGCGCCAAATCCGGCGCGCGAGGTCCGGCGCGGAGGCGACTCCGCGCCCGCCTACTTGCCGTAGCCGAGCGGGGCGTTCACCAGCGAGGAATTGCGGTAGCGGGGATCGGCGGTGACTTCCTCGCCCACCCAGTCCGGCAGCTCGACCTGCTGGTCGATGCCGTCGAGCTCCACCTCGGCCATGACCAGCCCGTCGTTCTCGCCCTCGAACACATCCACCGTCCACAGGCGGCCCGCGTGCTCCACGGCATAGCGGGTCTTTTCGATCAGCGGCCGGGCGCAGAGCGTCTCCAGCATGACCCGGGCGTCCTCGACGGGGATGGGATATTCGAATTCGGCGCGGGACAGGCCCTGCGTCTTGCCCTTCACGGTGATGAAGGCATCGCCATCGGCGATGCGGATGCGCACGGTCGCGCCCTCCTGCGACAGGTAGCCCTGCCGGATGGGGGTGGCGCGCGCGCCCGCTCTCCATGCGTTGGAGGTCACGAGGAACTTGCGCTCGATCTCGACGGGCATAATGCGGCCGGCTGGGCTGTGAATGGCCACACCATAGACCGAAGGGGGCGCCCCTCGTCCAGCCCACAAGCGGCGCCTAAAGCCCTCGGGCATCGTCGAAAACGATTTCATGGTGCCGCATGCGTCAACACGCAGCACATTACGGTGCGCCGCTTAAGGTCAGGCTCAAGTTTCGCTGCGGCGGGATGCGCGCGTCAGGCGCGCATCCCCTTGAGGCATGCGCGTTTCAGGCGTGTACCTTGCCCTTGGCCCCTTTCGCCGCCCCGGTGTCGAGGTCGTCGCGGGAGGGCGGGTTGGTGGCACCGATGGTGGTGATGCGCATGATGTTGGTGGTGCCGGGCTTGGCGAACGGCACGCCGGCGGTGATGGCGAGGCGGTCGCCCGGCTTGCCAAGGGTGTGCTCCACGGCGGTGCGCACGGCGGTGTCCACCATCTCGCCGAAGGAGTGGATGTCCTCCTTCATGTGGACGGCGTGCACGGCGTAGGAGAGCGCAAGGCGCCGGGCGGTCTCGACCTTCGGCGTGAGGCCGAGGATCGGGATGGCGGGCCGCTCGCGCGCGGCGCGCAGGCCGGTGGTGCCCGACAGCGTGAAGGCCACGAAGGCCGAGGCATCCACCGCCATGGCTGCCTGGTAGGTGGCCTTGGTCACGGCGTCGCCGATGGTCTTGCCCCATTCCGACTGGGTGGCGTCGAGCACCTGCCGGTAGCCGGGATCGCACTCCACATGGCGGATGATGTCATCCATGAAGGTCACCGCCTCCACCGGGAACTGGCCGGCGGCGGTCTCGGCGGAGAGCATCACGCAGTCCGCGCCCTCATAGACGGCGGTGGCCACGTCCGACACCTCGGCGCGGGTGGGCACGGGGGCGGTGATCATGGATTCCAGCATCTGCGTCGCCACGATCACCGGGCGGCCGTACTTGCGGGATTCCGCGATCATGCGCTTCTGCAGCGCCGGCACCTCGGCCAGCGACATTTCCACGCCGAGGTCGCCGCGTGCGACCATGATGGCGTCGGACAGCTCCACCAGCTCGGTGAGATGCTCCACCGCGGCGGGCTTCTCCATCTTCAGCATGATGGCGGCGCGGTCCTTGATGAGGCCGCGCGCCTCGTGGATGTCCTCCGGCCGCTGCACGAAGGAGAGGGCGATCCACTCGACCCCCGCCTCGCAGGCGAATTCGAGGTCGTGGCGATCCTTCTCCGTGAGCGGGGAGAGCGGCAGCACCACGTCCGGGATGTTGAAGCCCTTGTTGTTGGAGAGCTTTGTGCCCGCCACCACCTGGGCCTCGAGGAAGCCGGCTCCCTTCTTCACCACCTTCAGGCGCACCTTGCCGTCGTCGCACAGCACGGTGGAGCCGACGGTGAGGGCTTCGAGGATGTCCGGATGGGGAATCGGCACGCGCGTCTCGTCGCCGGGGCGGTCCACGTCGGCGTCGAAGTGGAGCACGTCGCCGGCCTTGAGCGCGATGGAGCCGTCCTTGAAGCGGCCGATGCGGAGCTTGGGGCCCTGCATGTCGGCGATGACGCCGATGGGCCGGTTCATCTCCTTCTCCAGCCGCCGGATGCGGGCCAGCACCTCGCCGTGATCGGCCTGGGTGCCGTGGGAGAAGTTGAGCCGGAACACGTCCACGCCGGCGAGGAACAGCGCCTTCAGCTTCTCCTCGCTGTTGGAGGCCGGGCCGACCGTGGCGACGATCTTGGTGGCGCGTTGGCGCTTGAGGATGGGGTGGCGCTTGTTGGGCATGAGTCGTCCTCCGGCTGGCGCGTTCGCGCTCGGTTCAATGCGTTTTAGGCGGCATCATGCGCGCCTTTGATGTACGCATAAAGTCGCATAAACGGCAGCAAAGCTGACCGTTGCAGGCAGGTCTGGCTGCGCGTCGCCCCCCGTTCGGCGCCGGAGGTGGGGGGCGCAAGGTGAAGTGGCGGAGGCGCGCCGGGAACGCTGTCGGCGCGCCTCTTCCGAAGGGGCCGCGCGGACCCGTCCGGGGTGCCGGCGACGCAGGGCAGGGAACGTGCCGCGCGTCGCCAAGGCTGTCGTGGCTCTGTGTGTTGTGGACGCCCTCAGGCGTCCGGGGCCACGGTGTGGTTGGCCATCAGCTCGAGGGCCTTCACCATGGCGGAGTGGTCCCACTTGGAGCCGCCATGGGCGGCGCAGGCGTTGAACAGCTCCTGGCAGGTGGCGGTGTTGGGCAGGCTCACGCCCAGCATCTTCGCGCTCTGCAGCGCGAGGTTCAGGTCCTTCTGGTGCAGCTCGATGCGGAAGCCCGGATCGAAGGTGCGCTTCACCATGCGGTCGCCGTGGATCTCGAGGATCTTGGACGACGCGAAGCCGCCCATCAGCGCCTCGCGCACCTTGGCCGGGTTGGCGCCCGCCTTGGAGGCGAACAGCAGGGCCTCGCCCACCGCCTCGATGGTCAGCGCGACGATGATCTGGTTGGCCACCTTGGTGGTCTGGCCGTCACCGTTGCCGCCGACGAGGGTGATGTTCTTGCCCATCTTCTCGAACAGCGGCTTCACCTTCTCGAACGCGCCGTCCGGCCCGCCCACCATGATGGTGAGGGAGGCGGCCTTGGCGCCCACCTCGCCGCCGGAGACCGGGGCATCGAGATAGTCGCAGCCGAGCGCGTTGATCTTCTGGGCGAAGCCCTTGGTGGCGACGGGCGAGATGGAGCTCATGTCCACCACGGTCTTGCCGGCCGACAGGCCTTCGGCGACGCCGCCCTTGCCGAACAGCGCCTCTTCCACGTGCGGGGTATCCGGCACCATGGTGATGATGATGTCGGCGTTCTTCGCCACCTCGGCGGAGGAGGCGCAGGCGGTCGCGCCCTTGGCGGTCAGCGCCTCGGGCACCTTCACCACGTCATAGACGAACAGCGTGTGCCCGGCGTCGATGAGGTGGCCGGCCATGGGGCCGCCCATGATGCCGAGGCCGATGAATCCCACGTTCATGTGCGTTTCTCCTGAAGAGTGCTTTTGTGTCTCGCGGGGCCGCTCCCCTCTCCCCTCGCGGGAGAGGGGTTGGGGGTGAGGGGGCGGCGCCGGACCCCTCACCCGTCCCGCGGCGATGCCGCGGTCCACCCTCTCCCGCAAGGGGAGAGGGGTACAACCGCTCAGCCCTTGTAGGGGGCGAACCAGCCGATGCCTTCGTCGGTGGTGGTCTTCGGCTTGTATTCGCAGCCGATCCAGCCGTCGTAGCCGGTGTCGTCGATGGCCTTGAACAGGAAGGGATAGTTGATCTCGCCCGTGCCCGGCTCGCCGCGGCCGGGATTGTCCGCGAGCTGGATGTGCTTGATGCGGGCGATGTTGTTGCGGATCGTGGGGGTGAGATCCCCTTCCATGATCTGCATGTGGTAGATGTCGTACTGGAAGAAGATGTCGTCCGCGCCGACCTCATCCAGTACCGCCAGCGTCTGCTTGGTGTTGTGGAGGTGGAAGCCGGGAATGTCGCGGGTGTTGATGGCCTCGACAACGAACGGGATGCCCGCCTTCTTCAGCTCCGCCGCGGCGAACTTCAGGTTCTTGATCAGGGTCTCGTGGACCTTCTCCGCCGGCACGTCCTTGGGGGTGAGGCCGGCGAGGCAGTTGATGGCCTTGGTGTTCAGGGCCTTCGCATACTCGATGCCCTTGCCGACGCTGTCCTGGAACTCGCCCTCGCGGCCGGGGATGCAGGCGATGCCGCGCTCGCCCGCCGCCCAGTCGCCGGCCGGCAAATTGTGCAGCGCCTGGGTGAGGCTGTACTTCGCCAGCTTCTCGGCCAGCGCGTCCTTCTCATAGGGGTAGGGGAAGAGATATTCGACGCCCGTGAAGCCGGCATTGGCCGCCTTCTCGAAGCGGTCGAGGAAATCGATCTCGTTCCACAGCATGGTGAGATTGGCGGCGAACTTGGGCATGCGTCTCTCCGCGGGCTGAGCCGTTGTGGCGCACTGTCATGCCCCGGCGCGGCCGGGGCATCCAGGCTTTTTTAAATCGATAAGAGTGTTTGTGCGCCGGCCTTACTCGGCCGGCTCCAGGGAACGCACCTCGCTGAGCGGGATGTCGAGGACTTCCTCGAACTCGTTCACCGCGTTGATCTCCACGCCCATGGCGATGTTGGTCACGCGCTCCAGGATGAATTCCAGCACCACCGGCACCTGATGCTCGTCCATGAGCTTCTGGGCGTTGGCGAAGGCATCCTTGAACTCGTTCGGGGTGCGCACGCGGATGGCCTTGCAGCCGAGGCCCTCGGCCACCGCCACATGGTCCACGCCGTAGGCCCCGATCTCCTCCGAATTGATGTTGTCGAAGGAGAGGCTGACCTCGAAGTCCATGTTGAAGCCGCGCTGCGCCTGACGGATCAGGCCGAGGTAGGAGTTGTTCACCACCACGTGCAGGTAGGGCAGCTTGTGCTGTGCGCCCACCGCCAGCTCCTCAATGAGGAACTGGAAGTCGTAGTCGCCCGAGAGCGCGACGATCTTCGCGTCGGGCCGCGCGGCGCGCACGCCGAGGGCCGCCGGGAGGGTCCAGCCGAGGGGGCCGGCCTGGCCGCAATTGATCCAGTGGCGCGGATGGTAGACGTGCAGGAACTGCGCGCCGGCGATCTGCGAGAGGCCGATGGTGGAGACGTAGGTGACGTCGCGGCCCAGCGCCTCGTTCATCTCCTCGTAGACCCGCTGGGGCTTCAGCGGCACGGCGTCGAAATGGCTCTTGCGCAGCATGGTCTGCTTGCGGCCGAGGCATTCGTCGGCCCAGGCGGTCCAGTCCGGCAGCTTGCCGGCGGCCTTCAGCTCCTTGGCGGCGGTCACGAACAGCTCCAGCGCCGCCTTCGCGTCGGAGACGATGCCGAAGTCGGGGCCGAACACGCGGCCGATCTGGGTGGGCTCGATGTCCACGTGGATGAACTTGCGGCCCTGGGTGTAGACCTCCACCGAGCCGGTGTGGCGGTTGGCCCAGCGGTTGCCGATGCCGACCACGAAGTCGGACGCCAGCATGTTCGCATTGCCGTAGCGGTGCGAGGTCTGGAGGCCGCACATGCCGGCCATCAGCGGATGGTCGTCGGGAATGGTGCCCCAGCCCATGAGGGTCGGGATGACCGGGATGCCGGTCAGCTCGGCGAACTCCACCAGCAGGTCGGAGGCATCGGCATTGATGATGCCGCCGCCGGCGACGATGAGCGGCTTGTTGGCGTCGAGGATCATCCCCATCGCCTTGTCGATCTGCGCCCGGGTGGCGGACGGCTTGTAGACCGGGAGCGGCGCGTAGGTCTCCTCGTCGAACTCGATCTCCGCCATCTGCACGTCGATGGGCAGGTCGATGAGCACCGGGCCGGGGCGGCCGGAGCGCATGACGTGGAACGCCTGCTGGAACACCATGGGGACCAGCGCCGGCTCGCGCACGGTCACCGCCCACTTGGTGACGGGCTTGGCGATGGATTCGATGTCCACCGCCTGGAAGTCTTCCTTGTAGAGGCGGGCGCGCGGCGCCTGGCCGGTGATGCACAGGATCGGGATCGAATCCGCCGAGGCCGAGTAGAGGCCGGTGATCATGTCCGTGCCGGCGGGGCCGGAGGTGCCGATGCACACGCCGATATTGCCGGCCACCGCGCGGGTGTAGCCCTCGGCCATGTGGGAGGCGCCCTCGACATGGCGCGCCAGCACGTGGCGGATGGAGCCGCGCGCCTTCATGGCGGAATAGAGGGGATTGATGGCCGCGCCCGGAACACCGAAGGCGCAGGAGATGCCTTCCTTCTCGAGAACACGGACGGCGGCGTCGACGGCGCGCATGCGGGCCATGGCAGTCCTCCCTTGTATTGTTGCTTCGTCCTGGCGGGCCGCGATCCGGGTCGGATCGTCACGGCTTTGGACTTTCGTATTGGATACGCCCGCGCCGTTTTCGCTTCTATGGGAAGAAACGGAATGACATTCGTGCCATCTGAGCAATAATGCTGCGGGGCGCACCCGCTGGCCGCCTCGGGCGGTGACAGGGTGCGGCAAAGGGGGAGGCGGGGATGGCAAAAGGGAAGGGGAGGGGGCTCGCGGCTGTGGTCCTCGGGGCCGTTGCGGCAACGGTTTTCGTGTCAGGCGCCAGCGCGCAGGCGCTGAGCGAACTGTCCTGCAAGGCGCTGTGGTACCAGCGCAACGCCGTCTATGCCGAGCAGGGCTATTGCTTCAAGACCAAGGACGCCATCGCCACCTTCGGTGCCCGCTGCTACGCGCCGTTCGGCAAATTGACGCCGGACCAGCAGCGCTATGTGAACGAGGTGCAGGCCTGGGAAGCCCGAAAGGGCTGCCGCTGAGGGGGCTGTGGCTGAGGCGCCGGTTGTTGCGAGAAGATCGCAGAGGGCCGCGACGATCGCGCGCGGCGTGCTATAGATACCGTCCCGCCCCGTCGGGGCCCCGTGCGGTTGTCCGCCCGCTGCTCCGCCCGACCGAACCCGAACGCCTTTCACCCGAACGAGTTGGCTCGGCGCCCATGACCGACATCGCCACGCGCGTCTACAACCACACCTGGAAGATCGACCCCATCGTGCGGTCCGTGCTCGACACGGACTTCTACAAGCTGCTGATGGGGCAGACGATCTTCAACCGGCACCGGGCGACCCGCGTCACCTTCGGCATCCACAACCGCTCCACCTCGGTGCGGCTCGCCGACATCATCGACATCGGCGCCCTGCGCGAACAGCTCGACCATGTGCGCTCGCTCTCGCTCACCCGCGGCGAGAGCACCTGGCTGCGCGGCAACATGTTCTACGGCAAGCGTCAGATGTTCTCGCCGGACTATGTGGCCTGGCTGGAGGGCTTCCGCTTCCCCGCCTATCATCTGGAGAAGGTGGACGGCCAGTATGAGCTGACCTTCGAGGGACCGTGGGTGGAAACCACCATGTGGGAGATCCCCGCCCTCTCCATCATCAACGAACTGCGCTCGCGCGCGGTGCTGAAGGGCATGGGCAAGTTCGAGCTGCAGATCCTCTATGCCCGGGCCATGGCGCGGGTGTGGGAGAAGGTGCAGTTCCTGAAATCCCTCGGCCGCATCAACATCGCCGATTTCGGCACCCGCCGCCGCCACGGCTATCTGTGGCAGGACTGGTGCGTGCAGGCGCTCATGGAGGGCCTGGGCGACGGCTTCCTCGGCACCTCCAACTGCCTCATCGCCCTGCGCCACGAGGTGGAGGCCACCGGCACCAACGCCCACGAACTGCCCATGGTCTATGCGGCGCTCGCCCGCAACGAGGACGAACTGCGCTGGGCGCCCTACCAGGTGCTCGCCGACTGGCAGGACGACTATGACGGCAATTTGCGCGTCATCCTGCCGGACACCTACGGCACCACCGGCTTTCTGGAACGCGCGCCGGACTGGGTGACGCACTGGACCGGCATCCGCATCGACAGCAAGGACCCCATCGCCGGCGGCGAGGAGGCCATCGCCTGGTGGAAGTCCCGCGGGCAGGACCCGCGGGAGAAGCTCGCCATCTTCTCCGACGCCCTCGACGCGGAGGAGGTGGCGCGCATCCACCACACCTTCACCGGCCGCATCCGCCTCGGTTTCGGCTGGGGCACGCTGCTCACCAACGATTTCCGGGGCCTGGCGCCCCACGGCGCGCTCGATCCCATCTCCATCGTCTGCAAGGTGATCGCCGCCAACGGCCACCCGGCCGTGAAGCTCTCCGACAACCCCACCAAGGCCATGGGCCCCGCCAGCGAAATCGAGCGCTACAAGCGGGTGTTCGAGGTGGGTGAGCAAGTGGCGCGCAGCGCCATGGTGTGAGGGCTGGCGCGCGCCCTCCGTGATGGGGCGCGCACCTCCCGCCGTCTCAGTTCCTCAGCGCCGCCGTCCCGTCCACCGCCGCCGGGAACGGCAGGTCGGTGACCAACCGCTCGCTGGGCTTGTCCTGCGCGAAGATGGCGTCGAGATCGAGGGTCAGGAACGTCGCCCGGTGCGCGTAGTCGGCGATCATCAGCCTGTTGTGGGTGAGGTCCTTGATGGCCACCCACTGGGTGTAGTCCGAGACCACCGCATCGCCCTCCTTGCTTTGGGCGACGCCGAGCGGGATGTCCACGGTATTGAGGATGTGGCCCATGGCGGCGGTGGCGTCGCCGGCATCCTTCGGCTGGGCCATGTAATGGCGCATGAACGCCGCCCGCACGAAGCGCGAGGGCGGCGTGAAGTCGCCCGGCAGTCCGGTGGCGCCGCCGCCCTGGCCGATGGCCGTGACGTTGGCGGTGCCGAACTGGCGCGCGGTGACGCCCATGGTGGACACATTGAGGTAGTTGCGCAGGTTCAGGAGGTGCCAGCCGTAGGTCGGCGCGTTGGTGAGCACGCTCGCCACATTGTCGTGGATCTGCACCTCGCCGCCCACATATTCCACGACGATGCTGGCGCCCGAGCGATCGGTGAAGACCATGTGGATGGTGGGCGGGGTCGGCCCGCTCGGCAGCGAGGCGTCGGCCCAGACCTTGGTCTTTTCCAGCGCGGCGCGCACCTCGGCCACGGTGCCGTGCATGCCGAGCGCCCAGGCGCCGAAGCCGAGGATGGAGACGTAGGACGTGTCCGCCTTGGTCACCGTCTGGTAGGTGGTGAAGCCGGGCAGGAAATTGCCGCTCATGCCGAGGCCGGCCGCGTTCTGGCCCTCGATGATGGCGCCGCCGGGAATGACCTCGGCGCTGATGCCCACGGCGGAATAGAGCGTCGCCACCTTCTTCTCGGGCAGGCCGAGGTCCGCCGGGGCGGTCAAGGTGAGTGTGGTGCCCTTGGGGATGCTCTTGAGCGTCCACTTCATGTCGAACGCCCATTCCATGGTGCGCCCGGCGATCACGGTCTTGTCTGCCGCGACCACGTTCACTGCCGTGCAGGCCATCGCGGGCCCGGCATTCTGGAGGGGAAGGACGGCTGCGAGGGCCGCCGCCAGGATGCGTTTCATGGATGCTTCCTCCGTCTTGGACCGCTGGTCGCGGCGCGTATCGGCTTCGTCCGGCCAAGCTCCGACGAGAGCATACAAAGGCTGACGTGTGATGAACGGCGCGGTCCACGCGGATACGGACCGTCCGCCCGAACGGGGCGTGAATCCGCTTTAAATGCATCGAACTTGTAGTATAATCTAAATATATACAGTTTTTCGATGTTTATTGGAGATCACCATGGCGACGCTGCGACTGGGCGATGTGGTTCCGGATTTCGAGGCCGTGACCACCGAAGGCCCCATCAAGTTTCATGAATGGCTCGGCGACAGCTGGGGCATCCTGTTTTCCCACCCCAAGAACTTCACCCCGGTCTGCACCACGGAGCTGGGCCAGGCGTCCCACCTGAAGCCGGAATTCGACAAGCGCGGCGTCAAGCTGCTCGGCCTGTCGGTGGATGCCATCGACAATCATCCGGCCTGGGTGGGCGACATCAAGGACGCCACCGGCGCCACCCTGAACTTCCCGCTGATCGCGGATTCCGACCGCAAGGTCTCCGACCTCTACGACCTCATCCACCCCAATGCGAACGACACGCTCACCGTCCGCTCGGTGTTCATCATCGGCCCGGACAAGAAGCTGAAGCTGTCGCTCACCTACCCGGCCTCCACCGGCCGCAACTTTGCGGAAATCCTGCGCGTGGTGGACAGTCTCCAGCTCACCGCCAAGCACTCGGTGGCCACCCCGGTGGACTGGAAGCAGGGCGACGATGTCATCATCGTCCCCTCGCTCTCGGACGACGCCGCCAAGGAGAAGTTCCCGGACGGCTGGAAGACCGTGAAGCCCTACCTGCGCGTGGTGCGCCAGCCCGGCGCCTGAGGGGCGCCGCCTTCGCCCTCCGGTGAAGCCGGAGGGCGGGGGGCTTAAATGACAAGGGTTGCCAGGGAGAAGGGCGCCGCGGCGCCCTTCAACGTTCAGGCGGCGGCGCGCTGGAGGGCGTCGATCACCTCGTCCACGACGGTCTCCACCAGGTCGCGGTCGTCGCCCTCGCCCATCACCCGGATGACCGGCTCGGTGCCCGAGGGGCGGATGAGCAGGCGGCCGTGGTTGGAGAGGCGGCGCTCGGCATCGGCGATGGCGACCTTCACCTTCTCGTTTTCGAGCGGCGCACCGTCGCGGTAGCGCACGTTCTTGAGGATCTGCGGCAGCGGATCGAACCGGTGGCAGACCTCGGAGACGGGCTTCTCCTGCCGCGCCACCACCGCCAGCACCTGCAGCGCCGCGACGAGGCCGTCGCCCGTGGTGGAATAGTCGGACAGGATGATGTGGCCGGACTGCTCGCCGCCCACGTTGTAGCCATCGGCGCGCATGCGCTCCAGCACGTAGCGGTCGCCCACCCCGGTGCGGGCCAGGGTGATGCCCTCGCCGGCGAGGTGCCGCTCCAGCCCGAGGTTGGACATGACGGTGGCCACCAGCCCGTCGCGGGCGAGCCGGCCGTCCTCCTTGAAGCTCTCGGCGATCACGGCCATGAGCTGGTCGCCGTCCACCGTGTGGCCCTTCTCGTCCACGATCATCACCCGGTCGGCGTCACCGTCGAGGGCGATGCCGATGTCCGCGCGCACTTCGCGCACCTTGGCGGCGAGGGCGGCGGGGGAGGTGGAGCCCACGTCCCGGTTGATGTTCATGCCGTCCGGCTCGACGCCGATGGAGATCACCTCCGCGCCCAGCTCCCACAGGGCCTCCGGGGCCACGCGGTAGCCGGCGCCGTGGGCGCAGTCCACCACCACGCGGATGCCCTCGAACGACTGGTTCCGCGGCAGAGTGCGCTTGGCATATTCGATGTAGCGGGCGTGCACGCCCTCCAGCCGCCGGGCACGGCCGATCTCGGCGGGCTTGGCGAGGCGCTTGGCAAGGTCCTCGTCGATCAGCTCCTCGATCTCGCGCTCCACCTCGTCGGAAAGCTTGAAGCCGTCCGGGCCGAATAGCTTGATGCCGTTGTCGTCGAACGGATTGTGCGAGGCGGAGATCATCACGCCGAGGTCGGCGCGCATGGAGCGCGTGAGCATGCCCACCGCCGGCGTCGGCATGGGGCCGAGCAGCAGCACGTCCATGCCCACCGAGGTGAAGCCGGCCACCAGCGCGTTCTCGATCATGTAGCCGGACAGCCGCGTGTCCTTGCCGATGACCACCCGGTGGCGATAGTCGCCGCGCTGGAACACCAGCCCCGCCGCCATGCCCACCCGCAGCGCCAGATCCGCCGTGAGCGAGGCATTGGCGCGCCCGCGCACGCCGTCCGTTCCGAAATACCTGCGCGACATGGTCCCTCTCGTCGCCGTTTATCCCGCCGCACCGTGCCCCAGCGGTACGTCGTCGAGCCTGCCTTTAGCACCGGGGCGCCGCCGCGCCGCATCACGTCTCGTGACGCTTCGCAACGTGCGCTCCCGCCCCTGCTGCGGGCAGGCTCCTTCTGTGAGCAAACAGGTGGAATTGTTCAGAACGCCGCCCGCGTTGCAAGTGCGAAGCCGCCGCGCCGGGCGGCGGCGGCGGCATTCCTTGCGAAAAGGTTAAGGGGTAGGCGACGGCGCCGGGCGCGGCGATTGCACCGCACTGGGTCGGGTGCTACCCCTCGCCGAATCTTCCGGAGACCTCCCGTCGGAGAATTTGCCGTGACAGCTCCCCTCGACGTCCTCGCCATCGGCAACGCCATCGTCGATGTCCTCTCCCGCGCCGAGGAGGATTTCCTCGCGCAGAACGGCATGGCCAAGGGCGGCATGGCCCTCATCGACGAGGCGCGGGCGGAAGCCGTCTACGCCGCCATGGGGCCGGGCACCGAGGCGTCCGGCGGCTCGGCGGCGAACACCGCGGCGGGCGTCGCCTCGCTGGGCGGCAAGGCCGGCTTCATCGGCAAGGTGAGGGACGACGGGCTCGGCACCGTGTTCGGCCACGACATCCGCGCCGCCGGCGTCGCCTATGGCACCCCGGCCGCCGCCGACGGCCCGGCCACCGCGCGCTGCCTCATCCTGGTGACGCCGGATGGCGAGCGCACCATGAACACCTATCTCGGCGCCGCGCAGCACCTTAAGGCCACCGACATCGACCCGGCCATGGTGGAGAGCGCGGCCGTCACCTATCTCGAAGGCTATCTGTGGGACCCGCCGGAGGCGAAGGGCGCCTTCCTGCACGCCGCCCGCATCGCCCATGATGCCGGCCGCAAGGTGGCGCTCTCCCTCTCCGATACCTTCTGCGTGGACCGCTACCGGGCGGAGTTCAAGACCCTCATCATCTCCGGCACCGTGGACCTCGTGTTCTGCAACGAGGGCGAGCTGAAGTCGCTCTACGAGACCGCCGATTTCGACGCCGCCCTCGTCGCCCTGCGCAAGGATGCGAAGGAGGCGGTGGTGACGCGCTCGGAGAAGGGCGCCTCCTTCGTCACCCGCGAGGCGGTGGTGAGCGTGCCGGCCCATCCGGTGGAGCGGGTGCTGGACACCACCGGCGCAGGCGACCTCTTCGCCGCCGGCTTCCTCACCGGCTATACCCGCGGCCTCGACCCGGCCACCTCGCTGCGCCTCGGCGCGCTGGCGGCGGGGGAGATCATCGGCCAGATGGGCGCGCGGCCCCAGCGCCCCCTCATCGACCTCGCCCGCGAGGCGGGCCTGATCTCGTGAGCGACCGCACCTCGTGAGCGATCTGCCCGTACCAGCCGACACCCCCGGCGCGGATGCCGCCGGGCGGGCGCTCGCCGCCATCGAGGCGAAGGCGCCGCTCATCATGGTGCTGGGCGGCGCGGGCACGGGCAAGACCACCTTCCTGCACGAACTGCGCAAGGCCCCACGCGGCCGGCAGGTGGTGCTCGCGCCCACCGGCGTCGCGGCGCTGCAGGCGGGCGGGCAGACCATCCATTCCTTCTTCGGCATTCCGCCCCGGCTTCAGAACCCGGACGAGGTGAAGCCCCGCGCCCAGGTGCGGCGCCTGCTCAAGAAGCTCGACCGGGTGGTGATCGACGAGATCTCCATGGTGCGGGCGGACCTGCTCGACGCGGTGGACATCTCGCTCCGCATCGCCCGCGACAATTCGGAGCCCTTCGGCGGCGTGCAGATGGTGCTGGTGGGCGATTTCCTCCAGCTTCCCCCCGTGGTGCCCTATGCCGAGCAGGAGATGCTCGGCCGCATGGGCTACGAGGGGCCGTTCGCCTTCCATGCCAAGGCGCTGGACGGGCGGGAGGTGACGGGCGTGCCCTTCACCTTCGTCCACCGCCAGACCGACCGCGCCTTCATCGCCATGCTCGACGCCCTGCGCCGGGGCCGGGGCGCCCGCGAGGCGGCGGAGGCGCTGAACGAGGCCTGCGTGCGCCCCCACCGCGAGGGCGCGCTGCCCGTGCTCCTCACCCCCACCAACGCCCGCGCCGATGCCTACAATGCGCGCGGCCTCGCCTCCCTCTCCGACGAGGGGCGCGAATTCTCCGGCCTGCTCAAGGGCGAGTTCGGGCTGGAGGGCGACCGCCTGCCGGTGGCGGAGAAGCTGGTGCTGAAGCGCGGCGCCCGCGTGATGGCGCTGCGCAACGATCCCGCCCGGCGCTGGGTCAACGGCTCGGTGGGCACGGTGACCGGCCTTGGCCCCCATTCGGCGCTGGTGAAGCTCGATGCCGGCCCGAGCGTGGAGATCGAGGCCTTCACCTGGGAACGCATCCGCTACGGCTGGGACGAGCCCGGCGGCCGGCTGGAGGCGCAGGTGGTGGGCACCTACACCCAGCTCCCCCTCGCCCCCGCCTGGGCCCTCACCATGCACAAGGCGCAAGGCCTCACCCTCACCGACGTCCGCATCGACTTCGCCGACGGCGCCTTCGCGCCCGGGCAGGCCTATGTGGCGCTCTCCCGCGCGCGGACGCTGGAGGGGCTCTCGCTGGTGCGGGCGATTACCGGGCGGGATGTGCGGGTGGATCGACGGGTGGCGGAGTTTGTGGAGCGGTTTGAGGGGTGAGGGGGGGCATAGCGGGGGGCTTTTCAAAATAGCTGTTGACGCTTTAGCTCTACTTGGTTGGAAATTCGAGAACTGCTGACGTTCGGCTGCGGGTGGAGCGCGGGGCGAAGGGATGACTTTGGTCGTTTGTTGGCGAGATAGCTCTCGCATTATCTGCGTCGCAGATACAAGAATATCCCAGCCTGGCGGCCTAACTATTATGGATAGTGGGGCAAAGATATTTATCGTCCCCATTAAAGTGACTGGATTAGATCCAAGTGGGAATGCAGTGCACCTGACTCACAGCGTCGGCTGTGCATTTGCTGGATCGACGTTGATAGCAAACAATACGCACTTGATCGCATCGACGTGTACGCAGATATTGAATTCAGAAAATGATAAGCCAAGATTGCCATGTATAGAAGAAATTGCAAAATACTATGCAAAAGTGTCAGAACATATAACAAAAGATGTAAATTCTAGATTGAATAGCGATTTTAGCTACGTTTATATGCTGATTTTTGGCTGGTGCATCAGAAGTAATGAATTTCAAATTTATATTATTCAGCCTATTCATGACGATATAGGTTTCAGAATGGACGTCAGTTCATTTGATGCTGTGATGGGCTCGGCCGTTGCAATAGGTAGCGGTCGTTCGGCTTTTATTGAGCTAAGCAGATTATTGATAGGCAGTGGCCGCAAGGTCACGCCTATGGATGTATTTAATTTGATTATCGAGGGTGGTTCTGTCCCGGATGTGGGTGGGTACGCGCAGGTTGCTTATGGTGATCTTGCTGGAGTTGAGCTGCAGCCTACACTAATTCCTGATGATAGTGATTCGGAGCGGGTTAGGTCGACGCTATTAGGTTTCGATTTAGGTCGTGCTGGTTCTCTTGATGGTCTTGCGGTTGGGAGGCAATTCCTGGGAATTGGGATTGAAAAAATCCACGCGAGAAAAGCACTGATAGCCCGGGGTATCGATCCGGATTCCTGCAGTGTTAGTCAGGAGGAGCAAAATCTAGCATCTATAGAAATGGCGATAGCTGATCTATGTGGTCGGGTTCCTGCTATTCAATTGAAATTTGATGAATTTTATAGAGTTTCGTCAATACAGCCAAAAAATGGAATGTACTATATCATTTCATCTTGCGAGTCCTGCGGAGAGGTAATTCCGCTTTGCGAGATTCCTGAAAATTCTAAACCTGACACAGAGTTGGCTGGGGCAGGTGGTTTGAGGACAATGTGTCCGCATTGCAAAAATCAGATTACTGCCCGAGTGCAAGATTTTAAAAAGATAAAATGGAATAGATAAAATACATTTATTTATATATAGGCTCGAACGCGTATTTTTAAGGCCGTCCCCATCACTCTTTTCGGCGTCAGTGCCATGATGGCGTTGGTGAAAGGGGCTACATCGTCGAGACCGCGCATTTGGCGCACGAGACATGTTCTACGGCTTTCCTTCCGCACCCGTGTCGGTCGGGATGGTGACTTGCCCCGTCGAGGTAATGCGCATCATTACCTTCGGGAGGTCTTGCCGCTCACTGTAAGAACGATGAACGCGGGCGGCAGGCCGGGCTTGTCCCGGCCATCCACGTGGTGCGGCTGGGGACGCTGTTCCAGAAGGTGCGCGGTCGGCCCGACGTGGATGCCCGGCACGAGGCCGGGCATGACGGCAGGGGCAGAGGCGAAAGGCCTCCCGGTAGGCGCCGTTGCCCTCCCCCCTCACCACCCCGCCTCCACCAGAAAATCCAGGAACGTCCGCACCTTGGCGGGCAGGTGGGTGCGGTTGGGGTAGATGGCGTAGAGGGGGACGGAGGGGGTGAGGGCGGCGGGCAGGATGTGGTCCAGCGTGCCGGCGGCGAGGTCGTCCTCCACGATGGCGCGGGGCATGAAGGCAAAGCCCATGCCTTCCCGCGCCGCCATCAGCAGCAAAGTCTCGTTGCCGCTCAGCACCACCGGATCGAAGCGGATCTCCTCGCCCGTCCCCGGCAGCGCGATGCGTCCGCTCGCCATCAAAGGCGCGTAGGCGAGGAAGGGCAGGCCGTCGAGATCGGCGAGGCGCTCCGGCCGTCCGGTGCGGGCGAGAAGGGCCGGGGCGGCCACCAGCACGAAGGAGATGGGGGCGAGCGCACGGGCGATCACACCCTCGTCCAGCGTCCGGGTGATGCGCAGGGCGAGGTCGAAGCCCTCCTCCACCAGGTTCACCGCCCGCCCGTCCAGATGCAGGTCGAGCCGCACCTGCGGGTAGCGCGCCCGGTAGGCGGCGAAGAGGCGGACGAAGCGCGGATGCGCCATCCACACCGGCAGGCTCATGCGGAGCGTGCCCCGAGGCTCCACCGTCGCCGCCCCGATGCGCGCCTCCGCCTCGTCCAGCCCCTCCAGCAGGGGGCGCACCTCGGCGAGATAGAGCGCCCCCGCCTCAGTGAGGCTGACCTTCCGGCTGGTGCGCTGGAACAGCCGCGCCCCCACCCGCGCCTCCAGATGCTGGACATGCTTGGTGGTCATGGCCGGGGAGAGCCGCAGGCGCGCGGCGGCGGCGGCGAAGCTCTTCAGCTCGGCGACGGCGACGAAGATGCGGAGGCTGGCGAGCGCGTCCATCATCATTCGCTATCAGGAAATCGAGCGTCAAATTATGGCGGCATGATTGCCTCATGGGAAAGCGCTAGCGTCGAGGCATCTGACAGTCAGGCGAACCGTTTCCGAACGACGCCGATACCCCCGGTGAAACACCCCATGGCACCCACCGACATCGCCACCGGCATCGCCCCGAATCGAGGCTGGACCCTCGCTCTGTGGGCCGCCCAGATCCTCCTCGCCCTCATGTTCGCCATGGCCGGCGGCATGCACGCTTTCATGGCGCCGCCGGCCCTCGCCCAGATGGGCGCGACCTGGGCCGCCGATGCCCCGATCTGGCTCGTGCGCTTCGTCGGGCTTGCCGAGCTGGCCGGCGCGATTGGCATTATCTTTCCGGCACTTACGCGCATCCAGCCGGGCCTGACGCCGCTCGCCGCAGCGGGCTTCGCCACCATCCAGGCGGCCGCCATGGTGCTCCATGTCACCCGCGGCGAGGCCCAGGTGCTGCCGATGAATCTGGTCCTGCTCGCCCTCGCACTTTTCGTGGCGTGGGGCCGCACCAGCAAGGCTCCGATCACACCCCGGAGCTGAGCACCGCGCCTCCGGTCAGCCGCCCGGCCGGAGGCGCAACTCTTTGTAGGTTCAGCAAAATCAGTCGTAGATCTCGAACCGGTTGTCGCCGCCGTCGCGCGAATTGGGGTTGGGATACATCACCCGCCCGTGGCAATTGCCCCTGTCGTCCACCGCGATCCAGGGGTGGGTGCCGAAGGTGCGCTGGGTGGCGGCGGCATTGGGGGCAAGCGTGTGGTACTTGCGCCACTGCCCGTCGAAGTCGATCCACATGATGGTCAGCGGAATCTTCGTGAAATTCAGGAAGATAACCTCCGCCGGCGCCTTGCTGTTGATGGAGCGGACGCTGCCATAGGGCGGACAATTGCGCCCCGCGCTCTGCGCCGCCGCCGGGACCGCCGCGGCGACTGCCGCTGCGGCCACCAACGCCCCGAAAACATAAGCCCTGCAAGACATTGCCATTGCCCCCCGAAGCTGTCGCCGGCCTGCGCGCCGTCTCAGTCCCAGATCTGGAACATGTTGTCGCCCTCGGTGCGCGAGGCCGGATTGCCATACATCACGCCGCCATGGCAGGTGCCGCGGGAATCCACGGCAATCCACGGGTGCGTGCCATAGGTCGGCTGCTCCACATTCGAGTGCGGCCTGAGTGTATGGTACTTCTTCCACTCGCCGTTGAAGTCGATCCACATGATATTGAGGGGGATGTCCGTTTCATTGACGAACATCACCTTCACCGCCTCATTGCTGTTCTGCGAGCGGACGCTGCCGAAGGGCGGGCAGTTCTTGCCGTTGGTCACATTCTGCTGCGGGGGAGGGGGCGGCGGGGAGGGCTTCTGGCCGCGGTTGCGCGCGCACGCCAGGGTCTTGTCGAGCGCCTGGATGGCACCGGCGAGCTTGAAGGTCTGCTCGCCCCGGTCGAGGTTCACGGAGAATTCCGGCAACGTCCTGAAGGCGTTAAGCTGGTCGTTGTTGATCATCATGGAGGCCCAGCCGTCCCCCTCGGCGTGGAAGGTGCCCATCTCCGCGGCACCGCCGAAGCCGTAATAGACGTCGAGGGGGCCCGAGACGTTGCCGTAGTAAGGCACGCCGATCTGCCAAGACTTTCCATCCGTGCCGATGCGGAGCTGCACCTGGCCGTTGTCGGTGTCGGCGGCGCAATAGCCGAACTGGTTGTTGTCGAAAACGGCGGTAATGGTCCAGCGGCCGGAGCGGTCGTATGTCGTCTCCTGCGCCGTGGCAGGAAGCGATGCGCCGAGGGCCGAGAGGGCGAGGAAGCCGGCAAAAATCCGTGGTTTGAAAGTCACTTGTCCGTTCCCCCGCCCGGGCATGGTTACCGCTGGGTTAATATTTTCTGCCCCCTTTACTGTCAAGCTGACGGCGATCCGTTGGGGGCTCGCGGAGAAGGCCAGCGTTGGCCTATAAGCAGGCCTTCCGCAGCAGCAGGCCGCCATGTCCGACGAGAGCGCACCTTCCCCCGTCATCACCTTCGACGACTTCCTGAAGGTGGATATCCGCGTCGGCACCATCGTGGCCGCCGAACCCTTCCCGCAGGCGCGCAAGCCTGCCTTCAAGCTGACCATCGATTTCGGTCCGGAGGTCGGCGTGAAGAGGTCTTCCGCCCAGATTACAGTGCATTACACGCCGGAGGATCTGGTGGGGCGGCAGGTGGCGGCGGTGGTGAATTTCCCGCCCCGGCAGATCGGCCCCTTCATGTCCCAGGTGCTGACCCTCGGCTTTCCCGACGAGAACGGCGCGGTGGTGCTGATCTCGCCCAGCCTCAAGGTGCCGGACGGCGGCCGCCTGTTCTGATCCTCACGCGTTCGCCCACCGCTCGGATTTGAACGCTCCGGCAATGGCTTGCGCGCGGGACAGCGCGATATCGTCGGCGTCGAGGCCGGTGTCGTCGATCCCCGCGCAGGCGGCGCGGGCGGCGCGCAGCAGCTCCACCTTGGGGTGGGTCTCGCCGATGCGGTCGCCGTGGCCGAAATAGTCGCAGGTGGCGACCAGCAGCAGCGCCTCGAACAACTCGGGATCGCGGAAGGCGCCGGTACGCTCCAGCATGGCCGCGAGCGGTCCGGCGCGGACCGGCGAGGCGCGTTGCACCCGCTCGCATTCGTGGAGGGACAGGAGCGCCAGGTCGCGGCAGCGCTCGGGTACGTCAAACCGGTCGCAGGCGGCCGCGATGCGCGGGACGGCGCGTTCCATGTGGCGATAGTGGACGGGCAGGTGCTCGCGCGGGGAGTCCGACTTGCCGGCGTGCATCATCAGCAGCGCGAAACGCACCTCCAGCGGCGCGCCCCGCCGGCCGGCCTCGTTTAGGGCGGCGACGAGGAGGACGCCGAGGTCGATCTCGTCCGCCGTGTCGGTGATCTGCGGAACCCCGAAGACGGCGGAGACCTCGGGCAGGATCTCTTCCAGCACCCCGCATTCCCGCAGCGCCTTGACCATGGCGCCGGGCCGCGCACCCATCAGCCCCCGGGAGACTTCCGACCAGATGTCGGCGGGTGCGAGGCCGTCCAGTGCGCCCACCTCCATCTGCTCAAACATCATGTCGAGCGTCTCCTCGTCCGCCTCGCTGCCCTCTGCCAGAAGCGCCGCAAGGCGTAGCAGAGCGAGGCCCGGATGGGTCTGGGCGAAATCCGAGGGTTGCAAGGGTGGAGGCGGGGGCAGCTTGTCCATGTCGCCAGTGGATCATCAGCCGGCGAAGAGGGGCAAGCCCAAGGTTCGGGCATGCCCAAGGAATAGGCTAGACAGGGATGCGGACCGTGGCCCTCAAACCGCCCATGGGGCTGTCGGAAAGCTGGATGTCGCCGCCGTGGGCGCGGGCGATATCGCGGGCGATGGAGAGGCCGAGGCCGGAGCCGCCAGCGTCTTGGTTGCGCGCATCGTCGAGGCGCAGGAAGGGGCGGAACACCTCCTCGCGCTTCTCCTCGGGGATGCCCGGCCCGTCGTCGTCCACGGTCACGATCAGGTAGCGCGCGTCGCGGGTGCCGGAGACGGCGATCGCGCGGGCATGGCGCACGGCATTGTTCACGAGGTTGCCGATGCAGCGCTTGAGCTGGTCGGCCTTCACCTCCACCAGAGGCGGGCCCATGAAGCTCGCCGTGGCGGTGGCGCCATCGCGCTCGGCATTGAGCCGCAAATCTTCGATCAGCTCGCCCATGTCGGTCAGGGCCGCCTGCTCGCCGGGGTCGCCGCGGGCGAAGGCGAGGTAGGCCTCCAGCATCCCCTGAAGCTCGTCCACATCCTTCTTCAGCGCCTCGCTCTCGCCCTCGGGCAGGAAGGCGAGTTCGAGCTTGAAGCGGGTGAGGATGGTGCGCATGTCGTGCGAGACGCCTGCGAGCATGGTGGTGCGCTGCTCGATCTGCCGCTCGATGCGCCGCTTCATCTCCAGGAAGGCGACAGCGGCCCGCCGCACCTCGCGGGCGCCGCGGGGCCGGAAATTCTCCACGTCACGCCCCTTGCCGAAGGCCTCGGCGGCGTCGGCGAGGTTCTCGATGGGGCGGATCTGGTTGCGCAGGAACAGGATCGCGACGGCCAGCAGCACCAGCGAGGTGCCCACCATCCACAAGAGGAAGATGTGAGAGTTGGAGGCGTAGGCGGCGTTGCGCGGGGCGAAGATGCGCAGCACCGCGTCGTCCATCTTCACCCGGACCTCGATGAGCATGGAGCGCCCCACCGTGTCGAGCCAGAAAGGCTGCTTCAGCCTGAGGCCGATCTCGCGGGACAGCGCGGCATCGAGCACCGAGAAGAAGGGCTTCGGCCCGGGCGGCGGCAGGTCGGTGGGCGGCAGCACCGCCACGTTGAGCGAGAGGTTGCGCGAGGCGAAGGTGCGCAGCGCGATGTGGTCGTTGGTCTTGGGCAGGAGGTCGTAGAGCGAGACGACGGCCGAGATGTCCTGGCTGACGGCGGCGGAGAGGCGGCGCGTCACCACGTTGTAATGGCGCTCCATGAAGACGAAAGCGAGCACGGACTGCAGGATCACCATCGGCGTGACGATGATGAGCAGCGAACGGGGATAAAGCCCCTTGGGCGTCACCCGGTTGAACCAGGCGGCGAAGCCGTTGGTCGTGTCCCTCAGCCAGACGAGCACCAGCCTCGCCCAGTGGCGGACACCCGAAGGGCTCTCCGCCACGCTCAAGGCGTCACCACCAGCCGATAGCCGATGCCGCGCACGGTCTGGAGATAGACGGGATTGGCGGGATCGCGCTCCAGCTTGCGGCGCAGGCGGTTCACCTGCACGTCCACGGCCCGTTCGCTCGCCGCCCCGCCGCCGGCGAGGGCCAGGCGCGGGACCGTATCTCCAGGGGCCTCGGCAAGCGCCCGCAGCATGTCGCGTTCGCGCTCGGTGATGCGCACGATCTCGCCGTTACGGGTCAGTTCGCCCCGTTCCAGGTGGAAGGCGAACTCGCCGAAGCGCACGCTTTCGATGGCCTTCTGCGGTGGCGGCAGTGCGCGCTTGAGGATGGAGCCGATGCGCAGCAGCAACTCGCGCGGCTCGAACGGCTTGGCGAGATAGTCGTCCACGCCGGCCTCTAAGCCGGTGATGCGGTCGGCGGTGTCCGAGCGGGCGGTGAGCATCAGGATGGGCACCGCCGAACCGCGCCGGAGGTCACGGGCAAGGTCGAGGCCGCTCTCGCCGGGCATCATCACGTCGAGCACCAGAAGGTCGAAGGCAAGGCCCTCCAGCCGCGCCCGCGCCTCGGCGGCGGATGCGGCGGTGCTGACGCGATAGCCGTTCTCGGTGAGGAAGCGCGACAGAAGCGTGCGGATGCGGTTGTCGTCGTCGACCACAAGCAGATGGGGGGCATCGTCGGCGAGGGCGACGGAGGACGTCGCGGCCTCAGCCATGGCGGGGGGCCTCCCGAAAAGCGCGAAGGATCATCTGGGTCTCGTTTTCTGGTCGCCGCACAGCGGGGCGGGATCGGAGGCAGTCGGCGCTCACGCGCGGCGCGCCCGGGCGGCGCGGTCCGCCCGCTCGATCAGCCGCTCCACGGGCACCCGATCCTCCGGGTCGATCATGGCGAGAAGAAAGCGACGCACCGTGTCCTGGCTTTCCGCTCCGCTGGCCGCGAGCGCGGCCTCGATGCGCCGGCTCTGCAGCGCCACGAACTGGCGCGCGAGGGCTTCGCCCTTGATGGTGGGAAACAGCAGCCGCTGGCGCCGGTCGGAGGCGCCGGCCCGGCTTTCCACGAAGCCCTCGTCCACCAGTTCCCGCAGCACCCGGCCGAGGCTCTGCTTGGTGATGCGCAGGATGTCGAGCAGGTCCGTGACGCGCATGCCCGGATGCCGGTTGACGAAATGGACCACGCGATGGTGCGCGCGCCCGAAGCCGATGGGCGCGAGAATCTCGTCCGGGTCGGCCACGAAATCACGATAGGCGAAGAACAGCAGCTCGACGAAATCCACGAGCGGTGCAGCTTCGGCCGCGGCCGGAGCGGGGGCGTCGGCGGCGGTCTTGGGTGCGCCGGCGAGGGCGAGTGCGGAATTTATGTCAGTCATGTTGACTTTTTTCGTTTTGATCGTTACCCAAAGAGCGCGTTCCACGAAATGATCGGTCGCGGGCGTCGCCCGGCCGGTTCGATCGTTTCGCGGCTTTGCCGGCTTGGTAAGCAGGCGTAAAGATATCCCCATGCGGGACCGCTGGAAAGCTGCGGTGACGTAGGGGGGAAGCCGCGCGTACGACGCGGTCTGAACAGGAGTTGAGAAGATGAGCGCTCAGGGTGTCCCCTTCGACCAACGCGACGGCTGGATCTGGTACGACGGCGTTTTCGTGCCGTGGGCCGATGCCAAGCTGCACGTGCTCTCGCATGGCCTTCACTATGGCAGCACGGTGTTCGAGGGCGAGCGCGCCTACGGCGGCGAGATTTTCAAGAGCTCCGAGCATTCCGAGCGGCTGCGCCTTTCGGGCGAGATGCTCGACTTCACCATCCCCTACACCATCGGCGAGATCGACGCCGCCAAGAAGGCGACGCTCGAGAAGAACGGCCTTGTCGACGCCTATGTCCGTCCGGTGGCCTGGCGCGGCAGCGAGATGATGGGCGTCGCGGCCCAGAAGAACACCATCCACCTCGCCATCGGCGTGTGGGAATGGCCGAGCTATTTCGATCCCGAGCAGCGCATCAAGGGCCTGCGCCTCGATCTGTCCGAGTGGCGCCGCCCCGATCCGGCGACCATCCCCTGCCGGGCGAAGGCCGCCGGCCTCTACATGATCTGCACCATCTCCAAGCACCGGGCCGAGCGCCGCGGCTTCGCCGACGCGCTGATGCTGGACTATCGTGGCTACGTGGCCGAGTGCACCGGCGCCAACGTGTTCTTCGTCAAGGACGGTGTGATCCACACCCCGACCCCGGACTGCTTCCTCGACGGCATCACGCGCCGCACGGTGATCGACATCGCCCGCCGCCATGGGATCGAGGTGATCGAGCGCCACATCAAGCCGGAAGAGCTGTCCGATTTCTCGGAATGCTTCATCACCGGCACCGCCGCGGAAGTGACCCCGGTCGGCTCCATCGCGGATTGGACCTTCGCCCCCTCGGGCATCACCCACCAGCTGATGGACTCCTATTCCGCCGAGGTGCGCCCGAAGCAGCAGGCCGCCTGAACGGCCTGACGGGAATTTCGATCTCGGGAGGGGGCGGCGCTGACACCGGCGTCGCCCCTTTCCGTTAGGGAGTTGACGCACGCGCCTACTCCGGCCAAACCTCTCCGCGTGAGCGACAAGCCCCCCCTTTCCTTGCTGAAGCGCGGCCTTCACCGTCTCGAAGGTCTTCCCCTCGTCGGCCCGCTGCTCGCCTCGGTGAGCACCATGGAGCGGGCGACGCTGGCCGTTCTCGGCTTCATTGCCTTCGCCTTCTATCTCTTCCTCGTCGTGGCCGACGAGGTGACGGAAGGCGCGCCGGGCAGCCTCGACCGGGACATCCTGCTCGCCCTGCGCAATCCCGCCGATCCGTCCGATCCCCTCGGCCCGCCCTGGGTGGAGGAAATGATGCGCGACCTCACCGCGCTGGGCGGCACCAGCGTGCTCACCCTGCTGACGCTGGCGGTGATCTTCTTCCTCATGCTCACCCGCAAGCGCCACGCTGCCCTGCTCGTCGCGGTGTCGGTGGCGGGCGGCACCATCCTGTCGCAGGGGCTGAAATGGGGTTTCGACCGGCCGCGGCCGGACCTCGTGCCCCACGGCATGTCGGTCTATTCCCAGAGCTTCCCATCAGGCCACGCCATGCTCGCGGCGGTGGTCTACCTGACCCTCGCGGCCCTGCTCGCCCGCACCCAGAAGCGTACGCGGGTGAAGCTGTTCCTGCTGGGCGGGGCGGCGGTCATCACCGTCATCGTCGGCATCAGCCGCATCTATCTCGGCGTCCACTGGCCGACCGACGTGGTGGGCGGCTGGGCGCTCGGCGCCGCCTGGGCCTCCTCCTGCTGGCTCGCGATGCTCTGGTTGCAGCGCAAGGGAGAGGTGGAGGGAGAGACGAACGGCGGCGGTGACGCACCGCGCAGCTAGAGCGGGATCAGGCCCATCGGAAGCGGGTCCTTCAGCGGTCTGGCGGTCCGTCGCCTATTTCAGGCCATCCTGAGCGAGCGTGTAGGCGACGATGGCGTTGGCGTGTCCATGCCCCAGCCCGTGATCGTTCTTCAGAATCGCCACCAGGTCCATGTGCTTCGCGGGGTAGGCGTCCCGCACATATTTCTGCCAGTCCGAGATCGGTCGCCCGTACTTCTTCTCGATGGAGGGGAAGTAGGAAGCCGGTCCCTGAACCTTGTTCTCAGCCATGGCGGGGCTCCGTGAGGCTCACGGCGCTATTGATGCTCCCGGATCTCGTCGCTGGCAAATGGTTCGGCTCGCCCGCCGGATGCCCCGTGCGGCCCGTTCAGTCGAACAGGCTGGAGACCGATTCCTCGTGCGCCGTGCGGGCGATGGCCTCGCCGATGAGGGTGGCGATGGAGACGACGCGGATATTGCGTGCCACCCGCACCGCCTCGGTCGGCAGGATGGAATCGGTAATCACCAGTTCCTTGAGCTTGGAGGCGGTGACACGCGCGACGGCACCGCCCGAGAGCACGCCGTGGGTGATGTAGGCGGTGACTTCCTTGGCGCCGCGGGCAAGGAGCGCATCGGCCGCGTTCACCAGCGTGCCGCCCGAATCGACGATGTCGTCGACGAGGATGCAGGAGCGACCTTCTACGTTGCCGATGACGTTCATCACCTCGCTCTCGCCCGGCCGCTCGCGGCGCTTGTCGACGATGGCGAGCTGGGCGTCGATGCGTTTGGCGAGCGCGCGGGCGCGCACCACGCCGCCCACGTCCGGCGAGACCACCATGACGTTGGAGGTGTCGAACCGCTCCTTGATGTCACGCACCATCACCGGCGCGGAATAGAGGTTGTCGGTGGGGATGTCGAAGAAGCCCTGGATCTGCCCGGCGTGGAGATCCAGCGTCATCACGCGGTCGGCGCCGGCGTGGGTGATGAGGTTGGCGACGAGCTTCGCGGAGATGGGCGTGCGCGGGCCGGGTTTGCGATCCTGGCGGGCGTAGCCGAAATAAGGCAGCACCGCCGTGATGCGCTTGGCCGAGGCGCGGCGCAGCGCATCGATGATGATGAGGAGCTCCATCAGGTGATCGTTGGTCGGGAACGAGGTGGACTGCAGCACGAACACGTCCTGCCCGCGCACGTTCTCCTGGATCTCGACGAAGATCTCCATGTCCGCAAAGCGGCGCACCACGGCCTTGGTGAGCGGCGTCGCAAGATAAGCGGCAATGGCTTCCGCGAGCGCGCGGTTGGAATTGCCCGCGACGAGCTTCATGGGACCGTTCTCCGCTGACATTGGGACGCTCCGCCCGGCAACGGGCCTGATCGAAGGGTCGGAAACGAGACTTGTTCCGGCTCTGATAGGCGGGCCGTCACAATGTTGTAAAGGGCCACGGCGCGGCAGAAGTCGGTGCCACGCGATCGTCGGCCCCGGCTGTTGCTGGAATGTCGTGTCGTCCGGTCAGTTGGCGGCGTAGCTGAGGACCGGCCCCGAGGATGTGAGCGCGGCCACCGGAACACCAGCGGGATCGGGCCGAGCGGCGGGCTCGGCAGCAGCGGGTTTCTCCTCCTGCGCCGCTGTCGCGGCGGGGGCCGCCGCAGCGGCCGCCGGCGCGGGCGCCGTTCCGCCGACGCCGAGCGTCTCGGCCAGGCTCGCCATGGACTTGTCGGCGATGCGCGCGAGAACCTTGTCGTCGCAGGCGGCCCAGCCGTCCGAGACCTTGCCCTTCACCCGTCCGGCCGGCTCCTCACCGGAGAGGCGGGCGACGCGGTTCTGGTTGCGGTCATAGACGTCCCAGGCGTAGGCGACCGTGGCGGTGCCTTTCTGGACGTGCATGGCGAGGTAGCCCTTGACCCGGTAGGCGGCGCCGCCGCTGCGCGAGGCAACTGCCACGCGCCGGCTCTCCGCTTCGGAATTGAGCTGGCCCACCAGCTTCTCGAAGGTGGCCTGCGGCGGCCCGTCGATGCTGTCGAAGGCAACGGCGCCGCCGCCACCCGAGCTGGCCATGCCGGAGCCGTCTGTCTGGCAGGCACCGAGGGCGAGGCACAGGGCCAGGCCGGCAAGCCGCAGGGGAGAGATGAAGCGGCGCGCGGCGCGGGAAAAGCCCTCGCGTTCGGCTGCTGCGTCCACGACACCTGCCTCTGATACCCGCATGACGGTTCCCGGCGTTGAGCTTGTCGCCGAAAGGGGTAGCGGGAATTGGCGGGCGGGTCCAGAAAAACGGTTAAGGTGCGGTTAACGACGGCAGGAAATCCCGCAGGGTCAGGGCCGGCCGCGCGGCGTGGTTGATGGCTTCTTAAGCCTTCCGCCGCTTAGTCGAGCGACTGCAGCAGGCCGAGCAGGCGCACCGAGCCCTCCGGCCACGGCCCATAGCCCGCCTCGGCATTGATATGCCCGGCATCGCCCGCGTCGACGATGGCCGCACCCCAGTCGAGGGCGAAGCCTTCGGCCCGTCGGTAGTCGCAATAGGGATCGGTCCGGCTCGCCACCAGCACGGAGGGGAAGGGCAGGGGCGCCGTCGGCACCGGGGCGAAGCCGGCGATGGCGGGGTCGATATCGGCCCGATCAAGGTCGGGCGGGGCCACGAGGAAGGCCGCCCGCACCTTGCCGGCCGGCAGCAGCGGCACCGCATGCACCAGCGTCGGCACGCCGAGGGAATGGGCGATCACCACCACCGGCCTTTCCGCCGCCGCCACAGCCTCGGCCAGACGCTGCGGCCATTCGGCCGCGTCGGGGCGGTCCCAGTCGGCCTGCATCACCCGCCGGGCGGCGGAGAGGCTGCGCTCCCAGCGGCTCTGCCAGTGGTCGGGACCCGAGCCCTGCCAGCCGGGCACGACGAGGAGGACGGCATCGGAAGATTTCATCGGCATGTCCGCGACTCAGGCGAGGGTGATGGCGGCCATCAGCCGCCCGTAGTCCGGTTCCTTGCGGTGCGTCGTGCGGCGATAGGAGAAGAACCGTTCCTCATCGGTGTAGGTGTCGAGGCCGAGGTCCTCCACCTGCCCAACCCCTGCCTGCTCCAGCCGGAGGCGAATGAAGCCCGGCAGGTCGAACAGGGAATGATGCGCCCGGTCGGCGGGGGCGAAGAAGCGGGCGAAGCCCTTGTCCTCGGCGAGGAAGCGGCCGACGAACTCTTCCCCCACCTCATAGCTCGGCTGGCGGATCAGCGGCCCGATGACGGCGCGGATGCTGGCACGGTGCGCACCCAGCTCCTCCATGCGCGCGACCGTCGCGGCGACGATGCCGCCCACGGCGCCCTTCCAGCCTGAATGGGCGGCAGCAACCACCCGCGCGCCGGGATCGGCGAACAGGATCGGTCCACAGTCGGCGATGGAGATGGCTGCGGCGATGCCGGGCGTCGCCGTCACCACCGCGTCGGCCTTTGGCGCGGTCTCGCGCGTCCAAGGCTCGGTCGCGACCACCGCATCGGCCGAATGGACCTGCCAGCAGGCAAGGAGATGCGTGGGCGCCACGCCCAGCGCCTCGGCCATCCGCGCCCGGTTTTCCGCCACGGCAGCGGGATCGTCATTGGAGCCGGTGCCGCCGTTGAGGCTGGAGTAGATGCCTTGTGAAACGCCGCCCTTCCGGGTGAAGAAGGCGTGACGGATGCCGGGCAGGGCGCTGAGCAGGGGCGCCTCGATCTTCATCGGCTGAACTCCTCGGACGGGTCGAACGCGGGCGGCGTGCCAAGGTCAGGATGGGCGAGCGCGAGCACCTTGAACAGCCGCCCCATCTCGCCATCCCCGGTTCCGGCGAGGCGGCGCGCGGCGGTGGCGATGGCGTCCGCGGCCTTGGGCGGTGCGTCGCGCATCAGCCGGTCGGCGCGGGCGGCAAGGCCGAGGCGGACGAGAAAGTCGCCCTGCTCCAGCGGCCCGAATGCCTTCAGTCCAGCCTCCCGCCCTAGCAGGGCGAGGCGCGTGAAATCCACATGGGCGGTCAGGTCCGCCTCACCGGGATCGGCGAGGGGATCGGCAAAGCGGTGCGCGCGCAGCGCCTGCAGGGTGTCGCCATGGCCGCCGGCATGGCCATAGTCGATGGCGAGGGCCATGCCCCCCTGCCTCGCAAGGCGGGCGGAAAGGACGCGGGCCGGACCGCTCTCCATCACTTCCAGCACGGCGCCCGGTGCTGGCGGAGGCAGATGGGCGGCGCGGGCCGGGGCCACGCGGGATGGGGCCGGGTCAAGACCGAAGACGAACTGGCCCTCAGCGCCCAGGCCGACCCGACGCTCGTGCCAGCCGGCGCCGGTCCACACATATTGGTCCACCGGCAAGGCATCGAAGAATTCGTTCGCCAGAACGATGGCCGGGCCGGCAGGCACGTCCTCGGCCCGGTCATGCCAGGAGACGCGATCCCCCTGTGCGGCCAGCGCGCCCGCCTGCGCCTTGCGCAGGACAGGGCTGGTCTCCACCAAATGGATGCGTGCCGCCGCCCCGAACGCCGCAACGAGCCGCGCCGCGCGCAGGGCATCGGCCATGAGCGTGCCGCGGCCGGGGCCGAGTTCCACCAGCCGGAACGGGTCCGGCGCGCCCATCTGCTGCCAAGCGGCCACGGCCCACAGGCCGACCAACTCGCCGAACATCTGGCTGATCTCGGGGGCGGTGGTGAAGTCCCCCCGCGCGCCAAGGGGATCGCGCGTCACATAATAGCCGTGGCGGGGATGGCCAAGGCACAGCTCCATGTAGCGGCTGACCGGCATGGGGCCTTCCGCGGCGATCAGCAGCCGGATCTCCTCTGCGAGCGGCGAGCTCACGGCACCCGCTTGGGCTTCAGCGCGTAAAGGAGCAGGCCGAGCCCCGCCAGCACCAGCGGCACGGAGAGCCACATGCCCATGGTGGTGCCGAAGGCGAGATAGCCGAGCTGAACATCCGGCTCGCGGAAGAACTCGCCAATGATACGGCCGATGCCGTAGCCGATGCCGAAGATGCCCGCGGCGACGCCGGGGCGCTTCAGCTCGCCGCTGCGCACCACCAGCAGCATGACGCAGAACAGAACGACGCCCTCCAGCCCCGCCTCGTACAGCTGGCTGGGATGGCGCGGCAGCGGCCCGCCATGGGGGAAGACGATGGCCCATGGCACATCCGCCGGCCGTCCCCACAACTCGCCGTTGATGAAGTTGGCGAGGCGGCCGAAGAACAGACCGATGGGCGCCACCACGGCGGCGACATCGAGCATGGAGAAGACCGGGATGCCGCGGGAGCGGGCGAACAGCACGAGCGCGAGCAGCGTTCCGGCGAGCCCGCCGTGGAACGACATGCCGCCCTTCCAGACGGCGAAGATGTCCGCCGGGTTCTGCGCGAAGAAGGCCGGATTGTAGAAAAGGACATAACCCAGGCGCCCGCCGAGGATCACGCCCAGCGTCGCCCAGAACAGGGCGTCGTCGAGGTCCTGCGCGGTCATGGGCGAGGTGCCGCCCCACAGCGCGGGGCGTGAAACCAGACGGCGGGCCAGCAGCCAGCCGATGACGAGGCCGGCGATGTAGGCGAGCGCGTACCAGCGGATCGCCAGCGGGCCCACCTGGATCAGCACCGGATCGATGGCGGGGAATGGCAAAGCGAGGGTGGGCATCGGCTCCCCGTATGTCGGCACCGGCGCCGCCGGATGACGGGCCATGTGCCGCGACGGGCGAGTCCGCGTCAAGCCACGGGTCGGGCGTGATTCGGTCGCGCCACATTTTCCCTAAGGTGAGGTGGTAACTTAGGAGGAAACGGGAGGAGCAAGCCATGGAAACGCAGACAGAGCGGCAGCAGGCGCCGGAAGAGGCATGGCTGAGGCGGCTTGTCGGCGAATGGAGCGTGGAATCCCCCGCACCGGACGGCGAGGGCACCATCAAGGGCCGCGAAACGGCGCGGCTGTTCGGCTCCTGGGTGCTACTGGACGGCGCCTCGCAGATGCCGGACGCCAGCATCCACGCGAGCCTCATGACGCTGGGATATGATCCGGCGCGCGGCAAAGTCGTGGGGAGCTGGATCGGCTCCACGATGAGCCATCTGTGGGTCTATGAGGGCGGGCTCGATGCGGCGGGGACGACGCTGACCCTCGCCACCCGCGGTCCGGCGATGGACGGCAGTGGCGACAGCGCCGACTATGAGGACATCATCGCCTTCGACGGCGAGGATGCGCGTCTTCTCACCTCGCGCCAGCGCCAGCCGGACGGCACATGGCGCGAACTCTTCTGCGTCCGCTACAGCCGGGAGGGCTGACGGCGCGGCCGGGGGGCGCAGGAACGGCTATGTTGCGCTGCACCCTTGCGTCCCGCCCGCTCTGTCGCCATGTTCGCGAAACCGGCTTCCGCCGGACCGATTTCGCCGCGGACCGAACGCGGCTGCCTGGCCCCAGGAGGCTTCCATGACCCAGACCACCGGTCGCCTTTTCGACGAGATGGCGCGTCTCGTGAACGATGCCGCTGGCGTGGCCCAGGGAGTCCGGCGCGAGGCCGAGACGGTCATGCGGTCGCAGGTCGAGCGCCTTCTGCGCGATATGGACGTGGTGAAGCGCGAGGAGTTCGAGGCGGTGAAGGATATGGCCGCCGAGGCCCGCATGGAGAATGAGCGCCTCGCCGCCCGCATCGCCGTGCTGGAGGCCAACCTGCGCATCCACACCCATCCCACCGCCACCGGCCCTACCGGCCCGGAGAGCGAAGTGCCCGGCGGGCCGGCCTGACGTATTCCGTTAGGTAATTGTGGCGGCATCCCGCCCCTGCGACAAAAGGGCACCGGGCGGATGGCGTACCCACAATCTGTCGTAGCGGGGTCAACTTTACCCGCGATATACTGATTTTCGTGGCGATTCGGAGCCGGTTCGTCGTAGCGCTCGAATACGACGGGGCGCAGCCTCGCCAGGATGCTCTCTTGAAGGACACGCTCTTTCGGGACATGTCCTGACGGCGAGCCTCCGAACGGCACGCCGCCTGCGCCTGCCCTGGCTCCTGTCTGCCCGTGGCCTGTCGCACGGAGTGTCGCTTTCGACCCTCTCCGCGTTCCTCACACCGCGAGGTCGAGGCCATGTCTCTCATCGACATCGAAGCCGATGCGCCGGCGAACCCCGTTGATCTCGTGGAGCAGCTCGCTGCTCTGCGTGACTGGTCGTTCGAGCGCTCCGACGAGGACGAGATCACCCTCTCGCTCGCCAGCCGCTGGACGGACTGCCATGTCTCCTTCCAGTGGATGGACGAGCTCGAGGCGCTCCACGTGGCCTGCGCCTTCGACTTCAAGGTGCCGGAGGGGCGCCGCCCCGAGGTGCTGAAGCTCCTCGCCCTCGTCAATGAGCAGATGTGGCTGGGCCATTTCGACATGTGGTCCCAGGAAGGCGTCATCATGTTCCGCCATGCGCTGGTGCTGGCGGGTGGCGCCACTGCCTCCGACCGCCAGTGCGAGGCCATCCTCGACGCCGCCCTCGATGCGGTCGAGCGCTACTACCCCGCGTTCCAGTTCGTGGTCTGGGCCGGCAAGACCGCCCGCGAGGCCATGGACACGGCCCTGTTCGAGACCGTCGGCGAGGCCTGAGCCTCGCCACCGGGGCCGGCGGCAGCCGGCCCTCTGGCGTCCGTGGTGTGGGCGCGATCCCCGCCGCCGATGTGGCGCGGGGCGTGAGCCTCCTCTATGTGATGTCCTCTGCGGGGCCCGCGGGCGCAGACGTGCCCGCAGCAGGTCCGGTTCAAGAGGCGGTCATGAGCGAGAGCGTGCTGAAATCCCTGTCTGGTCCGGTGGTGCTGCTCGGCTGCGGCAAGATGGGCTCGGCCATGCTGGAAGGCTGGCTCAAGCTGGGCCTCCCGGCGGACAAGGCCGTGGTGCTCGATCCCAACCTGACGGCCGAATCGGTGTCGGCGCTCGCCGCCAAAGGTGTCTCGGTCAATCCTCCGCACGCGGCCATCGCCGCGCCGTCCGTCCTGCTCCTCGCGGTCAAGCCGCAGGTGGCGCCCGAGGCGTTGCCGGCGGTCGCCGCGCTCGTGAAGCCGGGCACCCTTGTCGTCTCCGTGATGGCGGGGCGCACCATGGCGTTCATGGGCAACATCTTCGGCGCTGATGCCGCGATCGTCCGCTCCATTCCCAACACACCCGCCGCCATCGGGCGCGGCGTGAGCGTCGCGGTGCCCTCGCCGGGCGTGACGCAGGCGCAGAAGGATCTCACCGCCGCGCTGCTCGGCGCCATCGGCATCGTCGAATGGATCGATGACGAGGCTCTGATGGACGCCGCGACCGCAGTCTCCGGCTCCGGTCCCGCTTATGCCTTCCTCCTCGCCGAAGTGATGGCGCAGGCCGGCGCGGCCGCCGGCCTTCCGGCTGACCTCTCCGCCCGCATCGCCCGCGCGACCGTGGCCGGTGCTGGGGCACTGATGGACCAGTCCAACCTTTCCGCAGCGACGCTTCGCCAGAACGTGACCTCCCCGGGCGGCACCACGGCGGCGGCGCTGGCCGTTCTCATGGATGAAGGCCGCGGCTTTCCGCCCCTGATGGTGGAGGCCGTCGCCGCCGCCACCCGGCGCGGCAAGGAACTCGCCGGCTGAGGACGTCGTCTCTCGATCGAGGAGAAGGGCCATGACCGCCGAGACCACGCGCGAGGCCTGCCTGCGCAGCTTCCTCGACCTTTTGGCAGAGACGCCGTTCCGCGCTATCTCGCTGTCCGGGGTCGCCGCGCATTGTGGCGTGCCGCTGGCGCAGATGCGCGCCTCCTTTGCCTCGACCGACGACCTCCTCGCCGCCTTTTTCCGCGCCACCGACCGGCAGGTGCTCGCTGAAGGCGGCCCGGACAGCGACGATCTGGCGGGGGAGGGGCCGCGCGAGCGGCTGTTCGAGGTGCTCATGCGCCGCCTTGATGCGCTGGAGCCTCATAAGGAGGCCGTGCGTGGTCTCACCCGCTCCGCCCGCCGCGATCCAGCCCTCGCTCTGACACTGCTGCGCCTGTCCAAAGCGTCGCAGCGCTGGATGCTCGCCGCGGCGGGCATCGATTGCGCGGGCCTGTCCGGCAGCGTCCGGGCCAAGGGGCTGGCTCTTCTGTTCGCCCGCGTGCTCGACACCTGGCTGAAGGACGAGGATCCGGGTCTCGCGCCCACCATGGCGGCGCTGGACCGCGAGCTGGAGCAGGGCGGCAAGCTCCTCGGAATGCTGGACGATCTCGCCTATATCGCCATCCCCTGGCGTAAGCGCCGCGCCTCGGCTCAGGCTGCCGATGCTCAGGCGGAGGAGCCGGCGTCCGCCGCCTGAGGCGGGCCGCCCCACCTTGCTCCCGGAACGACGGCCTGCCATGGGACAGGCATGAGCGCTCCCCGCGAAGAACCCATCGCCCTCTATATCGACGCCGACGCGTGCCCGGTGAAGGAGGAGGCGTACAAGGTTGCCTTCCGCCACCACATCCGCGTGCTGGTGGTGGCCAACGCGCCGCTCATGGTGCCCCGCCATCCCCTTGTGGAGCGGGTCATCGTACCCGCCGGTCCGGATGTGGCGGACGACTTCATCGCCGCCCGTGTTTCGCGCGGGGACGTGGTGGTGACCGCCGACGTGCCGCTCGCTTCCCGCTGCGTCGCCGCTGGGGCGAGCGTGATTGCGCCGGACGGGCGACCCTTCACCGCGAATTCCATCGGCATGCAACTCGCCACCCGCAACCTGATGGAAGAGCTGCGCTCGGCCGGTGCCGTCACCGGCGGCCCGAAGCCGTTCTCGCCGCGCGCCCGCTCGGAATTCCTCTCCGCCCTCGATCTCGCAATCGTGCGGCTGAAGCGCGCCGGGTTCCGTCCCGCCCCTCCGCCCGCGGCCGGGTGACGGTCAGAAGCACTCTTCCTCCAGCCTTTTCAGGTCGTTCAGCGCGACTTCGTCCTCGTGCTCCTCGAACAGCTCGACCATGTAATAGACGTGGGAATGGAGCAGCAGCAGCTTGTCGCAGATGGTGCCGCCGCCCGCCTCCGCAGCCGCCAGCCGGGCCTTGAAGCGGTCCCAGAAGGCGTTGCCATGGGCCGGGTCGTCGATGTAGCGAAACAGGTGCTTGAGCACCACTTTCATGTTCCCCTCGAAATCGATGCCCTGGAAGGTCAGGTAGCGGTCCGGCGCTTCGAGCGCGAAGGGCAAAGCGGGAAAGCCGGCGGTAGCTTCGGTCATCCATCGTCCTCCATCGGGCGCCGAAGCGCGTCGAGGAGACCATGGGCGGCGAAGGGAGCCGGCTTCAAAGCAGAAGGCGCGATCCACGAGCGTCCTGCACCAACGGCATCAGGGCTGCACGAATGGCGGCGGGCGCTGGGGCCTCAGACACCCAGCCGCCGGCGAATGTCCTCCACCTTGCCCCGGCTGACGGGGACTCGCGTCTCGCCCGCATCGGCCATCACGAGGTGCCAGCCGCCGTCCTCACGCGCAGCGGCGCGGACATGGCGCATGTTGACGAGATAGCGCCGATGCACGCGCACGAACTGGCTCGGGTCGAGCCGGCGCTCCAGATCGGCGAGCGGCCGGGGGCAGAAGGCGGAGAAGGTGGCGGTGCGCGCCTCCGCGTAGTGCCCCTGAGCCACCAGGAAGGCGACTTCGGTGACATCGATCAGGCTGATGAGATCGCCCTTGCCCCGCACCAACGGGAGTTTCATGAGGGGGCAAAGGGCCGCCACGGCCTCCGCGCCGGCCACCTCCAGCCCGTCGACCTCCAGATCGGCCCCGGCGGCGCGACCCATCACGGGCGCCTCGACCAGGGCGTGGATCATCATCAGGAAGCCATCCGGCGGGCTGTCAGGTTCCGCCTCGAGCCGGCTGACCTTCGCAACCAGCGTGCCCATGGCGGTGGTCACTACCAGGGAAGAGGTGCCATCCGGCGAGGTGCGGGCACGCTCGATGAGAAAGGCCACCTTGTCGCGCGCCTCGCCGGGATGCAGCGAGAGGATATCCACACCCGCGAGCCGGTGCCCCGGCGGCGCGAGGAGCCGCATCGCCACCGGATTGACCGAACGGATGCGCAGATCCGCGTCGAGCAGCACCACACCGACCGGGGTGCGCTGGAGACGGTATTCAAATGACTGTGCGGCAGCGAGAGACGATCTCGCGGGGGATGTGACGGCCATAACTCCCCATCGGGCTCCCGGTCCGGCGCCCCAGCGGGCGGGGGTATCCTACGCCGGACGGGCCCGGTGCCAAGGCGAAGCCGCCTCAAAATCGCCCGTTTGCCACGATGAGGCCGCATGGATACTTTACGCGCCCTCGTCCCGGTGCGGCGTCGCCGGCAAGGTCCTGCCTCGGCAGGCCATCCCCAAGTCCTGGATCCCGAAGCTCTCAGCTCATGACCGACATTTTCCACGAGATCGAGGAAGACCTCCGGCGCGATCGCCTGCGCAAGCTCTGGGACCGTTTCGGCGGCGTCATCATCGCCGCCTGCGTGCTGGTGATTTTGGCCGCAGCCGGCTGGAGCGGCTACCAGTACTGGCGCCACGAGCAGGCGGTGAAGGCCAGCGAGGCCTATGAGAGCGCCGTCGCCCTTTTCGATGCCGGCAAGATGCAGGAGGCGGAAACCGCCTTCACTGCCATCGCCAAGGGCGGGCCCGCCGGCTATCGCACCCTTGCCCTGTTCCGCGCCGCTGCTGCCGCCACCGCCCGCGACAAGGCGGCCGGCATCGCCGCCTTCGATGCCATCGCGGCCGACAATTCCGTGCCGCCCCTCGCCCGCGACCTCGCTTTGGTGCGCGCCGCCTTGCTGGTGGTCGATACGGCTGGCCTGCCGGAGGTGAAGCAGCGTATCGGAGGCATCGCCAACGGCACCGGGCCGCTGCGCCATTCCGCGCGCGAGACCCTGGCGCTGGCGGAGCTGAAGGCCGGCGACCTTGCCGCGGCCAACAAGACCGCCACCGATATCACCACCGACAGTGACACCCCACCGGGCGTCCGCTCCCGGGCCGAACTCATCCGGCGGCTCACCGCCTCGGCCACCGCCCCCGCGGGTGAGGCGGCCGCGGGCACCGCGCCGACTCAGTGAACCCCGAGAGGATCTGCATGACCGCGCCGCGCATGAGGAGGACAAGCTTGATGATGGCACGCCCTGTCGCCCGCAGCCTGCGCCTCGCGCTCGCGCTCGGCCTCGCCTTGACTGCGGCCGGTTGCGAGACGCTCGAAAACCTCAACCCGTTCGAGCAGAAGAAGCCGCCGGTGCCGGGCACCCGCACGCCGGTGTTCCCGAACGGCGTGCCGGGGGTGGACTATTCGTCGGGCCTCGGCCAGCCGAGCAATGCCAACGCCCCCATCGACAAGCTGCCGGCCACGCCCCCGAAGGGCCAGCCGCAGCAATGATCCCTCAGACCTGAAGCCGACCGCCGGCCGCGAGCCCATTTCATGACCTTTTCCCTGGCCATCGTCGGGCGCCCGAACGTCGGCAAGTCCACCCTGTTCAACCGTCTGGTGGGCAAGAAGCTCGCGTTGGTGGACGACCGTCCCGGCGTGACCCGCGACCGACGGGAGGGCGAGGGCCGGCTCGGCGATCTCACCTTCCGCATCGTCGACACCGCCGGCCTCGAGGAGGCGACCCCCTCGAGCCTGGAAGGGCGCATGCGCGCCCAGACCGAGGCGGCCATCGGCGATTGCGACGCCATCCTGTTCATGATCGACGCCCGCATCGGCCTCACCCCGACCGATCGCGCCTTCGCCGACCTCGTGCGCAAGTCCGGCAAGCCGGTGATCCTCCTCGCCAACAAGAGTGAGGGCCGCGGCGGCGAGGCGGGTGCGCTCGAATCCTTCGGCCTTGGCCTCGGCGATCCCGTGCCGCTCTCGGCGGAACATGGCGAGGGCCTTTCCGACCTCTACGACGCCATCTGCGACGCTCTGCCCGAGCAGACCCGGCTGGAGGAGGATGAAGGCGAAGAGGACGACGACGAGGAGGCTCCCGCCGTCGAGGGCGAGGCCGCGCCGGAAAAGCCGCGCCGGCCCATCAAGGTCGCGGTGCTCGGCCGGCCCAATGCCGGCAAATCCACGCTCATCAACAAGCTGCTCGGCGAGGATCGCCTGCTGACCGGCCCCGAGGCCGGCATCACGCGCGATTCCATCTCGGTGAACGTCACCTATGCCGGCATCCCGCTGGAGGTGTTCGACACCGCGGGGCTGCGGAAGCGCTCGCGCATCGACGACAAGCTGGAGAAGCTGTCCGCGGCGGACGCGCTCCGCGCCATGAAGTTCGCCGAGGTGGTGGTGATCCTCATCGACGCCACCCGCCCGTTCGAGGAGCAGGACCTGCGCATCGCCGACCTGGTGGCGCGCGAGGGTAGGGCCCTCGTCATCGGCTACAACAAGGCGGACCTGGTGGCCCGCGGCGGGCTCGCGACCCGGTTGCGCGAGGAGATCGACCACCTCCTGCCGCAGGTGAAGGGCGTGCCCATCGTGCCCGTCTCCGGTCTCATGGGTCACGGGCTCGACAAGCTGGTCGCGGCCATCGCGGCCGCCCACAAGGTGTGGAACAAGCGCGTCGCCACCAACCCACTCAACCGCTTCCTCCAGCAGGTGACGGAAAACCACCCGCCGCCGGCGGTGTCCGGCCGGCGCATCAAGCTGCGCTACATGACCCAGCCCAAGGCGCGCCCGCCGTCCTTCGTGCTGTTCTGCTCGCGCACCGATGCGGTGCCGGAAAGCTACATCCGCTATCTGGTGAACGGCATCCGCGAGACCTTCGATCTGCCCGGCGTGCCGATCCGGCTGACGCTGCGCGAGAAGGACAACCCTTACGCCGATTAAGGTCAGCCTTTCAGAAAGGCGGCCTGATCGAAGATCTCGCCAAATTGGGTGCCCACGCAGTCGGGTTCCGGATGCTTCACCGGAACCGGGCCGACCGCCGCATCGAAGATGTCCGGCCGGTAAACGCCCATGGCCTCGCGCGCGGCGTCGGGCGCGAATTCGCCCTGACCGGCGGCGACGATCTGGGCGTACATCCACAGGGCATGGTCCGGCGACGGCCGGTTCGCGCCGTCGCGATTCAGGATCAGATAGTCCGGATGCACCCGCAGCGCGCCGCCTGGAGCCGTGTGCAGCCGCCCGTCCAGCGTGCGGCGCAGGATGTCGGCGGGCAGGTTGAGGTGGCGCGGCTCGCCGAGCAGTTTGGCGAGATCCTCGTGGTTGGCCGGGTCCTCGCACCAGCGTGCGGCGGCGTAGAGGGCGCGGACGAGCCGGTGCAGCACCTCCGGCTCCGCGTTGGCGAAGCGGGCGTGGACGCCCAGCACCTTCTCCGGCACCCAGCCGAACAGCTCCGCGCCCAGCACCGCGATGCGTCCCACGTCCGCATCCACCGCCACCGAATTCCAGGGCGAGCCCACCGAGAAGCCGTGGATGAGCCCGCCGCGCAGGCTTTCCGCCATGAAGGGGGGCGGCACCACCACGAGCCGCACGTCGCGGTCTGGGTCTACCCCGCCGGCCTTCAGGAAATGGCGGATGAGATAGGTGTGGGTGGAGAAGGAATAGACCGCGGCGAACACCAGCGGATCGCGCCCCTCCGCCTTCCTCTGCCGCACCACCTTGCCCAATGCCAGCGCCGCGCCGGGGGCGGTGGAGAGGTCCTCGCCCACCTCGCCCATGGCCGCATAGACGTGCTTGTCGATGGTGATGGCGCTGCCGTTGAGGTTGAGCGCGAAGGGCACCACCAGCGGCACCCGCACATGGCCGAGGCCGAGCGACGAGGCGATGGCGAGGGGCCCGAGCATGTGGGCGCCATCCAGGAGCCCGATGTTCACCTTGTCGCGGATGTTGGCCCAGGAGACTTCCTTGTGCAGGTCGATCTCGATGCCCTCGGCCATGGCGAAGCCGCGCTCCGCCGCGGCGATCAGCACGGCGGCGTCGGTCAGGGGGATGAAGCCGATGGCGAGGCGTCTCATCGCAGAAGCTCCGCGGCGGTGATGATGGACTGGGCGATGTCGACGATGCGCTTCTTCTCGTTCATGGCGGTGCGGCGCAGGAGGTGGTAGGCGGCCTCCTCGTCGATGCCTTTCATCTTCATGAGCAGCATCTTGGCCCGGTCGATGGCCTTGCGCTCCTCCAGCTGGGTCTTCGCCTCCTCCAGCTCCGCCTTGAGGCGGGCGAAGGCGCGGAAGCGGGAAATGGTGGTCTCGAGGATCGGCTTCACCCGCTCCTTCCTCAGCCCGTCCACCACATAGGAGGCGACGCCGGCCTCGATGGCATCCTCGATGGTCTTCGAGTCGGTCTGGTCCACGAACATGGCGACCGGCCGCTTCACCTCACGGCTCACCTGGAACATCTGCTCGATGGTGTCGCGCGAGGGGTCTTCGAGGTCGATCAGGATCACGTCCGGATCGATGGCGTAGATGCGCTCCAGAAGGTTGTTGCGGCCGGTGATGCGCAGCACCGTCTCGAAGCCCGCCTCCTTGAGGCCCTCCTCCAGGATTGCGGCGCGGACGTCGCTCTCGTCCACGATCACGATCCTGAGGGTGAGGTCGTTGGCCATGGGGATCCGGGCTGGGGCTGTCCGCAGGGGCTGGCGGATTCCTGCGATACCTCACCTTCCGGAGCCGGCGCGGTCAAGTCTCCTGGCGCGCCACGGCGTAGGCAAGTGGTCGGCCCGCGCCATGGACCTGATCCCGAAGTCCTTCTAGAACGCCCGTGGTGGAGCGTGGCCGCAGGCCGGCCTGCGGCGATCCGCTCCAGTTCGTCCCCGTCCCGGCCGACGTCCTGCCGGGCCCTTAGAAGGCGTCCATGCGCGACCTTTCCGACTACGCTGCCGCCGAATGGCTCGCGCTGACCCCGCTCGCCCACCGGCTGCGGCGCGTCCGCAACGTGCTGGTGGATCGCATCTACGCCCGCCGACACGCGCCGGGTCAGGCGGAGGTGGTGGCACGCATCACTGCTGAGCGGGCACCGGTCGTCGCCTTCACGGTCGCCTTCAACCTGCCGCAGGCAGTGGACTTCCTGACCGATGCCATGGCGCGCTTCCTGCCGGGGACGCCGCTGGTGGTGTGCGACAACTCCACCGACCCCGCTGCCCGCGCGGCCATCGCGGACCTGTGCGTGCGGCGCGGGCTCACCTACTGCCCCTTGCCGCCGACGCCCTATCGTGGCGCGCGCAACGGCTCGCGCTCCCATGGGGTGGCGCTGAACTGGATTTACGCCAATCTCATCCGGCCAGCCGCTCCGCGCGCCTTCGCCTTGCTGGATCACGACCTGATCCCGCTGGAGCCGACCGACCTTTCCGGCCGCCTCGCGGGACAGCCCTGTTACGGCATGGTGCGGGAGGGGGAGGGCAACGGGGCCTGGTACCTGTGGCCGGGGTATTCGGTGTTCGATTTCGCGGCGGTGAAGGCCCTCCCGCTGGATTTCGGCACCGACACCCCGCTCACCCTCGACACCGGCGGGCAGAACTGGGGCGTGCTCTATCGCGACCTGAACCTCGCGCGCCTGCGGATGTCGAGCCGCCGGCGGGTGCATCTCGCCGACCCGGAGACGGGCGAGATGGAGCCCTTCCTGCTGGCGGACGGCTGGCTGCATGTGGGCGGTGCCGGCCATCGCGGCGGCGGAGCGGGGGCGCTCGATCGGGTGCGGCGGGCCTATGAGGCCGATCCCGAGGGGCTGATCGCGCGCCTCAGGGCGAGCCCGGAGCGGCTCAGCCCATAAAAAAGCGCCGCCGGCTGGGCCGACGGCGCGTTTTACTCGACAGAAGGCTCAGCGCCTCACTCGGCGGCGGCAGGAGCCTTGGCGCCCTTGGCCTTCTTGCCGCCCTTGGCGTCGGCCGTGCGGTCCTGACGCTCGGCGATACGGGCGGACTTGCCGCGGCGGTCGCGCAGGTAATAGAGCTTGGCGCGACGCACCTTGCCGCGACGGACCACCTTGATGGAGTCGATCAGCGGCGAATAGACGGGGAACACGCGCTCCACGCCTTCGCCGTAGGAAATCTTGCGGACGGTGAAGCTCTCGTTCAGGCCACCGCCGGAACGGGCGATCACCACGCCCTCGTAGGCCTGCACGCGGGTGCGCTCGCCTTCGACCACTTTCACGTTCACAGTCACGGTATCGCCGGGCTGGAACTCGGGAATGGCCCGCTTCTCGGCGAGCTTCGTCGCCTGTTCGGCTTCGAGCGTCTGGATAATGTTCATTGTCGCCAACCTCTTGGTGCCGCTTCGGAGCATGTCGCCCCGGCGCCACGTCGTGTCGTTTTAAGTTAAGGGACGCGGCTCCATACAGGAGAAAAGGGGCGCTGTCATTCCCTTTCCGTCGTGGATCCGTCATGCGCCGGGGCAAGAAGGTCCGGCCGGCGCGCGCGCGTGACGGCCTCCGCCTCGGCGTGCCGCCAGCGGGCGATGCGGGCGTGATCGCCGGAGGTGAGCACCTCGGGGATGCCCTGGCCCTCGAACTGCTGCGGCCGCGTGTACTGCGGATATTCCAGCAGGCCGTTGGAGAAGCTCTCGTCCGTGCCGCTCTCGGCCTTGCCCATGACCCCAGGAATGAGCCGCACGCAGGCATCGAGCAGCAGCAGCGCCGCCGCCTCGCCGCCGGAGAGCACCACGTCGCCCACGCAGATCTCCTCAAGGGACCGCGCCGCGACGATGCGCTCGTCCACCCCCTCGAACCGCCCGCACAGGATCACCGCGCCCGGGCCCGCCGCCAATTCCCGCACACGGGCCTGCGTCAGCGGGCGGCCGCGGGGGGTCATCAGCAGGCGGGGGCGGGGATCATCGGACGGGGACACGGCGTCGATGGCGCGGGCGAGCACATCGGCCCGCATCACCATGCCCGGCCCGCCGCCGGCCGGCGTGTCGTCTACCGAGCGATGGCGGTCGAGGGCGTGGTCGCGGATCTGCACCGCTTCCAGCCCCCACAGCCCGTTCGCCAGCGCGCGGCCGGCGAGCGCATGGCCGAGGGGACCCGGAAACATCTCCGGATAAAGGGTGAGGACGCTGGCGCAGAAGGTCATGGGGAGAGATGGGCGCGGGGCAGGGCGGGAGTCAAATCCGCGATCGCCTCAGTCCTCCTTGTCCTCGCCCGCCTCGGGCTCGGGGTCGCGACGCTCGACGAAGGCCTCGGCGATGACCACCCGGCGGCCCTTCACGTCCACCACCGGCACGGCATCGCGGGTGAAGGGCACCATGAGCGTCTTCGCCCGGATGCCTGAGAGGGCCGGAGCATATTCAAGGATGTCGCCGGCGCCGAAATCGTGCAGGGCGGTGACGGTGCCGATGCGCGCCCCGGCCTCGTCCTCCACGGCTAGGCCAATCAGGTCGGCATGATAGAAGGTGTCCTCGTCCTCCGGCGCAGGCAGCGCCTCGCGCGGGACATAGAGGTCCACGTTGGTCAGCGCCTCGGCGGCGGTGCGGTCGGCGACGTTGGCGAGGCGCGCGACGAAATGGTCCTTGGCCGCCCGCAGCGCCGTGATGCGATAGCGGGTGCGGCCAGTGGCATCGGTAAGAGGGTCGTAGTCGAGGATCGCGGCTGGATCCTCGGTGAAGACGAACAGCCGCACCTCGCCCTTTACGCCGTGGGGGGCGCCGATGCGGGCGACGAGGACGCGGTCGGTCATCTCAACTCCGGTGCTGGGCGCCTTCAAGGGGGCGCGGCGGCGGCTCTAGACCTTATGTCCGTCTTTGCCAAGCGGAAGGCCGTGCCTTCCTCCCCGCGCGGCGCTTTCGCGCTGCCTTGCGGCCCATCGGATGCTTGCCCGGCGGCGGCGGCTGATGCACCTTGCGCCCCCATGTCGAGCCATGCCCCCCAACCCATCCTTCTCGATGCGGTCCGCCTCTCAGGCCTTCTGGACCGTATCGCCGCCCGCATTGGTGCGTCCTACGTGCGCACCGACGCCCACGACCTCGCCCCCCATCTGGTGGAGGGGCGGGGCCTCTACCAGGGAACGACCCCGGCGCTGGTCGAGCCCGCCAATACCGAGGAAGTCGCCTTCGTGGTCGCTGCCTGCGCCGAGGCCGGCGTGCCGGTGGTGCCGCAGGGCGGCAATACGGGCCTCGTCGGCGGACAGGTGCCGTTCGGCGCGCTGCTGCTCTCGCTCCGCCGGCTGAACCGCATCCGCGACCTCGATCCGGTGGACCTCACCGTCATCGCCGAGGCCGGCTGCACGCTGCACCAGGTACAGCAGGCGGCGGAGGGCGCGGGCTGCCTGTTCCCGCTCTCCATCGGTTCGGAAGGCTCATGCCAGATTGGCGGCAACCTCTCCACCAATGCCGGCGGCACGGCTGTTCTTCGCTACGGCAACATGCGCGAACTTGCCTTCGGCCTTGAGGTGGTGCTGCCGGACGGGCGCATCTGGAATGGCCTCTCGCGCCTGCGCAAGGACAATACCGGCTACGCGCTGAAGGACCTCTTCATCGGTGCCGAAGGCACGCTGGGCATCATCACCGCCGCCGTGCTGCGGCTGTTCCCGGCGCCCCGTGCCCGGGCGACGGCGCTGCTGGGCATTGCCGATCCCGAGACCGCGCTGTCCCTGTTCCGCCGCCTGCGCAATGCGGCTGGCGACAGCCTGACCGGCTTCGAGATCATGCCGGACTTCGGCATGGAGATCGTGCTCAAGCACATGCCCGGCTCGGTGCGCGCGCTTTCTGAGCGGCACCCCTGGTACGTGCTGGCCGAACTCACCTCAACCCGCCCCAACGACGACCTCTCCCAGCTCGCCCTCGACACGTTCGAGGCGGCGTTCGAGGCCGGCGAGATCGAGGATGCGGTGGTGGGCTCATCCGAGGCCCAGTGCGACGCGCTGTGGAAGCTGCGCGAGGACATGTCCGACGCGCAGAAGTTCGAGGGCGGCTCCATCAAGCACGACGTGTCCGTGCCGGTGTCCAAGGTGCCGTATTTCATCGCCGAGGCGAACCGGCTGTGCGAGGCGCATATGCCCGGCATCCGCATCTGCGCCTTTGGCCACATGGGCGATGGCAACATCCACTACAACCTCAGCCAGCCCGAGGGCATGGACAAGGCGGCCTACCTCGCCACCTGGGAGGAGTTCAACCGCATCGTCCACGATCTCGTGGCCTCGATCGGCGGCTCCATCTCGGCCGAGCACGGCATCGGCATCCTCAAGCGCGAGGAGCTGCCCATGTACAAGGACAAGGTGGCGCTGGAGCTGATGGCCGCCATCAAGCGCGCCGTGGACCCGCGCGGTCTCGCCAACCCCGGCAAGGTGCTGCTGGATTGAGCTGATGGAAACGGCGCGGCCTTCTCGAAGTCGCGCCGTTTTATCGTTCGCCCAAGCTCTCCCGATGGCCCCTAGTCCTGCCTGCGGCGCACCGCGAAGGCGGTGCCGACGGCAAGGGCCAGGGCGGCGGCAGCGCCTGCAATGACCATGCGTGGATGGTGGTGGTCGAGCATCAGGCCGAACATCAGCGGGCCCACCAGAGAGCCGATGTCGAAGCCCGAATAGACGATGCCGAACACCTTCCCCGTGGCCCCGGCAGGGGCTGCGCCGCGCACCAGCACGTCGCGCGAGGGGGTGGTGAGCCCCATGAACAGGCCCACCACGGCGATCAGACCCACCGTCACCTCAGGCGCCGCCTGAAGCCAGGCGGCGAGGAAGCCGAAGGCGGCGGCGGCGGCAAGGCCGCCCATGGCGATCTGATGATGCTGGGCGGAGCGGTCCGCCACATGCCCGCCGATGGCGACGCCCGCCGTGTTGCCCACCTGGAACAGCGCCACTGCCAGCGTCGCCAGCGCCACCGCCGCGCCGAAGCCTTCCTGCAGCGCGACGATGGAGAAGCTCTGGAGACCGGAGAGGGCCACGGAGGTGAAGGTGAAATAGAGGAAGGCCATCAGCACCACGGGCATGGCCAGCACCTGAAGGAACGACAGCGGTGCCCCTCCCGCCGCCGCATGGACGGCGCGTCCCGCCGGCGCGCGCAGCGGCCCGCGGAAGACGGCGAGCAGAAGCCCCACCAGCAGCACCAGCAGACCCATGGCGATGAGCGCCGTGCGCCAGCCGAAATGGGCACCGATGGCGGCGGACACGATGGGCGAGAGGCCGAAGCCGATGCTCCCGGCGATCACATGGGCGGCGAAGGCGCGCCCAAGCCGTGGCGCCGCCACCTTGTGGCTGAGGATGGATAGGTCGGCCGGGTGGTAGACCGAGTTGCCGAGGCCGGCGAGCGCTGCGAGCGGCAGCAGAAGGAGATAGGTGGGGGCAAAGCCCATGGCCGCCGTCGCCGCGCCCTGGGTGAGAATCCCCGCCAGAAGCAGCCTGTCGGCGCCGAAGCGATCCACAAGCACGCCAGCAGCCACCTGCCCGGCGCCCGAGAACAGATAGAAGACGGAGAGCACCAGCCCCAGCTCGATGAAGGAAACCTGGAGATCGGCCCGCATCATGATGAACAGCGGGGCGAGCGCGAGCTGGAGGAAATGGCTGCAGAAATGGGCGCTGCAGACGGCGCCGATGGAGGAAACCTCGGCCGCGGGCCAGCCGGCCGCGCGCGCGTCAATGGACATGACATGCCTCTCCGTCCCCGGCGGGGCGCCGGGATCAGGCCGGCACGGCTGCGCCGTCCCGGATGCTGCGTTTCCCCCTCTCTGGTCGGCTGGAAGCCGTTGCGCCGGCGCTTTCACGCGTCAGCGGTCGACCTCCGGCGAGGGTTGGCTCCCTCGATGCTTCAGGCACGTGTTTCCAAGACCCTGCCGGGCACGCTTACCGCCTCGGCGACCGGCACGCACGCATATTCTGCCGTGCGCCCGCACTGGCCGCCGCATCAGGCGTCACACGGGGAACGGTCAGCGAGTCCGGCGCGGGCCGTGGCCACCGAAATAACGCAACGTCAGGCAGGTGATGTCGTCGGCCTGAGGCGCGCCGCGCTCGAACACGTGCACCGCCGCCAGTACCCGTTCGTTCAGCTCGGCCACCGACCAGTCGGCGGCGCCGCTGCGCAGCAGGTCTTCTACCCGCTCCTCGCCGTAGGGCTGCTCGTCGATGTCGAAGGCCTCGGTGACGCCGTCCGTATAAAGGAAGAGGGTATCGCCCGGGGCGAGGTGCAACTCGTGCTGCTGGTAGACGAAGCCCTCGAGCACCGCCACCGCCATGCCACCGGTGGAGGGCACGGTGGTGACCTCGCCGGATCGGGCGATGCGATAGGGCAGATTGTGCCCGGCGTTCACATAGGTGACCTTCCCCGAGGAGAGGTCGACCACGCCATAGAGCACGGTGACGAACAGCATCTGCTCGTTTTCGACCGCCAGCAGGTCGTTGAGGCGGCGGATGCAGCCCGCGGGAGAGCGCTCGAACAGCGCCGTGGACCGCAGCAGGGTGCGCGAGATCGCCATGAACAGGGCCGCCGGCACGCCCTTGCCGGAAACGTCCGCCACCACGAAGCCGAGCGTGGTGTCGTCGATCATGAAGTAATCGTAGAAGTCGCCGCCAACTTCGCGCGCGGGGGTCATCTGGCCATGGACCGCGACCCGCGCGTCCGGCGGGAATTCCTTGGGCAGGATGGCGAGCTGAACCTGCCGGGCGATCTCCAGCTCCTGCTGGAGGCCGGCCAGCTTGGTCTTGGTGATGAGGGCCTCGCGCAGTTCCACCACCATGGACGAGAGGCGGGTGTGCTGCTCGACGATGCGCCGCGACAGGTCGTGGAGCACGCGGGCGACGCGCTTCAGCTCATCGTCGTTCTCGCTCTCCTCGCCCTTCGCAAGCAGGGCCAGCACTTCCTCGCGATCCGTCGGGTCGATGGCGTCGGCCAGGGCCTGAAGCTCGCCCGAGATCACCACCTCCTGGCGCCGCCGCACTCGGTCGCGCTGGCGCCGGCTTTCGGCGAGGGCCTGCACGTTGCCGCGCAGCGCGACCACTGCCGAGGCGATGCGGCCGATCTCGTCATTGCCGGTGTGGCCCACCGTCACGGAGGTGTCGCCGCGCGACAGGGCCTGCAGTACGTCGATGGCCGATTCGAGCGGCCGGAAGCTGTACCAGAGGAAAACGTTGAGACCGATGACGCCGAGCAGTACGAGGCCGATGGCGCCGGCCACGGCGGACTGGCGGATGAAGGCCGTGGCCTGCACCGTCTGCGTGGTGTCCTCAAGGCTCACCAGCGCACCCACGGCGCTGCCGCTGACGTCGGCGACGGGGATGGACGTGACGTTGTAATTGCGCCCATCCAGAACGAGCTGCTCGGCGGTGGGGCGGCGCGGGGTGATGGAGACCTTTGCCCGCTCCCACAGGCGGAAATCGGTGCTGGCGACCACCCGCCCGCGCAGCGTGATGAGGGTCGTGGCGGCGCTGATGCCGCGGGCGAACCGCTCCATGCCGAGGGAGGCGTCGCGCCCGAGCACCAGGACGGCCCGGCCGCGGCCCGGCAGTTCCACGGTGCGGGTGGTGATGACGATCACCTGCGAGCCGCTGATCTGGCGCAGACCGGACAGCACCTCGCCCTTGAGGGCACGGTCGAGGCTGCCGGCATCCAGGATGTAGCGGGCATTTGTGGTGCCGTCGCTGAACACCACCTCACGGTCGGCGGCCACCACCTCGAAATAGGTGGCGGGATCGTCGATGTCGATGCCGACCTCCCGGATCGCCGCGGCGATGCCCGGCCGGTCCGAGAAGCTGAGCGCGATGCGGAAGGGCGAGGAGGTGTCGATGCGCTCCAGGATGCGCGCCAGGTTGGCGGTCTGGAAGGCGACGATCTCGCGCCAGAGGACGGTCTGGCCCTCGATGGACAGCTCGCCCTCGCGGGCCTGGGCCACGCGGTCGCGCAGCACCGTGGCGCCCCAGATGCCCAGCATGAGCACGGTGAAGCCCGTGGCGACAATGAGAGTGATGCGGGTGCGCAGCAGCATCACGAACCCCGTACCTTGTCGGCACGGCCCGGCGGCGCCAGCACCTCGCGCCGGACCCGCTCCACGTCCGGCCTGAGACCGCCGTCGAAATCCACCGCCAGAAGCTCCTCCGCATAAGCCTCGAACACGGATCTGCGCTCGGCGACCCTGCGGTTGCCGTGCTCAAGCTCGCGGAAGGCCCGGCCCACCGCACCGCGCGCGCCGAGGCGGCGGCCGTGATGGATCATCACGTCGCGCTCGCCATACTGGCCATTCACCGCCTCGGCGAGGCCGGTGGCGAGCCGCGCCCGGGCGCGCTCCAGCGCATTGCCCACCAGCAGGCCGGCTGCGAGCGCCGCGAGCGCCGCGCAGACCGTGACCACCACCGCCGCCTTCAGTCCGATGTCGGCGAAGGAGGTGGCGAGGGCGGCGGGATTCGTGGTGACTTCCACCGCCGCCACCGTGTTGCCGTCCACCACCACCGGTGCGCTCACCGAATCAGTGCCGGAATGCTCGCCGATGGCGCTGCGGATCTCGCGTCCGTCCGATCCGCGCAGCACGATCTGGGTGAGGCCGGGGGTGCGCGTCAGCGTCTCGGACAGATGCTGCTCCACGCCGGGCAGGAGCTTCAGCGGAATGCCGAAGCGCGCCGCCTTCTCGAACTGCTGGGCGAGGGTGCGGGCAACCGACGTGCCGATCACGAGCGCATCCCGGCGGGCGCTCTCCTCGACGCGGGCGCGGTAGCCGTTGACGAGCACGGCCGCGGCGATACCGCCGAGAATGAGGGTGAGGATGAGGGCGAACAGCCCGGTCACGAGGCGCGCGCGGCCGCTCTCGGCGATCTCAGGCCGCATCGTCGAGCGCTCCAAGCTGGCCGAGGCCGCGGTCGACCCGCGCCTCGGCGTCGCGCCAGCTTTTCACGGTGGCTTCGGCGAGCGGGGCGAGGCCTCCGTCGTCGCCCGTGGAGCCGCCTTCCCCGCGCAGGGCTTTGGCGACGCGGTCGAACGGACGGGTCAGCATGTGGACGAACACCACGGCAGCGATGATGGCGGCGATGGACGCGGCGAGCGAAAGCACGCCGGTGCGCATCAGGAGGTCGAGCCCGAGCCGGTCCGAGCGGGCGCTGCGCGCCTCGTCCGAGACGGTGACCGAAATGCCGCCGGCGACGCCGAGGTCGTTCTCGAAGCGGGTGCCGAACACGGTGTCTCCCCGCTCGGCCGTCGCCCACTGGTTGTCGTCGCCGAGCCGCTTCACCCAGTCCGGGCTCACCTCCTCGCCGATCACGCTGCGGTCGGTGGAATAGATGGCGCGGCCGGCGGAATTGAAGATGTCGATGGCGAGGATCGAAGGGTCGCCCGCCTTCTCGCGCTCGATACGCGGCTGCAGAAGGGAAATCTGGTCCAGAAGCAGCCCGATGGAGAGATTCGCCTCGGTGGAGGCCCGCAGCGTGCCGAGCAGGTTGGCGACGCGGGCGCGCTCGATCTCTTCGCCCACCCGGTCGCTGGCCGAGAACGCGATCACCGCGACCGCCACCACCGCAGCGGTCACGGAAACGACGGCGACCAGGATGAGCCGGCTTACGAAAGTCATGCGGGGAACTTCGGTGGGGTGGACGGCCGGACGTTAACCGCGCGCTCGCAGCCAAACCAGACAAAAAACTCCCCTGCGACCAAAAAAACCTGCATTGTCAGCTTGCTTTTCGTGGCATGAAGGTCGGGCGGCCGGGGCCTGGCCCCAAGGTCAGGCGCGCCGGTTTCGAGCGCGGGTTTGGATGGCGCGCCGGGAGCGCGGTTTTCGAGCGCGAAGGGTCATGAGGCGGACCACACTGGGGCTCATCATCGTGTTCGCGCTCATCGCGGCCGCGTGCGTCGCCTTCGGCGCTTATTTCTCCTATGTCACTCTCATCAACGCCCATCGCGGCGTGATCGAGGCCCGTTGCGGCATCGCCGCGCAACGTGTGGTTGATGTGGCCGAAAAGGCCGCCTCCCTCGGCATAGCGCTTCCCGCCCAACAGGCGCTGACGGCGGTGCTCGAGCGCGAATCGCGCGTCGAGGACGCGATTCGTTCCATGGACCTCACGGACGAGCATGGCATCGTGCTGTTCTCGAGCGAGCCCGGACGCGTCGGCATCGATACCAACCGGGACACGGAGCGCGGCCTGACGCGTCCGGTCCGCAACGATATCGGCCAGAGCCTCGGCCGCGTCGTGGTGCGCTATGACACCCGAATCCTGACCAACGGCTCGGCGGCGCTCGCCTCCGACCTGAGGCGCATCGCGCTTCCCACGCTCCTGTGGGCCGGCGTGGCGACCCTGGTCATCGGCCTGTTGCTCGCCGCGCTGTTGCAGCGGGCCGTGCGGCGCGCCGCCGAGCCGCGCCTGTGGCCGCCGGCCGCCCGGGCCGCGCTCGCCTCCGTGGAGGAGGCGCACAGGACAACCCAGCCGCCGGCCGCCGGCGTCACCGGTGGGGGCGCCGCATGATCGGCCTGCGCGGCGGAATCTCCATCGCCATCGTCATCATCCTCTGCTCGGCTCTGGCGGTGATCGGATGGGGCGCGGAACAGGCGGCCCAGCGCACAATCGCGCCGGAAATCGTCGCCAAGGCCAATTCGGTGGGCCGCGCCGCCGCGGACCTCGTTCAGCGTGCGGCCGACGTTGGCGTCCCGTTCGACCGGCTGGTGGGCGTGAACCGCTATTTCGATGATCTGCGTGCCGCCAACGTCGAGTTCACGCAGATCAGCCTCAACACCGCCGGCGGAAAGGAACTCGCGCGGTCGGGCGATGCGCCGGCCGGCGGAGATGCGCCGCGGGTTTTCGTGCCGGTGGAGAATGCCGCGGGCAATCGCCTCGGCGAGGTGATGATCGTGGTCGATCCCTCGGTCGTCTCCCAGCAGGTCGGCGCGGTGCTGGTGGATGTCGCCTTCATCGGCGTGGTCGCCCTGCTGGTGGCCCTGGAACTCGTGGCGCTGGTCGTCGGCACTCGCGGCCTCGAATCGCTGGTGGCGGTGGAGCGGCGGCTGAAGGCGCTGAAGCGTGGCGTGCTCTCGCGCCAGGAAGGCGGCGGCGGGGCCGCCGGCGATCTGATCCTGCCCATCGACCGGCATGTGGAAACCCTTGCCGAGCGCCATCTCGCCCTGCGTTCCGAGGCGGAGCGCAGGGGCGATGCCGAGGCCCTGGCCCGGCTCGATCAGATCGAAGCCCGCACGGGCCTCGGCCGGGTGCAGGCGGCCGAGAGCGAGGCCGCCATCGCCGTGCGCCCCGCCCTGTTCCTGTTCATGCTGGCCGAGGAACTCACCCGTCCGTTCCTGCCGCGCGCCGCCCAGGCGCTGGGCGTGCCGGCCGGCTTCGGGCCGGATGTGTCGGCGAGCCTGCCCATCGTCGCCTTCATGGCCGTCGTGGCCCTCTGCCAGGTGCCGTTCGCCTCGCTGTCCGAGCGGCTCGGCCGGCGCCCCGGCTTCATCGCGGGCGCGGCGCTGGCGGCGGCGGGCTATGTCGTCTCGGCGGTGAGCCCGCATTATGACGTCTTCCTGGCCGCCCGCGTCGCCACCGCGGTCGGCTACGCGCTGGTGTTCGTTTCGGCGCAGGGCCATGTGGTGGACCTCTCCTCCGGAGCGGCCCGCAGCGCGGCACTGGCGGTGTTCGTGCGCGCCATCATGGTGGCGAGCCTGTGCGGGCCACCCATCGGCGGCGTCATCGCCGACCGCCTGGGGCCGGGCGTCGCCTTCGCGACGTCGGCGGGTCTCGCCCTCGTGGCGCTGCTGGTGGCGCGCCTGACGCTGCCGGCCGCCGAACGGCATCGCAGTGTCGCCAGCGTGGGTCTGTCCGACCTCAAAGCCGCGGGGCGCGCGCCCGGCCTGATGTCGCTGCTCCTCGGCTGCGCCTTTCCTGCCAAATTCCTGTTCGCAGCCTTGTGTTTCCTGCTGGTGCCGCTGGAACTGCAGCGCGAGGGCTTCTCCTCCGCGGCTATCGGCCGCTTCCAGATGATCTATCCGGTCCTCATGGTGATCGGCGTGCCGTTCTTCGCCGCCCTTGCCGACCGCTTCAGCGCCCGCGCCGGATTCGTGGTGGCGGGTGGGCTCGTCTCCGGCATCGGCGCCATGGCGGTGCTTATCCACCCCTCGGTGGCGCTGATCGTGGTCGCGCTGGTGGCCCTGGGCTGGGGACAGGCCATGTCCATCGCGTCCCAATCGGCGCTGGTGGCAGATACCGCGACCACCTTGGGCGCTGGCCGGGCGGCCGGTGTGCTCGGCCTGTTCCGGTTGGTGGAGCGGTCCGGCAACGCCGCGGGTCCCGCCAGCGCCGGCTTCCTGCTTTCGACCCTGGGCTTTGCGTCGGCTACGGGTTTTCTCGGCGCTGTGGCGGTAGCCGGAGCTATGTTATTTGCGCTATCCGGACGCAAAGTCTTCGTCCATCATTCGCGCCGCGCCTCCTCCGCGGCCGCCTCGGAAGGGAGTTCCGCCTGATGGATCGCCGTTCCCTCCTCGCACTCGGCCTCGGCGCGGGTGCTGCGGGGCTGGTGGGCACTGTCCCCGGCGCCTTCGCCCAGACCAACGGCGCCAATGGCCAGCCGCGCCCGGCTGGAGCGCCCGCTCCCGCGCCTGCCGCCCATGGCGAGGCGTTTCGCGTCCTGATGCTCACCTTCCGTGGTGATACCGACGTGGAGCGCGGCTTCCGCGACTACTTCGCGGCCAACGACATCAAGGTCGAGTTCATGACCCGCGACGTGGAGCGGGATGCGAGCAAGGTGAAGCCGATCCTCGCGGAAGTGCTGCCGACCTTCCGGCCGAACCTCATCTATACCTATGGCACGCCCCTGACGCTCGGCGTCGCAGGCCCCTATGACGCGCCGCCCACCGCCGGCTTCGTGCGCGACATCCCGGTGGTGTTTGCGCTGGTGGCGGCGCCGGTGCAGGTGAAGATCGCCCCCTCGCTCGCTTCGTCGGGGCGCAACGTCACGGGCGCGGTCCATGTGGTGCCCACCGACGTGCAGATGCGCGCCATGCAGAGCTACAAGGCGTTCAAGAAGGTCGGCGTGATCTATTCGCCGAACGAGAGCAATTCGGTCGCCATCATCGACGAAATGAAGGCCTTCTCCGCGACCATCGGCGCCGAGGTGCTGGCGCAGCCCCTGACCATGGTGGGCAGCAAGCCGACCGGTGACGGGGTGGAGGATTTCGTGAGGAACCTGAAGGCGCAGGGCGCCGAATGGCTTTATCTTCCCGCGGATACCTTCCTTGCCACCATCTTCGACCGGGTGGGGCCGGCGGCGCTGGCGGCAGGGCTGCCCACCTTTGGCGCGACGGAGTTCTTCCTGCGTGAGGGGCTGGGGCTTGTCGGGCTAGTCAGCCGCTATTATTCGGTGGGCCAGCTCGCTGCCTCCAAGGCGGCGGAAATCCTGGTCCAGCACGTGCCGCCCCAGGACATCCCGATCGAGACGCTCAAGCGCTTCGCCCTCATCATCAACATGAACGTGGCCAAGCAGCTCGGCGTCTATCCGCCCATCGCCATGCTCAATTATGCGGAAGTAATCACGTGATGAACGCCCTGCGCGAGGCCGCGCCGCCCTCTACGCTGACTCAGCGCACGCTCGGGCCGGACGATCTCGACGCGATCGACACCCTTCATCATCTGGCCATCGGCCCGCTGGTTCGCCCCGAAGTGGTGAAGCCGGAGAACCGGTCCTATTTCGAAAGCATCCTCGGCGGACGCGGCCTCATCATCGGGCTCTATGACGGCGGGCTGCTGGTCGCCTACGGCATCCTTCAGCACGACCATTCGCCCAAGGACGGCCCGCATCGGCTGCTCGGGCTCGATCCCGCCCTGTCGGTGGGCCGGCTGGCCGGCGCCTCGGTTCATCCGGCCTATCGGGGCCGGGGACTGCAGCGGGTGCTGATCGCTGCGCGGGTCGAGGCGGCGCCGCCCGACATGGTGCTGTTCTCCACCGCCGCTCCGGTGAACACGCCGAGCTGGGCGAGCCTGCTCGCCGAGGGGTTCCCGATCTACGACATCCAGCTCTTCTTCGGCGGCTATGCGCGCTACGTGATGGTGCGCGACTTCACCACCTTCGATCCGCAAGAGACCCTTCTGGTCGATCCCCTCGACACGGCGCGCCAGAAGGAGCTGTTTGCCGAGGGCTGGCATGGCTACGCCCGCTGCCGCACCGATTCCGGTGCCGCCGGCGTGCTCTACGCGCGCCCCCGAAAAGCCTGAGTCCCCAGGGCAGGGGTTCCCCAAGGGCCTCTCCTGCGCGTCACGAAACTGTCGTATGGTTCACTGAATCTGTGCCCGCGCGATGCGGGCTTCCCGATCCAGAGAGAAACTGGCCCCATGAAGATCGAGAGGACGCCCCTCGGCCCCGACATCATCCTCGTACGCCTTGAGGGCCGGCTGGATATTGCCGGCGCGGCGGCGGTGGAGCCGGAGTTCAAGTCGTCCTGCGAGGCCGCGCGGGTGCTTGTGGTGGACCTCTCCAGCACGCCGTTCATGGCCTCCATCGGCATCCGCCTGCTGCTCGCGGGTGCTAAGGGGCTGCATCGCAAGGGGGGAACGATGGGGCTGTTCGCCTGCGACCCCCAAGTGGAGAAGGTGCTGCGCGCCACCGGCGTCGACCAGCTCGTCGGCATCCACGCCACGCGGGACGAGGCGCTCGCGGCCGCCGGCGTCTCTCCGGCAACCTGACGGCGGCTCCTATGGCGACGCCCGCGGCCGGAACCCTCGTCTCGACCCTCGATGTGGGCGCGCGCATCGACGACATCACCGATGCCACGGGCTGGCTCGGCACGCTGGCCGATGAGCAGGGCTGGCCCGACGCCACCCGCTTCGCGCTGGAACTCAGCCTCGAGGAGGCGCTGACCAACGTCGTCTCCTACGGCTTCGCCGGCACCGACCGGCAGCCGCACATCCGCATCGAGTGCTGGCGCCTGCCGGAAGGCCGGGTGGCGGTGCGGCTGATCGACAATGGCGTGCCCTTCGATCCCACCAGCATCGCCGAGCCGGTGGTGCCGGACAGCATCGAGGACGCCAAGATCGGCGGCCACGGCGTGCAGCTGATGCGCCATTTCCTCGAGACGCTCGACTACAGCCGCGAGGGCGAGGAAAACCAGCTGACCCTGGTGGCCAACGCAGCCGGCTGAGCCTGATCGAGGCCGCATCCGCTCACGAGAGTGTCGCACTTCGCGATCTATGATGGTTGGTCGGGGGACTGCGCAGTCCCGGCCGCTGAACCTCGGCCGCGTCCGCGTCGTTCCCATGATACCGCAAGGGAATGCCTGATCTATGCTCGTTATTGCCGAGCTTGTGGCCGGCCTCGGCCTTCTGTTCGTCGGCCTCAAGGCGATGGCGACGCATCTCCAGCAGGCAACGGGCCGGAAGCTGCGCACGCTTTTGCGCCGGGCCACGCGCTCACCGGTGGCTGGGCTGCTGTGCGGCACGCTGGCGGGCGCGGCGACGCAATCGTCCAACGCTGTTGCGGTCATTAGCGGCAATCTCGTGCGTGGCGGCGCCTTCACCACGCGCGACGCCATTCCCGTGGTTGCCGGGGGCAATGTGGGCACCGCGGCGCTGGTCTTCGTGGCGGCGATCGATTTCCGGCTTCTCGTCTTCTATCTCGTGGGCCTCGTGGGAATCGCCTTCCACTTCCGCCTCGACCGCCGCCGCGGCATGGCGCAATGGATGGGGGTGGCATTCGGCCTCGCCCTGGCGCTGCTCGGTCTCGATTTCATCAAGGAGGCGCCGCGGGCGCTCGACATCTCGGTCGTAGCGGGAAGCCTTGCCGCCCATCTGACGCCCTTGCTCGGCTTCTTTCTCGGGTTTGCCATCTCGGTCGTCAGCCAGTCGTCTTCCACCCCCACCATTCTGGTGCTGGCGCTGATGCAGGCCGGCCTCCTCGGCCTCAATGATGCGGTCTTCATCGTGCTCGGCGCGAACCTCGGCTCGGGCCTCGCGGCGGTCATCTCCGCCGGAGGGCTGGAAGGGACGGGCCGCCAGCTCTGCTACGTCCATGTGCTGGTGAAGGCGGTCGGCTGCCTTGTGGTCGGGGCCTTCTTCGGCCTCGGCGGTCTCGTCGGCTTCGATGGGGTCGCAACCCTCGCTGCCGCGGGCAAGGGCGCGGCGTCCATGTCCCTGTCGATCCTGTTCCTGTCCCTGCAGCTTGCAGGTGCCATTCCGGTCGCCTTCGCCCGCGGCATCTCCGAAAAATTCGCCGCCGCCTTGAGTCCGCCGACGATCGAGGACGGCGCCTCGCGCCCGCGCTTCATCCATGACGACGCACTGGCCGATCCCTCCACCGCGCTCGACCTCGCGGTCAGCGAAACGCTGCGATTGATCAAGCTGCTGCCGACCCTGCTGCCGGACCTCGATCAGAAAGACAGCGGCGACGCCGGCGAGCGGCTCGCCCTGTGGCGGGGCGCCGCCTCGGTGGGCCTTGCCGTCGACCAGTTCATCTCGGAACTGATCGTCGTCGGCCTCGCCCGCGACAGCCTGGAAGTGGCGCTGCATCACCAAGCATTGGTGGAGAACGTGCGCACCCTGCAGGACACGCTGCACGACTTCACCGAGGTGGTGGAGGGCTTCGAGGACGTTCCGCCGCTAGCCTTCGCCCTCTCGGAATCGCTGCGCACCATCACCCTGTCCCTCGCCGACGCCACGGACGGGCCGGTGGAGGACCTCGATCTCATCATCGCGCTCTCCGGTGATCGCTCGGAGATGCTGAACCGCATCCGTCGCCAGCTTGCCGCTTCGGCACTTGGCGCGGGGTCGGACGCGCGGCAGCTGTTGCTGGCGACCAGCCTGTTCGAGCGGGCGATCTGGCTGGTGCGCCGCAGCGCGATTGCGTTGCGTACGCCCGAGAATGAGGATAATCCGGATCAGCCGGCCGCCCCGGAGGCGGACATCAAGCGAGTAGAGGCTGATGCACATCGAGCGTGAGCAGGTCGGAAGCGACGTGGTGCTGAAGGTGGCGGGGCGCCTCGACACGCCCAACGCCAAGCCGTTCGAGGCGAGCCTTATGGAAGTCGTGTCGATGACCGACGGGGGGATCACCGTGAACCTCGCCGGCGTGGACTACGTGTCGTCGTCCGGCCTGCGCGCGCTGCTGGTCGCCGGCAAGGCCATGCGCGGGGCCAAGCGCAAGCTCGCGCTGTCCTCGCTCCAGCCGCAGATCCGCGAGGTGTTCGACATCTCCGGCTTCTCGACCCTGTTCGAGATCAACTGACCAGAAGCCCGCGCGGCGCCTGAGCGGCACAACGCCTCACGCCCGCGCGGCGCCTGAGCGGAGTGGCGTGTTTCAAGTTCCGGCCACCGGAGCCCAGAGCGCATCCTCGATTCTCCGCGCCCCGCTGGCGAGCATGGCGAGCCGGTCGAAACCGAGGGCGCAGCCGCTGGCCGGCGGCATGAGGGCCAGCGCGGCGAGAAAGTCCTCGTCGAGCGGATAGCGCTCGCCATAGAGCCGGTCTTTCTCGTCCATGTCCTTCTGGAAGCGCCGGCGCTGCTCCTGCGCATCGGTCAGCTCGCCGAAGGCATTGGCAAGCTCCAGCCCGCAGCAATACAGCTCGAACCGCTCGGCCAGGCGCGGGTCGTCCGGCTTGGGCCGGGCGAGAGCCGCCTCGCTCACGGGATAGTCGGTCAGGATGGTCGGGCGGCCGACCCCGAGATGCGGCTCGATCTTCTCCACCAGCACGCGCGAGAACATGTCGGCCCAGGTGTCGTCGGGCGCGGTGCGGATGCCGGCCTCGGCCGCCGCACGGGCGAAGCGGGCAGCATCCGGTGTTTCTCCGGCGGACGGCAAAAGGGCTTCGAGATCCATCCCCGCATGGCGGTTAAATGCCGCCACGAGCGTCAGGCGCTCCGGCGCGGCGAAAGGGTCGCACGGCTTGTCACGATAGAAGAAGGCCTTCACCCCGCCTGCCTCGGCGGCGCGGACAAGGAGGCGGGTGCAATCCTCCATCATCGCCGTATAGGGCGCGCCGGCGCGATACCACTCCAGCATGGTGAATTCCGGATGGTGGGCCATGCCGCGCTCGCGATTGCGGAACACGCGGGCGAACTCGAATATCCTGGACTCGCCGGCCGCCAGCAGTTTCTTGGCTGAAAACTCGGGCGAGGTGCGCAGATAGAGGCGGCGCGTCGCGCCATCCGGGCCGATGAGGTCCGTGCCGAAGGCGTGCAGATGGGTCTCGTTGCCGGGGGAGACCTGAAGCGCCGGTGTTTCCACCTCGATGAAGCCGTCTTCCACGAACGCTGCACGCAGGGCGGCGGCGATGCGGCTGCGGGCGAGCAGGAAGGGGCGGCGATCGGCGTGGACATCCGGCTGCCACCATGCGGAGGAGGGGGGCGCGGGCGGGGAACTCGATACCGCCATGATATGGATTCCTCCTTGCGGCCGGTCGGAGCGGCCGGCCACTGCCGCCGCGCGGTGCCGGAAAGACGGGTGCAAGACTGGCGTTGCGCGCCATTATCGCTATGGTGCGCGCCGAACCAGCCAGACGGCGCCGCCGTCCCCCGGTTTTCAATCGGCGCGGACGCCGCGCATCAGGTCAAGGAAGAGACGACGTGGTCAAGGTTATCGCCAGCACCCTGCGCAAGGGCAACGTGGTCGACATCGACGACAAGCTGTACGTGGTGCTCACCGCCGAGAACATCCACCCCGGCAAGGGCACGCCGGTGACGCAGCTCGACATGCGCCGCATCTCCGACGGCGTGAAGATCTCCGAGCGCTATCGCACCACCGAGCAGGTGGAGCGCGCTTTCGTGGAAGATCGCCCGCACACCTTCCTCTACGAGGATTCCGACGGCTACACCTTCATGAACCCGGAAACCTACGATCAGGTGACCGTGCCGAAGGATGTGATGGGCGACCAGTCGGTCTATCTGCAGGAAGGCATGGAATGCATGCTTTCCACCCATAACGGCGTGCCGATCGCCATCGAGCTTCCGGCCCGCGTGGTGCTGGAGATCGTGGACACCGAGCCGACCGTGAAGGGCCAGACGGCCTCCTCCTCTTACAAGCCCGCCATGCTCTCCAACGGCGTGCGCACCATGGTGCCGCCGCACATCTCGGCCGGCACCCGCGTCGTCATCATGACCGCCGACGCCTCCTACGTGGAACGCGCGAAGGACTGATCGCGGGCTTCGCGACGAACCGGAAGGGCGGATTCGACCTTCCGGCGTTCGTACAACGCCTTGCTGCGGCGCGTGGAACTTTTCCCGCGGCCGCTGGTTGAACCCGGACATGGCCCTGAGGGGACATGCAGTCAGCCAGGGCGTTGAAGATGATCTTGTCGGGAAGGCGGGTGCTCGTCGTTGAGGATGAGCACCTCGTGGCACTGGGGCTCGACGACAATCTGAGGTCGCTGGGCTACACCGTGGTCGGGCCGGTCGCGAGCCTCGCCGCCGCGGTCGCGGCCGCGACCTCCGAGCGCATCGACGCTGCCATCCTCGACGTGAACCTGGCCGGCGAGCCGGTCTATCCGGCCGCAGCGGTCCTCGCGGAACGTGGCATTCCCTTCATTTTCTGCTCGGGTTACACGGGCAGCGTTCGCATGCCGGCGGAATTTGCCGACGCGCCGCGCGTGGCCAAGCCCTACACCAGCCGCGTCATTGCCGATGCCCTCGCCGACCTGATCGGAGCGAGCGGTGGTCCGGGCGGCGGAGAGCCCGGGAGGCGGCACGTGTCCGCCTCCAACGACATGTAACTTTCAGAAATCGAGCCTCACGCCGCCCCGGCGGCCTTGCTGGGCTCGGCCTTCGGGCCACCACGGGCGACACCGACCATCGCCGGGCGCAGAACGCGTTCGCCGATGACGTAACCCGCTTGGACGACCTGCACCACGGTCCCGGTGGGGACGCTCGGGTCCGGCACCTCGAACATGGCCTGATGCAGATTGGGGTCGAACTTCTCGCCCTTCGGCTCGATCTTGCGGATGCCGTGCTTCTCCAGCGCCTTGACGAGGCCGCGCTCGGTCAGCTCCAGCCCGTCCAGCAGCGCCTTGAAACCACCTTCGGCGGTCGCCTTGGCCTCTGCCTCCACCGAACCCAGGGCACGGGCCAGATCGTCCGCCACGTTCAAGACGTCGCGGGCGAATGAGGCGATGCCGTAGGTCTTGGCGTCCTGGATTTCCTTCTCGGCGCGGCGGCGCACATTCTCCGCCTCCGCGAACGCCCGGAGGAACTTGTCCTTGAGGCTCGCGATCTCCGCTTCCAGGCGCGCCTTGTCGCCTGCCGGGTCGCCGAGAGCGGCATCCGCCATGGCACTCGCTTCCGCCTCGGCGGTTGCCTCGTTCACCTGTGCAGTCCCCCGCGCGGCGCCGTTTTCGCTTGCGTCGCCGCCGGTCTCGGGCGTGCGCTTCTGCTCGCTCATCCGGTCACTTCCCCTGCCTTGAGATTCGCCCGAGGTCACATGCCGCCGGGCAAAGGCCAATCGTCCCGGCGCATATCGGGGCGATGGGGGGAAAAATCAAGTCGGGGTGATGCCTCCCCTCAGGCCGCGTCCGCCCCCGGCGCGCCCAGCACCCGGCTGACGAGGCGGGCGGTGAAGTCCACCATGGGCACGATGCGCCCGTAATTGAGCCGCGTCGGGCCGATGACACCGAGCACCCCCAGCACGCGCCCCTGCCCGTCCCGATAGGGCGCGACGATGGTGGAGGAGCCGGAAAGCGAGAACAGCCGGTTTTCCGAGCCGATGAAGATGCGCAGCGCCTGCGCCTCCTCCGCCCGGCCAAGCAGCTCGGAGACCTCGCGCTTGGTCTCGAGGTCGTCGAACAGCAGGCGGATGCGCTCCAGGTCTTCCAGCGCGCGCAGGTCTTCCAGGAGCTTCGCCTGCCCCCGCACGATAAGGGTGCGTCCGCCCGGCTCGTCGCCCGACCAGGAGGCGAGCCCGGCCTCCACCACGCGGGCGGTCAGGGTGTCGAGGTCGCGGTTCAGCTCGGCGAGGAGGCTGTCCATCTCCTGCCGGGCATCGGAGAGGGTGCGGCCGCGGATGCGGGCGTTGAGAAAATTGGTCGCCTCGGTGAGGGCGGAGACTGGCAGGCCGGCCGGCAGCGTCAGCGCCCGGTTTTCCACCTGCCCGTCCTCGGAAACGAGGATGACGAGGGCGCGGCCCGGCTCCAGCGGCACGAACTCCACGTGCTTCAGGCGGGGGTCGGTCTTGGTCGCGGTGACGACGCCGGCGCCGCGGGCAAGGCCCGAGAGCAAAGCGGACGCCTCCTGCAGCACGCCTTCCACGGTTGTGGTGCGCGCGGCGGCGAGCACCTGCGTCTCGATATTGGCGCGGTCGCGCTCGTTGACGTCGCCCACCTCCATCAGCGCATCCACGAAGAAGCGCAGGCCGCGCTCGGTGGGCAGGCGTCCGGCGCTGGTGTGAGGGGCGTAGATGAGCCCGGCCGCTTCCAGGTCCGCCATCACGTTGCGCACCGAGGCGGGGGAGAGCGTCATGGGGATGAGGCGGGCGATGTTGCGCGAGCCCACCGGTTCGCCGGTGGCGAGGTAACTCTCCACGATCTGCCGGAAAATCTCGCGCGAACGCTGGTCGATCTGCGCGAGGCCGCCGGTCGAGAGGGGCAGGAACGGATCGAGCGCCACGGGTTCAGCCTTCGGAACAAAGGATTTCGCTGGCTCTAATGTGTCCCTCGCCGGGGCCGGGTTCAAGCGCTGCGCAGGCTCTGTCGCGTCCCTTGCTTTCCTCCCGGCGCGCGGCGCTCTAAAAGGAGCGCCCATGACGCACAAAGAGGTATCCATCATGCGCCCCAGCAAGCGCGCCCCCGACGAGATGCGCGCGGTGTCCTTTGAACGGGGCGTGATGCGCCACGCGGAAGGCTCCTGCCTCGTGAAGTTCGGCGACACCCACGTCCTCGTCTCCGCGACGCTGGAAGAGCGCCTGCCGCCGTGGCTGAAGGGCCAGGGACGCGGCTGGGTGACGGCGGAATATTCCATGCTGCCCCGCGCCACCCACGACCGCACCCGGCGCGAATCCACCACCGGCAAGCAGTCCGGCCGCACGCAGGAAATCCAGCGCCTGATCGGGCGCTCGCTGCGCTCCGTCACCGATCTGGTGGCGATGGGGGAGAAGCAGATCACCATCGATTGCGACGTGCTCCAGGCCGACGGGGGCACCCGCACCGCCTCCATCACCGGTGCCTGGATCGCGCTTTACGACTGCCTGAGCTGGATGAAGTCCCGCTCCATGATCAAGGAAATGCCGCTCAAGCAGCATCTGGCGGCGGTCTCCTGCGGCATCTATGAGGGCACGCCCGTGCTCGACCTCGACTATGCCGAGGATTCGGTCGCCGAGACCGACGCCAATTTTGTCATGACCGGCACCGGCGGCATCGTGGAGATCCAGGGCACGGCGGAAAAGACGCCGTTCACCCAGGAGGAACTGCTCTCGCTGCTCTCGCTCGCGCGTTCGGGCGTGGATCAGCTCGTGTCGCTCCAGAAGCTGGCGATCGGCTGATGGCGCGCCAGCTCACCGGGCGGCTCGTGGTGGCCACCCACAATCCCGGCAAGCTCATCGAGATGAAGATGCTGCTGGAGCCCCACGGGGTGGAGGCGGTCTCCGCCGGCGAGCTCGGGCTGCCCGAGCCGGAGGAAACCGAGACCACCTTCGAGGGCAATGCGCGCCTGAAGGCGGTTGCCGCGGCCAATGCGGCGCAGCTTCCGGCCTTCGCCGACGACTCAGGTCTCGTGATCGATGCGCTGGGCGGCGCGCCGGGCATCCACACCGCCCGCTGGGCGGGACCGGAGCGCGATTTCGAGATGGCCATGGAGAAGGTGGAGGCCGAACTGCAGAAGGTCGGCGCCACCGATCCGGCGCAGCGCCATGCCCGCTTCGTCTCGGCGCTCTGCATCGCCTGGCCGGATGGACATCTTGAGGAGTTCGAGGGCACAGTGGACGGCACCCTCGTGTGGCCGCCGCGCGGCGCCAAGGGCTTCGGCTACGATCCCATGTTCCTCCCCGAGGGACATGTGAAGACCTTCGCCGAGATGACGGCGGACGAGAAGCACGGCATGCCCCCCAAGGGCTTCGGCCTCTCCCACCGCGCCCGCGCCTTCCTGAAGCTCTCGCAGGCGTGCCTGAAGGGGTGAGCGCGATCTCAAATCAGGCCCCCTCCGCGAACGCTCCTGCGCATTCTCTTCCGGGGGCGGACACGGACGGGGGGTTCGGCGTCTACGTCCATTGGCCCTTCTGCAAGGCCAAATGCCCCTATTGCGACTTCAACAGCCACGTCCGCCTCGTGCCGCCGGACGAGGCCCGCTACATCGCCGCCTTCCGGCGGGAGATCGCCCATATGCGGGCCTTGTCGGGGCCACGGCGGGCGGAAACGGTCTTCTTCGGCGGCGGCACGCCCTCACTGATGGCGCCTTCGACGGTCGCCGCCATCCTGGAAGCCATCGACGAAGCCTGGCCGCTCACGGCCGATGCCGAGGTGACGCTGGAGGCGAACCCCACCTCCGTGGAGGCGGAGCGGTTTCACGGCTACCGGACGGCGGGCGTGAACCGGGTCTCGCTCGGCGTGCAGGCGCTGGACGATGCGGACCTTCAGGGCCTTGGGCGGATGCACTCGGTGGCGGAAGCGCTGGCGGCCGTCGCCATCGCGCGGCGCGCTTTCGATCGCGTGTCCTTCGACCTCATCTATGCCCGCCCGCGCCAGACGCCCGAAGCCTGGGCGGCGGAACTGCGGCGCGCGCTCGGTGAGGGGTGCGAGCACCTGTCCCTCTACCAGCTCACCATCGAGCCGGGCACGCCGTTCGAACGGCTATACGGTGCCGGCAAGCTCATTCTGCCCGACGATGACCTGTCCCGCGCCCTGTGGGACGTGACTCAGGAGGTGACGGCGCAGGCCGGTCTGCCGGCCTACGAGGTCTCCAACCACGCCCGGCCCGGTGCCGAGGCACGGCACAATCTCGTCTACTGGCGCTACGGCACCTATGCGGGCATCGGCGCCGGCGCCCATGGCCGGCTGGCGTCGGGCGCCGCCCGCCGCGCCACCTTCACCGAGCGGGCGCCGGAGGAGTGGCTGAAGCGTGTGGAGGCCGCCGGGCACGGCATCGTCTCGGACGAGACGCTTTCTGCCTCCGAGCAGGCGGATGAGATGCTGCTCATGGGGCTCCGACTTCGGGAAGGCGTCGATCTCGCCCGGCACGCCCGCCTGGGCGGACGCATCGCCCGCGATCGTCTCGGGATGCTGGAAGCCGAGGGGCTGGTGTCGCGCGAGGCGGACCGTCTGTGTGTCACCCCCGCCGGCTTTCCGGTTCTCAACGCCGTCATCGCCGCCCTGGCAGGGTAAGCTCCCGCGCGGGAGCGCTTGCCAACGCCGCGCCGCCTGCTTAAGTCCGCGTGGGGCTTGGGACTGCCTGCCGAGGAACGCGCGCCATGTCGCTGGATGCCGACCAGATCGTCGAACGTCGCCGCCTCCGGCGAAAGGTCACATTCTGGCGCGTGCTCGGGGTGCTGGGCGTCGTCGCCGCGGTGGTTGTGGGCGTGTCGGCCCTCGTCGGCCGCGATATTCCCGCCTCCTCGCCTCACGTGGCGCGGATCATGATCGGCGGCATCATCCGCAACGATCGCGAGCGGGTGGAGCTTCTGGAGGAGATCGGCCGCTCCCGCGCCAGCGCCGTCATCCTCTCCATCGACAGCCCCGGCGGCACCGTGACCGGATCCGAGCAATTGTTCGACGCGCTGCGCCGCCTCGCCGAGAAGAAGCCGGTGGTCGCTGTCGTGGAGGGCGTCGCTGCCTCAGGCGCCTATATCGCGGCGCTGGGCGCGGACCATATCGTCGCCCGCCGCAATGCGTTGGTCGGCTCGGTGGGCGTCATCTACCAGTTTCCCAACTTCACCGAGCTTCTGAAGACCGTGGGCGTGACCATGGAGGATATCAAATCTTCCCCGCTCAAGGCCTCGCCCAATCCCTATGAGCCGGTGACGCCGGAGGCGCGCGCCGCCGTGGATTCACTGGTCAAGGACAGCTACGCCTGGTTCAAGGGCCTGGTGGGTGATCGCCGTAAGCTCTCCGACGCCAAGCTCGCCAACGTCTCGGATGGCCGGGTTTTCACCGGTCATCAGGGGCTCGAACTCCAGTTGGTCGACGAACTCGGCGACGAGCGCACCGCCCGCGCGTGGCTTGCCCGCGAAAAGGGCGTCAGCGAGGCCCTCAAGGTCCGCACCTGGCGCACCAAGGAGGTCGGCGACGAGTTCGGCTGGCTGCTGGGCGCTGCGCGCGGGGTCGTGAGCGCCCTCGGCTTCCCGCAGGCGGCGGCGCTTTTGACGGATGCGGCGAAAGGCGCGCTGGAGCGCAGTCAACTTGACGGTCTGTTGGCCCTCTGGCACCCTCGGACATAGGGTTAAGATTGCGTTCACAAGCGCTTGGCGGTTTTCCGGCAACACCGAAAAACAACACCTGACAACCCTGCCGGACATCCGGCCGCCCACTCCGCCGCAAAGGGCCTTGGCTCACTTTTGGCAGATGCTTTCGAGGGAACTGGGGCCACCATGATCAAGTCCGAGCTTGTCCAGAAGATCGCCGAGGCCAATCCGCATCTCTACCAGAGGGACGTGGAGAACATCGTCAACGCCATCCTGGAGCAGATCGCCTCTGCGCTCGAGCGCGGTGATCGCGTGGAACTGCGCGGCTTCGGCGCCTTCTCGGTGAAGAAGCGCGATGCACGCGTGGGCCGCAATCCGCGCACCGGCAAACAGGTGGACGTGAGCGAAAAGACCGTTCCCTATTTCAAGACCGGCAAGGAGATGCGCGAGCGTCTCAACACTGGAAAGTAGGCCCCGTGAGCCGCTTCCTCTCCATCCTCATCGGCCTGCCCCTCGCGATCCTCGCGGTGGCGCTGGCGGTTGCCAACCGCAAGCCGGTCACGCTCTCCCTCGATCCCTTCTCGCCGGACCATCCGGCCCTGTCGGTGACGCTGCCGCTGTTCGCGATCATTTTCGCTGCGGTGATCGTCGGCGTCATTGCCGGCGGGGTGGTCACCTGGGCGCGGCAGGGCCGCTATCGCCGCGAAGCGCGCGCCGCCCGCCGCGAGCACAAGCGGGCCGAGGCCGCCCGCCCGGCACCGTCGTCGCAGCTCGGACTGCCCGCGCCCCGCCACTGAGCAGCTCTGTTTTTCTGATCGCCTTGATCGGGTGTCGGAGCCGTCCTGTCATCAGGGCGGCTCTTTCGTTTTGGCTCACGCCTGCGTCCGGTCCGGGCGCGTGAGGTGGCGCCGCGCGATCGGGAGCACGAAATGGACCATCCCCAGCACCATCGGTGGCACGGCGAGCAGCGTGGATTCCCAGATCGGCCATCCAGCGGTGAGGGGGGAAAGGAGCGTCAGGATGGCATTGATGAGCGCATAGGCGCCGATCATCATCAGGGCGAGGAAGCGCAGGTGGGCCAGGATTGCAGGATTGCTCATGGCAGCAACTCCGGAAGCGGCAGGATCTGAAAGATAGGAACGAAACGGATCGTTCTGATTGATATTGATATATACGACCCGTTTCGTTATGCAAGGGGAAATCTCGGAAGGCGACGCCTCATGCCCGACACCAGTCCCGCCGACCGTCGGCGCTCTTCCATCGGAGCGCGGCGCAATCCCGAAGCGGAGGCCGCGATCCTGACGGCGGCGCGGGCGCTACTGGCGGAGCGCGGCTATGCCGGCTTTTCCATTGATGAGGTGGCGCGGCGGGCAGGGGCGGGCAAGCCGACCATCTATCGCTGGTGGCCCACCAAGGCTGATCTGCTGGTTGATGTGTATGCGGCGGAAAAGGCGAGCCACATGGCGCTGCCGGACACCGGCGCCCTCTGGAGCGATCTTCTCGCCTACACCCGCGCCCTGTGGGGCTTCTGGCGGGAGACGCCGTCCGGCAGCACCTTCCGCGCGCTCATCGCCGAAGCCCAGACGACCGATGCCGCCCTATCCGCATTGCGCGACAAGTTCTTGCCGGATCGGTTGCGGGACCTGCGCCACATGTTCGAACGCGCAGCGGACCGCGGGGAGATCGCCGCGCAGGAGGTCGATGACCTCCTCGCCCTCTATATCGGCTTCAACTGGCTGCATCTGCTGACCGACCGCCTTGCCGACGATCCGGCGGCCATCGAGCGCAACGCCCGCCTCATCGCCGGCGGCCCGCGATTGGCGGCCTGAACGCCGCGGACGCGGCTCAGTAGAAGCCCACCGGGAACCAGCGCAGGTAGAGGTCCGTATAGACGCCTTTCTCCCAGATGCGCTGCAGGGCGAAGTCCATCGCGTGGCGCAGGGTGTCATTGCCCTCCTTCACCGCCACGGAGAAACCATCGCCGAAGAAGCGGCTTTCGGTGAAGGGGCCGCCCACGAAGCGGCAGCAGGCGGCGCTGGCGGTGCCATTCAGCCAGAGCGCGAGGGTGATGCCATCGCCGAACAGAAGGTCCACCTGCCCGGCCTTCAGCGCCTCCTGCGCCGCCTTGAGGTCGGGATAGGGACGGATGGCGGCCTCATTGAAGAATGAGCGCAGATAGGCCTCGTGCGCCGTGCGGCTGACCACGCCCACCTTCTTGGAAGCCACCTCCTCGGGCGTCGCCTGCGCCAGCGTTTCCTGCTTGCGCCCCACAAAGCGCGCCGGCGTGCCGAGATAGCGTTCGGAGAAGTCCAGCGTCGCCCGGGATGCCGGGGTGGCGACGAGGCCGGCGATCGCCGCTTCTGCGCGGCCCTGGTCCACCACGTCCGCCACGTCGGCGAACGCCGCGGTCTGGAAAGAGCAGGTGACGCTGAGTTCCGCGCAGATCGCCCGCGCCAGATCGATGTTGAAGCCGGACAGGGCGCCGGTGGAATTGATGAAGTTGAAGGGCGGGTAGTCGTCCGTCGTGACGAACCGCAATTCCTTCGGGAGCTTGGCGGCGTCCGGGCGCTCCAGCCGCCGTTCCACGTTCCAGAAATTCGGCACCACCACCGGCGTGATGGCGATCTTGTCCGCACGCTCCACCAGCGGCGGAGGGCCACCCTGCGCCGGCCTCGCCTGACCGGCGGGCGGCTGCTGTGCCGCTGCTGCTCCTGCCGTCAGCATGCCGGCTGTCAGCACCAGAGCCCTGAGGCCGGTCCAGCGCGCGCGCAGATGGGTCGCGCGGATGCTCAGGAAAGAGGCTGGTGGAAGCATTGTGGCGAGCTTACCCTAGGGTTGCATGAGGGTTGGGGCATGGTGGGGGATGCCGGTGCCGCCCGCAAGGGGCGGAGCCATGTAAGCCATGATGTGGGTGAGGGCCATCGCGACCTTGGGCGCGGGCTGGACCACGCCCGGGAGGGGGCTGCTGCTTCCGCCCCTTGGTCGTCGGCCGTCCCGCATACCTTGGCTGCCCCCGAGCTTCGTCCCTATCGCGATCACGTGGATGTCGACACATTGCGTGCAGCCCATGCGCGGGCACGGGAAATCGGCGTTGGCGTCGATGAGGTGCTGGTCGCCTCGGGCGTCCTCGATGAGGACGCCGCCACCCATCTCCTCGCTCGCGACCTCGGCCTTTCCGTAGCCGCGCCAAACCTGCCGGACCTTCAGGATGACCTCGCGATGGCGGAGGCCGTGCTGCGCACGGGAACCCTCGTGTGCGGGAGTGGACGCCCGCATTTCGTGATGGCGGCGCGGGGCCGCATCGTGTGGCGCCTGAGACGGGCGCTGAAGCGGGATGCGGGTCTTGCGGCGCGGGTGGAACTGATCCCGCCACTGGCGCTCGCCCGGCGCATCGGCGCGGTCTGCGGCCCTCGGTTGGCCGCCGCGGCGACAGAGCGTCTGGTCCGGTCCGATCCGCTCAAATCGGCATCGACGCTGCGGCCCGGCCGCATCGTTGGGCTCGGAGCCGCAGCTGTCGGCTTGTCGCTCGCACCCCTTTTGGCGCTGGCGCCGGAGATGACCGTTCTCGGCGTTCAGGCGGCTCTGTCGCTCGTCTTCCTGGCCTGGATCGCCCTGCGTCTCGCCGGCTGCCTCTATGCGCCGCCGGAAGAGCCGCTGCCGGTGCTCGATCCGCGTTCCCTGCCGGTCTATTCGCTGCTGGTGCCGCTCTACGACGAGGCGGCGAGCGTGCCGCGGCTGGTCGCCGCCCTTGCAGCCCTCGACTATCCGCCAGAGAAGCTGGACATCAAGCTCGTGGTGGAAGCTGGTGACCATGCCACCCGCGCCGCTATCGCGGGCATGACCCTGCCGCCGCATATCATGGAGGTGGCGGTCGCGCCGGTCGGGCCGCGCACCAAGCCGAAGGCGCTGGAAGCGGCACTGCCCTTCGCACGCGGCAGCATCGTGGCGATCTACGACGCCGAGGACCTGCCGGAGCCGGACCAACTGCGCCGGGTGGTCGCCGCGTTCCGTACGGGCGGGCGGAAGGTGGGCTGCGTGCAGGCGCGGCTGTGCATCGACAATGGCGGGGACAGCTGGATATCGGCCCAGTTCGCCGCCGAATATGCGGGCCAGTTCGACGTGTTGCTGCCGGTGCTCAGCGCGCTCGGCCTGCCCATTCCGCTCGGTGGCACCTCGAACCATTTCCGCCGCCGCGTGCTCGATCAGGTAGGAGGCTGGGACCCTTACAACGTCACCGAGGACGCCGACCTCGGCATCCGCCTCGCCCGCGCCGGCTGGCAGACATGCGTCATTTCCTCCACCACCTTCGAGGAGGCGCCGGTGACGCGGCGTGCCTGGATCGGTCAGCGCACCCGCTGGCTCAAGGGCTGGGCGCAGACGCTACTGGTGCACGGCCGCCGGCCGCGGGCGCTGGTGCGGGATCTCGGTCTGGGCGGCACGGTCGCGCTGGTCCTGCTCACGGCGGGCCCCTATGCGGCGGCGCTGGTGCATCCGCTGTGTCTCGCCTTGTTCATCGCCGACATCGTCGGCGGCGTCGCCGGTCTGCCCTGCACCTACATGGCGGAAGTGATGACGAGCGCGCTCACCTACACCACTCTCGTGGCCGGTTATGCCGGTGCGGCCGTGACCATGATGGTCGGGCTCGGCCGGCGGGGCATGGGGCCCGGCTGGGGTACGATCGCGATGATTCCAATCTACTGGCTGCTGCTGTCGTTGGCGGCGTGGCGCGCGCTGGTCGAGTTGCTCCGGCGGCCCTACCACTGGCAGAAGACCGAGCACGGGGCCGCGCGACGGGGCGCCGTGGGAGGGCTCAGAAGTAGCGCTTCAGCTCCGCCGCAGCCTCGGCCGGAGGCCGTTTGGAGTTGAATGGCGCGACGAAATTGCCATCCTTGTCCATGAGATAGACCACGGCGGTGTGGTCCATGGTGTAGTCGCCGTCCTTAAGCGGAACCTTGCGGGAATAGACGCGGAATTCCCGCTTGATCTGCTCGGTCGCCTCCGGTGTGCCCGACAGTCCGACGATCTGCGGCGAGAAGCTCGAAACGTAGGATTTGAGCACGTCCGGCGTATCCCGCTCGGGGTCCACCGAGACGAAGAAGGCCTGTGCCTTGCCTGCGTCCGGACCCAGGGCGTTGAAGATTTCCGACATCTCGAACAGCGCGGTCGGGCACACGTCCGGGCAATGGGTGAAGCCGAAAAAGATGAGCGTGGGCTTGCCCTTGAGGGCGGCCTGCGTAACCGTCCGGCCGTTCTGGTCGGTGAGGCTGAAGGGCCCGCCCACCGCCGCCTGGCCCGTCACCTTCGGCGGCGGCTCCGGCAGGAACAGGGTGACGGCCGTGACGAGGATGAGGGCGCCCGCGGCGAAGGCCGAGAAAAGGGCAAGGATCTTCGTGCGTGGCGACATGATTTCAAGGCCTTGGGGGCAATCGCGGGGCTCAGAGGCAGCCGGAGAAGCCGGCGCTCAGCAGATCGAAGAAGACGGCCGCGCCGTAGCGCGCCCACAGCAGCAGTCCCCCCGCGCAGAGCGCCGCCAAGACCACCACAAGGCCGAGGACACCAGCGCGCCCGAGCCCCCGCCGCGCCGCGGCAGCGTCGTCGGCGTGCGCTGCAAGCCGTTGCGAAACCTCGGTTTCCTGGGACAGGGTGACGGACATGGCGCGCCGGCTGGGATGAAACTTCAGGCGCCACGATAGCGCGGGCGGCGGTATTTATCCAATCCGCGCCGGTCAATCGCCCGTGACAGGGCGCCTCACCAGCGGTCGGATGGGGGAGCGCCGCGCCATTCGGCGATGCGGCGCAGGGTGGCGGGGGTGGTATCGTCGGGCAAGGCGTCGGGCGGGAAGAAGTCGGCGGCGACGATTTCGAGGTTCCGCTCCGGCCGGGGACCGATGGTCAACCGGGCCGCGCGGTAGAGGACGACGTGATCCCGCCCCCCGACCAAGGGATTGAAATAACAGCCAGAAACCGTCAGGGGTCCCTCGGCCTCCACGTTCGCCTCCTCGCGCAATTCGCGCCGCGCGGCCTGTTCCGCGGTCTCGCCCAAATCCACCCCGCCGCCGGGAAAATGCCAGCCGGACACATAGGTGTGTCGGACCAAAAGGAGCCGGCCGGCCTCGTCGGTGGCCAGTACCCGGACACCGAGGGTCATGCCGTGGCGCATCCGGCGCAGGAAAGAGAGGGCGGACAACATCAGTCGAGCATAGCCCCTCCTGACAGGGGGGAAAGGGTGGTTCACACCACCCTGTCAGGCGCGTTCACACCCCCTATTCGGCGGCGTTCGGGAGCGGTTCGGGCCGAACCCACCGCAAAACCGGCGCGCGGGCGGCACGGGTCTCGTCCAGACGGCGACGGGGGGCATAATGGGGGGCGCCGAGGAAGCGCTCCTTGTCCCCCGCCTTGGCGGCCATGGCGAGGTCGCGCAGGGCACCGAGGAAGAGGTCGAGGGAGGCCTTCGATTCGCTCTCCGTCGGCTCGATCAGCATCGCCCCGTGGACCACCAGCGGGAAGTAGACCGTCATGGGGTGGTAGCCCTCGTCGATCAGCGCCTTCGCCACGTCGAGGGTGGAGAGGCCGGTGCCCGCGAGCCACGCATCGTCGAACAGCGCCTCGTGCATGGCCGGGCGCTCGGCGAAGGGGGCGCTCATCACGTCCATCAGGCAGGCGCGGACATAATTGGCGGAGAGGACGGCGTCCTCGGAGGCCTGCCGCATCCCGTCCGCCCCATGGGAAAGCATCCACGACAGCGCGCGGACGAACATGCCCATCTGGCCGTGGAAGGCGCTCATGCGGCCGAGGGCCTGTTCGGCGCCTGCCGACCCTTCATCCTCCACCAGCGCCAGCCCGTCCGCGGTGGCGACCAGCGCCGGCACCGGGGCGAAGGGGGCGAGGGCCTGAGACAGGACCACCGGCCCGGCACCGGGGCCGCCGCCGCCGTGGGGGGTGGAGAAGGTCTTGTGCAAATTGATGTGCATGGCATCGACCCCGAGGTCGGCGATGCGCACCTTGCCGAGGATGGCGTTGAAATTGGCGCCGTCCGAATAGAAATAGGCGCCGGCCTCATGCACCGCCGCCGCAATCGCCACCACGTCCCGCTCGAACAGGCCGCAGGTGTTGGGATTGGTGAGCATGAGGGCGGCCACCTCCGGCCCCAGCGCGGCCTTCACCGCCTCCGGGTCCACGGTGCCGTCCGGCCGGGCGGGGATGGAGCGCACCTCATAGCCGATGAGGGCTGCAGTGGCGGGGTTGGTGCCGTGGGCGCTCTCCGGCACCAGCACCACATGGCGGTCGCCATTGCCCTGCGCCTCATGGGCGGCCTTGATGGCCATCATCCCGCAGAGTTCGCCGTGGGCGCCGGCCTTGGGGGTGAGGGCCACCGCCGTCATGCCGGTGAGCTCCAGCAGGTAGCGCGACAGCTCCGCCATCAGCTCCAGCGCGCCGGGCACGGTGGAGAGGGGCTGGAGCGGGTGGATGTCGGCAAAGCCCGGCAGCCGAGCCATCTTCTCGTTGAGGCGCGGGTTGTGCTTCATGGTGCAGGAGCCGAGCGGAAACAGCCCGCTGTCGATGCCGTAATTCATGCGCGAGAGGCGCACGTAATGGCGCATGGCCTCGGGCTCGGAGAGGCCCGGCAGTTCCAGCGGCGCGGTGCGCGCGTGGGTGCCGAGGCGGTCCTTGAACGGAGCCGGTTCGGCAATGTCCACGCCCGTCACTTCGGTGCGGCCGATCTCGAAGATCAGGCCTTCCTCGAGGTCGAGCCCCCGGTTGCCGGTGAAGGTGACGGGGCCTGCGCTGGTGCCCCCGACGATATGCGGCGTCGTCGCGCCACGGCCTTCGCGGTTCATCACAGCACCTCCTTGAGGGCCGCGGCATAGGCGGCGCGATCGTCTTCTGTCGTCGTCTCGGTGGCGGCGACGAGGATGAGGTCGTCGAGGCCGGATTTGGGGGCGAGGCGGGAATAGGGGACGCCGCCGAGGATGCCCTTCGCCGCGAGCTTCTCCACCACGTCCGCCGCGTTGCCCGGCACGCGCAGGGTGAATTCGTTGAAGAAGGTGTCGTTGAGCACGCTTGCCCCCGGCACGGCGGCGAGCCGGTCCGCGAGGTCGCAGGCGGCCGCGTGGTTGGCCCGCGCCAGCCGCACGAGCCCGGTCTGGCCGAGCAGGCTCATGTGGATGGTGAAGGCCAGCGCGCAGAGGCCCGAATTGGTGCAGATGTTGGAGGTCGCCTTCTCGCGGCGGATGTGCTGCTCGCGGGTGGAGAGGGTGAGCACGAAGCCGCGCCGGCCTTCCGCATCCACGGTCTCGCCGGCGAGGCGGCCGGGCATCTGCCGCACGAACTTCTGCCGGGTTGCGAACAGGCCCACATAGGGGCCGCCGAAGTTGAGCGCATTGCCGATGGACTGGCCCTCGCCCGCCACGATGTCGGCGCCCTGCGCCCCCGGCGGCTCGATGAGGCCGAGGCTGACCGCCTCGGTGAACACAGCGATGAGCAAAGCGCCGGCCTTGTGGGCGGCCTCGGCGACGGGCTTCAGATCCACGATGTTGCCGAACACGTCCGGCGACTGGACGACGACGCAGGAGCAGCCCGCATCGATGGCGGCGATGATGTCTTCCCCGCCCGTGGGCACCGGCGCCAGCGCCACCACCTCATCGGCGGCATAGTGCGAGACCGTCTCGATGGTCGCGCGATAATGCGGGTGCAGGTTGCCGGCCAAAAGCGCCTTGCGCCGCTTGGTGACGCGGTGGGCCATCAGCACCGCCTCGGCGGCGGCGGTGGAGCCGTCATACATGGAGGCGTTGGCCACCTCCATGCCGGTCAGCTCGGCCACCTGCGTCTGGAACTCGAAGAGATATTGCAGGGTGCCCTGCGCGATCTCCGGCTGGTAGGGCGTGTAGGAGGTGAGGAATTCCGAGCGCTGGATCAGGTGGTCCACGCTCGCCGGCACATGGTGGCGATAGGCCCCGGCGCCGACGAAGAAGGGCACCGACCCCGCCGGCACGTTCTTCGCCGCAAGGCGGGAAAGCGCGCGCTCCACCTCCAGCTCGCTCTTGTGGAGCGGCAGGCGCGGCAGCTCATGCTCGCGCTGGGCGGCGGGAATGTCGGCGAACAGGTCGTCAACGGACGAAACGCCGATGCGCGCGAGCATCTCGGCGCGGTCGTCGGCGGTGAGGGGAAGATAGCGCATGATGCCGCCGGTCCCGTTTCAGGCGATGGTGAAGCTCGGGGTGATGACCACCTCCGAGCGCAGGGAATTGGCCACGAAGCACTCGTCGTGGGCCTTGTCGTGCAAGGCCGCCACGTCTTCGGCGGTGGGCGTTTTGTCACCCGAGAAGACGAGGGCGGGGTTGAGCGCGATGCGGGAGATCCAGGTCTTGCCCCGCTCGGTCTTGCCGAACGCGGCCATCACCTTGTCCTCGTAGACGTCGATGCAGAAGCCGCCCCGGCGGGCGAAATCCAGCACGAACAGCATGTGGCAGGCGGAGAGGGAGGCGGCGAGCGCCTCCTCCGGGTCCACCGCATCGGCTTTGGACAAGGGCAGGCGGACCACCGCAGGCGAAGACGAGCCGGGCACGGTCAGCCCGTCGAACATCCATTGGTGCGCGCGGGGATAGCGCCCGTCGGTGAAGACGGCGTCGCCGCGCTCCCAGCGGACGGTGGCAATGGGGGGGTCGTCGCTCATGGTGTCCGCCTCCCGGCGCGCTCAGAGGGTGTCGAGGAAGGCCTTGTAGGCGGCCTCGTCCATCAGCTCGTCGAGCTCGGCGGGGTTGGTCACCTTCAGCTTCAGGAACCAGCCCTTGCCCTCGGCATCCTCGTTCACGAGGCCGGGGGCGCCTTCGAGTTCCGAGTTCACCTCCACTACCTCGCCGGAGATGGGGGCATAGACCTCGCTGGCGGCCTTCACGCTTTCGACGACAGCGGCTTCCTTGCCCTTTTCCACCGCCTTGCCGATCTCGGGCAGCTCCACGAACACCACGTCGCCGAGCTGGCCCTGGGCGTAATCGGAGATGCCGACCACCGCCACGTCGCCGTCGATGCGGACGTATTCGTGGTCCTTGGTGTAGCGCACACTCATGGTCAGCCCCCGGTTTTCTGCTTGCGCGCGTAGCGCGTGGGTACGAAGGGAAGGGCGGTGACGACGGCCGGCAGGGCCTTGCCGCGCACCAGAATGTCGAGGCGCGTGCCGGGCGCGGCGAGCGCGGGCGGCACATAGCCCATGGCGATGGGCGCCTGCAGCGTCGGGGCGAAGCCGCCCGAGGTGACGCGGCCGACGATCTCCCCATTGGAGGCGATCTCCGCTCCCTCGCGGGCCGGGGCGCGGCCCTCCAGCTTCAGGCCGACGCGCACGCGGGCGGGGCCTTCCTTAAGCTCGCGCTGCACGCGATCGGCGCCGGGAAAGCCGCCCTCAAGCCGCCGCCGCTTCTGGATGGACCAGTTCAGCGCCGCCTCAATGGGGGAGGTGGAGAGATCGATGTCGTGGCCATAGAGGCAGAGGCCGGCCTCAAGGCGCAGGCTGTCCCGGGCACCGAGGCCGATGGCCTTCACCTCCGGCTCGGCCAGCAGTGCTGCCCAAAGCGCGGGGGCATCTTCCGACGCGACGGAAATCTCGTAGCCGTCCTCGCCGGTATAGCCGGAGCGGGAGACCTCCACCGGAACGCCGTCGAAGGCCAGGGGGAGGGCGGTCATGAAGTCGAGGTCCGCCGCCTCCGGGCAATGGCGAGCCATCACCGTCGCGGCTTCCGGGCCTTGCAGGGCGAGAAGCGCCCGCTCGGGGCGCTGCACCAGCTTCACGGTGTCGGGGAGGTGGGCTTCGATATGGGCGAAGTCGTCACCCTTGCAGGCGGCATTGACCACGAGGATCAGCGTGCCGTCGGCGGATGGGTCCGCCGGGCGGGTGGCCATGAAGTCGTCGCGGATGCCGCCGTCCTCGGCGGTCAATTGCGAATAGCGCTGCCTGCCGGGGGCGAGGTTCACGAAATCCGCCGGGGCGAGGGCTTCCAGCGCGCGGGCGGTGGTTTCGTGGTCCGGCCCGACGAGGAGGGCCTGGCCCATGTGGGAGACGTCGAACAGGCCGGCATGGGCGCGGGTCCAGTTGTGCTCCGCGAGGATGCCCTCGGGATACTGGACCGGCATGAGATAGCCCGCGAACGGCACCATGCGGGCACCGAGCGCGCCATGGGCGGCGCAGAGCGGGGTTTCGAGCAGAGGCTCGGTGTCGGAATGCGAATCAGGGGATGAGGCCAAGAGGGACTCCCGGACGAACAGCGCCAATTTCCGGGCCTGCCGAACCGCCGTTCCCGGTGGTCCTGCGCGGCCCGCGCGGCGCCCCCTCTGTCTGCCGACCTGAGAGATTTCACCGCGCCTCGTGGAAGGGCACGGCTTACTCCTTCGGTGAGCCCCGCCGCGCCCTGAAGGCTTGGCCGGACTGCTTTCCAGAGTTTCGTCCCCCTGCGGCCCTTTTTGCCTGAGCGGTTCCGGGGCGGTTGCGCCTTCGGCGCCGGCACGCCTCCCCATGAGGCCGCCGGTCTCTCCCGCAGGGATCGTCCGATGTCTTGCGCTCCTTTTGCCCTTTTCGCCGGGGCATCCGGAACGCGGCTGCAGCATAGGCGTTTGCCGCCCGGCGTCAACGCAAGAGCCGGCGAGGGCAGGGAAGGCGCCCCGCGTTGACGCCGGGCGGCTGCATTCCTAAGTTCGCGCTCCTTTTCCGGAGCCTGTCATGTCCTCGTCCGAAGCCTCGCCTGCGCCCGTCGATCCCACCCAGCTCGCCGCCGAGCTGAAGGCGGTCGCGGAAACGGCCACCGCCTGGCCGTTCGAGGAAGCGCGCAAGCTGGTGGAGCGGCTGAAGAAGCGGCCAAAGGACGAGGTGCTGTTCGAGACCGGCTACGGCCCCTCGGGCCTGCCGCACATCGGCACCTTCGGCGAGGTGGCACGCACCACCATGGTGCGGCACGCCTTCCGCATCCTCACCGAGGACAAGGTGAAGACGCGCCTTCTGTGCTTCTCGGACGACATGGACGGGATGCGCAAGATCCCCGAGAACGTGCCGGACCCGGTGGCGCTGCGCCCCTATCTCCAGATGCCGCTCACCAAGGTGCCGAACCCCTTCGGCGGCGACTATCCAAGCTTCGGCGCGCACAACAACGCCATGCTCCGGCGCTTCCTCGACACCTTCGGCTTCGACTACGAATTCGCCAGCGCCACCGACTATTACTTCTCTGGCAAGCTCGATGCCGTGCTGCTGAAGGCCGCCGAGAAGTACGACGAGATCATGGCCGTGATGCTGCCCACCCTCGGCGAGGAGCGGCAGGCGACCTATTCACCCTTCCTGCCCATCTCCCCCGTTTCGGGCCGCGTGCTCTACGTGCCGCTCAAGAATGTGGACGCCAAGGCCGGCACCATCACCTTCGACGATGAGGACGGCACCGAGACCACGCTCCCCGTCACCGGCGGCAAGGTGAAGCTGCAGTGGAAGCCGGATTTCGGCGCCCGCTGGGCCGCGCTCGACGTCGATTTCGAGATGTTCGGCAAGGACCACCAGACCAACGCGCCGATCTACGACAGCATCTGCCGTATCCTCGGCGGCACCGCACCGGAGCATTTCGTCTACGAGCTGTTCCTGGACGAGAAGGGCCAGAAGATCTCCAAGTCCAAGGGCAATGGTCTCACCATCGACGAGTGGCTGACCTATGCGAGCCCGGAGAGCCTGGCGCTCTACATGTTCCAGTCGCCCCGCTCGGCGAAGAAGCTGCACTTCGACGTGATCCCGAAGGCGGTGGACGAGTATTTCAACTTCCTCGCCCGCTATTCCCAGCAGGACTGGAAGCTCCGCTTCGGCAACCCGGTCTATCACATCCACGCCGGCAACCCGCCCGACGTGGACATGCCGGTGTCGTTCACCATGCTCCTCAACCTCGCCTCCGCCTCCAACACCGAGGACGAGAGCGTTCTGTGGGGCTTCCTGAAGCGCCACGTGCCCGGCGTGTCGGACCAGACGCACCCTAAGCTGCACGAGCTGGTGGGCTATGCGGTGCGCTACTTCCATGACTTCGTGAAGCCCAACAAGGTCTTCCGCACCCCCGACGAGGTGGAGCGCGACGCCCTCGCCAAGCTCGACGCGGCGCTGGCCGCGCTGCCGGACGGCGCGAGCGCGGACGACATCCAGACCGTGCTCTACGACGTGGCGCGCCCCATCCCGCGCTACCAGGACCTCAAGGCCAAGGGCGCCACGCCCGAGCGGCCGGGCGTCTCGGTGGAGTGGTTCAACACCCTCTATCAGGTGCTCCTCGGCCTCGAACGCGGTCCCCGCTTCGGCTCCTTCGTCGCCATCTACGGGGTGGCGGAGACGCGGGAATTGATCCGCAAGGCGCTGGCGGGAGAGCTGGCGGCGGCGTGAGGGGACCAAGAGCCGTCATCCCCCGGTTTAGCCGGGCGATCCACGGTTGGGTCGGGCTGGGTCTTCAGGCAGAGCGCAGGCGGACGGGTGGATCCCCCGGCTAAACCGGGGGATGACGGCGGTTGGGCGTGAGCAGCCCCGCTCCCTCTCCCGTAAGGGGAGAGGGGAGGCGCCATAACCCGGCAACGCAACGGTCAGAGGTATTCGCGCCATCGTCATGGCCGGGCTTTTCCCCACACCGCCGTCGCCCTCCGGCTTGACCGGAGGGCCCATGGCGCGGCTGGGCGCGCGCCGCCGGATTTT
>NZ_JBQUZM010000005.1:0-107881 GCF_056313845.1 Xanthobacter sp. DMC47 | reverse complement strand
TCCCGTCACGCTGTCATCTGCGCTTTCGGCGGGATGGGTGCTCCGGTCAAGCCGGAGCACGACGGCATTTTTCATCCGGCGTCGCTCGCGCCATCGTCATGGCCTAGCTTTTCCCCACACCGCCGTCGCCCTCCGGCTTGACCGGAGGGCCCATGGCGCGGCCGGGCGCGCGCCGCCGGATTTTGCTCCCGTCACGCTGTCATCTGCGCTTTCGGCGGGATGGGTGCTCCGGTCAAGCCGGAGCACGACGGCATTTTTCATCCGGCATCGCTCGCGCCATCGTCATGGCCGGGCTTATTCCCACACCGCCGTCGCCCTCCGGCTTGACCGGAGGGCCCATGGCGCGGCTGGGCGCAGGCCGCCAGATTTCGCTCTCGTCACGCCGGAGCACGACGGCCGTTTGGGTGCGACGAGAGCCGCCCCCTGCAGCCCACCTACGCCGGCATCTGGAAGCTGAGCAGCTTCTTCTGCGGGAAGTCGTAGAGCTTGCCGGTTTCCATGAAGGTGGGCAGGCACAGGGGCAGGATGGCTTCCGCCGCCTCTTCCGGGGCGGGGAGGGTGGACGGGTCTTCGCCGGGGAAGGCCTTGGCGCGCATCAGGGTGCGGATGGGGCCGGGGTTGAAGAGGTTGACCTTCAGATTGCCGGAGACGCTCTCGTCCGCCCAGGTGCGGGCCATCACCTCGAGGCCCGCCTTGGTGATGGCATAGGGCCCCCAATAGGCGCGCGCCTTGCTGGCCGCGCCGGAGGTGACCACCACCGCGCGCCCCGCCGGGGAGAGCTTCAGCAGCGGGTCGAAGGAGCGCACGCAGCGCCAATTGGCGGTGAGGTTCACCGCGATCGTGTCCTCCCAGTCCTTGGGGAAGACGTGGCCGAGGGGCGAGAGCGGGCCGAGCACGCCGGCATTGGCCACATAGATGTCGAGCCGCCCGTAGCGCTCGTAGAGCGCGCCGCCGAGGCGGTCGATGCCCTCGGAATCCTTGAGGTTCAGCGGCACCAGCGTGGCGCTGCCGCCCACCGCGCGGATGGCATCGTCCACCTCCTGCAGCCCGCCTTCCGAGCGGCCGACGCACACCACATGCGCCCCGGCTTTCGCCAGCGCCACCGCGGTGGCGGCGCCGATGCCGCGGGTGGCGCCGGTGACGAGGGCGATCTTTTCGGCAAGCGGCCGGTCGGTCACGGTCGGATGTCCTTTTGCTTAAGGGGCTCAGCTTGCGGCCCGGATCTCCACCGAGGGCGCGGAGCGCTCGGCCGGCCCGTGATACACCGCCTCGATGTTGTTGCCATGGGGGTCGAGCACGAAGGCGGCGTAATAATCCGCGTGATAGGGGCGCAGCCCCGGCCCGCCATTGTCCGTGCCGCCGGCGGCGAGGGCCGCCTCGTAGAAGCGCTGCACGGTGTCCCGGTCCGGCGCCTGGAAGGCGATGTGGGCGCGGCCGGTGAGGGGCTCACCTACGCTCACGCACAGCTCGTCCGCGAAGAAGAAGCCCTCGGCATCGAGGATTTCGACGCCGAGCACCTCCATCACCGCGCCGTAGAAGCGGCGCGCGGGGGCGATGTCGCGGACGACGAGCTGGATGTGATCGATGAGCCGGCCGCGCTGCCAGCTGTTCATTTCCACCATGCGGCGTCTCCTTCCGTTACGGCAGCTTTATGCTGCCGCTCCGGAGACGCCGCAAGGTGAAGAGGAGTTCCCTCAGCTCGCTTCGGCGAGCAAAGAGAGCTGCTGCTGGCCCACGGCACCGGCCTTGTCGGTGAGGGGGGTGGGATAGTCGCCGGTGAAGCAGTGGTCGGTGAACTGCGGCTTCACCGGGTCGCGCCCCTCGTAGCCCATGGCGCGATAGACGCCATCCACCGAGAGGAAGGCGAGCGAGTCCGCGCCGATGTAGCGCCGCATGCCTTCCAGATCATGGGTGGCGGCGAGCAGCTTGTCCCGGTCCGGCGTGTCGATGCCGTAATAGTCCGGGTGGGTGATGGGCGGGGAGGCGATGCGGAAATGCACCTCCTTGGCGCCGGCATCGCGCATCATCTGCACGATCTTCACCGAGGTGGTGCCGCGCACGAGGCTGTCGTCCACGAGGACGATGCTCTTGCCTTCCACCACCGATCGGTTGGCGGAATGCTTCATGCGCACGCCCTGGTCGCGGATGGACTGGGTGGGCTGGATGAAGGTGCGGCCGACGTAATGGTTGCGGATGATGCCCAGCTCGTAGGGGATGCCCGAGGTCTGGGAGAAGCCGATGGCGGCCGGCACGCCGGAATCCGGCACGGGGACGATCACGTCCGCATGGGCCGGGCTTTCGGTGGCCAGCACGCGGCCCATGTTCTTGCGCACCTGGTAGACGGAGCGCCCGCCCACCACGGAATCCGGCCGGGCGAAATAGATGTACTCGAAGATGCAGGGGCGGGGCGCCATCTCCGGGAACGGCTTGAAGGACTGCACGCCCTCCTCGTCGATCACGATGACCTCGCCGTTCTCGATGTCGCGCACATAGCGCGCGCCGATGATGTCGAGGGCGCAGGTCTCGGAGGCGAGGATGGGGGAGCCGTCCAGCGAGCCGAGCACCAGCGGGCGGATGCCGAGGGGGTCGCGGGCGCCGATGAGCTTCTTGTTGGTGAGCGCCACCAGCGAATAGGCGCCTTCCAGCGTGCGGATGGCGTCGATGAAGCGGTCCACGAAGCGCGGCTTGCGGGAGCGCGCCACGAGATGGAGGATCACCTCGGTGTCCGTGGTGGACTGGGTGATGGCGCCCTCGCGCACCAGTTGGCGGCGCAGCGTGAGGCCGTTGGTGAGGTTGCCGTTGTGGCCCACGGCGAAGCCGCCCGCGTCCAGCTCGGCGAACAAAGGCTGCACGTTGCGCAGCAGGGTCTCGCCGGTGGTGGAGTAGCGCACATGGCCCACCGCGCTGTCGCCGGGCAGGCGGGCGATGACGGCGGCGTCGGAGAACGCGTCGCCCACAAGGCCGAGGCGGCGCTCGGAGTGGAAGCGGCGGCCGTCATAGGAGACGATACCGGCGGCTTCCTGTCCGCGATGCTGGAGGGCGTGGAGGCCGATGGCGGTGATGGCCGCGGCCTCGGGGTGGTCGTAGATGCCGAAGACGCCGCATTCCTCGCGGAGGCGGTCGCCGTTCAGGTCGAGATCGAGAGCGGTGCGACCGCCTGCGTGGTCTTCACCGTCTGCGCGGGAAGCGCTTTCACCGCCGGCCACTGAGATCGGCCCGTCACATCCCAAGTCCATCATGCACCCTCCGCGCGGGCCGGTCAGGCAGCGCCGTGCGAGCTTGCGCCGGGCAATCGGAACCGGGAGCACCCATAGCGCGGAAGGCGCATGCCCCCGCGTGAATGCCCCGGCCGACAGGCCGGTCTGTTGCTGCCCCCAAAAAGAACCTAACGCTGTCCCCCCGTCGGGGCGGCCGGGGCGGCAGTCGTGTCACCCTCCTCAGCGGCGGGCGGCTTCTTCAACTTGTTCAAAATGGTGTTTTCAGGGTCATCCGGCAACTGCGCCTTCAGCCACTCCCCCGCTTTCGTGATGGCGGGGAGCGATTTTGCGTTGGCGACCCACGGCGGCTGCTTCTCCGGCGGCACCAGCCAGTTGAAGAACAGCAGCGCGATCACCATCAGCAGCAGCCCGCGGGCGAGGCCGAAGGCGAAGCCCAAAGTGCGGTCAAGGGCGCCGATTCGGCTGTCGAGCACCAGATCCGAGATGCGCGCGGTGATGATGGAGGCAATGAGCAGCGTGCCGAGGAACAGCAATGCCACCGTCACCGCAAGAGCCGCGGAGTCCTGCGAGATGTATTGCTTCACCACAGGCAGAGCGGACTTGTAGAAATAGACGGTGACGCCGGCTGCGACTGCCCAGGACAGGATGGAGAAGACTTCCCGCAGAAAGCCGCGAACCATCGCCAGGATGCCGGAAATCAGCATCACCGAGAGAACGATAATGTCGAGCAAGGTTATGGGCATCGGCGCATCGATCCGTGATGGGCGCACCGCCGGACGCGCATGCGCGCGACCCGCCCACCCCCGGAGAGCCCAGCCGCGGGGGTGATATAGCTTGCGCGCCCGCCCGCGTCACCTTTCCTCGTCGTCGCCCCAGTTCGCGTGCTGGATGGCCCTTTGCGGGGGATTGCGGTCACTGGAGACCCGCGTTTCGCGCATGGCAGTATCGCGCGTCTCGCGCGGAGCCCGGCGAGGGGCGCTGGCCGCGATGCCGGCCACCAGCTCCGCCAGCGAGGACACGGGCCGCACCGAGACCGGCGGGTCGAGCCCGTCGAGGCCGCCGGAGGGGATGACGGCACTGCCGAAGCCGAGCTTCGCCGCCTCCTTCAGCCGCGCCTGCGCCTGCGAGACGGGGCGCACCGCCCCCGTCAGGCTCGCCTCGCCGAAATGCACGGCATCCGCCGGCAGAGGCGCGCCGGTGAGGGAGGAGACGAGGGCGGCCGCCACCGCGAGGTCCGCCGCCGGCTCGCCGATCTTCAGCCCGCCGGCGACGTTCAGATAGACGTCGTGTCCGCCGAGCCGCACGCCGCAGCGGGCATCCAGCACCGCCAGCACCATGGAGAGGCGGTTGGGGTCCCACCCCACCACCGCCCGGCGCGGGGTGCCGAGGGAGGAGGGGGCGACCAGCGCCTGGATCTCCACCAGCACCGGGCGCGTGCCCTCCATGCCGGCGAACACGGCGGTGCCCGGCGCCCCGGCGTCGCGGTTGGACAGGAACAGCTCGGAGGGGTTCGCCACCTCGGAGAGGCCGCGCCCGGTCATCTCGAACACGCCGATCTCGTCGGTGGGGCCGAAGCGGTTCTTCTGCGCGCGCAGGATGCGGAACTGGTGGCCGCCGTCGCCCTCGAAGGAGAACACCGCGTCCACCATGTGCTCCACCACGCGGGGGCCGGCGATCTGCCCATCCTTGGTGACATGGCCGACGAGGATCACGCAGGCCCCCGTCTGCTTGGCATAGCGCACCAGCAACTGGGCCGAGGTGCGCACCTGCGTCACCGTTCCCGGCGCGCTCTCCACGCTGTCCGACCACATGGTCTGGATGGAATCGATCACGACCATGTGAACTGGCGGCCCGCCGGAGAGCGTGGCGATGATGTTCTCCGCATTGGTTTCGGCCGCGAGGCCCACTTCGGCCTTCTCCAGTCCGAGCCGCTGGGCGCGCAGGCGCACCTGGTCCACCGCCTCCTCGCCGGAGACGTAGACGACGCGCTGCCCGCGCTGGGCGAGCGCCGCCGAGGCCTGCACCAGCAGGGTGGACTTGCCGATGCCGGGGTCGCCGCCGATGAGCAGGATGGAGCCCGGCACGAAGCCGCCGCCGGCCACCCTGTCCAGCTCCCCGATGCCGGAGACGAGGCGCGGGGCGGGCTTGGCGGTGCCCTCCAGCTTTTCCAGCACCACCGCGCGGCCCTTGCGGCCGGAGCGCTGGGCGGCCGGGACGCTGGCGGCCACCGCCACCTCTTCCGAAATGGTGTTCCAGCCACCGCACGCTTCGCACTTGCCCTGCCAGCGGGCATAGACCGCGCCGCAGGACTGGCAGATGAAGGACGTGTCGCGCCGGGCCATGAGCATCACCCTCGGCGCGGGCGGACCGGCCGGGTCTGGAGGCCCGAATCTCGGGCGATGTTCTCCTTATACCCCATTGGCCCCGCGTCATGGGGAGCGGAGCGAACGACCGGCTTGGCCTTCAGAGTTGCGCGCCCCCTGCGGCGCATCTCCAGATGGCGGGAGCGGGACACCTCTGCTAATCACCCTGCGCTGCCCTTTTCCGTCACGTCAGGGGATCGCCCGTGTTCCAAGACCCGTCGGTTCCTTCCCTTGCCGCCCCCGCCTCCGGCCAGCCCGCCGAATGGGTGCGCGCGGCCACCGATCCCGCCGCCTTCGCGGCGGAGCAGCAGGCACTGGGGCGGGTGTGGACCTTCCTGTGCCTCGATGGCGAGGTCAGTGAGGACGGCCAGTGGTTCCGCACCGATCTTGGCGGGCGTTCCGTCTTCATCCAGCGTTTCGGCGACCGGCTGCGCGGCTTCGAGAATGTCTGCGCCCACCGCTTCCACCCCATCCGCCGCGAGCGGAGCGGGAAGGGCGCCATGGTCTGCGCGTTCCACCACTGGCGCTACAATGCCGAGGGCCAGGCGCTGGGCATCCCCGTCTGCGACGAGGCCTATGGCTGCCTGCCGAAGCAGCTGGGCGCGCACCTGAAGCCCATCGAGGTGGAGGCATTCGCCGGTCTCGTGTTCGGGCGGTTTCCCGATCCGGACGGTGAGACCCTCGCGGACTTTCTCGGCGACGCCGCGCCCATCCTCGCCGCGCTCTGCCCGCCCGGGCGCACCTTCACCCGCTTCGGCGGCGAGGTGCCGGCCAACTGGAAGTTCCTCACCCACGTGACGCTGGACGACTACCATATCGTCGCCGTCCACCCCTCCACCTTCGGCGCCAACGGCTATCTGAAGGCGAAGGAGGTCACCTATGCCCGCTTCGGCCGGCACAGCCTCTACACCACCGAGCCGGGGGACGACCCGGTGGCGGGCGTGCTCGCCGATTGCCGGGCGGGCACCTATCGCGCCCGCGACTATCTCATCGTGAACCTGTTCCCCACCTTCGGGGCGTCCCAGTTCCACACCATCGACCTCTTCGGCCGTTCCTATTATTCGGTCATGGTGCTGCGCTATGCGCCGCTGGCCCATGACCGCTCGCGGCTGGAGGGCTGGCTCATCCAGGGCCCCATCGCGCCGCCGCGGCAGGGTCTGCTCGGCCTTTTCGACCGCTTCGCGCAGAAAATGATCGCCCGCATCGTGCCCTTCTACGCGCGCCGCGTGCTCGCCGAGGACAATGCGGTGTGCGAGGGCCAGCAGAGCGTCGCCCGCCAGATCACCGAAGACCAGCGCCTGAGCCCCGCCTTCGAGAAGCGCATCGGCTGGTTCGAGGAGACCTATGCGGCGGAGCTGGCCGCCGCAAAGGCCCCGGACGCCCCCAAGCGCGCCGCCCCTCAGCCGCCGATGTAGCGCCGGGCGTAGCGGGCGCCGAGGGACGTGAGGACCTCGTAGCCAATGGTGCCGGAGCGGGCCGCGAGGTCGTCCACGCTGATGCCGTCGCCGAGGAACACGGCCACGTCGCCCCGCTGCACCGCGCCCTCGGGCAGGTCGGTGATGTCGAGGGTGGCGAGGTCCATGGAGACGCGGCCCACCAGATGGCAGCGTCGGCCGGCGACGATGGCCTCCACCCCCTTGGCGAGGTCGGAGGAGCCGGCGGCGCGGAACAGCCCGTCCGCATAGCCGATGGAGACGGTGGCGAGGCGGCTCGGCCGCTTCAGCCGCTCGGCGGCGCCGTAGCCCACCGTTTCGCCGGCCGCGACGGTGGAGATCTGGATGATCTTCACCTCCAGCCGCACGGCGGGACGCAGCGGCGGCACGCCGGTGATGGCGACGCCGCCATAGAGGAAGATGCCCGGACGGACCAGCTCGAAGCGGAAATCGCGGCCGAGCAGGGTGCCGGCGGAATTCGCCAGCGAGCCCGGCACGCCCCGGAAGCGGCGGATCACGTCGGCGAACACCGCGCGCTGGCGGGCGGTGAGCGCATGGCCGGGGGTGTCGGCGCAGGCGAGGTGGCTCATGACGAGGCTCGGCGTGAAGCCGAGCATCTTGCGCGTCCCGGCGAGCTGTACCGCCTCGTCCACCGAGAGGCCGAGCCGGTTCATGCCGGTGTCCACATGGATGGCGGCGGGCAAATCGGCGCCCCGCTCGCGGCAGAAGTCGCTCCACTCGGTGATCTCGGGCACCGAGCCGAGCACCGGCCGCAGGTTCGCCGCCACATGGTCGGCGGCCGTCCCCGGCAGGAGGCCATTGAGCACGTGGATCACCGCCTCGGGCAGCAGCGCGCGCAGCTCCAGCGCCTCCTTGAAATGGGCGACGAAGAAGGTGCGGGCGCCGGCCTTCCACAGGGCCGGCGCGACACGGTCGATGCCGAGGCCATAGGCGTTGGCCTTCACCACCGCGGCGCATTCGGCGGGGGCGGCAAGCGCCGCAAGGGTGCGCCAGTTGTCGGCGATGGCGGAGAGATCGATGGTGAGAACAGCGCCCGCCTCGCGTTCCTCGCGCGCGGCCTGTTCTGCGGCAGCCTCGGTCGTGGCGGAGTCTTCCGGTGCCTGCGGTTCGCCGGTCAATGGCGATCCGGCAGGTGGTCCTCCCGCGCCAGGTTGGAGAAGCGGGTGAATTGCGGCTCGAAATGCACCTTCACCGTCCCGGTCGGACCGTGGCGCTGCTTTCCGATGATGATTTCGGCCGTGTTCTCGGCCGCCTTCATCTCGATCTCCCACTTGAACCACTCCTCTGTGCCGGGCTTCGGCTCCTTGCTCTTAAGATAGTACTCCTCCCGGTAAACGAACATGACCACGTCGGCGTCCTGCTCGATGGAGCCGGATTCACGCAGGTCCGACAGTTGGGGCCGCTTGTCGTCGCGGGCTTCCACCTGACGCGAGAGCTGGGACAGCGCCATGACCGGCACCTGCAGCTCCTTGGCGAGGGCTTTCAGGCCCGTGGTGATCTCGGTGATCTCCTGCACGCGGTTCTGCGACGACGCCTTGGACGAGCCGGACAGCAGCTGGAGATAGTCGATGACCATGAAGTCCAGCCCGCGCTGGCGCTTCAGCCGCCGCGCCCGCGCCACCAGTTGGGCGATGGAGATGCCGCCGGTGTCGTCGATATAGAGCGGGATGGTCTGCATGGTCTGGGCGGCGGCGGCGAGCTTGGAGAACTCGCTCTCCGAGATGTCGCCGCGGCGGATCTTGTAGGAGGCGATCTCCGCCTGCTCGGCGAGGATACGGGTGGCGAGCTGCTCGGCCGACATTTCCAGCGAGAAGAAGCCAACCACGCCGCCGGAGACGGTTTCCGTCGAGCCGTCCGGCCGGGTCTCGCCGCGATAGGCGGCGGCGATGTTGAAGGCGATGTTGGTGGCAAGCGAAGTCTTGCCCATGGCCGGTCGGCCGGCGAGGATCACGAGGTCCGAGGGCTGGAGGCCGCCCATCTGGTGGTCGAGGTCGTCGAGGGCGGTGGCGATGCCGGAGAGGTGGCCGTCGCGCTGGAAGGCCTTGGAGGCCATGTCCACCGATTCGCGCAGCGCCTCGCCGAAGCGCTGGAAGCCGCCGTCGTAGCGGCCGGTCTCGGCGATCTCGTAGAGGCGCTTTTCCGCTTCCTCGATCTGGTCCTGCGGGGTGGCGTCCACCGGGGCGTCATAGGCCTCGTTGACGATCTCCTCGCCGATGCGGATCAGGTCGCGCCGCACCGAGAGGTCGTAGATGGTGCGGCCGTAGTCCTCGGAATTGATGACGGTGGTCGCCTCCGCCGCCAGCCGCGCGAGGTATTGCGGGCCGGTGAGGCCGGCGACGTCCAGGTCGGCGGGCAGGAAGGTCTTGATGGTGACCGGGGTCGCGAGCTTTCCGGCGCGGATCAGCGCCGACGCCAGCTCGAAGATGCGGGCGTGGATGGGCTCGTAGAAATGGCGCGGCTCGAGGAAGTCGGAGACCCGGTAGAACGCCTCGTTGTTCACGAGGATGGCGCCCAGCAGGGCCTGCTCGGCCTCCACATTGTGGGGCGCCTGGCGATAGGCGGGTTCGAGGTCGCCCTTGTCCGACAGATCGAGCATGAAGCCGGCACTTCCCTGATGGGGCAATTCTTGCTTTGAGGAGGTGGTGTAGCAAGATCGAATGCGGCAGCCAGCAACACACACCTATTGTCCCCAGAGAAGGACAGTGGGGATAACGTCCAGCGTAGCGCCCGCTACCCGTCGCTGGGCGGCCGATCGGCGCCAGGGACCCGCGTGCGACCCGGCTCTCCCGCGGAACCATTCGTGACAGAAGGGCGACGCAGCTTGAACGGGGCCGAAACCGAGCCGCGGCGCGGATTTCGCGCGGTTCTCTTTGCCACCGGACGCAAGGTGCGCTACAGGCTTGCCGCGGCGGCACTGAGGGGAAAAGTGATGCGTTCTGTCCAGTCCGGAACGTCGCGGTCTGCCGCGCGTGCGGTGCGCGTGCTGTGCACGCGGGTGTTGATGGCGGCCGTTTTCGTGCCGACTGTTCTGGCACCGTCCCTTCTCGCGCCGTCCGTGGCCAGTGCCCAGGGCGATCCGCTGGCGCCGCCGTCCGACCTCGGCGCGGGACCGTTGCCGGTGCCTGTCGACGGCACCGCCATCTACGGCCAGAACCAGCCGCCGCCGGAAGGCTACATGGCTGTTCCCGTGCCGCCCTCCACCTGCTCGGGCGTCCGCCAGGTGGTGAACTCGCAGGGCTTCATCCTCATCCCCACCGGCGGTGGCAACGCGCAGCGCTATGTGCGCGACCAGCGCTTCTGCCAGGACGACCAGACCACCAAGCCGGCCTGGATGCCCACCTCCGACAATCCCCGTTGCTTCGTTGGCTATACGTGCGGCGAGGCCAATAATGATGGCGGCAACTGAAGCCACCCCTTTCTGAAAGCGTCCGCCGCCCATGCGTGTCACCCCTGACAGCGTGCTCTTCGTCACGATCGATTCCTGCCGTTACGACACCTTCGTGGCGGCGACCGCGCCTGCCATGAAGCAGGTCTCCGCCCTCTACCGGGCGCAGGCCCCGGCGCATTTCACCTATGCCTCCCACGCCGCCATGTTCGCGGGCTTCACCCCCGGCGTGGCGGAGCTGGCGACGCCGTTCCTGAACCCGAAGTTCGCGCGGCTGTTCCGGCTCGACCGGGCCGGAGCGGCAGGCCATGCGCGGCCGGGCTTCTCGGTGAGCGGCACCGACATCGTGGATGGCTTCCGCAATGCCCGCTACGCCACCATCGGCACCGCGGCCATGGGCTGGTTCGATCCGAAGACGCCGGTTTCCAAGAAGCTCACCGGCAGTTTCGAGCAGTTCCTGTTCACCGGCGACAAGGGCATCGCCACGCAGATCGCCTTCATCGAGAAGCAGGCGGCGCGGGAGACGCGGCGTGACCTGTTCGTCTTCCTGAATGTGGGCGAGACCCACGTGCCCTATTATTTCGAGGGCGCGCCCTGGGACCGCGCCGACAATCCCTGCCTGCCGTTCCAGAAGGTGGACCGCTCGGCCGAGTGCCGTGAGCGCCAGCGCCTGTGCTGCGAATATGTGGACCGCAAGCTCGCCCCGCTGCTGGAGCGCTTCGCCGACGCCACCATCGTCCTGTGCGGCGACCACGGCGATTGCTGGGGCGAGGACGGATTGTGGGAGCACGGCATCGCCCACCCCATGACGCTCACCGTCCCCCTCCTCATCCGCTACCGCGGCCGGCCGGTGGAGAACCTGCCGGCCTTGGGATGATGCTGCGTCCGAAGATTGCATTTTTGTAGACATACAATTTTTGATTGTAGGCGCCCGCGTTCGCTGCGCATGATGCCCGAAGGGGATCATCACGCGAGGGGGCGCGCATGACGACGAGAGCCATCTACATCTGGAAGCTCGGTCCGGTGGTGGCGGCCGAGGGGTCGGTGACGAAGCTTGTCGAGAAGGCGCGGCGGGCGCGCATCTCGGCCCTGTGGGTCAAGATCGCCGACGGGGCATCCGAATATGCCAACGTCACCACCGATGGCCGGGCCTTTGCCGATCTCATCGCCCGCTGCGCCGACAAGGACATCGAGGTCCACGGCTGGCATGTTCCCCATTGCGCGGACCGGGCCGCCGTCGGGCGGGAGGTGACCGCGGTCGCCGGCGTGCTGGGGCGGCTGCCGCTGGCCGGGCTCATCATGGATGCCGAGGGCGGCGACGCCTTCTTCCAGGGTGGCAAGGAGGAGGGGGACGCCTATGGCACCGCCATGCGCGCCCTCGCCGACCAGCATGGCATCGGGCTCGCGATCTCCAGCAACGACATGCCGGGCAAGCTCGACGGCTGGCTGCCGAAGTTCAACAAGATCGCCAGCCACGCCACCATCAACTTCCCGCAGGTCTATTACGGCAGCAGCCCGAGCGTGCTCAACCGGCTGGAGCGGGCGGAGGCCGCCAATGCCCATGTCACCCTGCCGTTCGCGCCGGTGGGCGCGGCGTGGATCGGCGACGACGGCGGCTGCGCCTCCGGCTCCGCCTGTGCCGAGCGGGCGGCGGCGTTCATCGCGCTGGTCCACAAGCGCAGCTACCCGCTCTACAGCTTCTGGCACTGGGGTGGCGCGCCGCTCGCCTTCTGGGAAGTGCTCAACACCACGCCGCCATGAGGCCGGGCGCCGAGGTCACGTCGTCGCGTCCTTGACCTTTCAGGTCACGTCGTCGCGCTGGTGAACCTCCCGCTCATGCGCCTGCCATTGCAGCGCGGACGGCGGCACCAGCAGGCTCAGGGCGGCGGGGGCGAGGGCGTAGCGCAGCGGCAGACTTTCGCGCGTCACCTCGCCATCGGTCGCCACCCACGCGCGGCGGCGCCGGGCATGGATGGTCACGCGCCGCGCCGAGAAGGAATGGATGCCCGGTGCCCCGCGCCAGGCGTCCACCAGCACCTCGGCCCCGGTGCGCAGCTTGGCGAGGGTGCCGCGATCCTCCGCCACCAGCACTTCCAACTGCCCGCCGTCGAGCCGCGAGCGGTGCCAGCCCGAGGCGTCGAAGGCGTTCACCGTGACGAGGGCGGCATAGGCGTCGATGGATTCGCGCGCGCCCGCCACCTCCACCTCCAGCGACATCCGCCCGGAGCGGAACACCGCCCGCCCCAGCGCCATGAACCAGCCGAAGGCGCGGCCGCGGTCCCGCAACTGCTCCCGCGCCATGGCCATCTGGCTGAAGAAGCCGACCCCCGACACCCCATGGAAGGGGCGGCCATTGAGGGTGCCGAGATCGACCCGCATGGGCTTGGCGTCATGCAGCGCCTCCAGCGCGCCCATCAGGTCGCGCGGCAGGCCGATGTCGTAGGCGAGGAGGTTCATGGTGCCGAGCGGCAGCACGCCGAGGGTCACATCGGTGTTGGCGAACACCGACGCGGCATAGGAGACGGTGCCATCTCCGGCGCCCACCACCACCGTGTCGTAGCCCTCGCGCGGGGCCGAGGCGATGGCCGCCGCCATGGCGTCGCCCTCCGCCACCACCACGTCCACGTCGAGGTCGGGCCGTGTCAGGGCATCGTCCACGATGGCGCGCACCTTGTCGGGGCCCATGTCGTGGACGGTTCCCGCTTTGGCATTGAGTACGACCCGCATTCGCCGCATCGTGCATCCTCCAGACCGGCACAAGCGTTGGCGCAGCCGGGTGGTTCCCTTTTGCCTGCCGCTCCGGTGTCGCGGGCGCCGATCCGAGGTGCATCATGTCCACCGCCCCCACCGGAGCAAAGGGCTCCTATATCTTCCGGCTGCGCGCGGGCCTCCTGGTGCTCGCCGTCTCGGTGCTGCTGTGCTGGGTGGGCGGGCACTTCGTCGCCCGCCAGTTCGGCCTCGGCCTCGGCTGGGCGATCCTGATCGCCCTCGCCATCTGGGTGGGCGTCGGCATCCTGATCGCCCGGCTGGACAGCCGCATCTATTACGGCGTGGCCCTGGCGGTGACGCTGCTCCTCGGCTACCTCGTCTACGACTTCACCCGCTCGGCGCTGGACTGGTCCAACGCGGTGGCCCTCACCCTCGCGGTTCTGGCGACGGCGCTGCTCGCCTTCACCTTCCACGATTTCCGGCGACTGAAGCACGAGCTGCGCCTGTGGGCCTACCGTCGGTAGCGCTATCTTGTTTTGCATTGCAGCGGGTTGCGCACCGCACAGTGCCTGGCTCAGGCTTGACTTTCCGTGAGGGGCGCCATCCAAGTAGGCGCAGGCGGGGCATGCCACCTAGGGTGGCGGGCGGCTGTGTCGCCTCCTGATGGCTCGCCCGGAGGCCGGGCGACTGTGGACTGAGCATGTCGGACGGACGCCTCTACATCTTTGCCGGACCCGTCGTCTCGCTGCTGATCGCGATGGTGTTCCTGCTGGTCTGGCTGCATGACCGCGGGCGCCGCTGCGGGCTCTATTTTGCGTCCGCCTTCTGCGCCTACGCCCTCGCGTCGCTCATCCAGGTCACCGGCTTTCCCCGTGGCGTCGGCCCCAATACTGTGGTCTCGGCCATCATCTACACTTTCGCCGTGCTGACCATGGTCGAGGGCGTGCTGGTGCGGTTCGGCCGCGCCGGATCGGGCACGCTGCTGCTGGTGATCGCCTGCGCCATCGTCGCGCTGGTGTTGTATTTCTTCTATTTCGACCGCGATCTCGTCGCCCGCATCTATGTGCAGAATTTCGGCTACGGCCTCATGTTCGTGGTCGCGGCGGTGCAGATGTTCGCGATCGAGCGGCGGCGGCCCATCGACCGGCTGCTGTTCTGGACCTTCCTGGTGTTCGGCCTGCACTTCTTCATCCGCACCGGCCTGACCATGCAGATGTCCGGCGACCTTTACGAGATCGACCGGATGCGGGAGGCCGGGGCCGACCCCTCCGACCTGTCCGCATTGTTCCGCGCGACCCCGTTCTGGCAGGTGCTGAACTTCTCCCTGCTCATCAGCGGCCTGCTGCTCGCCCTCGCCCTGCTCGGCTCCATCGCCGCGGACGCCATCGACGAGATCCGCCGGGAGGGCCGCACCGACGCCCTCACCGGCCTCGGCACCCATCGCGATTTCATGGAGCGGGCAGCCGACATCCTGGCCGATCCCGGCGCCCAGCCCGTGACGCTCATTTCCTGCGACGTGGACCGTTTCGAGGAGATCAACGACGGCTTCGGCCATGGCTCCGGCGACCGGCTGCTCGCCGTCCTCGGCGGCCTGATCCTGCAGGAGACCACCCCGCGCGATGCGGCGGCGCGCATGGGCGGGGACGAGTTCATGGTGCTGCTGGCGCGGACCAATCGCGTCGGCGCCTCCCGCGTCGCCGAGCGGCTGCGCTCGGAAATCGAGTTCGCCCGCCTCTCGGTGCTGCCGCCCCACGCCGCGGTCACGGCCAGCTTCGGCGTGGCCGAGCGGCGGCCGGGCGACAACCTCGACAGCCTGATCCGCCGCGCCGGCGGCCTTCTGGCGGCGGCCAAGCGCGAGGGCCGCGGCGGCCTCGTCACCGATGCGCCCCTTGGGGAGAGCCGGGACGAAGAGACCCAACACGACGAGGTCCAACACGACGAGGTCCAAGAGTCCGAGGTTCAAGTGGCTGAAAACCTGCCGGACGAGACCCGCAAGGAGCCGCCGGACTCGGACGCTTCCCCTCCGCCCGCGGTGGACGCGCAGGCGGATGCCGCGGCCCCTGCCGACCGGCCCCTTCCGATGGAGAACAGGCGTCGCGCGCCCTGACCGGCTCCGCTTGATCTGGATCAACGTCCGCGTGCGCCCCGCTGCCTAGCTTTCCCCCATAACCATAGGGGGAAACCATGCCTGCACAGACCGCCATCTGGCTCACCGTCATTCTCATCGCCTTCGGTGGCTTCGCGCTGGCCCTCGCCTGGGCCGACCGCTACACGGCCGGCGGCAAGCGCTGATCCCGCGCGGCCCGGCTCCGCTCGCGTTGCGGGCCGCTCGGCCCATGGCTTAGTCTGCCCCGCGGCACATGCCCGGGGGCGCGCCATGATGGGATGTTCAAGGGACACGTCGTGCGTACCGCGCGGGCGGGGCGGTCGTCGCGCGCTGGCGATGCCGGCGCAAAGACTCGCGCAAGTCTTCGCGCAAGTCCTCGTGCTCGTGCTCGGCTCTGCCGCGGCCCATGCCACCGGCACGCTGGATTGCAGCATCGACGATGCGGCAGTGGCCTTCGACGCGCAGACGGCCTTCTCCCACGGCATGGGCGGCAGCTTCAACAATTTCCGCGCGGTGCTGCAGCTGAAGCCGGCCGCCAAGGCCGGCCCCCCATCCGGCAAGCTGGAACTGGATGGCGAGGCGCTGGTCCACCACTGGTTCCACTCCAGCGAGGTGCGCCTTCACCTCTATCGCGAGCTTCCCGACCCCAGGGCCGGCGCCGCCGAGCTGGTGATCGAGACCCGGGCGAAGGGCAAGGACGCCGAGAGTTTCGCCGGCCGCTATGTGCTCACCCTCACCACGGTGGATGCGGACGGCAAGGAAAAGACCCGCACGCTGAAGGGACGCGCCACATGCTCCGCCGGCTGATCGCCGTTGTTCCGTTCGCCATCGCCTTGGTGCCGTCGCTCGCCCCGGCTGCGGACCCGCTGCCGCCCTTCGCCTGCACCGGGCCGTTCGCGCCCGACACCGACGAGGCGGCGCTGATCCGCACGTTCGGGCGCGCCAACGTGGTGTTCCGCAGCGTGCCCGCCGCCGAAGGCGAAATGGTAAAGGCCACCGTGCTGTTTCCCGAGGACAAGTCGCGCCGGGTGGAGATCATCTGGCTTGACGACAAGAAGCGGCGGCGGCCGGGCGACGTGATCGTCCATGACCCCGGCCCATGGCGCACGGCCGAGGGCATCGGCGTCGGCGCGACGCTCGCCGAGGTGGAGGCGGCGAACGGCAAGCCCTTCACCCTCTCCGGCTTCGGCTGGGACTATGGCGGCTCGGTGCTGGACTGGGACGGCGGCCGTCTCGCCAAGACCGCGGGCTGCCGGCTGCAACTGCGCTTCGAGCCGCCCGGCTCCTATGAGGGCGACGTGGACGGCGACCGGGAGTTCCGCTCCGACAACAAGGACATGCGGGCGGCGAAGCCCGTCGTCTACCAGATGGTGCTGTCCTACGGCGGCGAGTGAGCGCCCCTTCGCGAGTGAGCGACTTGCCGCCGTCCCTGTGCTAAAGGGGCGGCATGTCGCCCCCCGCCAGACCCCGGCCCGAGCAGCCCGCCGCCGACGCCGCGCCCGCGCCGTTCTGGCGGACCAAGACCCTCGCCACCATGACGGTGGAGGAGTGGGAGAGCCTCTGCGACGGCTGCGGGCGCTGCTGCCTCGTGAAGCTGGAGGACGAGGACACGGGCGCCATCGCCTATACCGACGTCGCCTGCCGCCTGTTCGACGCCGGCTCCTGCCGCTGCAGCGATTATCCCAACCGCTCGGACATCGTGGCTGACTGCGTGCGCCTCACCCCCGAGGCGGTGGAGAGCATCGGCTGGCTGCCGCCCACCTGCGCCTACCGGCTGGTGCGCGAGGGCAAGGACCTGCCGTTCTGGCATCCTTTGGTGTCGGGCACGCCGGATACGGTGGTCAGCGCCGGCATCTCGGTGAAGGGCCGGGTGGCGGGGCTGGAGAGCGCTTTCGGCCTGTTCGAACTGGTGGACCACATCGTCAACTGGCCGGCCCGCTGGCCGCGCGGCGCCAAGGGGGCACAGGCGCCCGCGAAGCGGGACCGCCCCCGGGCGAAGCCGGGCCCGACAAAGCCGGGCCTGTCTGATACGGGGGCCTGAGCGGGCCTATTCGGCCGCCGTGCCGGTCTTCTTCTTGCGGGTTTCCACCGGCGCCGGCTCGATGAGGTGGCGGCATTCCTCGGCGGTGAGGGGCTCGCCGAACACCACGCCCTGGCCGTATTCGCAGCCGAAGCGGGTCATCTCGGAGGCTTCCGCCTCCTTCTCCAGCCCCTCGGCCATCACGTCCATGCCGAGGTCGTGGGCAAGGTCGATCATGGCGCCGACGATCACCGGGCGGGCGGCGCGGGACGGGCCCTTGGCCACCGAGCGCACGAAGCGGGGGTCGATCTTCACGCTGTCAAACGGGAAGCGCTGGAGATAGGCGAGCGAGGAATAGCCGGTGCCGAAATCGTCGAGGCACAGGCCCGCGCCAAGCTCGCGCATGCGGCCCAGCACCACGGCGGCATATTCCGGGTTTTCCATCACCAGACCCTCGGTGACTTCCAGCTTCAGCGAGCCGGGCGCCACCGTGTTGCGGGCCAGCACCGATTTCAGGTCCTGGATCAGGTCGTGCCGCAAAAGCTGCCGGGACGAGACGTTGACGTGCATGAACAGCGGCGGGTCCACGCGCAGCAGGCGCTGCCACTGGCCGAGCTGGCGCGCCGCGCGGTCGAGCACGAACAGGCCGAGGTCGAGGATGAGCCCGGTCTCCTCTGCCAGCAGGATGAATTCGGAGGCCGCCAGCTCGCCGAGGCGCGGGTGGTTCCAGCGCATATAGGCCTCGAAGCCGCCGATGGCCCGGTCGCCGAGGCGCACGATGGGCTGGTAGCGGACCGAGATCTGCTCCTTCTCCAGCGCCTCGCGCAGCTCCTGCTCCAGCACCACGCGGTCGATCTTCTGCTGGCGCATGGCCGGGCGGAACACCTCGATGCGGTCGCCGCCGATGCGCTTGGCGTAATACATCGCCAGCTCGGCGTCTTTGAGCACCTCGTCGCGCTTCACCTGGTCCGGGCCGGACAGGACGAGGCCGATGGAGGCGGTGACGAACACCTCCCGGTCGGCGAAGGCGATGGGCGCGCGCAGCGAGCGGCGCAGGGTGTCGGCGAAGGTGGTGATGCGCTCGGCGTCACGCTCGGACATGAGGATGATGCCGAACTGGTCGCCGGAGATGCGGGCGAGCGTGTCCTGCGGCTTCAGAAGCCGCGTCATGCGGCGGGCGACGGTGAGGAGGATGGAATCCGCCACCGCCATGCCCACCTGCACGTTGAGCTGCTTGAAGCGGTCGAGGTCGATGACCATCACCGTCGGCTTCACCTTGTCGTCGAGGCGGGCCGCGACGAGGGCCTGATGCAGCCGGTCGAGGAACAGTTCGCGGTTGGGCAGGCCGGTGAGGTTGTCGCGCACCGCGTCGTGCAGCAGGCGCTCGGCGGCGATGCGCTCGCCGGTCACGTCGGTGAGGGTGCCGATGCAGCGCACCACCTCGCCGTCCGCGCCCACCACCGGGCGGGCCTTCAGGTTGAAGGTGAGATAGTGGCCGTCGATGGCGCGCAGCCGGAAATCCTGGTCGATGCGGCCGCGACGCTGGTCGATGATGCCGTCGAGCGTCGCGCGGAAGCGGTCGCGGTCGGCGGGGTGCAGCACCTCCAGCCAGCCGGCGGCCTCGGTCTCCAGCGAATGGCGCTTCAGGCCCAGCGCCTCCTCGGCCTCGGGGGAGGTGTAGATGCGGTCGGTGTCCACATCCCAATCCCACACGATCAGGCCGGAGCCGGCCAGCGCCAGCGCGCGGCGCTCCAGCTCGGATGTCGAGCCCTGAATGCCGCCGATGCCGGCGAAGGCGTGCTGCATCACCGTGAAGCCGATGAGCATGACAATGAGCACGAGGCCGCCCGACAGCGCCGGGGCGGCCAGATCGTTGGTGACGAAGCCGGCCACCGTCAGGCCCGCCATCATCACCCACACCACCAGCAGCGACCAGGTGGGGATGATGAGCACCGCGCGGTCGAAGCCGTGCTGCGACAGCCAGATCACCACGCCGAAGCCGGCCACCGCAACGGCGAGCAGCGAGAGGCGGGCGATGCCCGCCGCCACCGGCGCATCGAGCAGCGCCACCACCACCAGGGCGGCGAGGAAGACCAGCCAGCCGGCGGCGACGTGGACATAGCGCACGTGCCAGCGGTTGAGGTTGAGATAGGCGAACAGGAAGACGAGGAGCGTCGCGGTGAGGATCGCCTCGCCCGCCGCCCGCCAGAACTGCTCGGCGATGGGGGAGAGGCCGAACACCTTCGACCAGAAGGCGAAGTCGAGGCCGATATAGCCGAGCACCGCCCAGGCCAGCGCCGCGGCGGCCGGGAACATCACCGAGCCCTTCACCACGAACAGGATGGTGAGGAACAGGGCGAGCAGGCCGGCGATGCCGATGACGATGCCGTGGTAGAGGGTGAAGGCGTTCACCCGGTCCTTGTAGGCGTCGGGCTCCCACAGATAGAGCTGCGGCAGCGTGGGGGAGCCGAGTTCGGCCACGAACGTGACCGTGGAGCCGGGGTCGAGGGTGATGAGGAAGACGTCCGCATCCGGCGCCGATTGCCGTTCCGGCTTGAAGCCCTGGCTCGGCGTCAGCGAGAGGATGCGGCGGTTGCCGAGGTCGGGCCAGAACAGGCCGGAGCCCGACATGCGGTAGTGCGGCGCGACGATGAGGCGGTCCACCTGCTCGTCGGTGTTGTTGGTGAGGGCGAAGGCGATCCACTCGCCATGGCTGCGCCCGTCGGAGGTCGGCACCTCGATGCGGCGCACGACGCCCTCGGCATCGGGCGCGGTGGAAATCTGGAAGCGGCCGTCCTCGGTGGTCTGGCGCTCGACGGCGGGCAGCAGGTCCACCACCTTGGCATCGAGCCGCAGCGCAATCGCCTCCATCGCCCGCGCGCTGCCGGTGAGCGCACTGAGCATGAGGAGGAGCGCCACGGGCAGAGCGAGGACGCCGGCGAGAAACGACCGCAAATTCAGGTCTCCGCATCCGGCATGGAACCGGACCGATCAGCCTTGGAACATGCCCGACGCCGGATGCGCCGCGCATCGATCTGGCGCGGGCCTGCGACGGACGCTGGTTTCACCTTGGGGCAATCAGGATGGGAAACGCCACCACGATACGCACGCACCACGAAACACGTCACTTTAGGTCAACCGCGCCGGCCCAGGTCGAAGAGGCCGCGCCGCGGTCCACACCGTGATTCATCTATCCAAGCGTTGCGGCCGGAGCAAGGCGCACGCGCTCCCTGGCATCGTTCCAGACTGGATGAGGGGCCCCGGAACGACGATGCGCGCCCTTTTGGGGCGCGCATCGCGGATCGGGGGCGTGTTCGCTCAGAAGAAGCGGCGGGCGGCGTCGCGATCCTCGGCGAGGGGCGCGGGCTCGCGCGAGAGGCGGGCGGCCTCCTCGCGGCGCACATATTCGGAGAACGGGTCGAGGGCGGCTTCCACCGCTTCCTCGGCCTGGGCCGAGACCACTTCCAGCGGCTGTGCCTGCGCCGGGCGGGGGACGGGGGCAGCGGATGCCTCCACCGGAACGGCGCGGTCGGAATCGGTGGTGCGGGACGCCTTGGCGTCGAGCCACGGCAGCGGATAGGGCGAGGCGATGAAGGCCACGCCGTCTTCCTGCTCCCAGGCGATCATGTGGACGGCCTCTTCGGCCGGCATGCCGGGCAGGGAGAACATCTGCGGGATCTCCCGCGCGGTGCCGCTCCAGCCGATGGTGTAGGCCAGCTGGAAGGCTTCGTCGAGGAAGGCGGTCACGGCCGCGAGGCGGTCGGCGCGAAGCGACTGGGTGAAGTCCACATCCAGAAGACGGCGCAGGTACGCCTCCACGCTGTCACCGGCCGCCCACTGGGAGCCGGAGGCGAACTGGTAAACATAGACGCGCGGATTAGCCATCACGCAGCTCCGAATAACCTCAACTGGGCGCCCCTCATATCAAAGGAGCCCAGGAAACACAAAAGTGCGTCCAAAGACCATGCGCCATGCCGGTTGAACGGCAACTAGGCCGGCGCCGTGTTCTCCTTGCGGGAGGGAGGTACGCACTGGCGGCGGAGGTCCGATCCATCTGAAGGAACCCCGATCCATCGTGACGCTGCGATGGTTAATTCTTCGTTGCCGCCCGCCGGACGCAAGGTCATGCCTGCGGCCGGGCGATATTGTAGAAGGAGGACATGCAGCTGCCTCCCGCCCCCGGCACCGATCCCAGAAGCCACGGCCTGTGGGCGATGACCGCCCCGCCGCCGCCCGAAATCGTGCCGCTCGCCGGCACCGCGCGCACCGATGTCGCCGTGGTGGGCGCCGGCTATACCGGCCTCTCCGCCGCCCTCCGGCTGGCCGAGGCGGGGGCGCGGGTGACGGTGCTGGAGGCGGCCGGCATCGGCTCCGGCGGGGCGGGGCGCAACGTGGGCCTCGTCAATGCCGGGCTCTGGGTGATGCCCGACGACATCGTCGCCACCCTCGGCGCGGAGAAGGGGGAGGGGCTGCTTGCGCTCCTCGGCGGGGCGCCGGCGGAGGTGTTCGCCCTCGTCGCCCGCCACGCCATCGCCTGCGAGGCGACGCCCAACGGCACGCTGCATTGCGCCGTGGGCCGCGCCGGGCAGGCCGAGATCGCGGCCCGCGCCGCCCAGTGGCAGGCGCGCGGCGCGCCGGTGCGCCTCCTCGATGTCGATGAGGCTCGCGCGGCCATCGGCGGCGGCACCTATCGCGGCGCGCTCAATGACGCGCGGGCCGGCACCATCCAGCCCCTCGCCTATGCCCGCGGCCTCGCCCGCGCGGCGCTGACCGCCGGGGCGGTCATCCATACGGCAAGCCCCGTGCGGGCGGCGGAGGAGACGGCCGGCGGCTGGGTGCTGCGCACGGACGGCGGCACGCTGGCGGCGGACTGGATCATCGTCGCGACCGATGCCTACAGCTTCGGGCCGTGGGAGCGCCTCGCCCGCGAGCAGGTGCCGCTGCCCTATTTCAACTTCGCCACCCCGCCAGTGCCGGACCACCTGCGCGGGCGCATCCTGCCCGGCCGGCAGGGCATCTGGAACACAAGGCAGGTGCTCACCTCCTTGCGCTATGATGCGGCCGGACGGCTGGTGTTCGGCAGCATCGGTGCGCTCACCGTGGAGGCGGGCGTGCATGAAGCCTATGCCCGGCGCGCGCTGGCCCGCCTCTTCCCGGAGCTGCCGCCGGCGCCGTTCGAGGCCGGCTGGTTCGGCACCATCGGCATGACGGACGACGCGCTGCCCCGCTTCCGGCGCCTCGCCCGCAACGTCGTCTCCCTCAGCGGCTACAACGGCCGCGGCATCGGCCCGGGCACGGTGTGCGGCCGGCTGCTGGCGGATGTGGTGCTGGGGCAGGCGCGCGCGGAAGACGTGCCGCTGCCGGAGACCGCCGTCACGGTGCCGCGCTGGCGGGCGGCGCAGGCGGCCTTCTACGCGGCCGGCTCGGCGGCGGCGCATCTGGTGGGGGAGCGGGGGATGGGGTGAGCGGTCAGTCTCTCGAGCTGCCCTCTGGACAGGTCATCGCCCGGCTCGTCCGGGCGATCCACGGTTGGGGCGGGCCAGCCATTCGGGTATCGCGCAGGCGGCCCGGTGGATCCCCCCAAACCCGGCCAGCCGGGTTTCGTCCATGCGAACGGAAGTCGGCAACAACCGACTTCCGGACAAGCCGGGAGGATGACGGTCCTGTAAGGCCCCCGCGCCTCACCTCAGTTCCGCAGGCCCGGCGCTTCCTGCCCCGTGCGGGCGACGTATTCCGTGTAGCCGCCATTGTACTGGTGGATGCCGTCCTGCGTCAGCTCCAGCACGCGGTTGGAGAGCGCGGCCAGAAAATGCCGGTCGTGGGAGACGAACAGCATCGTCCCCTCGTAATCGGCCAGCGCGGTCACCAGCATTTCCTTGGTGGCCATGTCGAGATGGTTGGTGGGCTCGTCCAGCACGAGGAAGTTCGGCGGGTCGAACAGCATCTTGGCCATCACGAGCCGCGCCTTCTCGCCGCCCGAGAGCACGCGGCAGCGCTTTTCCGCGTCGTCGCCGGAGAAGCCGAAGCAGCCGGCGAGGGTTCGCAGGGCGCCCTGTCCGGCCTGGGGGAAGGCGTCCTCCAGCGTCTCGAACACGGTGCGCTCGCCCTCGAGCAGGTCCATGGCGTGCTGGGCGAAATAGCCCATCTTCACGCTGGCGCCGACATTGACCGTGCCGTCGTCCGGCGCCGTGGAGCCCGCGATGAGCTTGAGCAAGGTGGACTTTCCGGCGCCGTTGACGCCCATCACGCACCAGCGCTCGCGGCGGCGGATGTGGAAGTCCAGCCCCTCATAGATGACCTTGCTGCCATAGCTTTTGTGGACGCCCTTGAGGCTCGCCACATCCTCGCCGGAGCGGGGCGCGGGGGCGAATTCGAAGGCGACCGCCTCGCGCCGGCGGGGCGGCTCCACCCGGTCGATCTTCTCCAGCTTCTTCACCCGGCTCTGCACCTGCGCCGCGTGGGAGGCGCGGGCCTTGAAGCGCTCGATGAAGGCGATTTCCTTGGCCAGCATGGCCTGCTGGCGCTCGTATTGCGCCTGCTGCTGCTTCTCGTTCATCGCCCGCTGGCCGGCGTAGAACTCGTAATCACCGGAATAGGTGTTGAGGCTGCCGGCGTCGATCTCGACGATCTTGTTGACGATGCGGTTCATGAAGGCGCGATCGTGCGACGTCATCATCAGCGCGCCGTCGAAGCCCTTCAGGAAGCTTTCCAGCCAGATCAGGCTCTCGATGTCGAGATGGTTGGAGGGTTCGTCCAGCAGCATCACGTCCGGGCGCATGAGGAGGATGCGGGCGAGGGCCACGCGCATCTTCCAGCCGCCGGAGAGCTTGCCCACGTCGCCGTCCATCATCTCCTGCGAGAAGCCGAGGCCGGCGAGGACCTCCGCCGCGCGGCCTTCCAGCGCGTAGCCGCCCAGCTCCTCGAAGCGGCCCTGCACCTCGCCGTAGCGCTCGACGAGGGCATCCATCTCGTCCATGCGGTCGGGATCGCCCAGCGCCGCCTCGATCTCCTTCAGCTCGGCCGCGACGGTGCTGACCGGGCCGGCACCGTCCATCACCTCGGCGAGGGCGGAGCGGCCGGACATCTCGCCCACGTCCTGGCTGAAATAGCCGATGGTGATGCCGCGATCGGCGGACACCTGCCCCTCGTCCGGCGTCTCCTGCCCGGTCATCATGCGGAACAGCGTGGTCTTGCCGGCGCCGTTGGGGCCGACGAGCCCCACCTTCTCCCCCTTCAGCAGCGCCGCCGACGCCTCGATGAAGACGAGCTGCCGGCCGTTCTGCTTGCTGATGTTGTCGAGGCGGATCATGGGACAGGGGCACCCGGGGCTTGGGAAGAGTTGCGCTTTCCCGGGGGGCTTAATGCATCCTGCTGCGGTGCGAAAGGGGCGGGGGCTCCTGGGTGGATATGCGGCAGCGCGGACAGGCGCGCGCCGGTCGTCCCTTCTCCCCTTGCGGGAGAAGGTGGATCGCGGCGCAGCCGCGAGACGGATGAGGGGTCTCGTGCCTCGGCCGACTGGAACGGAGCGCAGTGGAAGGAGAGCCGTGGCCCAGCGCAATACCTCGCCGAAGGCGGCTCTATTCCAGGGTCTGCGAAGCTGTCGCCGGCTTCGCCGACCTTTCCCCTGGACCCCGGATCGGCGCTCCACCTGCGGTGTCGCTTGTCCGGGGAACAGGTCTTACGGCACCAGCATGCGCACGATGGCCTCGGCGGCCTGCTCGGCATCCATTGCTGTGGTGTCCACGCGCAGCTCGGGGGCGGCGGGGGCTTCGTAGGGGCTGTCGATGCCGGTGAAGTTCTTCAATTGGCCCGCGCGGGCCTTCTTGTAGAGGCCCTTCACGTCGCGCCGCTCGGCCTCGGCCAGAGGCGTGTCGATGAACACCTCGAAGAATTCGCCCGGCTGCATCATGCCGCGCACCATGTCGCGCTCGGCGCGGAACGGGCTGATGAAGGCGGTGATGACGATGAGGCCGGCATCGGTCATCAGCTTCGCCACCTCGCCCACGCGGCGGATGTTCTCCACCCGGTCGGCGGCGGTGAAGCCGAGGTCCTTGTTGAGGCCGTGGCGCACATTGTCACCGTCGAGCAGGAAGGTGTGCCGGTTCATCCGGGCGAGCTTCTTCTCCACCAGATTGGCGATGGTGGACTTGCCCGCGCCGGAAAGACCCGTGAGCCAGACCACCGCCGGCTTCTGGTTCTTCAGCGCCGCATGGTGCTCGCGGGAGATGTCGGTGGCCTGCCAGTGGACGTTCTCCGCCCGGCGCAGGGCGAAGTGGATCATGCCCGCGCCGACGGTGGCATTCGTCATCTTGTCGATGAGGATGAAGCCGCCCAGCTCGCGGTTCTCGCCATAGGGCTCGAACGGGATGCGCCGGTCGGTGGCGATGTTGCAGGAGCCGATGGCGTTCAGCTCCAGCGTCTTCGCCGCCAGATGGTCCATGTTGTTGACGTTCACCTGGTACTTCGGCTCGGTCACGGTCGCCGAGACCGTCTGGGTGCCGAGCTTCAGCCAGTAGGGACGGCCCGGCAGCATGGGCTGCTCGTCCATCCACACGATGATTGCCTCGAACTGGTCGGCCGCCTGCACCGGGGCCTCCGCCGCCGCGATCACGTCGCCGCGCGAGCAGTCGATCTCGTCGGCGAGGCACAAAGTGACGGACTGGCCGGCCACGGCCTCCTTCAGGTCGCCGTCGAGCGTCACGATGCGCGAGATGGTGCTGGTCTTGCCCGAGGGCAGCACGCGGATGGCATCGCCCGGCTTCACCGTGCCGGAGGAGATGAGGCCGGAAAAACCGCGGAAGTCGAGATTGGGCCGGTTCACCCACTGCACCGCCATGCGGAACGGCTTTGCAGCGTCGTGGGCGGTGTCGATCTCCACGCTCTCCAGATGCGCCATCAGCGTCGGGCCGGAATGCCACGGCGTGTTGGGCGAGGGGGTGGTGATGTTGTCGCCCTTGAAGCCGGAGATGGGCAGGGCCACGAAATCGGCGATGCCGATGGAGCTGGCGAAGGCGCGATAGTCGGCGACAATTTTCTCGAAGACTTCGCGGTTGTAGCCCACGAGGTCCATCTTGTTCACGGCCAGCACGATGTTGCGGATGCCGATGAGGTGGGCGAGGTAGGAGTGGCGCCGCGTCTGGGTGAGCACGCCCTTGCGCGCATCCACCAGGATCACCGCGAGGTCGGCGGTGGAGGCGCCGGTGACCATGTTGCGGGTGTATTGCTCGTGGCCGGGGGTATCGGCGACGATGAACTTGCGCTTCTCGGTGGCGAAGAAGCGATACGCCACATCGATGGTGATGCCCTGCTCGCGCTCTGCGGCGAGGCCGTCCACGAGGAGCGCGAAATCGAGCTCCTGCCCCTGCGTTCCGACCTTCTTGGAGTCCGCCTCCAGCGCGGCGAGCTGATCCTCGAAGATCATCTTGGAATCATAGAGCAGCCGCCCGATGAGGGTGGACTTGCCGTCGTCCACGCTGCCGCAGGTGATGAAGCGCAGCATGGTCTTGTGCTGGTGGACATCGAGATAGCGGTCGATGTCCTCGGCGATGAGGGCGTCTGTCTTGTAGACGGGATCGAGGGGCGCGCTCATCAGAAATACCCCTCCTGCTTCTTCTTCTCCATGCCGGCACCGCCGGCGTCCTTGTCGATGGCGCGGCCTTGGCGCTCGGACGTGGTGGTGAGCAGCATTTCCTGGATCACCTGCGGCAGGGTGTCCGCCGTGCTCTCCACCGCGCCGGTGAGCGGGTAGCAGCCGAGCGTGCGGAAGCGCACCGAGCGCATCTGCGGCTCCTCGCCGGGGCGGAGCGGGAAGCGCTCGTCATCCACCATCAGGATCAGGCCGTCGCGCTCCACGGTGGGGCGCGGGGCGGCGAAATAGAGCGGCACGATGCGGATGCCCTCCAGGTGGATGTATTGCCAGATGTCCAGCTCGGTCCAGTTGGAGATGGGGAAGACCCGCATGCTCTCCCCCTTGTTCTTGCGGGCATTGTAGAGGTGCCAGAGTTCTGGCCGCTGGTTCTTCGGGTCCCAGCGGTGGTTCTGCGAGCGGAACGAGAAGACGCGCTCCTTGGCGCGGCTCTTCTCCTCGTCGCGGCGGGCGCCGCCGAAGGCCGCGTCGAAGCCCCACTTGTCCAGCGCCTGCTTCAGACCCTCCGTCTTCCACATGTCGGTGTGGAGCGGGCCGTGATCGAACGGGTTGATGCCCTTTTCCAGCGCTTCGGGGTTCTGGTGGACGAGGAGGTCCATGCCGGCCTCGCGCGCGGCCTGATCGCGCAGCTCGTACATGGCGCGAAATTTCCAGGTGGTGTCCACGTGGAGCAGCGGGAAGGGCGGCGGGGAGGGGAAGAAGGCCTTCTTGGCGAGATGCAGCATCACCGCCGAATCCTTTCCCACCGAATAGAGCATCACCGGGCGCTCGGCCTCGGCGACGACCTCGCGCATGATGTGGATGCTCTCCGCCTCGAGGCGCTGGAGATGGGTCAGGCTCATCTTGTCTTCGCTCTTCGGTCCCAACGCGACGCACGGGCGGCACCGGCGTGCCGCCCTATTCCGCATCTGTCAGATGTGGATATCTTATTTCTACTCCACATTCCGACAAAACGCGAGCCGTCTGCGTGGGGGCCGGTCAGCGCATGAGGCGGGCGAGGGTTTCCACGGCGCCGCGTCCCACGTCCACGGCGGCACCGACGCTGGCCTGGGCATTCCCCACCAGCGCGGCGCTGGCCGTGACGGGAAACAGGGCGACATCCGCCACGGTCGGACCTTGGACTGTCGGACCTTGGACTGCCGGGCCTTCCAGGGCCGGGCCGCCCACGGGCGGCGGCGGAACATAAGGTGCGGGACGGGCGGCGACCGGGGTGACCGCGGGCGCGCGCACCTCGGCGAGGCGGGGAGACGGAGGCGCGCAACCCGCGGCGCAGCGATCCACGCGGGCGACCTTGGGCGGCATCGGGGCCGGACGGGGACGCGCTGCGGACGTCGCGGCCGGCGTCGCGTCCTTCGGGCCCGATGCGGTCCTGGGCGCGGCGGCGTCCGGGGCAGGGGAGCGGGCCGCGTTCAACGGCGGCGCGGGGGAGGGGGACGGCGTGCCGGCCGTCCCCGGCGGCAGGTCGGCGACTGCTGCGGCCGCTGCGGGTGGCGCCGGGACCGGGCCGCCGCTGGTGTCAGCCGGAGCAGGCTGGGGCGCGGCGGGCTGGGCCTCCACCGAAAGAGGCGCATCCGGGGCGGCCTCCGCCGTGGGCGTGCCTGCGGCCTGTCCTTCGGGCGTCGTCGCCGCGCCGGCGGGGGTCGAGGCTTCCGCCACCATCAGCGGCCGGGGCAGCGAGCTGCTGCCGGAGGTGGAGATCAGACCGGCCACAATGAGGCAGAGCAGGAAGGCGAGGGTCCGCCGGCTCCGCACCTGCGCTGCCGCGTCCTGCGCGGCCTCCGACAGGGCGAGCGCGTCGTTGATTGCCGTGGGCGAGACGCCGGCGAGGCGCAGACGCCGCGTGGCGGCCGAGGCTCCGGCGCGGGGCGGCAGGATGTCTGTCGGCTGCAGGGCAGGCAGGTTGGCGGAAGAGTTCATCGGGAAACCTCGCGGTTCGGGCATCGCGTGGAAAGGGGAGGCTGCGGGCGGCGCAAGGGGCGGCAATGGCCGCCCGCAGCCTTGTCCCCGCCGGCTTCGGTTGCGGTGGGAGCACGGCGGAGAGGGGACCGCGCCCAACGAGAGGGCGGGCCGGACGACGGCGACAGACGGCTGTCGCGAAAGGGCGGCTGCGGGCGGCGCAAGGGGGCGGCCAAGCCGCCCGCAGCCTTGTCCCCACCGGCCCAGGTTGCGGCGTGGGGGCGGTGGAGAAGGATGGCGGCGCACCGGCGTGCGCGCCGCCTGTTCACGTCACGAGATCACTTCAGCTGGGCGACGAGTTCGTCCGCGCCGCGGTCGATGCCGGCCTTGGCGGCGTCGAGCGGGCCGATGCCGGCGGGGATGTCGTAGGGCTTGGGATATTGCTTGGAGACGAAGGCCGACAGCAGGCGGCCCGTCTTCGCGTCATGGATCTCGACCACATAGCGCACCGAGCCGGTGAAGGTGCCTTCGCCATCCCGCAGCGTCTGCACGCTGTTGACCACGGCGCCGGCCACGTCGAAGCGCGAGAGGGTGGCAAGGCCGGGGGTGTTGGCGGTGGCGCCGGTGAGGGTGAGCTTCACCCGGAGCGTCTTCGGCCCGGCCTGCTGGACCACGGTGAAGCGCTTGGCGAGGCGCTGGGCGAATTGCTGCTGCATCTGGCGGGCGAGCGCCTCGCGATCGGCCTGGGGCATCTCGCCGAACTGCTGGTCGCGGCCGGAATAGACGGTGACGGGGTCGAGGATGACCTTGTCGTAGTCGCGCCAGTTGACCTCGGTGGAATAGCGGTAGGGGGTTCGGCCGGTGGGGTCGGCATTGGGCGCGAGCTGGCCCGAGGAGGCCACGTCGGCATAGGCGAGGGGCTCGTCGGAGGCGCAGCCGCCGAGGAGGGCGGCAAGGAGGGGCGTGAGGGCGGGAACAAGTCGCAGGGCAGTTCGGGGTGGCATCGGAGGACCTTGCTGAGGCTGCGCCCCCTCGCGGGATGGCGTGTTCGACCTGAGGGAAGCCTAGACCAGCTCCGCTTAAAAAACAAACCGTCTAGACGGTTTTTTTCGAGGTCATTTTGCGGCATCCCGCCTCATTCCTTCACCAGGCAATGCGCAGGCATCGGCCCCCCGGAAAGGGGCGGGGTCGAAGGAGGGAGGGCGCCCGCGGGCCCGTCAATGCAGGGGAGGGGGAGAGCTGCGGGCGGCGCAAGGGGGCGGCAATGCCGCCCGCAGCTCTGGTCCCCGCCGGCCATGGTTGCGGCCATGCCGGCGGAGGAGGGGCAGTCCTGCCGCTCAGGGAGGCGCCCGTATCGGTCCAAGGTCCGATCCCGGTCAGCGGCTCCAGCGACAAGCTGCGATCACCCGTGCAGCCTAGCTCAGATTGGGCTGAGAACAAACCGTCTGGACGGTTTCAGGCCGGAAAAATTTTTGTGCCGGTATCGTGGTGCATTTCGCCGGTGTTCTGGGATGGCATCGCGGCTGACGACGATGCCGGAGGCGCGCCCGCGCAGGTCAGGAAGGGCTGCGACGCGAGCGCCGGGGCTTCTCGGCGACCGCCGGCGAGGCCGCCTCCGAGATCCAGTTGCGATCGTCCAGAAGGTACTCGAACATCTGGTCGCGTTCGGCGTCGCTCAGCGGGCAGGTGCCCAGCATGGCCGACAGGGCAAGGCCGCGGGCGGAGAACAGACGGGCGAGGGAGCGCTGCGGGTCCTTCGCCTCCTTGAGGACGGTGGCGACGGTCGCCTCGTCGCGCTCGCGCACCGGGCTCATGAAGGCCGGTTCCTGCGCGGCCACGCCGAGGATGGCGAAGGCGATGGAGTTCGAGCCCTTCACGATCTCCCGGAACACGGCGATCTGCGCGGCGAGGGTCGGCTCGGCGAAGGAGGCGCCGTGCTCCGCCAGGAAGGTCTGCGCGAACGCCCCGTAATAGTCCGCCTGATACTCCAGCAGGGCCACCAGCACCGCGCGCTTGTTGGGGAACTGGTGCAGCAGGCCGCCCTTGCTGACGCCGCTTTCCTTGGCGATGGCATCGAGCGTCAGGCGGCCGGCGCCGTCGCGGGCGATGATGGCAAGCGCGGCCTCGATGACGGCGGCCTTCGTGCGTTCGGAACGCGTGGTGTTATCCATGCCTCAGGCTGCCCGCCTTTGTGGTGGCGCGAACAAATACATCGCCACAACAGGACATAGCGTCGTTGGCGCGGGCGAGACAAGTCATTCCGGCACCGCCCAGGGCAGGCAGCGGCGCGCCCTGCACGGCCGCGCGTTGCCTCGCCCCGGGGTGACGCTGCGGCGGGCCTAGCGCCCGCCCATCACATATTCGCCGCGCTCATGAACCGTGTTGGCGCGGCCCACCAGCAAAGTCTCCAGCGGGCCGATGCGCTTCTGGTCCTTGTCCTTGTAGGGCAGGGAATGCAGCACATAGCGCATGGCGTTGATGCGGGCGCGCTTCTTGTCGTCGGACTTGATGACCGTCCAGGGGGAGTCCGCCGTGTCGGTGTGGAAGAACATGGCTTCCTTGGCGCGGGTGTAGTCGTCCCACTTGTCGAGGGAGGCGAGGTCCACGGGCGACAGCTTCCACTGCTTCAGCGGATGCACCTTGCGCTCCTTGAAGCGGCGGCGCTGCTCCTCCCGGCTCACCGAGAACCAGAACTTGATGAGGTGAATGCCGCTGCGCACGAGGTTGCGCTCGAACTCCGGCGCCTGACGCAGGAATTCGCGATATTCGTCATCCGTGCAGAAGCCCATCACCCGCTCGACGCCGGCGCGGTTGTACCAGCTGCGGTCGAACATCACGATCTCGCCGGTGGTGGGCAGGTGCTCCACATAGCGCTGGAAATACCATTGGCCGCGCTCCACCTCGCTCGGCTTCTCCAGTGCCACCACCCGCGCGCCGCGGGGATTGAGGTGCTCCATGAAGCGCTTGATGGCGCCGCCCTTGCCGGCCGCGTCGCGCCCCTCGAACAGGATGATGACGCGCTGGCGGGAGTCCTTCACCCACGACTGGAGCTTCAGAAGCTCGGTCTGGAGGATGAACTTCTGCTGCTCGTAGTCCCGCCGCAGCATCTTGTACTTGAAGGGATAGCCGCCGGTGCGCCAGTCGTCGGCAAGCTCGTCGCTGGTCACGCGCGGATGGCCGGCGGGCTTGGGCATGCCGAGCGACTTGCGCAGCCGCACGGCATCGTCGGGAGAAGCACCGGCGAGGATGGCGGCGATGCCGGCCTTCACCTCGTCCACGCCGGCCGCTGCGGCGGGCCGGGTCTCATCGAGGGTCGCGGCCAGCGCGGTGACCGCGGACAGTTCCGCCTCCTGCGCCGCCAGCTGGCGCTCCTCGGCCAGCGAGCGCTCCATCTCGGCAGGAATGGCGTCGGTGCCGGCCACGGGCGTGAGGTCGTCGGTGCTGGCCATTCTGTGCTCCTTCGGCGCCGAGGCGCGCGCCATCCGCGGCTGAAAACCGCGCGAAAACATGAGCCTTAGCCGGCTGATGAGCGTTGATGGAGATCAAGGGGCGGGGGAGGTAGGGGCGGCTGACGGCGCGGTCTCGCCTCTCCCCTCTCCCCTTGCGGGAGAGGGGTCGGGGGTGAGGGGGCCCACGTCCCGACGGCGCCGCGGCTTTCACCCCTCATCCGTCACGCGGCTTGGCCGCGCGCCACCTTCTCCCGCAAGGGGAGAAGGCGAACCCCTCGCCTCACTTCGGGGCGAACTGCCCGTAGAGATGCTTCAGCACTTCGGTGGTGGCCGCCTCGGCGACCTGGCCGGGATAGTTGGTGACCGCCTCCACCGACATGTCGCTCGCCGGCTCCACCAGGATCTTGGCGAAGTTCATGCTGTTGGAGCCGTTGTGGGTGAGCACCGGCGTCTTGGTCCAGTCCAGCTTCACCACGCCCCAGCCGAAGGCGTAGTCGCCCGAGGACGGCGTGCCGGGGGGCGGGTCCTTGAAGGGCGGGGTGGTGACGTGGGGCTTGTGGATGACGGCCAGCGTCTCCGGCGAGACGATGTGCGGGCCGCGCTTGCCCTGACCGGCGTTCCAGTCGCCCCAGCGGGCGAAATCCAGCACCGACATGTGGGCGATGCCGGCCGGGCCGATCACCGGCGGGATGTCCGCCGAGGGGCCCCAGGCCATGGGCGTGGGCTTGCCCTTGTCGTCCAGCATGTGGCCGATGGGGGCGTCATACTTGCCGAAGGTGGCCTGCGGGCCGAAGCCGGCGCTCTTCAGGCCGAGCGGTGCATAGATGCGCTCTTCCACCAGACGTTCCCACGGCTTGCCCGAGACCTCCTCCAGCATGGCGCCGGCGAAGGTGTATCCGAGGTTGGAATACTGGAATGGCGAGCCGGTCTTGGGCACCTCGGGCGCGTTCTTCTTCCAGCGCTCCAGCGCGTCGAGGCGCAGGGCGGTGGTGGTTTTCTCGAAGCCCACCGGATTGAAATAGATGCCGATGATCTCATCGTTGTCGGAGGGGATGCCGCTGGTGTGGGACAGAAGCTGCTCCAGCGTCACCGCCGCGAGCTTCGGGTTCATGTCCTTCACCTTGCCGCCCAGCACCTCGCCGAGGGTGCTGGTCCACTTGATCTTGCCCTCGTCCACCAGCGTCCCGGCGACGGTGGCGGTGAAGGCCTTTGTGTCGGAGCCGAGGTGAAAGCGGTCCTCCACCGTTACCGGGATGTCGAGGCCGATGGCGCGCTTGCCCACCGCCCCCGAGGCGACGATCTCGCCCGAGCGGGTGACGGCGGCGGCCAGCGCCGGCAGGCCGTATTTGGCGCGGATGCCTTCCAGATAGGTGTCGAGGTTTTCGGCTGCGTGGACGGGGGCCGAGAGGGCGAGCGCGGCGGCGAGGCCCAGTGCCATCCGCCCGAGGCTGCGCCGCCCGAAGGGGTGAGAGAAGCCCGATCCCGAGTGCCTGAAGTCCATGCCTGCTCCCCCGATGATGCTGCGCCGTTGATCCGGCCAAGCGTGGCCGCATGAACGCAGGCCGACCCCCCGGTTGGCAAGGCGCAAATGTCCGGGGTTGACAGACGCGCACGGCGGCCGGTGGGCGCGCTACCCGAGGGGCGGCCGGGCGTGTAGAACCGGAAGCAAAGCTCAAGCGTGCGGCCCCCCGCCGAGGCGCGGCATCGTGTGGCCACCGCCGGGAGCGCGAGGAGGAAGCCCGAGAGGAAGCCCATGTATGCCGCCCCGCCCGCCGTCATCGCTCGCCCGTTCGTGGTCATGCCCGACGCCCTAAGGGTCGAGGGCCGCCGCTCCGAGTGGAACGAGGTGCAGTTCGGTGGCGTGCCGCTGACCACCTTCCTCGAAGGCCCCTCCTTCGACCGCGAAGGCAATCTGTGGGTCGTGGACATCCCGTGGGGCCGCCTCATCAAGGTGACGCCGCAGGGGGGGATCAGCGTCGAGGCGGAGTATGACGGCGAGCCCAACGGGCTGAAGTTCCACAAGGACGGCCGCGGCTTCATCACCGACCACCGGCACGGCATCATGGTGTTCGATCCCGCCACCGGGCGGGTGGAGCCCTATCTGGAGCGGGCCATGCTCCAGCGCTTCAAGGGCGTCAACGACCTGATCTTCGCGTCGAACGGCGACCTCTATTTCACCGACCAGGGCCAGACCGGCTGGCACGATCCCTCCGGCTGCCTCTATCGCCTCACCGCCGACGGGCGGCTGGACTGCGTGCTGAAGGGCATCCCGAGCCCCAACGGCCTTGTGCTCAACAAGGCCGAGACGGTGCTCTTCCTCGCCGTGACGCGGGCCAACGCCATCTGGCGCGTCCCGCTGATGCGCGACGGCACGGCGACCAAGGTCGGCACCTTCATCCAGCTTTCAGGGGGCGGCGGGCCGGACGGCCTCGCCATCGATGAGGAGGACAACCTCGTCGTCTGCCACATGGGTCTCGGCTCGGTGTGGCTGTTCAGCGCCCTCGGCGAGCCGATGCTGCGCATCAAGTCGCCGGAGGGCCATCTGACCACCAATTGCGCCTTCGGCGGTCCGGACAACCGCACGCTCTTCATCACCGAATCGAAGACCGGCACCATCCTTTGCGCCGATCTGCCGGTGCCGGGCCGGCGCATGTATTCGCACGCCTGAGATCAGGGACGGACAGGTTTCGCCCGCAACGCAGCGTGCCTTAGGTCATTCTTAACCATGATGGGGAAAAATCCCCCCATTCGGATTAGCGTTCAGTGCAGGGCGGGCCGCAAGGCATTCCAGGTCTTCGCAAAAATATCGCGAGGAAAAATCTGGTTTCGTACTGATACCGCGCCGGATTCCGCAGTGCTTTCCCGTCGGGCCTCATCGCCCCGCGCGCAGCGCTTGTGCCGTCTATTGTCGTTCGGAACCCGAGCCATGCATCGTCACCTCCTTTCCCTCATCAGCGTCGCCGCGCTCGCGGCGCTTCCTGTCGCGGCCGGCGCGGCGGACCTCGCCATGAAGTATCCGGTGAAGGCCGTTCCGACGAAGATCTTCTCCTGGACCGGCTTCTATATCGGCGGAAACGCGGGCTATGGCGGCGGCGCGCCCACCGCCACCGGCGTCACGTCCAATGGCGGTGTGTTCACCAGCTACGACCAGGCCTCGCTGAGCTCCTCCGGCTTCTTCGCCGGTGGTCAGGTCGGCTACAACTACCAGTTCGCCAACAACGTCGTGCTGGGCGTCGAGACCGATCTGCAATGGTCCGGCATCAAGGGCCAGCTGGCGACGCTGGACAGCTCCGGGACCGTGGGCAATTTCACCGTGGGGCCGTCGCTCAGCTATTTCGGCACGGTCCGGGCGCGCCTCGGCTATGCCATCGACCGTTTCCTGCCCTATGTGACGGGCGGTGCCGCCTACGGCCGCAATTCGTTCGAGGCCACGGTCACCAATCCGGCAGGCATCGTCAACGCCTCCAGCGCCGCAACGACCTGGGGATGGACGGTCGGCGCCGGCGGCGAATTCGCGGTGACGAACAACTGGACGGTGAAGGCCGAATATCTCTACGTCGATCTCGGCAACTACAATTATGCCGTCCTCGACACGGCCAACGGCACCATCGGCGCCGGCTCGGTGGACAGCAAGATCCAGACCTTCAAGGCCGGCGTGAACTACAAGTTCTGACCGGGCGCGACATCTTTCCGGATCGAAGGCCCGCCGGCGACGCCGGCGGGTCTTTTGTCGTTGGTGCCGGGCTCAGGCCTTGTATTCGTAGAGCAGACGGGCGCGGATGGTGCCTTCCAGCGCGCGGATGTCGGCGAGGATGGCCTGGCTGTCCACGGCCGAGGCGTCCGCGTCGAGCACCACATAGCCGATGTCGGCGTTGGTCTCGTAATACTGGGCGGCGATGTTGACCGCGTGGCGGGCCAGCACCTCGTTGAGGCGGCCGAGCATGCCGGGCAGGTTGCGCTGAACCTGGATGAAGCGCGTGCCGGTGGGGCGCGCCGGCAGCTGCACCTGCGGGAAGTTCACCGCGCCCATGGTGGAGCCGGTGTCCGAATAATCGAGCAGCTTGCGCGCCACCTCGGCGCCGATGCGCTCCTGCGCCTCCTCGGTGGAGCCGCCGATGTGCGGGGTCAGGATGACGTTGGGCAGGCCCTGCAGTGGGGAGACGAACTTCTGGCCGTTGGCGCTGGGCTCCACCGGGAACACGTCCACCGCCGCGCCGCGCAGGCGGCCTTCCTTCAGCGCGTCGGCGAGGGCGTCGAGGTCCACCACCGTGCCGCGGCTGTTGTTGATGAGATAGGCGCCCTTCTTCATGGCGGCGATCTCGGCGCGGCCGATCATCCCGGCGGTGGCGGGCGTCTCGGGCACGTGCAGGCTCACCACGTCGCTCTGGGAGAGCACCTCGGCCATGGTCGCCACCGGCTCGGTGTTGCCGTGGCGGAGCTTGTCGGTGTGGTCGTAATAGATCACCCGCATGCCCATCGCCTCGGCGAGGTTGGAGAGCTGCGAGCCGATGTTGCCGTAGCCGATGATGCCGAGCGTCTTGCCGCGCACCTCGTGGCTGTCGGTGGCCGACTTGTCCCAAAGGCCCTCATGGGCGGCGGCGGAGCGGTTGGGGATGCGGCGCAGCAGCATCACGATCTCGCCGATCACCAGCTCCGCCACGCTGCGGGTGTTGGAGAAGGGGGCGTTGAACACCGGGATGCCGGCGATGCGGGTGGCGTCGATGTCCACCTGGTTGGTGCCGACGCTGAAGCAGCCGATGGCGATGAGGCGGTCCGCTGCCTCCAGCACGTCGGCGGTGATCTGGGTGCGCGAGCGGATGCCGAGCAGATAGACGCCCTTCAGCGCCTCCTTCAGCGCCTCCCCGTCCAGCGCCTTGGGCAGGCGGGTCAGGTTGGTGTAGCCCGCATTGGTCATCATCTCGACGGCGCTGTCGTTGACGCCTTCGAGGAGCAGCACCTTGATCTTGTCGCGGGACAGGGAAAGCTGGGGGGCGTTTTGGGTCACGGGGCGCGACGTCCTTCGGCGATCAACAGGCGAACCGCGCGGAAAGCGCTGCCGCGGAGAGAGGTCGCTTGCCGGCCTCTCGCGGGGTTCGGTTCGGAATGGTGGTTGCCGGGTAGCGGATGCCGGCCCGGCGGCGGCGCGAAGGTAGCGATTTTGCCGCCCCAGTCCAGAGATCGCGCGCCTTTGCCGCGGCTGGAGCTTTACGTTGCGGCAGAAGTGCAGCGCGGGCCGCTGATGGCCCGCGCAGCGGGGAGATGACGGCTCCGGCTGCGCGGTGCGGGGCTCACACCGCCGCCACCGCCTCCGGCGCGACCGCTTCCCCCGCCACCTCCGCGATCATGCGGTAGGAGGCGAGGCGCTTGTCGTGGTCGAACACGTCGGAGACGATCATCACCTCGTCCACCCCCGTCTCACGCACGAAGGCGGCGATGCCGTCGCGCACGCGCTCGGGCCCGCCGATGATCGAGCGGGCGAGGAAGCGCTGCGCCTGCGCCTTCTCCATGGGGGTCCAATAGTCCTCGATGTCGTCGATGGGCGGCTTGGAGAGGCCTCGCGCGCCGCGGAAGATGTCGGCCACCGACATCTGCTGGGTGGTGGCGAGGCGGCGGGCCTCGGCGTCGGTCTCGGCCGCGATCACGTTCAGCGCCGCCATGGCATAGGGCTTGGCGAGCACGTCCGAGGGCTTGAAGCGCGCGCGGTAGATTTCCAGTGCCGGCAGCAGGTCGGCCGGGGCGAAGTGGGAGGCGAAAGCGTAGGGCAGGCCGAGCGCCGCCGCGAGCTGCGCGCCATAGGTGCTGGAGCCGAGAATCCAGAGCGGCACCTCAGTGCCCGTCGCCGGCACGGCAAACAGCGTCTGGCCCGGCTGGGCGGGGCCGAGATAGGCCTCCAGCTCCTGCACATCCTGGGGGAAATTGTCGGAATTGGTGAGCGAGCGGCGCAGCGCCCGCATGGTCATCTGGTCGGTGCCGGGCGCGCGGCCGAGGCCGAGGTCGATGCGACCGGGGAAGAGATGCGCCAGCGTGCCGAACTGCTCGGCGATGACGAGGGGCGCATGGTTGGGCAGCATGATCCCGCCCGCGCCCACCCGAATGCGCTCGGTGCCCGCCGCGATATGGGCGATGACCACCGCCGTGGCGGCGCTGGCAATGCCCTGCATGTTGTGATGCTCGGCCACCCAGAAGCGGCGATAGCCCCAGTCTTCCGCATGGGCGGCGAGGTCGCGGGCATTGTCCAGGGCCTGGCGGGGGCCGAACCCCTCCCGCACCCGGACGAGATCGAGAATGGAAAGCTGGGCCATCAACTGCCTCGTCCGCCCCCGAACGAAAGATGGTGGTGAGATAGGGACGGCGGCCGGAAAGCGGAAGGGGCGGCACAAGGGGCGCCGGGGAAGGGGCTCTGGTCAAGCCCGCGCGGGGCTTGAGCGCCCGCCCGCCCGTCTTACGTCCCGGCCGGGCAGATGGGGGCGGTGACGATGGTGCGCAGGCCGGGGGCGTTCTCCTCGTCGGAGAGGATGCCGTCGAGGCCCTGCACCATGGCCTTGATCATGATGGTGCCGAAGCCCTGCCGCTCGCCCACCTTGCCGCTGCCGCTGTCGGCGACGACGAGGCGAAAGCGGTCGCGGTGCTGCTCCAGCGCCACCCTGAGCGGGCCGGGGGCGCCACCATAGGCATATTTGGCGGTGTTGAGCACCAGTTCGGTGAGGATCAACCCCAGCCGCACGGCGCGGTCGGCCGCCATCAGCACCGGCGCCACGTCGAGGCTGATGTGCGCCTCCCACTCCTTGCCGAGGGCGCTCGTCACCTCGCGGGTAAGGTCGATGAGGTAGCGCGAGAGGTCCACCGCCTCCACCTGCTCGCCGGCATAGAGCTGGCGATGCACGAGGCCCACCGCCGCCACCCGGCGCTCCGCCTCTGCCAGCGCCGAGGCCGCCTCGCTCTCGCCGAGGCGGCGCGATTGCAGGCGCAGGAAGGAGGAGACCAACTGCAGGCTGTTCTGCACGCGGTGGTTCACCTCGCGCATGAGGAAATCCTTGTGCTGCAGCAGCCGCTCGTTCTCCACCACGGTCAAGGAGAGCCGGCGGTTGAGGTCGCGGACCCGCCGGTTCTGGCGGGCCTGCAGCACCGCGTGGCCGAGCCGGCTGATGGTCTCCACCTCCGCCAGCGACCAGGCGCGCGACTTGCCGCGCACGGTCTCGCTCCACGCCTCGAACGAGGCGCGCGGGTTGAGGTGGGCGGCGGGATTGGCCGGGTCGTCGCGATGCGGGTTTCCGGCCCAGTTGACCACCTCCACCTGCTCGGCGCGCAGCCACATCAGCACCAGCGGCGCGTCGCCGGGGATGCTTACCGCCGCGAGCCCGCTGGCCAGTGCCGCGAACTCGGCGGCGGCGGGCAGAAGGGCGGAGAGGGACGGGGTGCTGAAAGCGCGCGCCTGGGCCTTTCCTTCCACCCAGCGGGCGATGCGCCGGAGTGCCGCCTCGTCCGGGCAGCGGCCGCTGGCGCGGATGCGGTCGGCCTCCACCACGGCGAAGCCGTCGGCGCCCAGCGCCCGGCGCAGGTCGTCGCCGTGACGGGCGAGCACGTCCTCCACCGGCGCATCGGCGGAAAGATAGTCGGCGAGGGCATCCTCGGCGCCGCGCAGCCGGATGCGGTCGCGATACTGCATCGCCTCCTCGCGGGTGCGGATCTGGCGGGCGAGGTTGAAGGCCAGCGACTGGCAGGCCATGCGCAGTTCATAAGGCAGGCGGCGGGGCGTGCGGTTGTGGCAGGCGACGAGGCCCCACAGCACCCCGTCCTTGACGATGGAGACCGACGCCGAGGCGCCCACCCCCATGTTGCGCAGATACTGGACGTGGACGGGCGACACGGAGCGCAGCATCACGTCCGACAGGTCGAGCTGTGCCAGCCCCGCCTCGGCCGGACGCAGCGGGGCCGGCTCATAGGCCACGTCCGGGATCACCCGCACCCGGTTGCGCACATAGAGCGCGCGCGCCTGCCGGGGGATGTCGCTGCCGGGGAAATGGTGGTTGAGGAAGGAGCCCATCTCCTTCGCCTTCGCCTCGCCGAGCACCGTCCCCGCCTCGTCGTCGAGGAACTGGTAGATCATCACTCGGTCGAAGCCGGTGATGCGGCGGAAGACGGCGGCGGCCTCCGCACACAGATTGCGCAGGTCCGGCGCACGCTCGAAGCTGACCGACGCCGCGTCGAGCCCGGCCAGCACCTCGGCCGCGCCGAGCCGCACCTCGGGGGCAGGCTCCAGTTCCACCAGAAGGCCCTGGGAGGCGCGGTGCAGAAGGGCCTCGAAGGTCTCGCGCCGCCCGGCGACGAGGCCGAGGCGGGTGACGCCGTTCTGCGGCGCCTGCTGGATGGCGGCCTGGAGCGGTGCCGCCATGTCCGGGCCGAGCAGGGTGTCGAGGGTGGCACCCAGCCACGCCTCGGCGAGCCGGCCCTCGATGTCGCCGGCGCCGCCCATGACGGTGCGTGTGCGCGGGTCCGCCACCAGGAGCAGGCCGTGCGGCTGGATCGAGCCGGGGATGTGGATCGGCTCGCGGTCGCACGCGCCGACATCCGGCGCGGCGTGGGGCGCGGTGCTGCTGACGGAAGCGTCTTTCATGGGGCAGTTCGCGCTCGTGATCTCGCGGCGCGGCCGATGCTGCGCCGATGGTGAACCGAGGCCGGCCGCGCCCCCCGGCGAGCCTCCGATGTCCGCGCCCGCCACCGGTAGACGAAGCGATGAGCGCGGTTTGTTCTCCCTTCATGGCACGGCTTCTGCGGCCAAGCCAAATGCCAAGTCGGTTCCGGGGCAGTTTCCGGCCGGATGCCGGGTGCCATGCCCTACCAGGGGAGGGGCGCCCGGCATCGGTCATGCGGGCATGTGGCTGGCGGGATGGGAATTGGCGTGGTTCCTGCTTAAATAGGGGCAGCCATGAAGATGAATGCCCTTACCCGCGAACTCATCGAGGCCGGCGGCATCGACGCGCTGGTGGCGCGCGACGCGCCCGACCTTGCCGTGCTCACGGAGGCAGAGCGTGCCGCCTCCCTCGACGCCACGCTGGCCGCGCGGCCGGAGGGGCCGGCCTGGCTCTTCGCCTACGGCTCGCTGATCTGGAACCCGACCGTGCGGGTGGAGGAGTGCCGCGTCGGCCGCATCGACGGCTGGCATCGTGCCTTCTGCCTCGAGACCGTGGTCGGGCGTGGCTCGCCGGCCCGGCCCGGCCTCACCCTCGCCCTCGACGCGGGCGGCGACTGCACCGGCGTCGCCCTGCGCCTGCCGGAGGAGGGGCTGGAGCACGAACTCTCCCTGCTATGGCGGCGTGAGATGCTGGCCGGGGCCTACGTGCCGCGCTGGCTGGAGGTGAACGACCCCGCCGGTGGGCGCATCGGCAGCGCCATCGCCTTCACCATGGATCGCACCAATCCCCATTATGCGGGCGGCCTGAGCGAGGCGGAGGTCGTGGACCGCCTCGCCACCGCCCGGGGCGCCATCGGCTCGGCTGCGGACTACCTGTTCGCCACCTGCGAGGGGCTGGCCGGGCACGGGGTGAGCGATCCCGCCCTCGATGCGCTGGCGGATGCGGTGCGCAGGCGCCGCAAGGCGCTCGACAGCCAAGGGTAACGCCGCAAGGCGCTCGACAGCCAAGGATGACGCCGCGAGGCGCTCACCCCGCGGGGCTGATGTCCGCCTGCTCGGCCCGGGCGGCGCCGGCCGCGGCCCGGCTCGCCTCGGTGCGGAAGGCCGAGGGGGCGCGCCCGAAGGTGCGGCGGAACAGCCGGTTGAAGGTGGCGATGTCATTGAACCCGGCCTCGAACGCGATGTCCGACACCTTCTTTCCGGCATTGGCGGGATCGAGCAGGGCCGCGCCCGCATATTTCAGGCGCGCGGCCGTGATGTGCTCCCGCAGCGTGGTGCCGTGCTTCTGGAACATCTTCTGGAGCGTGCGCACGTTCAGCTTGTAGCGCTGCGCCACCTGGGCGACGCCGTAATCCTGCTGGCGGCAATTGGCGGCGATGTCGGCGAGGATGTCGCGGAACAGGTGGTCGCCGGTGCGCGGTCCGCCGCCCTCCCGCTCGCGCGCAACCGAGAGCAGGGCGAGCAGCCCGGCCTCGCAGGCCCGCGCCAGGGCGGGCGGCAGGTCGCGCCCGACGATGCACTGTGCCTGCGTGATAAGCAGCTCGACCGTTCCGTCCGGATCGGTGGTCAGTGCGCCTGTGCCCGCGTCCGTCTCGCCGGCGCCCGGCGTGCGGTCGGGGGCCGCCACCAGAATCACCGACCCGGCGGGAAAGCGGATGTCCGCGCGACGCCGCACCGTTGCTAGGAACGGGACGTTGGCGGGGATCGGTTGTGTCGGCCCCTGATCGAGCGCGATGGTGGAGGATTCGCTGGCGCGTCCGGCCAGAGTAAGGGGCAGCTCCAGCACCGTCAGGCGCAGGGCGCCCAATTGTGGCGCTTCCGCACAAATAATGGCCACATTTGGTAACAGCGTCTGGCGCAGCGTTAACCGATCGTTAACCCTCTTCACCTTGTGCGCCACAGGGCCGCCACCTTGCAGTTGCGCCCGATGAGTCTGTGAATTTGACGCAGAGCAATCATGAATACTTAAATATTGCGTCTGCGAAATCTTCTCAAAGTCCTCCATGATTGGCCGCCCTGCCTCCCTTGACGTGTATACAACACGGCAAACAGAGTCTAAACGCAATCCACGCTACTAAATTACCGTCAGTTATTCTGTCTTGGGCTCGGCCGTTGAGTGGTTGCGGGCAACCGTTCCGTGTCAGTTTTCGATATAAATATCTGATTTAAATTGAAAAAATAGACCATGGCAGAAGTGCAACACATCACGTGAATATGAAGAAGTTCGCATTTTGAGCAGTGATGATTCGCGTCCTGCGGAGAGGTGATTGCAGACGCTGGGTAAGTTCGCCTCAGTTCGAGGAGTGCGAAAATCGCTCCACAACCAAAGGTCGCAGATTGTGGCGGCCAAAAACGGATCCAGTCCGGCGGAAGGCATCCTCCGGCCGCATGTTGGGGGTGAAGATGGTCAATTCGGGCGGCACCATCCTGTCTGGCGTTGAGGCGCATCCTTCGGTGAACCGGGGTCGTATGCGCGCGCTGCTTCTCAGCTCCGCTCTGGCGACGGTGCTTGCGGGCGTGGTCCAGCCAGGGACGGCGAATGCGGCCTGCTCCCAGAGTATCGGTGTCAGCGTCACCGTGACCTGCTCCGGTACGGACAATGACGGCTTCTCGGGCGGCGCGATCGCCAACACCACGGTGAATGCGCCCACCGGCGTGACGGTCCTGACAGCGCCCAGCGGCACGGCCCTCACCATCAACACCGGCGGCAACATCACCAGCACGAACACCGGTGCCATTTTCACCGGCAGTGCCACCGGCATTAGCTACAACACCCTGCTCGGCTCGATCGCGATGACCGGGTTCACCGGAACATCGACGGGCGGGACAGGTGACGGCATCGACCTGAACGCCGGTGCCGGCGTCAACTTCTCGTCGCTGCCCGCCGCCTACGTCTCCGGCGGCACCAACGGCCTCGTCATCAACACCGGCTCCACCGCCACCGTGTCCACCACCGGCGGCAACTTCCTCGGTGGCACGGGCGACGGCATCAAGGTCAACACGGTCGGCGCGAACCTGATCGGCGCCGGCACCGGCACCACGACCATCACGACCGCGGGCACGACCGTCACCGGCGGCACCAACGGCATCTCCGCCCTCACGACCGTGACCGGCGCCACCGGTGCCACCGCCACCACCACCGTCACCGCCAACGGCGGCGGCATCACGGGCGGGACCGGCGCCGGCATCACCGCCTCCGCCATCGCGGCGCCGCTGAGCGGCCCCGCCTCCGCCACCACCACGGTGCAGGGCAATGCCGATGTCACCGGCGGCTCGAACGGCATCTTCGCCCTCTCGGGGAGCCTCAACGGAACGTCCAACACCACGGTGAACGTCTCCGGCGACATCGAGGGCACCAGCGGCAACGGCATCACCGCCATCGGTGCCAGCGTCGGCGATCTCGCCGGCTTCGACCCCAACGACCCGTCCACCTGGAATTCCGCGGTCGGCACCGGCAAGGCCACCGTCGACGTCACCACCGCTGACAATGTGACGGCCGGCAACGGCACCGGCATCCTCGCGGTGGGCATCGGCACCGGCAACGACGTGAAGGTCAACGCCAAGGACAACGTGGACGCCACCGGCGGCTTCGGCGTGATCGCCGGCTCCATCGGCACCGGCGGCACGGTGGACGTGAAGACCAAGGACGTCTCCGGCACCCAGGGCGGCGTGCTCGGCTTCAACACCAGCGGCAATGTGAACGTCCACACCACCGGCACCGTGGAGGTCGCATCGGGCGGTCTCATCGGCGTCGGCGCCATCGCCGGCGGCGACGGCAACGCGACGGTGAACTTCTCCGGCGTGATCGACCCGCCGCTGATCGGCGCCGGCACGCTCGCCATCGGCAGCGGCACCGCCACCACCAACACCGCCGGCACCATCGATGCCGACCTCATCGGCGTGGTCGCCCTCAACGTCGGCAATGGCCGCGCGGTGGTGGACAACAACGCCTCGGTTCAGTCCTCCTCCGGCGCCACGCCGCTCCTCGGCGTCGCCGGCATCAAGGTCGGCAACAACAATGCCGGTGCCGGTGCCGACGTGGACGTGAAGAACAACGGCGTGGTCACCGACTATGCCGTGGGCGTGCTCGGCCTCGCGGTCGGCAACGGCAACGACGTCTCGGTGAACAACAAGGGCGTGGTCGATGCCGGCTTCCTCGGCGTCGGCGGCATCGTCGTGGGTGAGGGCACCGGCACCGAGACGGTGAAGGTGCGCAACTCCGGCGCCATCGAGACCGGCGGCATCGGCGTGCTGGGCGCGGCCCTCGACCTCGGCGGCGCGGGCGCCGGCACCAATGTGGACGTGAAGAATTCGGGCACCGTCACCGGCGGCTTCCTCGGCGTCGCGGGCATCGCGGTGGGCGAGGGCTCCGGCACCACGGTGAAGGTGGTGAACTCCGGCGCCATCTCCGACAACAGCGGCGTGGGCGTGCTGGCCGGCGCGTTCGGCGACAACCACACCGTGACGCTGAACAACCAGGGCGCGGTCAATGCCGACGTCGCTGGCGTGCTCGGCATCGTCGCCGGCGACAACGCCATCATGACCGTGACCAACTCGGGCGCCATCGGCACCCAGGGCGCGGGCGTCGCGGGCCTCATCGCCGGCGACAACGCCCAGCTGAAGGTCACCAACACCGGCGCCATCACCGGCGGCCTGCTGGGTGTCGGCGGCGTGGTGATCGGCGACAACGGCAACGTCGGCGTCAAGAACTCCGCCGCCATCACCAATGACGGCATCGGCGTGCTGGGCGGCGCCATCGGCGACAACGCGGTGGTGAAGGTCTCCACCTCGGGCGCCATCGACTCCGGCCTGCTCGGCGTGGGCGGCTTCTCCATCGGCGCCAACGGCAACGTGGACGTCTCCACCACCGCCGCGGTCACCTCCGGCGGCCCGGGCGTGATCGGCGCCGGCCTCGGCGACGGCTCGGTGGTGAAGGTCACCACCGGCGAGCAGGTGGATGGCACCTTCCTCGGCGTCGGCGGCCTCATCGGCGGCGCGGGCTCGCAGCTCACCATCGTCACCGAGGACAAGGTGACCTCCTCCGACGGCTTCGGCGTCGCGGCCCTCGGCCTCGGCACCGGCCAGAACATCAAGGTGACCACCCAGCAGGAAGTCTCCGGCGACCTGCTCGGCGTCGGCGCCCTGAACCTCGGCGGCGGCGGCACCACGGTGAATGTGGAGACCCAGGCCAAGGTCACTTCGGCCTCGGGCTTCGGCGTGCTCGGCGGCTCCATCGGCACCGGCGCCAACACGGTGAACGTCACCACCCAGAAGGCCGTTTCCGGCGACCTCCTCGGCGTGGGCGGCATCATCGGCGGCACGGGCGGCAGCCTCACCATCGAGACCAAGGACACCGTGGACAGCGCCAACGGCTTCGGCGTGGCGGCCCTCGGCCTCGGCTCCAACACCATCGACGTGACCACCGACAAGGCGGTGACCGGCCGCTACCTCGGCGTCGGCGCCCTGGCGCTGGGCGACCAGAACACCGTCACCGTCCTGACCAAGGACACCGTGACCTCCTCCGACGGCTTCGGCGTGCTCGGCGGTGCCATCGGCGCCGGCCCGAACACCGTCTCCGTGACCACCGAGAAGGCGGTCGCGGGCGACCTGCTGGGCGTCGGCGGCGTCATCGGCGGCACGGGCGGCAGCCTCACCATCGAGACCAAGGACACCGTGGACAGCGCCAACGGCTTCGGCGTGGCAGCCCTCGGCTTCGGCTCCAACACCATCGACGTGACCACCGACAAGGCGGTGACCGGCCGCTACCTCGGCGTCGGCGCCCTGGCGCTCGGCGACACCAACCAGGTCACGGTCCACACCAAGGACACCGTGACCTCGGCGGACGGCTTCGGCGTGTTCGGCGGCGCCATCGGCGGCGGCGCCAACACCGTGAAGGTCACCACCGACCAGACGGTGGACGGCCGGCTCCTCGGCGTCGGCGGCATCCTCGGCGCCACCGGCGGCTCGCTGGACATCAACACCAAGGCGGCGGTCACCTCGGCAGACGGCTTCGGCGTCGCCGGCCTCGCCTTCGGCAACAACAACACCGTGAAGGTGCTCACCGAGAGCACCGTGAGCGGCGACCTGCTCGGCGTGGGCGCCCTCTCCATCGGCGACGGCGGCACGGTGGACGTCCACACCCTGGCGGCCGTGACCTCGGCCAACGGCATCGGCGTCCTCGGCGGCAACATCGGCGCGGGCCAACAGGTGACCGTGGTCACCGACGGCACGGTCAACGCCGCCATCGCGGGCGTCGTCGGCTTCAACACCGGCGGCAACACCGACGTGACGGTGAACGACAAGGTGACGGTGGCGCCCGGCGGCTTCATCGGCGCGGCCGCCATCTCCGGCGGCTCCGGCAACGCCACGCTGAACATCAACGGCGTGATCGATCCGCCCGCGGTGGGCGGCGGCGCGCTGACCCTCGGCTCGGGCACCGCCACGGTGAACGTGAACGCCGAGGTCCAGGCGACCGCCATCGGCATCGTCGGCGCCAACATCGGCAACGGCGCCATCGACGTGAACGTCAATTCCGGCGGCACCATCAAGTCCGACGGCATCGGCATCCTGACCTTCAAGCTGGGCGACGGCCCCACCACCATCGACGTGGATGCGGCGGTGGGCGGCCTGAGCGGCGCGGCCACCGGCCTCGACGGCATCCATGCCTTCGCCATCGGCGGCAACAGCCCCGTCACCATCACCACCACCGCCAACGGCACCATCAATGCGGGTGACGACGGCATTGCTGTGAGCCAGCTCGGCGGCGGCAACATCATCATCACCACCAACGGCACCATCACCGCCGGCGACGAGGGCATCCAGGTGCGCTCGCTGGCGCTGACCGCCGGCGACGTGACGGTGACCAACAACGCGGCCATCACCGCCACCGACAACGGCATCTTCATCCTGAAGGGCGGCGACGGCACGGTCCAGGTGAACGCCAACGCCAACATCACTTCCGCCACCGCCAACGGCGTCGAGGCCAACGCGCTCTTCGGCACCGGCGACGTGAACGTGAGCCAGGCCGGGTCCACCACGATCGCGGCGCAGGACTTCGGTGTCATCGCCTCGAAGACCTTCGGCACCGGCAACGTGACCGTCACCACCGGCCAGCTCGCGCAGATCAACGCGACGGCAGGCGGCATCTTCGCCGGCCGCTTCCTCGGCACCGGCGACGTGGTGGTCACCACTGGCCTCGGCAGCGGCATCACCACCTCCGGCACCGGCATCGACGCCCAGTCGATCGCCTCCACCGGCAACGTGACCGTCACCACCGGCTTCGCCAGCAAGGTGACCGCGGGCGGCGACGGCATCGTGGCCAACAAGTTCGCCGGCTCGGGCGACATCTTCCTCACCACCGGCACCTTCAGCACGGTGACCGCGGGGGATGACGGCCTGACCGCCACGAACTTCGCCTTCGGTCCCGGCAACGACATCTTCGTCGCCACCGGTGTCGGCAGCTCGGTTGTCGCCAACGACAAGGGCATCCGTGCCGGCGGCTGGGACAACGTCACCATCACCACCACCGACAGCACCCTGATCCGCGGCGACGCGGACAAGAGCGGCGTCGGCAACGCCATCCGCATCTTCTCGGCCGACTTCGCCACGGTGAACATCGGCACCAACAATGCGGTCATCGGCTCCGGCAAGAGCTGGGGCGAGGCGGTGATCTCGGTCAACAGCGACGACGGCACCATCATCAATGTGGGTGCTGGCACGCTGGTCAGCTCCTGGAGCTACCTGGGCGGCAACAACCTGCCCGGCCTGATCGTGGCGGCGAGCGACATCGTCATCGACACCGACGGCGGTGCCACCACCATCACCAACGACGGCACCATCGTCGGCCGCATCGGCCTCACCAACAACGACGACACCTTCAACAACCTGTCGTCGAACACCTGGGTGACGGTCGGCAACAACTACTTCGGGGCCGGCAACGACACCCTGAACAACACCGGCCGCATCGTGACCGCGCTGCAGGGGGCGGTGGCCGAGACCACCACCTTCAACAGCCTGGAGACCTTCAACAACGGCGATCCGCTCTTCCTCCAGAGCGGCCTGCTGACCATGATCGACGAGGTTCCCGGCCAGATCGCCGGCAACGGCACCCGCGACGTGACCTATGTCAGCGGCAAGTGGAACGGCGTGGGCAACAGCACGGTGGGTCTCGACAGCTACCTCGGCGCCGCGGGCTCCACCTCGGACCAGCTCGCGGTCGGCGGCCTCGACGTGAACGGTGTGGAAATCGCCGGCCTCGTCACCACCGGCTCCACCGGCCTGCTCATCCACGACGTCAACGCCGGACCCGGTGCCTTCAACCTCGCCGGCATCAAGGTGGTGGACGTGCAGAGCGTCGCCGGTACCACGGACCCGACGAGCTTCTACATCTCGCCCGGCTCCACCAACTACTCGGCGAAGTTCGGCGGCGTCATCGACAAGGGCCTGTTCTTCTATGACCTCACGGTCAAGGGCAACGACACCTACCTGATCGGCCTGCCCGACCAGGAAGTGTTCGAGCTGCCGAAGCTGGTCACCGGCGCCCAGGCCATCTGGCACGAGACCACCGGCGTGTGGCTCGACCGCCAGGCCGACCTGCGCACCTACCTGCAGGGCACGCCCACGCAGCTGGTCACCAAGGAAGGCGTGAAGACCGTCAATGGCGATCCGGCCTCCGTCACCCCCGGCATCTGGGGCAAGGTGGTCGGCAGCTGGGGCTCGCGTGATGCCTCCAACACCTTCACGGCCGGCGGCGGCATCTACGGGTTCGACACCAGCTACAGCCAGAACATCTATGGCTTCATCGCCGGTGCCGACTTCGGCAAGGAGAGCGTGTTCACCACCAACGACGCGGTGGTGTTGGGTGTCCTCGGCGGCTATGTCGGGTCGAACCTGAACTTCGACAATTCGCCCACCTCGGCGGATTACTCGGGCGGGACGGTCGGTGCCTATGCCACCTACATCACCGGCAACTGGTACTTCGACGCCCTCATCAAGGCCGACTTCCTCTCCATGGACTACAACGCGCCGACGCTCGCGGGCATCGGCTACTTCGGCCAGTCTACGGACGCCCGGAACGTCGGCTTCGCCCTCGACACCGGCTACCGGCTCTTCACCTGGGCCAACGGCGGGTTCTTCGACGGCCTCGCCACCCTGTCCTACGTGAATACCAACATCTCCAACCTCGCCATTGCCGGAAACACCTTCGTGGACTTCGGCAACAACGACAGCCTGCGCGGTAGCCTCGGCGCCCGCGTCGGCGGCCAGATTTACGACGCCGCCACCTACCGGGTGCAGGCGAGCGTGACCGGCCGCCTCTGGTACGAGTTCCTCGGCGACAACGCGGTGACCGTGTTCAATCCGGGCGTGCCCTTCGGCACCGTCGACAATTTCGACGGCCTGTTCGGCGAGCTCGGTGTCGGGCTCAACGTGTTCGCCAAGGACACCGGCTGGAACGGCTTCGTGAGTGCCGATGTGAAGTTCGGCGACAACTTCACGGCCGGCAGCGCCAAGGGCGGTGTCCGCTACCAGTGGTGAGCGGAGCCTGATCCTCGATCAGTCCGGCGGGCGGCGTGCCGTGAGGGTGCGCCGCCCGTTTCTTCTCCGGGGACAAGATCGCGACGGAGCTTGGCTTTCGCGCCGCGCCGCCCCATCCTCGCCAGCCGGGTGCGGGCACCCGCGAGGGCTGCCGTATTCCGCCCGTCCGGGACCGCGCCGCGGCGGAACCGGCGGCGCCGGTCCGGTGCCTCCGGTCCTGCCCCTTCTGTCCCCGAGTCCTCGTCCACGGAGGCGTCTCGTGTTCCTTCCCCGTCCGTTCCGCGCCAGCTCCTTCCGCACCGGTCCGTTCCTGGCCCTTGCCGCGCTCCTCGCGGCGACGCCGTTCGCCGTGCTGTTCTCCGAGGATACGGGCGCCGTCACCGTGGCGCAGTCCCAGCAGACGGCGCAGGCCCAGAACCGCACCGCCCAGAACCAGCCGGCCGTCCCCGCCGCGCCCACCGGCCCGGTGAAGACCGAGACCCAGTCGTTCGACAATTGGGTGCTCACCTGCCAGGAGCTGCCCCCCGCCGCCGGCGCCAAAACCGGCAAGAAGACCTGCTTCGGCGCCCTGCGCATCACCGACAACCAGTCCAAGCGCGTCGTGGTGGTGTGGAAGATCGGCAAGGACGGCAAGGACGTTCCCACCATCGCCATCACCACGCCCACCGGCGTTCTGGTGCGCGACGGCGTGGACCTGGTGCTCGGCCAGAACACCCGCAAGCTCGCCTATCAGTGGTGCAGCACCAGCGAGTGCGAGGCGAGCATCGCCTACGACGCCGCCCTCGCCAGGGAGCTGTCCGCCGCCAAGGAGGCCACCATCGCCTTCCGCCTGCAGGACGGCCGGCAGGTGAACGTGAAGGTGGGCGTGACCGGCGTCGACAAGGTGCTCGCCGGACTGGCCAAGAGCTGAGGGGGCGGCGCGGGCCGCCCCGTCGCTACCGTCGCGCTTCGTCGCTACCGTCATCCCCCGGCTCGTCCGGGGGATCCACTTTGCCGCTTGTCCCCCTTCATCAGGCCCGGCACCCCTCGGGCGGAGAAGTGGATCGCCCGCACAAGGCGGGCGATGACGGCGCTCTTCCGGGGCAAGACGGGGCGGCCCGGCGCCTGACGGAGTGCGGAGAGGATTCCTCCCAGCTCTCCGCCGCTCGCGCCCCTCCCGCGTTGCCAGCCGCGCGGCGGCTCTCTAGGGTCACGCCCGAGTTCAGATCCGCGCCCCGGAGGCCCTGTTGCGTCGCCGTATCCTGATCGCCGCGTTCGTCCTGATCGCGGCGCTTGTCGCCATCCGGGCCGCCGTCGTCGCCAGCCGCCTGCCCGAGGCGATCACCGCCGCCGAGTTCGAGCGGATGCGGCCGGAGCCGAACCGCCAGCGCGCTTTCCTGCACCGCATGCCCAAGGGCGGCGACCTGCACACCCATCTCTCCGGCGCCGTCTATGCCGAGCGGCTGATCGCCTGGGCCATCAAGGATGGCTTGTGCCTCGACCCCGCCGCCATGAACATCCTGTCCCCGCCCGCCGACGCGAGCGCCGAGAAGCCCTGCGGCGCCGATCCCAAGATCGTCCCCATCGCCGACGCGGTGGCCGGCTGGCGCGGCCAGACCACCTTCGACCTTCTGGTGGATGCGCTCTCCCTGCGCTGGTTCGTGCCCACCCCTCAAGTGCCGTCCGGCCACGACCAGTTCTTCGCCTCCTTCTCCAAGTTCAATCCCGCCGCCGGCGGACCGGACTGGACGCGCACCCTGGAGCGCACCGCCGAGATGACGGTGGACCAGCTGCGCCAGTATCGCGCCGACAACGTTCAATATGCCGAGCTGATGGTGACGCTGCTGGAGGGCGAGGACCGCCGCCGCCTCGGCCAGGCCATCGGCGCCGAGCGCGATCCGAAAGCCATGCTGGCGGCGCTGGATCAGGCCGGCATGGCGGACGTGGTGCGCCGCCGGGTGGCGGACATCAAGGCTCTCGTCGCCCGCGTGGAAGCCCTGCGCGGCTGTTCGGCGGACGCGAACCGCCCCGGCTGCGGCGTGGATTTCCGCTATATCGCGCAGGTGAACCGTAACGGCGCGCCGGCCGAGGTGTTCGCCCAGACGGCGGTCTCGGCCGCCCTCGTGCGGGCCCTGCCGGACATCGTGGCCGGCTTCAACTATGTCGGCCCGGAGGACTACCGCACTGCGCGGCAGGACTACCGCACCCATATGAAGTGGATCGGCTTCCTCGCCGGCAAGGACGTGCCGGTGGCGCTCCATGCGGGCGAATTGTGGATCGGGCTGGTGCCGCCCTCGGACCTTGATTTCCATATCCGCGAGGCGGTGGAGACGGCGGGGGCACGGCGCATCGGCCATGGCACCGCCATCGGCTTCGAGCGCGACATGGACGGGCTGCTCGCGGAGCTGAAGGCGCGTGGCGTCGCCATCGAGATCGCGCTCACCTCGTCCGACGTGATCCTCGGCGTGCGCGACCGCCGCCACCCCATCCGCACCTATCTCTCCGCCGGCGTACCGGTAACGCTTGCCACCGACGACGCGGGCGTCTCGCGCATCGACCTCACCAACGAATATCTGCGCGCGTCGCAGGACCACGGCCTCGGCTATCGCCGGCTGAAGGGCTTCGCGCACACCGCCATCGACAAGGCCTTCCTGCCGCCGCCGGAAAAGGCCCGCCAGCGCTCCCGTCTCGATGCCGCCTTCGCCGCCTTCGAGCAGGAGGTGACGGGCTCGCTGCCCCTCAAGGCGCGCATCGCCGCCTTCTTCCGCGCACTGGTGGGCGCGGGAGGGCGTTGAAGGCGGGTCTCAGGCGTTCTCTTTCTGCGAGTGGGAGGGCGCTTCCGCCGGCCTGCGGGGCGGGGACGCCATGGCATATTCCTCGAGCTCCTGGGAGGGACCCCACAGGTCCGCGACCGTCGCCCCCGTGTCGCGGCGGGGCGGTCGGCGCAGGAAGCCGAGGATCTCGTGCGGCCACACCCGCCTGCCGATCTTCGTGTACCAGCGCATGGCGTGGCGCAGGCGCGGGTCGCGCTCGAGAAACGTGCGCCGGAGCGCCTTCGGCCGCAATTGCAGCACCGCCTCGGTGAGCTTCACCCAGGCGAGTGTCCCGCCACGCCGGCATGTGGCGGGTCGCGAGCACCTGGTGCTTGTAGTCCCAGCGGCGGCGGTCAGGCTCGATCACCCGGCGGCCGGCTGCGAGCCGGTAGTAGGGCGTCCAGCGATGCGGCGTCACATACAGCATCTGGATCTGGTCGGGATCATGGGCCAGCAGGCGCCTCAGGCCGCGCCAGTGGTCGCGGTCGGTCTCCTCCTCGAAGCCCACCACCCAGGTGGCCATGGAAAGAATGGAATGGCGGCGCAGCAGGCGGATCGCCTCCCGGTCGCTGTCGATGCCACCGCCTTTGCGGATCAGGGTGAGGATGGCCGCATCCGTATTCTCCAGCCCGAGCAGGAAGCGCACCCAGCCGGCCTTGCGGTAGAGGTGCAGGATGTCGGCATCGCGCACGATGTCGTCGGCGCGGGTGGAGCCGACGAGGATCAGGTCCACCTCCTCCGCGATCAGCGCCTCCAGGAAGGCACGCCAGGCCTTCTTCGACGAGGTGGGATTCTCGTCGGCGAAGTTGATGACCTTTACGCCCTGCTCCCGGTGGAGCCTTGCCAGTTCCTTGGCGAAGAGGACGGGATCGCGGTGGCGCCAGCGGCTCCAGAAGCCGCGCTGGCCGCAATAGGTGCAGGGATGCGGGCAGCCGCGCGAGAACTGCACCACCACCGCGCGCAGCCCGCCCCAATAGGAATAATGGGCGTGATCGATCAGCTCCCACCCGATGCGGTAGGCATCGAGGTTCTGGATGACCGGCGCGGGCGGGGTGGCGCGCGGGCCGTCGGCGTCGCGGAAGGCGATGCCGGGGATGTCGCCGAGCGGTTTGCCGGTGTGAAGCGCGGCCATGAGTCGGCGCGCCGTCTCCTCGCCTTCGCCCCGGACGATGGCCGTCACGTGAGGTTCCGCGGCGAGGATGTCGCGCCAGTGATATGTGGGAAAAACCCCGCCATGGACGATGAAGACACCGGGCAGCGCTAGGGCGACCCCGGCCGCCACCGCCGCGATCACCCGGTGGGCGGAGGTGGAGCCCGGATGGCCGAACAGCACCGCGTCCGGCCGGAAGGCCACGGCGGCGGCGACCAGTTCGGCCGCCGTCATGGGTTTCAGCTCGCCGTCCACGAGGCGCACCTCATGCCCGTCATCGATCAGCGGGCCGCCGATGGCGAGGAGGCCGAGCGGGGGCAGGTGATCGTTCGGGATGCGGCTGCCGATGGCGGGATGCGGCACGTTGATGAGCAGGATGCACACGCGCCCTCGCTTCCTCTGCGCCGATGGGGCTTCCGATGCGTCACTGCTTAACCGGTCCCCGGCAGATGTGCCATCCTCCGAGCAAGCGGGAGGGAATGATGGCCGAGGGTCACGAGCGGGCGGACGGCCCGGCGCCCATGCAGGGGGGCGGGTTCTACAACGACCATGCCCAGCATCAGGCGAAGGGCGGCGCCCATGGGTTGCCGCTGATCGCGCGGGCGTTCGAGGGGATGGCGCTCCAGGGCCCCGTCACGCTGGCCGACTATGGCAGCGCCACCGGCCGCAACTCGCTCGCGCCCATGGGATTGGCGCTCGGCGAGGTGCGCCGCCGGCTGGGGCCGGAGGTGCCGGTGTCGATCGTCCATACCGATCAGCCGGGCAATGACTTCACCGGCCTGTTCCAGCTGCTGCGGGACGATCCCGAAAGCTATCTCAGGCGCGATGCGCGCGCCTTCGCCTCGGCGGTGGGGCGTACCTTCCACGAGCAGGTGCTGCCCGATGCTTGCGTTGATTTCGGCTGGTGCTCGTTTGCCGCCCACTGGATGAGCCACGCGCCGGTGATGCCGGCCGGCCATGTGTGGCCGCGGCAGACGGCGCCGGAGGTGCGCGCCGCCTTCGCCGCGCAGGCGGCAGCGGACTGGCGGGCCTTCCTCGCCGCCCGCGCGCAGGAGCTGAAGCCGGGCGGCGCCCTGGTTGTGGTGCAGCCGAGCCTGCCGGAGGCCGAGCCCACCACCTTCCCGGTGCTGATGCCCTGGGTGGACGCGGAGCTGGACGCCATGGTTCTCGGCGGCGCCCTGACGCCGGACGAGCGCGGGCGCATGACCATCCTCGTGTTCGAGCGCACCGCCGCCGAGGCCCGTCTTCCTTTCGTCGGTGGCGCCTTCGCGGGGCTGACCCTCGTCGCCGAGGAGGCGCGGGAGATGCCGGACCCGTTCTGGCCGGCCTACGCGACGGACGGGGATGCGGCGGCCCTGGCGGACAAGCATCTCGGCTTCTTCCGTGCGCCCTTCCTGCCCTCACTGCTGGCGGCGCTCGACACCGGCCGCGATGCCGATTTCCGCGCGGCGTTCACGGATCGGCTGATGGCCGGGCTCGAAAGGCGCATGCGCGCGGCGCCGCAGCCGCTCCTGTCGCCCATGGTGATCCTCACCGGGCTCTACCGAAAGGCGGGGTAGGGCGTCACGGCGGCGCGGAAATGCCCCGCGCCAGCGCCACCGGCACGCCGTAGCCATCGCGAGCGAGCGCCGCCGCCTCGGCGATGGGCAGGGGGCGGCCGAGCAGGAAGCCCTGCGCCTCGGCGCAGGAGGTGCGGGCGAGCAGCGCCCACTGCTCCTCGGTCTCGATGCCCTCGGCGACGGTGGCGATGCCGAGCCGGCTGGTGAGCACGGTGATGGCCTCGACGATGGCCGCGCTCGCCGACCCCTCGGTGGCGTCCTGCACGAAGGAGCGGTCGATCTTGATCTTGTCCAGGGGCAGAAGGCGCAGCCGGCTGAGGCTGGAATAGCCGGTGCCGAAATCGTCGAGCACGATCTTCACCCCGATCGCGCGCAGCCGCTGGAGCACGGCAAGGCTGGTCTGCTCGCTCTCGAACAGGGCGCTCTCGGTGATCTCGCATTCGAGGCGCTCGGGGGGCAGGCCGCTGTCGCGCAGGGCCGCCTCCAGCGTGCCGACAATGTCGCCGAAGGCGAGCTGCACCGGCGAGAGGTTCACCGCCACCTTCAGCGTGCCGGGCAGGCCGGCGATGTCGGCCGCCGCCCGCCGCAGCACGAAGGCGCCGATCTCGACGATGCTGCGGGAATCCTCGGTCAGCGGCACGAAGGTGGAGGGATCGACGGCGCCGCGGCGCGGGTGGTTCCAGCGCAGCAGCGCCTCGAAGCCGGTGAGCGCGCCGGTGGCCACCGAGAAGATGGGCTGGTAGGCCAGCTCGAACTGCTCCTGCGCCAGCGCCTCCCGCAGATCCTGCTCCATCTCCAGCCGGGCGCGCAGGTGGGTGTCCATCTCCGGCTCGAACACGCACAGCGTGCCGCGGCCCCACGCCTTGGCGCGGTAGAGGGCGAGGTCGGCCTGCTTGAGCAGGGTGTCGGCGTCGGTCCACGCCACCTCCGCCACCGCGATGCCGACGCTGACGCTGATGGAGATGGTGTGGCCGAGGGCGGAATAGGGCGCGCCGAGCAGGGCGATGATGCGCTCCGCCAGTTGCGCGGCCGCCTCCGGCTGCTGCTGGCCGATGCTGATGACGGCGAATTCGTCGCCGCTGAGGCGGGCGACCCGGTCGGTCGCGGGCACGCAGCTCGTGAGGCGCGACGCCACGGTGCGCAGCAGGGCGTCGCCCACCGGGTGGCCGAGGGTATCGTTGACGTCCTTGAAGCGGTCGAGGTCGAGATAGAGCAGGGCCATCTTCTCGCCCAGCTCGGCGGCCTGGTAGAGCGCCTTGCCCATGCGCTCGCGAAACACCACCCGGTTGGGCAGGCCGGTGAGGTCGTCATGGTGGGCGAGGAAGCGGATGCGCCCCTCGCGCTCGATCAGCGCCATGTTCTGCCGCTGCGCCTCGTCCGCCGCCGCGGTGGCGCGCCAGTTGGCCTCGGCCAGTTCCGCCTGCACCGCCTTGAGCGCGGTGATGTCGGTGCGCAGCGCCACCACGCCGCCGTCCGCGGTGTGCCGGTCGGTCATCAGCACCCAGCGCCCGTCGATGAGCCGCCGCTCCACCGGGCTGTGGTCGGGGCGATGCCATCTGGCCCGCTCGGCGACTTCCTCTTCGCTCGCCGGACCGGACAAGGGCGCCCGGGCGGCCGCCGCGCCCGCCCGCATGACGTCCTCGAAGCGGGCGCCCGGCACCAGATAGGGGGCGGTGATGGAGAACAGCTCGCGATAGCGCTGGTTGCAGGCGACGAGGCGGTCTTCGCCGTCCCACAGGGCGAAGCCGTCGGACATGGCTTCCACCGCATTGGCGAGCACCGCCGTGGCGCGGGCGCGCTCGGCGTCCACCGTCTCGCGCTGGCGCAGCGCGATGAGCAGGGCACCGGCGAAGGCCGTCACCAGCGCGGCGCCGACGGCCGCCGCCCCGATCATGCGGTCGCGATCCCGCCGCCAGGGCGCGAGCACGTCGGCAAGGTCGGTGAGGAGCACCACGCGCAGATCGCCGGGCAGGGAGGCGCGCACCACGGCGAGTTCCGGCTGGCCCGCGTCGTTGGTGGCCACGAAGGCCTTGCCATCGGGGGGGCGCGTTCCCAGCGCCCCGTGCCGCCACTCCCCGATGGCGAGTTCGTCGTGGGGCAGGGAGGCGACGAGCTGGCCGTTCGGCCGTTCGATGCGGATGCGGGTGCCGGGGGCAAGGCCGGTCTCCGCCAGGATCTTCATGAGCGAGAGGATGGGAACGTCGGCGACGGCCACCACGCCGCCCCAGCCCGGAACGGCCCGGGCGGCATAGAGCGCCCAGTCCCCGGTCACCGGGTTCTGCAGCGGGCCGAGCATGGCGGCGGGCTCAAGGCCGCTGACCTGCGTGGCAAGGGGCAGCGTGCGCAGCACGCCCCGCGGGCGGGCGGAGGCGAGGATGGCGCCATCGGGCGCCACCAGCATCAGGTCGCGGAAGGCGATGGTCTGAAGGTTCAGGCCGCGCAGCAGCTCGTTGGCGGCCGGCGAGGTGGGCGTGAGCCCGACGGCGGCGAACATCGGGCGCATGGTGGCGAGCGCGCCATGGATCTGGAGGAGCTGGCGGTTGAGCGCATTCTCAACGCCCTGGGCGGAACGCTCGATGTCGGTTTCGGCGGCGAGCAGCGCCGCGTCGAGGCTGCGATGGGCGAGCATCGCCGTCCCGATACCCAGCAGGGCCAAGATCACGACGGTTCCGGCAATGACGGACAGCTTGAGGCGGTGCCAGATCATGGAACGGCGTCATTGGCCAGGCTTGAGGGCGCCGCGGGGACGCCGGAGGAATCCTCGTCCGTCCGGATGATCCGGCCGGTTGCAATCACTCGGTTTTGGCGGTCGTCGCGTGCAGTTCCGCAAGATAGGCATTCCAGGCGTTGGCGCAAGCCGCGCCGCAGCGCTCGATCCAGCGCGGCAGAATGGTTCCGGACAGCAGGCGGAGGCGGCGGGCGGTGTCGGCCTCGGACTGCGGCACCACCGTCAGCCGCCGTGCCTGCGGCCGGCCGCAGGCGGCCGCGCCGGTGTTGCAGTCGAGCCCGCGCGCGGTGTCGGCTTCGGCCTGCTGCCAGATGCGGTCTTCCAGCCCGGCGAGGCCGGTGCGGATCTGCTCCCGCACGTCCTCCGGCAGCGCCTGCCAGGCGTTGACGTTGGCACCGAAGAAGGAGAGGCCCCAGCTGATGGCCATGCCGTGGACATGGGTGGTCACGTCGCCGAGGCCGATCTCGTAGCCGCTGAGGGTGCCGGTGATGGCGCAGTCCACCACCCCCTGCCGCACCGCGTCCACCACATCCGCGAACGGCACCACCACGGGAATGGCCCCAAGCGCCTTCATCAGGTCGGACTGCGCCACCGACGAGGTGCGGACGCGGCGTCCGGCGATGTCGTCGAGGCCGTGGAAGGCGCTGCGGCAGAACAGGACCTGCGCCGGATAGGCATAGATGGCGAGCATCTCGATGTCCCACCGGTCGCGCAGCAGGGTGGCGAGATGCGCGCGGAAGGCGGCGACCGTCTTCTTCAGGGTCGCCATGTCCGGGTTGAGGATGGGCAGGTCGACGGCGTTGAGCTCGGGCTCCTCCGCCGAGACCACCGAAAGAAGGCCGGTGCCGAACGGCACCACGCCGAGTTGCATGAGCTGCAGCATCTCCTGCCCGCGCAGGCCGCCGCCGTTGTTGGGCGTGATGGTGGCCACCAGCCGCCCGCCGGTGCGCTCGGTGATCTCGCGCTCCCAGAACGGCTGCTCCAGCCGGGTGAACTGGGTGACGCCGCCGAGCCCGCCGACCACCTGAAGCTTGATGGGCTCGTCCCTGGTGCCGGCCGGGGCGGCCTGAGCCGGGGACGCGAGGAAGAAGGTGGCGAGGAAGAAGGCGGCGAGGCAAAAGGCGGCAAGGGGAATGGCTGCCAGCAGCTCCGGCCGCTGCAGGCGCGCCTGCTCTCCCCCGATTCGCCCGCGAAACGCCATCCGCCCCCACCGCGCCCGCATCTTCCGGCCCGACTTCCGGCCCGACTTCCGGCCCAACTTCCGGCCTTTGTCCGCTCCGGGCCGCAACGCCCGGGACGCCCTTGCCGGCAAGAGTGAGCGCATGGGTGGGTGATGCGCAAGCACAAGCTTTGCGCGGGCTGCCCGCATTCCGCCTCAGGGGGCGGGCGCGCGTTGCGCCTTCTCGTATTTGCGGACCACCCGGTCGCGTTTCAGGCGGGACAGGCGCTGCAGCCAGAAGATGCCGTCGAGCTGGTCGCACTCGTGCTGATGGCAGGCGGCCCTCAGACCCTCGGCCTCCTCCTCGGCGATGGCGCCGGAGAGATCCTGATAACGCACCCGCACGCGCGCCTGACGCTCCACCTCCTCCACGGCGCCCGGCATGGAGACGCTGCCTTCCGCGTGGCGGATGGTTTCCGGGGACGACCAGACGATCTCGGGATTGATGTAGGTGCGCGGACCTTCCTCAGGCGAAAGTTCGAGGACCACCACCCGCGCGAGCACGCCCACATGGGGCGCGGTGATGCCGATGCCCGGCGCGGCACGCATCGTATCGAGGAGGTCGGCGGCGAGGGTCGCGAGCGTCGCGTCGAACGCCGTCACGGGCGCTGCCGGCTGCCGCAGCCGCGGGTCCGGAAACTTCACGATCTGCCGCAGCGCCATGGGCGTCCCCTGGACCTGTCAATTCCAATGCCTATTGCGGCCGCCGCTCGCGCTCGTCCCAGCCGCCGATGGCCTCCTGTTCCGGCTCGGGCGGGCGGGGCATGCCGGCGAGGCGGAGGGTGCGGTCGAGCAGCACCTCGTAGATCGGCTTGCCGCCAAGTCCTTCTGCCACAAGGTTTGCGGTGACGCAGGTGAGGATGGTCGGCACCAGGAGGTCATAGGCCCCGGTCAGCTCCGCGACCAGCACCATGCCAACCAGCGGCGCCCGCACCGTGGCCGAGAACAGCCCGCCCATGGCTGCGATCCCGCAGGCCGCAAGCATCTGGGGCGGAAGGGAAAAGACGCTTCCGAGCAACGTCGCGAACAACACGCCCACCGCCGTCGCCAAGGCCAGGATGGGGGCGAAGATGCCGCCGGGAATGCCGGTGGAATAGCTCGCCATGGTCATGGCGAACCGGATCACCACGATCCCCGCCAGGGTCAGCGCCGGCAGCCCCATGCCCGGCAGGGACACAGCCAGCAGCTCCCCGCCAAACGTCGCCTCCGGCCGCAGCACCAGGAGCGGCCCCACCGCCGCGCCCACCACCACCGGCAGGACATAGGGCGAGACCTTCAAAGCCAGTCCCCGTGCGGCATCCAGCGAAAAGACCAGCGCCGCATTGAAGGCGATGCCCACCACCCCGAGCACCGCGCCAAGCCCGATGAACGCTGGCAGAAGGTGCAGGGGAACAGCGGACACGTCCATCTGCATGTCCGGCTCGGTGCCGCCGACGACCTGGGCGACGATGGCGCTCGCCACCGAGCAGATGATGACCGCGCTATAGGTGCGCAACCCATAGGGAAACTGCCGCCGCGTCTCCTCGATGACGAACAGGATGGCGGCCAGCGGCGCATTGAACGCCGCTGCCAGACCCGCCGCAGCGCCCGCCGCCAGAAGGCCTCGGCTGTCGCGGGTGCTCAGTCCGGCGGCGTCCGAGATGGCCTTGGCGATGGACGCGCCCATGTGGATCGTCGGGCCTTCCCGGCCCGCCACCAGCCCCGATCCAAGGGCCAGCACGCCGCCGACGAATTTTACCGGCAGCACCCGCTTCCAGCGCACCTCGCGCAGGCCCTCAAGCGCGCCCTCGATTTCCTGCACGCCGGAACCCGCCGCCTCCGGTGCGAAGCGCCGGACGAGGAAGACCGCCAGCGCCACCATCAGCGCGGCACCGACCGAGAGGGCGGCATAGAGTTCCGGCCCCTGGAAATGCGCGCGCAGCAGCAGCGGCCATTCGCCGGCCTTCACCGTCGCCCAATGGAATCCCGCGCCGACGCCGCCCCCGATGAAGCCCACCAGTGCGGCAAGTGCGTAATAGACGATGTCACGGGGCTTCTGGGCGGGTTCGGCGGATGTCACGCGGGACCTCGGGGCGGGGCAGCTGGGCAGCCTGATGCGCTGCAACAACAGACTTAGCTGAGGCGCGCGGTGGGGGGCAAGGACCGATCGGCCTGCCCCCGCCCCGCCGCACCCGCTCTCAGACCGCCCTGAGGGTCGGCGCCGCCGCCGGTCCCAGCATCCGCGGCGTCTCTTCGCCGTGAAGGTGCAGCACCCGATCGTGCAGGTCGACAAGGGTGTTGCGGTGGCCGATGGAGATGAAGGTCGCCTCCGGCAGACGCTCTCTCAGCAGCCGGTAGAGCGCGGCTTCGCTCGCCTCGTCGAGGGCGGACGTGGCTTCGTCCAGCAGCAGCACCTCGGGCGCCTCCAGCAGGGCGCGGGCGATGGAAATGCGCTGCTGCTCGCCGAGCGAGAGCTCATGCGGCCACAGGGCTTCCGCGTCGAGCCGGCCGGCGAGGTCGGCGAGGCCGACGGCGGTCAAGACCTCGGTGAGCTGGTCGCGCGGCACTTCGGCGACGGGGCGGGGATAGGCGAGCGCGACGTCCAGCCGCCCGGCCGGCACATAGGGCTTCTGCGGCAGCACCATGAGCCGATGCTCGGCGTGGCGATGCACGGAGCCCGTCGCATAGGGCCAGATGCCGGCGATGGCGCGCAGCAGCGTGGTCTTGCCGGCGCCGGACGGGCCGGTGATGAGCACGCACTCGCCGTGCGCGATGTGCAGTTCGTCCGTTGCGAGGAGCGGCGCGCCGCCGGGCAGGCGGACATCCAGCCCCCGCAGGGCCAGCGCCTTGCCGGCGGGCAGGGAGGCCAGGCTCTCCGTGGGACGGGTCGCCTGCGCCGCCGCGATGGCCTTCTCGAAGCCGGTGAGCCGCTGCACCACGGAGGTCCATTCCGCCAGCGTCACGTAGCTGGAAATGAAGAAGGAGAACGAGCCCTGCACCGAGGAGAAGGCGCTCGCCGTCTGCATCAATTGGCCGAGCTGGATCTGGCCGGAGAAATAGGCCGGAGCCACCACCACGTAGGGGAAGATGGTGGAGATCTGGTTGTAGCCGGCGGTGAACCAGGTGAGGCGCTTCTGGGCCTTCATCAACTCCACGAAATTGCCGAAGATGTTGGAGAACCGCCCTTCCAGCTTGCGCTCTTCCGCCTGCGCACCCTCCAGCAGGGCGATCTGCTCGCCATTCTCGCGCACCCGCACGAGATCGACGCGGAAGTTCGCCTCATAGCGCTGCTGCTCGAAATTGAGCTTCACCAGCGGACGGCCGATGAAATGGGCGATCAGGGTGCCGGCCGCGGCATAGATCAGCGCTGCCCAGAACAGATAGCCCGGCACGTTCAGCTCGCGCCCGAACAGGTGCAGCGGCAGCGAGCCGGACAGATTCCACAGGATGACGGAGAAGGAGACGAGGGACACCACGGTGCCCAGCAGGCCGACGCCCACCGAGATGGTCCGGTTGATGAAGGATTGCACGTCCTCGGCGATGCGCTGGTCGGGATTGTCCGCCGCATCGCCGCCGAGCCGCAGGCGATAATGCACATCGTCGCCCAGCCACGCGCCGAGATAGCGCCGGGTGAGCCAGCGGCGCCAGCGGACTTCCAGCCACTGCTTCAGGTAGATCTGGTAGACCGCCACGATGATGGCGCCGGCGGCGATGGCGCAGAAGATCAGGATCTGTTGCTGGAAGGCGGCGAAGTCCTTCTCCTGGATGGCGTTGTAGAACGCGACGTTCCACTCGTTGAGCATCACCGTGGCGAACACCCATGCGAGTTCCAGGGCGATCACAGCGGCGAGGAGGCCAATGGCGATCCAGCGCTCCTCGCTCTTGAAATAGGGCACGGCGAGGCGGCGGATGTCGCCGAGAAGGGATAAAAGGGCACGCAAGGCCGGGCTCTCCGGAAGGGGCTTCGCGGCGAGCATTGAACCCCCGCGCATGGCTGAACCATGGCCGCAGGATGAAGGATTGGAAAGGTGCCGGTGGGGCAGGGGGGCGACGGACAGGGGGAGGAGGACTTGTGTTACAGACAGGATTGCGAAAATTGTCTGTAAAGGATAAAAGTTACAGACAGGAGCTAAAACCGTGTCTGTAACCCTTAAGCCCATCCCGCTGCCCCTTCAGACGCTCTATGCGGAACTGGTGCAGCAGGTGCATGGGGTGATGGAGCGGCCGGCGTCGCTCTATCGGCGCGACATAAAGGGCGTCGAATATGTCTACGCCAAGCGCCCGGTCGGCTCCACCCGGCGCGACCTCTTCATCGGCCGGGCCGACGATCCGCAGGTGGTGGAGCGCATCGGCCTGATCGAAGAAGAGAACAGGGCAGCGAAGGTGCGCTCCACCCTCGTCTCCACCCTGCGGCGCGCTGGCATTCCATCCCCGCCGACAGCCTTATCCCAGGTGCTCGATGCTCTGGAAGAGGCGGGATTGCTGCGTCAGGCGGTGGTGGTGGGAACCGCCGCCTACCAGTGCTATTCCGCGCCGGTCGGCCACGCGCTTCCGGCCTCTGCCATGATGACGCAGGATGCCGACCTCGCCACGGCCAGCCTCGCCATCAGCGCTGTCGATGCGGAAGAGACGCTGGAAACCATTCTGAAACGGGCCGATCCGAGCTTCCGCCCATTGCCGGGCCTCGATCGGACTGCGCCGCCCTCCCATTTCCGCTCTGCAGCGGGTTTTGTGGTGGACCTTCTCACGCCTCAACACCGACGCACGGATCCCAATCCCATGCCGCTGCCGGCGCTGGCGGCTGGGGCGGCGCCTCTTCAGCACCTGTCATGGCTCATCGCCGCGCCCATGGACGCGGCGGTGCTCCATCGCTCCGGCATCGCCGTGCGTATTCCCCAGCCGGCGCGCTTCGCGGTCCACAAGCTCGTCATCGCCCAGAAACGGGGAGGCGATACCGCCAAACGCGCCAAGGATCTGGTGCAGGCGGGGGCCTTGATCCATGCCCTCAAGGCCGCGGACCCGTTCGCCCTGTCTGACGCTTGCGAGGATGCCTGCGCACAGGGTGTCACCGGCTGGAAGCGCCCTATCGAGCGCTCCCTTCACGAACTCGGCCTGACACCGGAAGACCTGTCCGCGTGAGGGGCCTGGCGCGGCGCCGGTCCGAACTCAGGCCTTCTTCACGAACTCCGTGCGCAGCACGAGGCCCTTCACCTTCTCGACCTTGCAGTCGATCTCTTCCGGGTCGCCGGTGAGGCGGATGCCCTTGACGAGGGTCCCGCGCTTCAGGGTCACGGAGGTGCCCTTCACCTTCAGGTCCTTGATGAGGGTCACGTTGTCGCCGTCCTTCAGGACAGCGCCGTTGGCGTCGCGCGTTTCGGTATCGGACATCTTGCCTCAAACCTCCTTGGCCAGCTCGCGCAGGCGGAACTTCTGGATCTTGCCGGTGGAGGTCTTGGGGATTTCCTCGAAAACCACGTGGCGGGGGCACTTGTACGCCGCGAGATGGGTGCGGCAATGGGCGATGATCTCTTCGGCCGTCGCGGTCATGCCGTCGCGCAGCTCGACGAAGGCGACGGGGGTCTCGCCCCACTTCTCGTCGGGCTTCGCCACCACGGCCGCGGCTGCGATCGCCGGATGCTTGTAGAGGGCGTCCTCCACCTCGATGGAGGAGATGTTCTCGCCGCCCGAGATGATGATGTCCTTGGAGCGGTCCTTGAGCTGGATGTAGCCGTCGGGATGCTTCACCCCGAGATCGCCCGAGTGGAACCAGCCGCCGGCAAACGCCTTCTCGGTGGCGGAGGGGTTCTTGAGGTAGCCCTTCATCACCACGTTGCCGCGGAACATGACCTCGCCCAGCGTCTCGCCATCGGCCGGAACGGGGACCATGGTTTCCGGGTCCATCACGTCGAGGGATTCCAGCGCGCTGTAGCGCACGCCCTGCCGCGACTTGAGGAAGGCCCGCTGCTTCGCGTCGAGCGCGTCCCACTCGGAATGCCAGTCGTTAACGACCGCCGGACCGTAGACCTCGGTGAGCCCGTAGACATGGACCACGTTGAAGCCGGCATCCTGCATGGCGGCCAGCACGGCCTCCGGCGGCGGGGCGGCGGCGGTGATGAATTCCACCCGGCCGGGCAGGGGGCGCTTGTCCGCCTCCGGCGCGTTGAGCAGGGTCGACATGACGATGGGCGCGCCGCACATGTGCGTCACCTTGTGGTCGGCGATGGCGTCGAACATGGCCTTCGCCCGCACCTGCCGCAGGCACACATGGGTGCCGGCAACGAGCGTGATCGACCAGGGGAAGCACCAGCCGTTGCAGTGGAACATGGGCAGCGTCCACAGATAGACCGGATGCTTGCCCAGGGCGCACGTCACCACATTGCCGACCGCCAGCAGGTGGGCGCCGCGATGGTGATAGACGACGCCCTTGGGGTCGCCGGTGGTGCCGGACGTATAGTTCAGCGCGATGGCGTCCCATTCGTCCGCCGGCGGCTTCCATGCGAAGTCTTCGTCGCCGGTGGCAAGGAAATCCTCGTATTCCATCGTGCCGATGCGCTCGCCCGCTCCGGTGAACTCGGGATCGTCATAGTCGATCACCAGCGGCTTGCGGACGGCGAGGGCGAGGGCCGCCTTGATGACGGGCGAGAATTCGCGGTCGGTGATGAGCACCTTCGCCTCGCCGTGGTCGAGGGTGAAGGCGAGGATGGCGGCGTCGAGCCGGGTGTTGAGCGAGTTGAGCACGGCGCCCGTCATGGGCACGCCGTAGTGCGCTTCCAGCATCGCCGGGGCATTGGGCAGCATGACGGCCACCGTGTCGCCGACGCCGACCCCCACCTTCGTCAGCGCCGAGGCCAGGCGGCGGCTGCGGGCGTAGAAATCCCGGTAATTGCGCTTGAGGCCGCCGTGCAGGATGGCGGTGCGGTCGGGAAACACGCTCGCCGCCCGCTCCAGGAAGCCGAGGGGTGTCAGCGGCTGGAAGTTCGCCGCGTTCCGATCGAGATCCTGGTCGTAGATGCCGGCCATCGTGTCCCCCCACTCGTGCGAATGCTTGTGTTCGCGCCGGGATTCCGGTCGAATTGGAGCGCGAACCTAGCCGAGGGCGGCAGGGCGGTGCAATCGGTGGGCCCCGATACCAAAGTACCAGTCTGCCGCAGGTGGTCGCGGGCTCGGGCGACAAACGTCTTACGCATTTGTGCGAGCTTGCGCCGTAAAAAAGCACCCGGCACTACCGGGCTAAAGAAGACCCTTGAGGGAGACGTCCATGTCCATTGATGGCGCGAGCCGCTACGCGCAGGCCTATGCCGGCTGGAAGACCGATCCGTCCACCTTCTGGGCCGAGGCCGCCCGGGGCGTCGACTGGACCCGCCCACCGGAAACCATCTTCGATGCCGACGCCGGCGTCTATGGCCGCTGGTTTCCCGATGCGGTGGGGAACGTCTGCCACAATGCGCTCGATCGTCATGTCGCTGCCGGCCGTGGCGATCAGGCGGCCCTGATCTATGACAGCCCCGTCACTGGCACCAAGCGCACGCTGACCTATGGCGAGATGCTGAAGGAGACGGCGACGCTGGCGGCCGTGCTTCAGGACATGGGCGTCGGCAAGGGCGACCGGGTGCTCGTCTACATGCCCATGGTGCCGGAAGCGATCTGCGCCATGCTGGCCTGCGCCCGCATCGGCGCCATCCATTCGGTGGTGTTCGGCGGGTTTGCCGCCAAGGAGCTGGCCACCCGCATCGAGGATGCCGAGCCGAAGGTGATCCTGGCGGCGTCCTGCGGCATCGAGCCGAACCGCGTCGTGCCCTACAAGCCGCTCCTGGACCTCGCCATCTCCATGTCGGCGGTGAAGCCCGAAAGCTGCCTCGTGCTCCAGCGCGCTCAGGGGCCGGGTGCGCTTGTCGAAGGCCGCGATCTCGACTGGCAGGCCGCGGTCGATGCCGCCGCCGCCGCGGGCAAGGCTGCCCCCTGCGCCGACATGCTGGCCACCGATCCGCTCTACATCCTCTATACCTCCGGCACGACCGGCAAGCCCAAGGGTGTCGTGCGCGACACCGGCGGCTACATGGTGGCGCTCGACTGGAGCATGAAGAACCTCTACGGCATCAAGCCCGGCGAGGTGTTCTGGACCGCCTCCGACATCGGCTGGGTGGTGGGCCATTCCTACATCGTCTACGCGCCGCTGATCCTCGGCGCGACCACCCTGGTCTATGAGGGCAAGCCCGTGGGCACCCCCGACGCCGGGGCCTTCTGGCGGGTGATCGAGGAGCACGGCGTCGTCGCCCTGTTCACCGCGCCGACCGCGCTCCGCGCCATCAAGAAGGAGGATCCGGACTGCCTCCTGAAGCAGGGCCGCGACCTCTCGCGTTTCCGCACCCTGTTCCTCGCCGGCGAGAGGGCGGATCCCGATACGGTGGTGTGGGCGCAGGAGCAGCTGAAGGTGCCGGTGGTGGACCACTGGTGGCAGACGGAAACCGGCTGGGCCATCGCCGCCAATCCCGTGGGCCTGGGTCTCCTCCCCATCAAGCTCGGCTCGCCGACGGTGCCCATGCCGGGCTACGACGTGCAGATCGTGGACGAGGCGTCGAAGCCGGTGCCGGCCGGCACCATGGGCTCCATCGTGGTGAAGCTGCCCTTGCCTCCCGGCTGCCTGCCCACCCTCTGGCAGCAGGACGACCGGTTCGCCGAAAGCTACCTCGCCGAGTTCCCCGGCTACTACAAGACCGCCGACGCCGGCTTCCTGGATGACGACGGCTATGTCTTCGTCATGGGCCGCACCGACGACATCATTAACGTCGCGGGCCATCGCCTCTCCACCGGCGGCATGGAGGAGGTGCTCGCCTCCCATCCGGACGTCGCCGAGTGCGCCGTCATCGGCGTGAAGGACGAGCTGAAGGGTGAGGTGCCCTGCGGCTTTGTGGTGCTCAAGGCGGGCGAACGGCGCGCGCCGGACGTGATCGAGCGGGAGCTTGTGGGACTGGTGCGCGACCGCATCGGCCCCGTGGCCGCCTTCAAGCTGGCCGTCACCGTGAACCGTCTGCCCAAGACCCGTTCGGGCAAGATCCTGCGCGGCACCATGAAGAAGATCGCCGACCACGATCCCTGGACCGTGCCCGCCACCATCGACGATGCCGGCGTGCTGGAGGAGATCGAGGGCGTGCTCAAGGAGCGCGGCATCGCCTGAGCCGTTGCCGACCGCACCGTGACAGAGGCCGGGCCAATGCCCGGCCTTTTTCACATTCAGGCGCCGGGGACGTCTACCGCAGACCGCCGCCGCGCAGCGGGACGTAGCAGCTGTAGCCGATGAAGCACTGCGGATTGTCCCGCGTGGGCACCCATTCCGGGCGGGTCTCCTGGTCGTAGACGCAAAAGCTCTGGTCCCGCACGTAGCGGTCGTAAAGGGTGGGCGACGTGGCGAGCACCACCGCGCCTTTCGATTGAACGAGGGCTGCAGCCTGGGTGCAGGTGAAGGAGCGGCTCTGCGTCTGGGCCGCAGCCGGCCCCGCCAGGCCGGCAAGCGCAGCCACGATCACAAGGCCGAGAGCGCGGCCGGTGTGGCGGGCCGTGCAAGACATCATGGCATCCTCCTTTGCGACGACCCGCGCGGGCCGGGCGCTTCCTACCGGAAGAAATTGTCCCGGGTCGGCACGTAGCAGGTATAGCCCACGAAGCATTGAGGATTGTCCTTCGTCTTGATCCATTCCGGCTTCAGCTGTTCGGAGCCCGCGCAGTAGCGCAGCGAGATCACGTAACGGTCGAAGATGTTGGGTCCCGTGCCCATCACCACAGCCCCTTGGGACGAGACCATTCCCGCCGCCGCTGCGCATGTCATGGTGAGGCTGTCGGGCCGTGCCAGGGCAGGGCCGGAGGCGATTGCGGCGAGCGTGGCCCCGGCCGCGGCATACCGCGTGAAACCGGGGAATCGGTAAAGTTGCATGGCGTCCTCCTTTTGGAGACCAACAAATCCAGGCTAAGCCCCGCTCCGTGAACGTGCCTTGAACACCGTTGTTTTTACGAACAATTTACCTTTCGGACCCGGCGGTGACGCTGATAGCCGGCGAAGGGCGGCCAGTGCGCCTATGTGGCGGTAGCATACTAGGAATTTGGCTTTCGGTTGTGCTGATTTGGGGTGACTGTGGCAAGAATGTTACGGCATTCCGGCGAGACCCCTGCTAGATAGATGTCACTGGACGAAACGACTCGTGGCCCATCCGGCCGCCGGTGATTTCGCCCTAAAGTGCAAGTTACCCAAGCAAGGGGGTTTTGGTCATGAAGCGGTTCCTTCTCGCCACTGTCGCGCTGGCGGCGCTCTCGGCTCCGGCCGCGGCTGCTGACCTGGCGACGAAGTATCCCGTCAAGGCGGTTCCGGTTCCGGTGTTCTCCTGGACCGGTTTCTACATCGGTGGCAACGTTGGTTACGGCGGTGACTCGTTCACCTACGACATCAACTACTTCGGCGCCCCGGTCGCCGCGGCCAGCCTGAACTCCTCCGGCTTCTACGCCGGTGGCCAGATCGGCTACAACTACCAGTTCGCCAACAACGTCGTGCTCGGCATCGAGACCGACCTGCAGTGGTCCAACATCGAGGGCTCCGTGAGCGCCTCCGTGCTCGGCCTGCCGGTCGTCAACGCCGGCACCACCATCGACTACTTCGGCACGATCCGCGCCCGCCTCGGCTATGCGATCGACCGGTTCCTGCCCTACATCACCGGTGGTGTGGCTTACGGCAAGACCGCGACGACCGCTTCCATCCTGGGCGTGCAGGTGTTCGACCGCTCCAGCACCAACTGGGGCTGGACCATCGGCGCCGGTGGCGAGTTCGCGATCACCAACAACTGGACGTTCAAGGCTGAATACCTGTACGTCGACCTCGGCTCTGCCAACGTGGACGCCGTTGCGATCGCGCCCGGCCTGAGCGCTGGCACCGACTCGAAGTTCAACTCGTTCCGCGCGGGTGTGAACTACAAGTTCTGATCGAAGCTCTGCTTCATCAGGAAGCCCGCTGCCTCGGCAGCGGGCTTTTCTTTTGTCTGATCGCCGGGTGGCTTCGGTTTGGGGTCATCGTTCAAGGCGCCCCCAGTCGAGGGGGCTGATCCGCCGCCTCCCCTCCGCCATCCCCTGGTCCTGGCTTCCCCATTGCCCCGGAGCCCGACACCGCCGCGGTTGTCGCCGGTGTCCCTGCAGGCTACCGTCACGTCCATGAGCGACGATATCGCCTTCGACCGCAGCTTCGATGTCCCGGCCGGCCGCCTCGATCAGGTGACGCCGCTTGTCCGACGCATCGTGGCGCCCAATCCCTCGCCCTTCACCTTCACCGGCACCTGCTCCTACATCGTAGGCCGGGGCACGGTGGCCATCATCGATCCCGGCCCGGACGACCCCGGCCACATCTCCGCCTTGCTCGATGCCGTGCGGGGCGAGACCGTCAGCCACATCGTCATCACCCATACCCACCGCGACCATTCTCCCGCGGCGCAGGCGATCCAGGCCGCGACCGGGGCACCCACTGTTGCGGAGGGGCAACATCGCGCTGCGCGGCCTCTGGCCATCGGCGAGGTCAATCCCCTCGACGCCAGCGCCGACATGGAGTTCCGGCCGGATATCGTCCTGCCCGACGGCGAGGCGGTGAGCGGACCCGGCTGGACCCTGACCGGGATCGCCACCCCGGGGCATTGTGCCAACCACATGGCCTTTGCCCTTCCCGAGGAAGACCTCATCTTCTCCGGCGACCATGTGATGGCCTGGGCAACCTCGATCGTGGCGCCGCCGGATGGATCCATGGGCGATTACATCCGCTCCCTCGAACGCTTCGCCACGCGCACGGAGACCGTCTACCTGCCGGGCCACGGCGGCCCTGTGCGGAACGCTCCGGACTTCGTGCGGGATTACCTTTCCCATCGTATTGCGCGGGAGACGGCGATTCTTCGCGCTCTCGACCGCGATGTGGAGACGATTCCCGATCTGGTGCGGGGGATCTACATCGGCCTCGATCCCCGGCTCGTCGGCGCCGCCTCGCTGACGGTGCTGGCCCACCTCGAGCATCTGGTCGCCAGCGGGCGGGTCGTCACCGACGGGACGGCGGCCATCACCGGCCGATTCCGCCGCGCGGCCTGACGCGGCCGGGCGGAGGCTGGCATGTGCGGGCGTTTCGTCCAGCTCTCGCCCCCGTCGGCCCTTGCCGCGCTGTTCGGGGTCGACCCGGCGCTGGCGCCGCTGCCCAACGTCCCGCCCCGCTATAATGCCGCCCCGACCCAGGACCTCGTGGTGGTCCGCCGCAATCCCGAAACGGGCCGGCGCCATCTCGATCTCCTGCGCTGGGGTCTGGTGCCGTCCTTCGCCAAGGACGTCTCCGGCGGCGGGCGACTCATCAATGCGCGTTCGGAAACTGTTGCCGAAAAGCCCACTTTCCGCGCGGCCTGGCGTGCGGCGCGCCGCTGCATCATTCCGGCGGATGCCTTCTATGAATGGAAGGCCGTGGACAAGCGGCGCCAGCCCTTCCTCATCTTGCGCGCCGATGGCGCTCCCCTGGCGTTCGCGGGCTTGTGGGACGGCTGGAAGGATCCGGCCACCGGCCAGTGGCTGCGCACCTTCACGATCCTGACCTGTCCTGCGACGGAGCGGCTGCGCCCGTTGCACGAGCGGATGCCGGTGATCCTGCCCGACCAGGATGTGGCGGCATGGCTGGACGGCGCCGACGGCGCGGCGCTGATGCGGTCCTTCCCCGGCGAAGCGCTTCAGCTTTCCCCCGTCTCGACAGAGGTCAATTCGGTGCGAAACGAGGGAGCCGAGCTGATCGCGCCCCTGCCGCCCGCGGAGGCCGCTGCGGCGACAGCACTTCTGGCGACACCTTCGGCCTGAGACTCAGCGCCGCCGCCGCTCGGCCGCGAGATCCGCCATCAGCCCCTCGATGCGCTGGGCGTTGGTGCCGAGATCATGGATCCCGTAGCGCGCCGAGGACCGCACATCCACCCGCGCCCCCTTGGAGGTCGGCCGAATCCGGATCGACACGTCGCTCCGGAAACCCATGATGGGCGAAACCGCCACAGCCTCGATCTGACCATCGCGCCGCGTTCCGCGCGGGGGAATCGCATCGAGGATGTGCCAACGCCGCTTCTGCACCAAAGCGAGGACGGTATTGAACGCTTCCTCCGGCGTCGCGGTCAGGTCCACGGGCTTGATGCCGGGATAGGCCATGCGCTGGGCTTCCGCCGCCGCCGTGCCGCCGAAGACGAGGCTGTTGGCCTCGCGGGGGTGGGCGAGGGTCAGCGCCCGGAAGCGGGGCGGGTCGGTGGGGTCGGTCGCGATGTCCGTCAGCTGCGGCAGCATCATGCCGCGCGCAAGGACGGCTGCCGGGCCGGCGAGCACCAGACCGCCGATGGCCACCGCGGCGATGGCGCGGCCGATGCCCAGCCAGCCTGTCTCCCAGGTGATGAAGAAGGCCACGATGCCCATGGCCGCGGCGACGAGGGCCAGCGCGAGCCCGGCCCCCAGCGTGGCGATCGCCGGCTGGAAATCCAGCATGCCGGCGCGATAGAGCAGCGCCGCGAGCGCCACGACCGGCACCGAGAACAGGGCCAGCCGGAAGCTCCAGCGGGCCAGCGGCGAATAGCGCTCCTCGGTATAAAGCCGGCGTCTGATCATCCTGCCGCCCGTGACGCGCGTCTGCGCGATGTTCCCGTCGGTTAGACCGCGTTTTCGCCGGCGAGGGAAGAGGCTTTGCTCGGTGAAGCAGGAACGACCGCGGGCAAGACAGTGGGCAGGTCGTCCACGCTGTCCACCACGAGGTCCGCATCCCCGACGAGGTCGTCGACCGGCGCCGGGCCGCTGCGCACCAGGATGAAGCGCGCCCCCGCGCCGCGCGCGGCGGCGAGGTCGTGGGCGCTGTCCCCCACCACCGCCATGGCGTGGGGCGGATGACCGAACCGCTCGGCGAAAGCCGACACCATGCCGGGGCCCGGCTTGGACCCGAAACCGGAATCATAGCCATGGATGGCGTCGAGGAGCGGCAGCAGGCCCAAGGCGCCGGCCTGTTGCCGGGCATTCTCCTCCGCATCGTTGGTGACGATGGCGAGGGCGAATCCCGCACCCTTCAGCTGCCCCAGCGTTCGCGAGGGGTGGCCGATGGGCGTGAGGTTGGCGAGCCCCTCGGCGGCGAACAGCCGGTCGATCTCGGCGAGGAAGCCGGCGTCGGCGGGGCGACCCAAGGCGTGGGCCCACAGCGGGCCGTAATGGGCGGACGAACCGGAGACCAGCGGAGAGGTGGGCAGAAACCGTTCTTCGTCGGGGAGATAGTGGCTCACCGCCTCCAGCCGGGCGACGGCATGGGCGTCGTCGCGCGCCATCTGCCGCATCACCGCCCCGGCCGCGCGTCCCCAGGTGCGATCGAAATGCACCAGGGTGCCATCCTTGTCGAAAAGCAGCGCGGTCAGGTCTTGCATGGGCGGTCCGCTGGGGGAGGGGGGCGCCGGCTGGCCGGCTCGACCACGGCGAAGGACGTCTTTAGTATCACGCGCATGTCATTGAGACGACCCGCCGCACCGCGCCGCTGCCCGACCGCGCCCGACGCCCTGCTGCGGGCCGCGGCGCCCCGGCCGGCAGGATTTCCGCTCGCCCTCTGCCTCGGGTTCCTTGCCTTGACGGCGGCGAGCCCGACGCGCGCGGCCGCGCCCCTGCCACCCGCCAAGCCCAAGGATCTCAAGGCGCCCACGGCCCCGGTGGTCGCGCGCCTGCCGTCGCTGCGCGCGGCACCGCTGCCGCCGAGACGCCCGCCGGAACTGGCCGAGGAGGAGGGCGAGGCAGAGCCCGGGGGACAGGAGGCGCGGGGGGAAGAGGCTGGGCAACGGGAGGGACCGGTGGACGTGGGGACGGCCGAGCGCTTCGTGCGCGAGCCGACCACTCCGGGCGGACGACCTCGGGTGGCGTCACGCGAGACGGCCCCGGACGCGGTGCCTTCCCCCGGCGGACCGGGAAGCCTGGCGCCATCCGCGCCGTCTCCGGGGTCGGCCGCTCCCCTGGTGATGCCCTCCGCCTGTGCGGATCTCGTCGCGGCAGGCGAGATCGAGGCCGATCTCGACGTCTCCCTCTCCATCAATCCCGCATGCGGCCTGTTCGTCCCGGTGCGGCTGACGGCGGTGCGGCTCGGGGACGGGCGGATGATCCCGTTGAGGCCGGCGGCGGTGTCCCGCTGCGAGATGACGGTGGCGGCCGCGGCCTGGATGCGCGAGTCCCTGGCTCCCGCGGTCGCGGCGGCCGGCGGGGCGCTGGCGGCGATCCGGATCGCCGATTCCTACAATTGCCGTCCGCGCAATCGGGTGGCGGGCGCCAAGATGAGCGAGCACGGGCGCGGCAATGCGGTCGACGTCGGGGGCTTCGAACTCGGCGACGGACGGGTGTGGACCGTGGCGAAGGGCGGCCTGCCCATGGCGCTGCGCGGGTCCATGAAGGACAGTGCCTGCACGCGCTTCGCGACGGTCCTCGGCCCCGGATCCGATGGCTATCACGAGGATCATATCCACGTGGACCTTGCCCAGCGCCGCAACGATTTCAAGCTCTGCCATTGGAATCTCGACGCGGGCACCGCAGTGGCGTTGCGCAAGGACAAGCCCGCGCCCAGCGCCCCGGCGGCGTCGGCGCAGGGGGAGGCCGGTGACGCGCACGACGGGGAGGCGGCCGGTCCGGACAAGGATGCCGCCGACAAGAATGCCGCTGCGGCTTCGGCCGGCAACGCCGCGGGCCAGAGCGATGGCGGGCCTGCGCCGGCCTCCCCGCCCAAGGGCAACGCCGCGGGCGGGACGTCCAGGTCTGGAAAGGCCAGCCCGCCCAAGGATGGATCGTCCAAGGATGGATCGTCCAAGAGCGGTCAGGCGAAGAGCGGTCAGGCCGGCAACGCGCAGCCTAAGAATGCGCAGAACAAGGACGGGGGCACCAAGCCCACCCCCTCGAAGCAGACCCAGCCCGACTGAACCTCTCGCGACCGCGGCGCTTCAGGGCGTGCGGGCCCACAGCCTCGGCCTGAAAGCGCCCGAGCAGATGCCCAAACAAAAAGGGCGCGGCCGAGCCGCGCCCTTTTAGCGTCCGATGGACGAAAGCTCAGAGAACCACGACCTCGGCGCCCACCGGAACGCGGCTGTACAGATCGATCACGTCCTCGTTGAGCATGCGGATGCAGCCCGAGGAGATCGCCTGACCGATGTATTCCGGCTGGTTGGTGCCGTGGATGCGGAACAGGGTGTCCTGATTGCCCTGGTAGAGGTACAGGGCGCGGGCACCCATGGGGTTGTGCGGGCCGGGCGCCACGTAGGACGGAAGACCAGCGATGCGCTGGTGGATTTCCGGAGTGGGGGTCCAGCTCGGCCATTCGGTCTTGCGACCGACCTTGGCCTGGCCGCGGAAGGCGAGGCTTTCCTCGCCGACGGTCACGCCGTAGCGGATCGCCTTACCGTTGCCTTCCACGTAGTAAAGGAACTTGTTCGGAGTATCGACAACCACCGTGCCCGGCTTCTTATTGGTCGGATACTCAACGATATGCCGCGCGAAGTCGCCCGAAGGCTTCACATTCGGGTACGGCTTGTTGGCAAGAAGCTGCTTGTCCCGCGCCGTCATTGCCGTATCCGGCGCCGGCGCAACCGTTCCGGAGATGCAGCCGCTGAGCATCAAACCCGTCAGCAGTGCCCCGACCGCTCGCCACATCATATCTCGCCTCTTCAACTCTTTCCTTGACGCGCAAGGAGGATTCGACCCGCGAAAATGAATTAACCCAATGTCCGCCTCGCTTGAAGGGTGTTCGGATGGGGAGCTGATGCTTGTGCGAAGGCGTTGCAGAAATGCCTCACAGATTGACCTTTCGGCACCCTCTTTGGAGTTTTGCAAGGTTTGGGGCGCCTACTCTTCGTATGACCGCGGAGAAGTCGCATCGGCTGCACAGTTTTGACGCAGTTGATGGCCAAATCTGAGGGGTCACGCGAAGGTGCCGCTGCGTAACGGCGCACCACACAGGAGTTGGGACATGTCGACCGGACACCAAGGGCTCAGCCCCCGGGAAGAATCGGATCTGAAGCGTACCGCGCAGAGCCAGCAGTGGCGCGACATCGGCATTTCCGCCGTCGCCGCAGCCGCCCAGCAGGCGAGCGACAAGAAGGCCGCGGAGGCCAAGGCGGCCCAGGCCAACAAGGTGGTCACCCTCAAGGACATCGACTTCCTCGCCGCCTGAGCGAGAGCGATGGTTCTCCCGGAACCGGCGCGGGGGCCGGCCGGGGTGGCGACGAGCGGCGCGCTGGCCGCAGGGTGTCACGTGTCGCCCGGCCAGGATGCCCGAGCCGGGGAAGTCATTCGAGCCGGCCGCAGCACGTTCGGACTGGCGGCGACATTGGATTGCCGCCGGGTGACGGGGCGGTATCTCGGGAGCGGAAACGGAGAACGGGCGGCAGCCACAGTTCCCACGCGTCCCGCGGCGGGCTAGAAGGTCCGGCCGATCGGGGACCGCCGCATGATCTTCGCCTATACGCCCAGCCAGGGAAGTCTCGTGGCCGCCCCCGTAACGGATGGGCCCATACCCGAGGCCGCCGTCTGGCTCGATCTGATCTCACCCACCGAAGCGGACGACGCGCGCGCGGAAGCGTTCGCCGGCATTTCCGTGCCGACCCGCGAAGAGATGGGCGAGATCGAGCAGTCGAGCCGCCTCTATGTGGAGGACGGCGCGCGCTACATGACCGCCACCATTCTCTGCGGCGCCGATACCGAGACGCCGGTGATGCTGGCCGTCACCTTCATCCTCACCCGCGGCCGCCTCATCACCGTGCGCTACGGCGAGCCGCGCGCCTTCCCGTCCGTCGCCAACCGGCTCGGCAAGTCCTGCCCGGACACCATCAAGGGCGAGGATGTCCTGATCGAGCTGCTGGAGGCTGTGGTGGACAGGTCCGCCGACGTGCTGGAGCAGATCGGCGCGGACGTGGAGCGGATTTCGCGGCGCATCTTCGAGCGGTCGAGCGGCCGGGAGAATGCCAACCAGCGCTACCGCGCCATTCTCTCCCACATCGGCCGCAAGGAAGGGCTGGTGTCGTATGCCCGGGAAAGCCTCGCCTCCCTGCAGCGGCTCATTTCCTTCCTCGGGGCCGACACCGACGGATCGACCATCGCCAAGGATGGGAAGGCCAACATCAAGTCCATGAGCCGCGACGTGGCCGGCCTCTCCGACTACGCGAACTTCCTCGGCGACAAGCTCCAGTTCCTGCTGGATGCCACCATCGGCATGGTGGGCCTTGAGCAGAACAACATCATCAAGATCTTCGCCGTGCTCTCGGTGGTGCTGATGCCGCCGACGCTGATCGCCTCGATCTACGGCATGAACTTCCAGCACATGCCGGAGCTGGCGGAAACCTATGGCTATCCGCTCGCGCTCTGCGCCATGGTGGTGTCCGGTATTCTGCCCTACCTCTTCTTCAAGTGGCGCCGCTGGCTTTAGGCCACCGCCTCAGACGTGCTGGCCGCCGTTGATGTGGATCTCGGCGCCATTGAGGTAGGAGGAGGTCTCCGTGCAGAGCACGTAGATGATCTTCGCCACCTCGTCCGGCGTGCCGAGGCGCTGCATGGGGATCTGCGCCACGATCTTGTCCGTGCCCGGCGAGAGGATGGCAGTGTCGATCTCGCCCGGCGCGATGGCGTTCACCCTTATGCCGCGGCGGCCGAAGTCGGAGGCCATTTCCCGCGTCAAGGAAGCCAGCGCCGCCTTGGAGGTGGCATAGGCGGCGCCCGCGAAGGGATGCACCCGCGAGCCGGCGATGGAGGTGACGTTCACCACCGAGCCCTGCGCCTTCTCCAGCTCCGCCGAAAGGCCGCGGGCGAGGATGATGGGGGCGAAGAAATTCACCTGGAACACGTCGACCCAGGTCTCGAGGTCCGTGTCCAGCGTGCCGAGCCGCGCGCCACCCTCGCCCTTGGGCGAGATGGCGGCGTTGTTCACCAGGGCGTCGAGCTTGCCCTCCGGCAGGCGGCGCTTCACCTCGGCGATGGCCGCCTTGGTGCTGGCGGGGCTGGAAAGGTCTACCTGCAGATGGTCCTCCGGCCCGGCGCCCCACGGGCACTTCTCCGGAAAGGCATGGCGCGAGCAGGAGATGACACGCCAGCCGGCGGCCGAAAACCGCTTCACCGTGGCATGGCCGATGCCGCGCGAGGCCCCGGTGAGGAGCATGATGCGCGGGCGGTCCTGAGTATCGGATGTCATGGTGTGAGCCTCGGCCACAGCGGGCGAACGTGATGCACCATCCGCCCGCGTCCGGGTCAAGCCCGGTCGGCTTGTTCGATCAGGGATAAAGCCGCGTCTTCGTCCAGGCGTCGCCCTCGCCGGGGCGGCGGAACACCACGCGGTCGTGAAGGCGGAACGGCCGGTCGTGCCAGAATTCGATGGCGACGGGCAGGATGCGGAAGCCGGTCCAATGGGGCGGGCGCGGCACGCTGCCGAGGGCATATTTCGCGGTGGTGGTCGCGACCGCCGCCTCCAGCGCGAAGCGGCCTTCCAGAGGGCGCGACTGGGTCGAGGCCCAGGCGCCGATCTGCGAGAGGCGGGGGCGGGTGGCGAAATAGGCATCGGCCTCCGCGTCGCTCACCTGCTCCACCGGCCCGCGCACCCGTACCTGACGGCGCAGCGACTTCCAGTGGAACACCAGCGCCGCCTTGGGATGGGCCGCCAGTTCCCGGCCCTTGGCGCTTCCGGTGTTGGTGAAGAAGACGAAGCCGCGCTCGTCCAGCCCCTTCAGCAGCACCATGCGGGCATCGGGAAGCCCATCCTCGTCCACGGTCGCCAGCGTCATGGCGTTCGGATCGTTGGGCTCGGACTTGCCGGCCTCCTCCAGCCACTCGGCGAAAAGACGGAATGGCTCGGAAGATTCGGTGAAATCACCGGATGTTAAGGGATCACGGGGTTCCATGGTGTCGCTCGCCGTCATGTGGAGCCCCTCGTGCCTGATCGTTCGCGCGCCTCTCTGGGCGGCTTCATGGTTCTATATAGAAGCGTCGTGCGCCGGCGCGAAGGGCTCGGTGCCGTCGCGGGCACGTGTCTTCTGGCCGCGTCTCTGGCCGGTTGCGCCAGTTCGCCCTTTCACGACGACGATTCGCTCGTCACCGGCTCGATCAAGGCGACGCCGGCCTCCCTGCAGGTGCCGGAAGGCCCGGCGCCCAAGGGAATCACCGCCGGCGACTGGACGCAGGCCAAGCTCGCTCTCGACCAGGCGCTCGCCGCCCGAGACGGCGATGTGTCGGTGCCGTGGGACAATCCGGAGACCGGCGCGCGGGGCACGGCGACTCCGGTCGGCCCGACCCAAGCCGGCTGCCGCGCCTTCATGATCTCGCTGGTGGACGGCAAGTCCGCCGATCGCTGGGTGCAGGGCGAGGCGTGCAAGAGCCGCAGCGGCACCGTGCTCAACCAGGTCCGCCTGCTCGGACGAGCCTGAGCCGCATTCCGGTGCAAGCCACGCAAAAGGGGCATGGCGCACAAAAGCGCAGGCCGTTTGAGCGGTGCCGTTGCATTTTTTGCACCGCGAACCACATGTTCCGTGCGGCTGGCCGCCTGAGTGCCGGCCGCAGAGGTGACTATTCATGCGTGATCCCTACGACGTCCTCGGTGTTTCCAAGACCGCCGACGAGGCAGAGATCAAGCGCGCCTATCGCAAGCTCGCGAAGAAGCTCCACCCGGATGCCAACGCGTCCGATCCCAAGGCCCAGGACCGCTTCGCCGAGCTGAACACGGCGCACGAGATTCTCTCCGACAAGGAGAAGCGGGGCCAGTTCGACCGCGGCGAGATCGACGCGGAGGGCAAGCCGCGCGCGCCAGAGTTTTCTGGCTTCGGCGGCGGCGGGCCCCGGCGCGGGCCGGGCGGCTTCTCCGGCTTCGACGGCGATACGATTTTCGAGAGCTTCTCCTTCGGTCCCGAGGGGGCGCGGCGCACCTCCCGTGGTGGCGGCGGCGGGTTCGAGGATATCGGCGACATCTTCGGCTTCGGTCGGCAGCGCCGGTCTGCCGGTGGCGGCTTCGCGCCCCAGCCGGGCGCCGACATGGAGATCACGCTCCCCGTCTCCTTCGAGGAGGCGACGCAGGGGGCGTCGAAGCGTGTCGGCCTGCCCAACGGCAAGCAGATCGACATCAAGATCGCGCCCGGCACCCGCGAGGGGCATCGCATGCGCCTCAAGGGGCAGGGCGAGCCGAGCCCCATGGGCGGGCCAGCGGGCGATGCCTATGTGACCATCTCCTACGCCACGCATCCGGTGTTCGAGCGCGATGGCGACGACCTGCGGCAGGCGATCGACGTGCCGCTCGCCGATGCGGTGCTCGGGGCCAAGGTGCGGGTGCCGACGCTGACCGGCGCGGTGGAACTCGCCATTCCGGCCTGGACTTCCGGCGGGCGTACGTTCCGCCTGCGCGGCAAGGGCCTGCCCAACGCCACCGGCGGTCACGGCGACCTCCTGGCGCGGGTGAATGTGGTGCTGCCGGCGGACAAGAACGCGGAGCTGGAAGAGCTGATGCGCAAGCTCAAGGGGGAGGCGGCCTGACGCCGCCTCTGCCCTGATCCGCCGCCCCTGCGACGTTCCGGCTTACCATTTCGGCCGACTTTCCAGCCGTGCGGCTGGCTTCTAGAGTGCGCGCCCCGACAAGCATAACGGAAGCGCGCCCATGTTCCTCGAATTGCAGAACCTCTTTTTTGAAGACCTGACGGTCGGGCGCATCGAGCGCATGTCGAAGACGGTCTCCTCCTCGGACATCGTTGGCTTCGCCGAACTCACCGGCGATCGCAATCCCATCCATCTGTCCCAGCATTTCGCGGCGCGCACGCCCTTCGGCGGCCGCATCGCCCATGGCCTCTACACGGCGAGCCTGATCTCCGCCGTGCTCGGCACGCGCCTTCCGGGGCCGGGCGCGGTCTACATCTCCCAGACGCTGAACTTCCGGGCTCCCGTGCGCATCGACGACACGGTGGAGGTGGAAGTGCGCGTGGTGGAACTGATCCCCGAGCGCTTCCGCGCCCGCCTCTCCTGCATCTGCACGGTGAAGGGCGAAGTGGTGCTGGATGGCGAGGCGTGGGTGAAGGTGCCGTCCGCCGCCACCCAGAAGGTTGCATCCGCCTGACGGCTCGTACACGCTGCCTCCCCCCGGCAGGAGGAGAGGCGGCATGTTCGAATCCGCGACGTTCGCGCACCATCTCGACAAGGCCGCCTTCAAGGCGATGGAGCCCAGCCTGCGCGAGGATTTGCTCACCGCGCAGTTCCAGCTGATCGAGCAGAAGCGCCGCAGCCTCATCGTCCTCATCCATGGCCCGGACGGCGCCGGCAAGGGCGCGGTGCTGAACCGCCTCTACGGCTGGCTCGACGTGCGCAAGCTGCAGACGCTCACCTTCGACATGCCCTGCGCGCCGGAAGATCGTCCGGCCATGTGGAAATACTGGCGCGAACTGCCGCCCTTCGGCCAGATCGGCATCATGCTCGGCTCCTGGTACCACGCGCCCCTGTGCAAGCGGGCGCTGGACGAGATGAAGCGCGGCGACTTCATGGCGGCGCTGGAGGAGATCCAGCGCTTCGAGGGGATGCTCCATGCCGAGGGCGTGAGCCTGCTCAAGATCTGGCTCTATCTGGACGAGGATGAGGCCCGTACCCGCCTCAAGGGTGTCACCAAGGGCGACTGGCAGCGCCCCGTGGTGCGGGAGTGGGCGGAGCTGAAAGGCTCCGGCCCGCGCAAGCGGCTGCTCGCCATCTCCGAGGATGCCGCCCGCGCCACCTCCACCGAGACATCGCCCTGGCACGTGGTGCCGGCCGCCGACGAGGAATATCGCGACGCCATGGCCGGCAGCCTGCTCCTGGAGAAGCTCAGGTCCATGGTCTCCGAGCCCGAGCCGGCGCCCCAGCCGCTCGCGCCAAACCCGACACGGCTGCCGTCGGCGCTGCCGACCTTCTCCATCCTTTCCACCCTCGACCTCTCCAAATCCCTCGACGAAGACGATTACGACCGCCAGCTCGCGCAGGAGCAGAGCCGCATCACCCGCCTCACCAATTCCCCGCGCTTCGCCGATGCGGGGCTGGTGGTGGCGTTCGAGGGGTCGGATGCGGCGGGCAAGAGTTCCACCATCATGCGGCTGCGGCGGGCGCTCGATCCGCGGCGCTTCCGCGTGCACCCCATCGCGGCACCCACCGACGAGGAGCGGGCGCGGCCCTATCTCTGGCGTTTCTGGCGGCACATCCCGGCCCACGGGCGCACCGTGATCTTCGACCGGTCCTGGTACGGCCGCGTGCTGGTGGAGCGGGTGGAGGGTCTGTGCGGTCCCGACGACTGGGGCCGGGCCTATGGCGAGATCAACGATTTCGAGGCCCAGCTCTCGGCCGCCAACTATGTGGTGGTGAAGTTCTGGCTCGCCATCAGCCAGGAGGAGCAGGCCCGCCGCTTCGAGGAGCGCGAGACGGTCGCCTACAAGCGCTTCAAGCTCACCCCGGAGGACTGGCGCAACCGGGAGAAATGGCCCCTCTACGAGGCGGCGGTGACCGAAATGGTGGACCGCACCTCCACCCGCTTCGCCCCCTGGACCCTCGTGGAATCGGAGGACAAGCGCTACGGCCGGGTGAAGGTGCTGAAGACCATCGCCGACCGGCTGGAGGAGGCCATCGGTTAGCTGGGGACCTCCCACACCTGCCCCGGATGAAGCGGCAGGAAACGGTGTCGCGCCATGCCGGCGGCGTCGAGTGCCTCGCCGAGCGCGCGCTTGGGCGCATCCTGCCCCTCGTCGGTGAGGCGGAACGTGCCCCAGTGGATGCCGAGGCCCTGGGTGGCACCGGTGTCCTCCAGGATGCGCACGGCTTCCTCGGGATTGGTGTGCTGCGGGGCCATGAACCAGCGCGGCTCATAGGCGCCGATGGGGATCAGCGCCACCCGCGGCGCGCCGAAGTCGCGGGCGACCGCCCGGAAGATGGCGCCGGTGCCGTATCCGGTATCGCCGGCGAAATAGATCAGCCCCTGCGGCGTCGCTAGCACGAAGCCCGCCCACAAGGCAAACCGCCGGTCCCTTATGCCGCGCGCCGACCAGTGGTTGGCGGGGTGCAGGATCGCCTCCACCCCTGCGCCGAGATCGAAGCGCGCGCCCCAGTCGCCGGTGGTGATGTCGAGGGCCTTGAGCTGCGGGCGCAGGATCTTGTCGTTGCCGAGCGGCGTCAGCACCCGCGGGCGATGGGCGCGCTGGAGGCGACGGAGCGTCGCAATATCCATGTGGTCGTAATGGTTGTGGCTGAGCAGCACCCAGTCGATGGGCGGGAGGTCCGCGAAGGCGATGCCGGGCGGATTGTGCCGCTTCGGCCCGAGAAACCGGAGCGGACCGGCCCGTTCCGACCAGACCGGATCGGTGAGGATGTTCAGCCCCGCCACCTGGATCAGGACGCTGGCGTGCCCGACCATGGTGATGCGGATGCCGGCCGCCACGCGCGCCGGCGGCGTCTCTTCCCGTGCGGGGAGCGGCGGCGCGGCCGGCCAGCCGACAGGTGCCGGATCCTGTCCGCGCTTGGCCCGGCGCCACGCGAGCAGGTCCTTCAGGCTCTTGTCGGTGGAGGGATGATCGGGATTGAAGAAGCGCGTGCCATCGAAATGATCCGAGGCGGGGCCATGATGATACGGACGGGGCATGGCCCGACTCTAGCCGAAATAATCTGTGCTCGCGCGCTATTCGGCGGCCATTGCGTGCTCTGCGTGGGGGAACGGGCAGGCCGCGCCCTGGAGGTGGCCGCGCCCGAAATCCGCCAGTGCCTCCACGGCCCCCCGCAAGGCCTCGCCCTTCTGCGTGAGGCGGTAGCCGACCTGCGGCGGGACGGTGGGATAGACCCGGCGCAACACCAGCCCGTCCGCCTCCAGCTCGCGCAGCGCCTTTGAGAGGATGCGCTGGGTGACGTTGGGCATGCGCCGGCGCAGCTCGGAGAAACGCTGCTCTCCCTCCATGAGGTGATGGAGTGTCGCGCCCTTCCACTTGGCGCCGATCAGCGCCAGCGCTGCTTCGACCGGGCATCCCGTGCCCGGATAAGTCATATGGCGCCGTGCCAATGCTCTGTCCTCCACCCGCTGTCGCGGCTGGGAAGTATGGCGGACGCCGCGCACACGCGCCACTCGGCGTATCAATCCTGATACCACCCCACGCGATTGTGCCGTCTTGCGCAGGGCGCGGGACGATCGAGATTAGGCAGCGACGGCGCGCTCCGCGCCTGCTTCGAGAGAGATCGTCATGAAGGCCATCGGTTACGTCGCCTCCCTGCCCGCCGACAGCGCGGACGCCCTGTTCGCCTTCGAGGCGCCGGACCCCGTGCCGGGTCCGCGCGACCTGCTGGTGCGGGTGAAGGCCATTTCGGTCAATCCGGTGGACACCAAGGTGCGCATGCGCCGCCAGGGCACCGCCGAGGCGCCAGTGATCCTCGGCTGGGATGCGGCCGGCGTGGTCGAGGCGGTGGGCGCCGAGGCCGGGGCGTTCTGCGTCGGGGATGAGGTCTATTATGCCGGCGCCATCACCCGGCCGGGCACCAACGCCGAGCTTCATCTCGTGGATGCCCGCATCGCGGCGCGCAAGCCCAGGACGCTGTCCTTCGCAGAGGCCGCGGCCCTGCCGCTCACGGCGCTCACGGCCTATGAGAGCCTGTTCGACCGCCTCCGCCTGCCGCGTGGCGTCGCCGACGACAAGACGGTGCTGCTGATCGTCGGGGCGGCGGGCGGCGTCGGCTCCATGGCGGTGCAGCTGGCGCATCGGCTCGCCTCCGCCACCATCGTCGGCACCGCCTCCCGGCCGGAGAGCGTCGCCTGGGTGAAGGACCTGGGCGCCGACCATGTGATCGACCATACCAAGCCCCTCGCTGGTGAATTGAAGGCGCTCGGCCTTGGCGGCGTGCATCGCATCTTCAGCATCACTGGCACGCACCAGCATTGGCCGCAGCTGGTCGAGGCGCTGGTGCCGCAGGGCGCCATCTGCGTCATCGACGATCCTGCCGCCCTCGACGCCACCCTCCTGAAGCCCAAGAGCGGCGCGCTGGCGTGGGAATCCATGTTCACCCGCTCCATGTTCGAGACCCCGGACATGGACGCCCAGCACCGCATCCTCTCCGAGGTCGCGGGACTGGTGGACGAAGGTCTCCTGCGCACCACCCTCGGCGCCCAATTCGGCCCCATCACCCCGGACAACCTCCGGCGCGCTCACCTCGCGCTGGAGAGCGGGCGGTCCATCGGCAAGATCGTGCTGGAAGGCTGGGAATAAGCTCCCGAGAGCACCCCGCGCCGGTTCGCCCGGCGCGGGCGTGCCCCTGAGAGCCCCGCCACAGCCTGATGCCGGGTGCGACGCAGGCGGCGCCGTGACTGCGCTGACGTTCAGCCGGGGCGCCGGCGTGTCGATGGGAGTCGGGCGAAGGTCGAACGACTGAAAAGCGCTCCGCCGCACCGAGCTTTAGCAGGAAAGCGTGGCCGGATACCGCCGATACGCAAGTTCAAAGGGGCGCGGCCATGCGCAACAGTGGAGGTGCTGGGCAACTGGCAGGCGCGATATCATGGCCGGAGGAGAGGAAAGCAGGTGAGTGACCAACGAAAACACGGCCATTTCATTTGACCAATAGCTAAGCTTTAGACACGTTACAGCTGCGGCAGCGTACCCATTTCCGCATTGCCATTTCCAAGCGAGCGCCGACCGCTTCAAGAATGGGAAAGCCAATGGACCGGATTCACGCCAGGCTTCCAGCCTCGTTTGCCGCAGGGCTCCTCGCCTTGGGCATCAGCTCTGCGGTTCAAGCTCAGGCTCCGAGCAAGCCGAACATCCTTCTCATCGTGTCGGACGACACGGGCTATGGCGACCTCGGCCCCTACGGAGGCGGCGAGGGACGCGGCATGCCGACGCCCCACATCGACGAATTGGCCGAGAACGGGATGACGTTTTTCTCGTTCTACGCCCAGCCGAGCTGCACGCCTGGCCGCGCCGCAATGCAGACGGGCCGAATTCCCAATCGCAGCGGCATGACGACGGTTTCCTTCCAGGGCGATGGCGGCGGCCTGCCGGCGGCGGAGTGGACCGTCGCATCAGTACTCAAGCAGGGCGGGTACAAGACTTACTTCACCGGTAAATGGCACCTCGGTGAGGCGGACTATGCGCTGCCCAACGCCCAGGGCTACGACGTCATGAAATATGCCGGGCTGTACCACCTCAACGCCTACACCTACGGCGACCCCACTTGGTTCCCCGACATGGACCCGGAGCTGCGCGCCATGTTCAACCGGGTCACCAAAGGCGCGCTTTCCGGCAAAGCCGGCGAGAAACCCGTCGAGGAGTTCAAGATCAACGGGCAGTACGTCAACACACCCGTGGTTGACGGCAAGGAGGGGGTGGTCGGTATCCCCTTCTTCGACGGCTACGTGGAGAAGGCCGCGCTGGACTTCATTGACGATGCCGCGAAGACGCCAAACACACCCTTCTTCATCAACGTCAATTTCATGAAGGTGCACCAGCCAAATCTGCCAGCGCCCGAATTCGAGCATAAGTCGATGTCGAAAACGAAGTATGCTGACAGCGTCGTCGAGCTCGATACGCGCATCGGGCGCATCGTCGACAAGCTGAAGGCTGCCGGCCTCGACAAGAATACGCTCATCTTCTACACAACCGACAACGGTGCCTGGCAGGATGTCTACCCTGATGCAGGCTACACCCCCTTCCGCGGGACCAAGGGGACGGTGCGGGAAGGCGGCAACCGTGTGCCCGCCATTGCGGTCTGGCCCGGCAAGATCAAGCCGCAGGCCAAGAACCACGACATCGTGGGCGGCCTTGATTTGATGGCGACCTTCGCCAGCGTGGCCGGCCTCAAGCTTCCGGAGAAGGACCGCGAGGGCCAGCCCATCATCTTCGACAGCTATGACATGAGCCCCATCCTGCTCGGCACGGGGAAGTCCGCCCGCAAGAACTGGTTCTATTTCACCGAGAACGAGCTGACGCCCGGCGCCGCCCGCGTCGGCAACTACAAGGCGGTGTTCAACCTGCGTGGCGACGGAGGCGCCACGACGGGCGGTCTCGCCGTCGACACGAATCTCGGTTGGAAGGGCGCGGAGAAGTACGTCGCCACAGTCCCGCAGGTCTTCGACCTCTGGCAGGACCCGCAGGAGCGCTACGACATCTTCATGAACAACTACACCGAGCGCACCTGGACGCTGGTGACGATCAGCGCGGCGATCAAGGAGCTCATGGCGACGTACATTCAGTACCCGCCCCGCAAGATGCAGAGCCAGAGCTACGCGGGACCGGTCGAGATCTCGAGATACGAGAATTTCCAGTGGGTGCGCGAGCAACTCGCCGGCGAGGGTGTCAAGATCCCCCTTCCTACGGGCAATTGAATTCGGCGTCAGTTGTTCAGCGATGCGGAAGGAGAGCGTGGCTTTTCAGGGAGGGGAAGGGTGCTTGGCCGGCACGCATGCCCGCCTGTTGCTCGGCCGGGGTGAAACGAGCTCGCGATCGGGCGGGACCCGCATGGCGCCTGTGCGCTGGGCGGGCGGTCCGCGCCCCCCTTCCTCCCGACGTGCAGCGCCCGCCTGATCTCTGCCACTCGCGGCGTTTGCCATGCGCTCAGCCTCCCGAGCACGCGGCCGCTATGCCGAGCGTTTTGCGTGAATTGCGCTGGAGTGGGGGCAAAGGCGGAGCTTCGCCCTTCGTAGGCGTTCGAGGGTTCGTGGAATTGGAAAGTGGCTGGGGCGCCTGGATTCGAACCAGGGAATGGGGGAATCAAAATCCCCTGCCTTACCACTTGGCTACGCCCCAACGCGGCGGCGGACCATATAGGCGTGGGGCGCGCATGTCCACGGACCGGCGTGTGAATGCCGGCCGCGGGCGGCGGGGTGGATCGAAGGGATGGATCCGCCCGGCGCACGGGTCCGCCGAAAGCTGTGCGGAGGGCTTAAATTCCGTCGCGTCATCAATCATTTGCGCCGCGATTTCGCCGTGGTCGCGTGGCGTGCTGACCGTGCGTCCGGAACCGGACCGTGTGCCGCGCCGCTTCGCGCGGCCCCTTTGGAGGCCTGCACCATGCGTGCACGTACTGCCATCCTCGCCTTGACGTTCGCTGCCGCCTTCGCCGTGCCTGCCTTTGCCCAGAGCACCACGGCCCCAACCACGACCAAGCCCGCCGCGCCCGCGGCGACCACCACACCCGCCACGACGGCGCCCGCCACTGCACCTGCGACGACTGCGCCTGCGGCCGCAACGCCGGTCAAGCCGGCGGCGACCGCTCCCGCCGCCACGGGAGCCGGGACGGCAGCCAAGCCGGGCGCGCAGCCCTCACCTGCGAAGACGGCGCAGCATCAGCGTCAGGAGGCCTGCGGCGCCGAATGGCGTGCGGCGAAGGCCGCCGGGAAGATTCCCGCCGGCCAGACCTGGCCGAAATACTGGAGCGCGTGCAATACGCGCCTCAAGGCCCAGGGAAAATGACCAAGCAGGCCCGGGCGTGTCCCGCCTGAGCGATCCCGGTCAGCGCCGCTCCATGTACCACACCGACCGGCTCTCGCGCGCCGGCCGGTGTGCTCGCTTGTTAGGTCAGCTGCCGGTGAACCGCGGCGCTCGCTTCTCGGCGAAGGCGAGGCGACCCTCGCGATAATCGGCGCTGGCGTTGGCGAGGGCGGTGGCGCGCTTCGCGTCGCCGGTCAGGGGCTGGCTGCCGCTCTCCGCCGCCCGGATGGCGAGCTTCGCGGCCTTGAGGGTCAGCGGCGCGTTCTCGGCAATGCGGTGGAGCGTGCGCTCGGCCAGCGCCTCCACCTCGGCCGGCGGAGCGATGAGATCGACCGCGCCGATCCCGTACGCCCGCTCGGCGGGAAGGCGATCGGCGGTGAAGAACAATTGCCGCGCCCCCTGGCTGCCGAAAGCGCGCAACACCCGTCCGAGGCCGCGCGGATCGTAGCCGAGGCCCAGGCGCGCGGCGGGAATCGCGAAGAAGGCATCATCGGCGGCGATGCGCATGTCACAGCTCGCCGCCAGCGCGGCACCCGCGCCCACGCAGGCCCCGCGGATGAGGGCGACGGACGGGAAGGCAAGGTTTTCGATGGCGGAGCAGGCCTGCTCAACCAGATCGTCATAGCTCTGCGCGCCGGAGGCGTCCGAGCGGGCGCTGTCGAAATCGGAGATGTCCGCACCACCGGAGAAGGCGAGATCGCCGGCCCCCTTGAGCACGGCGACGCGGATATCGGTGCGTCGGCCGGCCTCCTGGGCAAAGGCGGAGAGCGCACGCCACATGGTGCTGGAGATGGCGTTGCGGCGCTCCGGATTGGTCAGCGCGAGGCGTGCGATGCCGCCCTCGACGGTGATGGCGATGCTACCGGCCAAGGTCGTCTCCCTGCTCCCGCCGACGCTCCTTCCGGGGCGCGGCTCCTCACCTTCCGGCGATCGCCGGTGGATGAGACGTTCCTAGAGCACGGGTCGATCCGATTGCAACGTCGTCGGGCTGGGCGCGATCCGGGGAGGGGACCGCCGCAGCGTTGGCGGGATGCGCTGAACGGTAAGGGGTTCCGGGGCGGCGCGCTGGGCGCCACCCCGTCCCCTACGGGCGCCGGTCAGGGCTTGGCACCCGAAGGAGGCCCGCCGGGCTGCGCTTAGGAACCGCAAATGCCCTTTGGAAGGTAATATATTAATTTAATCGACCGTTGCCCCTGTGTGGACGCGGATCAAAGCAGATTCAAGGAAAAAATGTCCGAATAGTCGTGATTTTTGACGTTGGTACTCGCATCCGTCTGTTGATCTTGATGCGGGTTGCATCCCGAAGCGCATCGGATGCCCTCTCTGCTCATCTCATTCCTTGCGGAACAATATGTTGGCGATGAAGCCGACAATCAGACTGCCTAGGGCAACGGCCAGTCCATATAGCAACGCATCGTTGAGGGCGAACTCTGCTACGCGTTGCTCGAAGCCGATCTTCCGCACGTCGAAGCTGGCCTGTTCCGTAGCGGAAATCAGCCCGTTACGGACGAGCTTGACCTCGATCTGGTACTGCCCGATGGGCGCTGCGCCCGGAATGCGGACCTCGGCCCGGAACACGCGCGGGGCGAGGAAGGTGACGCCTGCGGGCCTCTCCTCATAAAGCCCCTGCGCCGATTGCAGCCGGAGAAAAGCGGCGCGGAACGGGTCGGTGGGCACCACGTCGGCAAAATCACCGCCCACCCGCTGGACGAAGATGTTGCGGGCAAGGCCGATCTGTTCTCGCCGCAGGGTGGCGAGGCTCGCCATCTCATCGGTGGGCCGGTTGGACAGGACGGCGAGGAAGGCCGGCACGCCGATGAAGGTCCGGCTGTCCGTATTGATCCACAGGCCGAGCACCTGGGCCTTTCTCCAGGTGGTGAAATCCTCCCGCGGACCGCGCACGGTCACGACCACGTCCGGTGTGTCGTCGATCGGTGCCCCATCGGTGGCCTCGGCCACGCCGAACACGACAAGCTCGGCGCCGGTGAAGCTGGAGGAGATGCTCACCTCCTGCTGCGAGACCGACAACACCAGCCGGTCGGCGCGGGCCGGAGCGGCGGTGAGGCTCGCCAGCAGCGCAAGCGTAAGGATGACGAGCCGAGGGAGCGGAGAGGGTCGCGCTCCGGCCCGGGGGCGGACGGTGCTCATCGCACCGTCTCCACCATGGTGACGGCGAATGTATCGCCCGGCGCCGTCACCAGCTCGGCACCGACACGCACGGCTACCGACAGCACCAGCAGGCCAAGGAGGAGCCGCAGGTTTTCCGCTTTCAGCGTCTGCCCCGTTCGGGCGCCGAACTGGGCGCCGACGGTGCCGCCGATCATCATCACCAGCGCCAGCACGGCATCCACGGTGCCGTTGGCCACGGCGTGCAGCACGGTTGCGGCCGCCATGGTGACGAGGGTGAGCACAAGAGAGGTGCCGACCGAGGTCTGGGTCGGCACCCTGAGCAGATAGATCAGCGCCGGCACGAGGATGAAGCCGCCGCCGACGCCCAGCACCGCGCCGAGCAGGCCGATGACATAGCCGATGGCGATGACCGGCAGGGCCGAGATGTAGATGCGCGAGCGGCGGAAGCGCATCTTCAGCGGCAGCCGCATGAAGAGGGGCCGGGTGCCGGGGCGGCGCACCGGGCGGGGGGCGCCGGAGCGTTCCCGCAGGATGGCACGCACGCTCTCCACCAGCATCAGGGAGCCGATGGCGCCGAGCAGCAGCATGTAGGAGAGGCGGATGGCGAGGTCCACCTGCCCGATGGAGCGCAGCCAGAGGAAGAGCAGGACGCCGGAGAGAGTGCCGACCAAGCCGCCGGAGAGCAGCACCCACGCGAGCGTCCCATCCACCATGCCCTTGCGCCAATAGGACAGGGCACCGGACAGGGACGAGGCCGCCATGTAGGGCGAGACGCTGGCCACGGCGACCGCCGGAGGGACGCCGGTGAAGATGAGCAGCGGCGTCATCAGGAAGCCGCCGCCCACGCCGAACATGCCCGAGATGAAGCCCACCGCAAGGCCCATCGCGAGGATCGTGAAGACGGCGACGGGCAGCTCGGCGATGGGCAGGTAGATCGTCACGGGCCGGCTTTCGGTACGTGGGGATGGGCGAGCCTATAGCGGTTCGTATCCGAAGGCGAAAGCTGTAGCTATCCCATCGACTTAGAGGCATCGGCCGGACGACGCGCGTCGGCGGCGAGGGCAAGGAGGATGTGGGACATGCCTTGCCCCATCCGCAGGCGCGAGACTCCGGCCGGCCGGCCCTCGCGCCGCGGCAGGTGGACGAACAGCACTGACCGCGGGCGTCCGCTCTGCCGCGTCGCCCAGGCGAGGGCATGGAAATAGCTGGCATTGCAGAGATATCGCCCGGCATCCCGGGAGGGCACGGCGGCGATGCCGGCCCGGCGCAGGGCGTGGGCCAGCGGACTGGCCGGGACGTGCGATCGCAGCAAAGGCGGCCCTCCGGCAACGAGGCGATGACCGGGAGGATGGCGCCGGGCCGCATCGGGGGCGGCGCGCGCGGCGTTGGCGGCCAGCATCTCGATGGACACGCGGCGGCGGCGCGCCGCAACGCCGACGAGCAGCACGGCGTCCGGATCGAACGCATCAAGGCGGGCATCGAGCTGCGCCAGCGCATCCCATCGGGTGGGCAGGATGTCCAGCGCGATCTCCATGCCGTGAAGGGCCGGACGGCGCAGGCGGAGGAGATCGGCCGCGAGCTGTTGCGAGGGGTTCACCGGCACACCCGGAAACGGGCCGAAAGCGCAGACGAGGATGCGCAGTGGCCGGTCCATCGCCTAAAGCCCGATGAGCCCGGCGATCTCGGCCGCCGCAAGGGCGGGGGAGAGGGCGCCCTCGGCGACTTCCCGCTCCAGCGCCGGCAGCCGCGCCTTGACGCCGGGGTCGTGGGCGACCTTTTCCGCGAGGCGCTCGTTCAGCAGGGTCCACATCCAGCGCACCTGCTGGGCGCGGCGGGTGGTGGCGAAGGTGCCGGCCGCTTCGCATTTCTGCCGGTGCAGGATGACCTGTTCCCACACGCCCGCAATGCCATCGCCGGTCAGCGCGGAATAGGTGAGCACGGGCGGCGACCAGTGGGCCTCCCGTGCGCCGAGGAGGTGCAGCGCGGCCCGGTATTCGCCGGCAGCGGCGCGGGCGCGGTTGATGTTGTCGCCGTCGGCCTTGTTGACGGCGACGATGTCCGCCAGTTCCAGCACGCCCTTCTTGATGCCCTGCAACTCGTCGCCCGCGCCGGGCAGCATGAGCACGAGGAAGGTGTCGGTGAGATCGGCCACCGCCGTCTCCGACTGGCCGACGCCCACCGTCTCCACCAGCACCACTTCGAAGCCGGCAGCCTCGCACAGGAGCATGGTCTCGCGCGTCTTGGCGGCGATGCCGCCCAGCGTGCCGCCGGACGGGGAGGGGCGGATGAAGGCGGCGGGATCCACCGACAGGCGGGCCATGCGCGTCTTGTCGCCGAGGATGGAACCGCCGGTGCGGGTGGAGGAAGGGTCCACCGCCAGCACCGCGACCTTGTGGCCGAGCCCCGTCAGGTAGGTGCCCAGCGCGTCGATGGTGGTGGACTTGCCCACCCCCGGCACGCCGGTGATGCCGATGCGATAGGCGTTGCCGGTTCTCGGCAGCAGCGACTGGAGCAGCGTCTGGGCGCGGCGGCGATGATCCGAGCGGCGGGATTCCACAAGGGTGATGGCCCGGGCCAGCGCTGCCCTCTCCCCCCTCGCGACGCCTGCGGCAAGCTTCTCGTCGTCATGTACCGCGGCCGTCATCGATCCTCCCCCGTTACGCAAAACTTAGCGGAACTCCTGCTCAAGCGTGAACGTTCTTGTCGCATCTTTCCACTCACTACGGAGGACGAGCCGATGAATTGGGATCGCATCGAAGGCAACTGGAAGCAGTTCACGGGCAATCTGAAGGCCCAGTGGGGCAAGCTGACCGACGACGACCTCACCGAGATCAACGGGAACCGCGAGGTTCTCGAAGGCAAGCTGCAGGAACGCTACGGCTATGCGAAGGACGAGGTGAAGCGCCAGGTCGATACCTGGTCCACCAACATCCGGACCATGTGAGCCGAACGCTCCTGCAAGGACGGGCCTCGCGCGCCGGCCCCGCGTCTTTCGGCGCGGGGCATTTTCATGTGTTGGACGCGTTTTCTGGCTGGCGGGTGATGCCGCTCTGGTCCAGCTTCGCCAGAGCCTCCGCTGCACGCACGCCGCCCACCACGATGTCGGGTGCGATCTCGGTCAGCGGCACGAGCGCGAAGGCGCGTTCCATGAGGCGGGGGTGGGGGATTTCCAGATCCTCCTCCCGCACGGTCTCATCTCCGAACAGCAGAATGTCGATGTCGATGCGGCGCGGGCCGAAGCGCACCTCGTTGGGGCGGTCGCGCCCCAGCATGCGTTCCACCTCCAGCCCCAGCGCGAGCAGGCTTCTCGCCCCGATGGGGCTGTCCACCTCCACCACCTGGTTCAGATAAGGCCCCTGCGGCACCGGCCCCCAGGGCGGTGTCTCGTAATATGAGGAACTGCGGCGGAGGGTGAGGCCGGCGCGGCACAGGGTGGCGAGCGCCTGCGCCATGGTCTTTTCGCGATCGCCGACATTGGAGCCGAGGCAAAGATAGGCAATCGTCATGATGCGTCCCGGATTGCCTCGGCGACGCGCGCGGCCTGCACATGGGCCGCCACGTCGTGGACCCGGATGATCTCCACCCCATCCATGATGGCGACGACGTTGGAGGCGATGGTGCCCGGCACCCGCTCCTGCGGCGTCGTCTGGATCACCTTGCCGATCAGCGACTTGCGCGAGGTGCCGAGGAGGATCGGCAGGCCGAGCACCCGCAGCTCCGGCAGGCGCCGGATGGCGGCGAGGTTCTGCGTGAAGCTCTTGCCGAAACCGATGCCGGGATCGAGCACGAGCTTCTCGCGCTTCACGCCCGCGCGGTCGGCGATCTCCAGCACCCGCTCGAAGAAGCCCAGCATCTCCGAGACGATATCGAGGGTCTCATCCACCTCGTCGCGATTGTGCATCACCACCGCCGCGGCGTCGTGATCGGCCACCACCTTGGCCATGTCGGGATCGCGGGTGAAGCCCCACACTTCGTTGACGATGCTCGCCCCTGCTTCCAGGGCGCGGCGGGCCACCTCGGCCTTGTAGGTATCCACCGAGACCGGCACGCCCATCTCCGCCACAAGGGCGGGAATGACAGGGGCGATGCGGGCCCATTCGTCTTCCGCGGCCACCGGCGTATGGCCCGGGCGCGTCGATTCGCCGCCCACGTCGAGGATTTCGGCGCCTTCGGCGACGAGGCGCCGGGCATTAGCAAGCGCATCCTCCGGCGCGGCGCTGCGGCCGCCGTCCGAGAAGGAATCGGGCGTCACATTGAGGATGCCCATGATGAGGGTGCGCGGCCCCAGGTGGAGGGTGTGATCGCGCGCGAGGAGGGTACGGGACGGAGCAGCGGGCATGATGGGGACCAGATGAGAGGCGCCCACTCAAGCCCGCCGCGTGGCGATTTGGCAAGGCGGCGCATCATCGCCGCCAAGCCTGTGATTGCCCGGCGCATCATCGCCGCCAAACGGGACGATGCCCGGCGCATCAGCGCCGGATCGGTCCTACTGCGCGGCGACGCCGGTGCCGATGGGGCAGGAGACGCCGGTGCCGCCGAGGCCGCAATAGCCGTTGGGGTTCTTCGCCAGATACTGCTGGTGGTAGCCCTCGGCAAAATAGAACGGCCCGAGTTCGGCGATCTCGGTGGTGATGGCGGGGAAGCCCCGCGCCTTCAGCGCCGGCCCATAGGCCGCCTTCGCCGCCTCCGCCTCCGCCCGCTGCTCGGGGCTCGTGACATAGATGCCGGAGCGGTATTGCGTTCCCACATCATTGCCCTGCCGCATGCCCTGGGTCGGGTCGTGGCTCTCGAAGAACAGCTTGAGCAGGTCGCCATAGGAGACGACGGCCGGGTCGTACACCACCAGCACCCCTTCGGTGTGGCCAGTGCTGCCGGAGCAGACCTCCTCATAGGTCGGGTTCGGCGTATGGCCGGCGACATAGCCGACCGCCGTCGCCCACACGCCGTCCTGCTGCCAGAATTTGCGCTCTGCGCCCCAGAAGCAGCCGAGGGCGAACACGGCGGTCTCGAAGCCCTTCGGATACGGGCCCTTCAGGGCGTGGCCGTTCACGTAGTGGACTTCGGCGGTGGGGATGGTCGTGGCACGGCCGGGCAGGGCCTCGGCGGCGGTGGGCAGGTCGAGGGACTTCTTCAGCCAGAACATGGCAGGCTCCTCGTCTCGCGGCCGGAGGGCATCGGACCCTGGGGCCACGTCATGGTGTTGGGTGGGGCAGGGGAAAACCCGCTGGATCCCCAATATGGGGATGCGGCCGTGCTTGTGCGAGGGGGCGGGCGAGGCCGCTCAGCCGATCTCGAAGCGCGAGCGCTCCCGCACCCGGCCAAGGCCCATCAGGATCAGCCCGACAAGCAGGAGCAGCGCGAAGGCGGGCATGGAGAGGAGGGGCAGCAGAACGGTGTTCCACACCGCCGGCATCCCGGCCTTGGCCGAAGTCTCTGCCCGCTCCAGGCTGCCCGGCGCCAAGGCGAACCAGGCATCCCCGGCCGAGGTGAAGGTGAGGCCGGAGGCCGCAATGGAGCGCGTGCCGTCCACGATGAGCGCGACGAAGCCGCCCGCGAGCAGCCAGAATCCGGTGAAGCGAAGCAGGAAGCGGATCATGGGGCGGCGCGCGGCTCCTTGGGGCGAAGGCTCAACGGCCCCCATTTAGGCAGGATCGCACGCAAATGCACGTCGGCACGTCGCGCATCAAGCATCGCGAGCATTAGCCCGTTCGGTCGCATTCGAGGCGCCACGACGCATGCGCAGGCTGGAATTCACATTCGAAAATCGAGTTTGTCCATATATACAATAAAATCCGTTGACATTATCGAATAATGTACGCAACCTTGATGGGGAATAACGGAGTCCCCGATGAGCGCGTTGCAGTCTCCCGCCACCCCTCCGGACCTGTTCTGGTTCATCCCCACCCATGGGGATGGATCCTATCTCGGCTCCGAGACGCAGCAGCGCCCGCCGGAATTCGCCTATTTCCGCGAGGTGGCGCAGGCGGTGGACCGGCTGGGCTTCAAGGGCGTGCTTTTGCCCACCGGGCAGAGTTGCGAGGACAGCTGGATCACCGCCGCGGGCCTCGCCACGGCCACCGAGCGCCTGAAATTCCTCGTGGCGCTGCGGCCGGGCGTCACCTCGCCGGCCTTTGCCGCCCGGCAGGCGGCGGCCCTCGACCGCCTCAGCGACGGACGGCTGCTGCTCAACGTGGTGGTGGGCGGCCATCCCGCCGAGCTGGGCGCCGACGGCATCTTCCTGGAGCACGACGAGCGCTATGCCCAGGCGGACGAGTTCCTCACCATCTGGCGCGATCTCGTCGCCGGGAAGACGGTGGATTTCGAGGGCAAGTATTATCGTGTCGCCCACGGCCGGCTCGATTTCCCGGTGGTGCAGAAGCCGCACCCGCCCTTGTGGTTCGGCGGCTCTTCCGAGGCCGGCCACGAGGTCGCGGCCGAGCATGTCACCACCTATCTCTCCTGGGGCGAGCCACCCCACATCCTGAAGGACAAGCTCGCCGACGTTCAGGCCCGCGCCGCGAAGCGCGGGCGCAAGCTGAAGTTCGGCCTGCGCATCCACTTCATCGTGCGCGAGACCGAGGCCGAAGCCTGGGCCGCCGCCGACCGGCTGATCTCCCGCGTCTCCGACGAGCAGATCGAGAACGCGCAGAAGCGCTTCAAGGTGGAGATGGATTCCGTCGGCCAGGCGCGCATGGCCGCGCTCCAGCCGGGCGATCGCAACAAGCTCGAGATCGCGCCGAACCTGTGGGCAGGCATCGGCCTCGTGCGCCGTGGCGCCGGCACCGCGCTGGTGGGTGACCCCAAGAGCGTCGCCGCCCGCATCCGCGAATATCAGGAAATCGGCATCGAGACCTTCATCGGCTCGGGCTATCCGCACCTGGAAGAAGCCTACCGGGTGGCCGAGCTGCTGTTCCCCGAACTCGGCATCGACGGCCGCCGCCGCAAGGTGTCCGACAACATCGTCAACGAATTCGCCGTGGGCTCCCACAGCGCGGAGCGGCGCCTCGCCGCCGTCTCCTGAGCATTCGAGAGGTCTTCGAGATGAAAACCCGTCGCGCCGTCCTCGGCCTTGCCACCGCTCTCGCACTTGTCCCTGTGCTTGCCGCCGCGCCCGCACGGGCCGAGGGCGTGCTGCGCATCGCCCAGCAGTTCGGCACGCTGTACACGCCCTTCCATGTGATGAAGGAGCAGGGGCTGGTCGAGAAGCACGGCAAGGCGCTCGGCATCGACATCAAGGTGGACTGGATTCAGCTCTCCGGCGGCTCGGCGGTGAACGACGCGCTGCTCGCCGGCAACATCGACATTGCCTCCGCCGGCATCGGGCCCTTCCTGACCCTGTGGGACAAGACCCGTGGCACCTCCAACGAGGTGAAGATCGTCGGCGCCTTCGGCGCGCAGCCCAATTACCTGCTCACGAACAATCCCAACGTGAAGACCATCAAGGACTTCACCGAGAAGGACAAGATCGCCATGCCGGTGGCTGGCGTGTCGGTGCAGGCGCGCATCCTCCAGCTCGCCGCCGAGCAGACCTTCGGGCCCGGCAATGCGAAGAAGCTCGACGCGCTGATGGTGACGCTCCCGCACCCGGACGCCACCGCGGCCCTTCTCTCCGGCTCCACCGAGATCACCGGCTATCTCTCCAACGCGCCGTTCCAGAATCACGCGCTGAAGGATCCGAAGATCCACAAGGTGTTCTCCTCCTACGAGATCTTCGGCGGCCCGGTGACGCCCACGGTGGCCTATGCCACCGTCAAGTTCCGGCAGGACAATCCGAAGACCTACAAGGCCTTCCTCGAAGCCTTCGAGGAAGCCACCAAATGGGTAGAGCAGCACAAGAAAGAGGCGGCGGACATCTATGTGAAGGTCGAGAAGTCGAAGCTCGATCCCGCCTTCGTCGCCGAGGTGCTGAGCGATCCGGACACGCAATACACGCTCGTTCCGCTTGGCACGCTGAAGTTTGCGGATTTCATGAACCGGATCGGCGCCATCAAGGCGAAGCCGACCAGCTTCAAGGACTTCACGTTCGAGGACCTGCATTCCGCGTCGGGCAGCTGAGGGGGAGTGCGATGACCATCCACGCCGTCGTGTCCGCCGCCATGGCGCCCCTCGCCCACACCGCGCCGCCCGTGCTGGAGGCGCGTGGCCTGACCCTCGATTATGTGGGGCAGGCCGGTCGCCACCGGGCAGTGGAGGATGTGAGCTTCACCGTCCATGCGCGCGAGCGCCTCGTGCTGCTCGGCCCCTCCGGCTGTGGCAAGTCTTCGATCCTCAAGGCGCTGGCCGGCTTCCTGAAGCCCGCTGCCGGCACGGTGAGCCTGCGCGGCAATAAAGTGACCGGGCCGGGACCGGACCGCATCGTGGTGTTCCAGGAATTCGACCAGCTGCTGCCGTGGAAGAGCATCACGGACAATGTGGCCTTCCCGCTGCGCGTCGCTCGCAAGGTGCCTCTGAAGGAGGCCCGCGAGCGGGCACGGGCGGCGCTCGCCAAGGTGGGGCTCGCGCGCGCCTTCGATGCCTATCCGCACACCCTTTCCGGCGGCATGAAGCAGCGCGCCGCCATCGCCCGGGCGCTCGCCGCCGAGCCGGACGTGCTGCTGATGGACGAGCCGTTCGCCGCCCTCGATGCCCTCACCCGGCGGACCCTTCAGGAAGACCTGCTGCGCCTCGCTGAGGAGCAGGGCTTCACCCTCGTCTTCGTCACCCACGCCATCGACGAGGCGGTGCTGATCGGGACGCGGCTGCATCTTCTGGCGGCCCATCCCGGCCGGACCATCGCCAGCTTCGACACCTCCGGCCTCGGGCTCGCCGAGCGCGGCTCCTCGGCCTTCGAGGGCGTGGTGCGGGAGGTGAGCGATCTTCTCTTCGCCGATGGAGCGCGCCATGACTGATGTTTCCTTGTCGGGCGCGCCGGGCTCGACCCTCCGCCAAACCTTTTCGCCTGTCGGTCTGTGGCGCTTCACTCTGGTGCGCCGTCTGGTGGTGCTCGCGGGTCTCGCCGTGCTGTGGCAGGTGGCGGCAACGTGGCAGAACAGCCCGCTGCTCTTTCCCACCTTCACCGACACCATGTCGGCGCTGGTGGAAGCGCTGCGCCATGAAGACCTGTTCCCGGCCTCGGTTGCCTCGCTCACAGTGCTGGTGAAGGGCTATGTGCTGGCGCTGGCGCTCGCCCTCGTCTTCGTCTCGGTGGCCATCGCGGTGCCTTTCGTGAAGGAGGTGCTGCTGACCCTCACGGCCATGTTCAATCCGCTGCCGGCCATCGCCCTCCTGCCCCTCGCCATGCTGTGGCTGGGCCTTGGCGAGGCAAGCCTGCTGCTGGTGATGGTGCATGCGGTGCTCTGGCCCTTCGCGCTGGCGGCGCTGACGGGGTTCGAGCAGGTACCGGAGACGCAGCGCCTCGTCGGCCGCAACTATGGGCTGAAGGGGCCGGCCTATGTGGCGCTCATCCTCATTCCCGCGGCTCTGCCTTCGCTGCTGTCGGGCCTGAAGATCGCGTGGGCGTTTGCCTGGCGCACGCTGATCGCGGCCGAGCTGGTGTTCGGCGTTTCTTCGCGCTCGGGCGGCCTCGGCTGGTTCATCTATCGCAACCGCAATGAGCTGCTGACGGACCGGGTGTTCGCGGGTCTCGTCACGGTGATCCTGATTGGCCTTCTGGTGGAGGTGCTGTTCCGCCTCGTCGAGCAGCGCACGGTGCGGGCCTGGGGTCTCCAGCGCTGAAACTGCCACCGACAACAAAAAGGGCGCCCGGCTCATCACCGGGCGCCCCTTTTTGTTTGGGGGATCAGACCGCGGCGAGGATGCGCCGCTGGAGGTCGAGCGCCTCGGGTGAGGCGATGCCGCTGCGCGGGCGAGGCAGGTCCACCGGCACGTCGAGGGAGATTTCGCCCTGCCGCAGCACGACGACCCGATCCGCCAGCGCCACCGCCTCGGCGACGTCGTGGGTGATCAGGACAACGGTGAAGCCGTGCTCCGTCCAGATGCGCTCGGTGAGGCGGTGCATCTCGGTGCGGGTCAAGGCGTCGAGGGCGCCGAACGGCTCGTCCAGCAGCAGCACGCCGGGGCGCGAGACCAGGGCGCGCGCCAGCGACACGCGCTGCTTCTGCCCGCCGGAGAGAACCGACGGCCAGTCGCGGCCGCGATCGGCGAGGCCCACGTCGCGCAGGGCCGCATGGGCCTCCTCGCGCCAGTGGGGACCGCGCGCGATGCCCACGTTGGCAAGCACCCGCTGCCATGGCGCAAGGCGCGCATCCTGAAACAGCAGGCGCACCTGCGGCATCAGCCCGGTGACGGGGGTGTCGCCCACCCGCACGGTGCCGGAGGTGGCGAGGTCGAGCCCGCAGATGAGCCGCATCAAAGTGGTCTTGCCGCCACCGGAGCGGCCCACCACGGCCAGGAACTGGCCGGCTGGTACGTCGAGATCCAGCCGGCGCAGCACGGGGCGGGCGCCGAAGCTCTTGGTGACGGCGGAGAGATGGATGGGCTCGCCCTTCCACCTCGTCGGTGTGCTCGGGCGCGGCTCGGGCGGCGTGAAGGTCGCGCGGATTTCGTCGGCGCGGACCTTCGCGGCGATGTCGGCGTCTGTCGCGGCGAAGATTTCCATCAGGCCGCTCCTTCCGATCCATGCTGATAGGCGGGATGCCAGGCCAGTGCCCGACGCTCGATGGCGCGGGTAAAGCTGTCGGCGAGCTTGCCGAGGAGCGCGTAGGCGAGCACGCCCAGCACCACCACATCGGTCTGCAGGAATTCGCGGGCGTTCATGGTCATGTAGCCGATGCCCTCGGTGGAGGAGATGGTCTCGGCGACGATCAGCGTCAGCCACATGATGCCGAGCGCATAGCGCAGCCCCACCAGCACGGAGGGCAGCGCCCCCGGCAGCACAATGCGCCAGAACAAGGCGGTGCTGGAGAGGCCATAGACCCGCGCCATCTCCACCAGCCCGCGATCCACCGTGCGGATGCCGTGGAAGGTGTTGAGATAGATGGGGAAGGCGACGCCGATGGCGACGAGGAAGATCTTCGCCTCCTCATCGATGCCGAACCACAGGATCACCAGCGGGATGATGGCGAGATGCGGCACGTTGCGCAGCATCTGCATGGTGGAATCGAATGCCGTCTCGGCCGGCCGCACGATGCCGTTCAGCACCCCCAGCGCAAAGCCGATGGAGCCGCCGATGGCGAGGCCGATCAGCGCCCGCCGGGTCGAGACCGCCACATTGGTGAGGAGCGAGCCATCGCCCAGGGTCCGCCAGAAGGCCACCGCCACGTCGCTCGGCGCCGGCAGCACCCGCGAGGAGAGGAAGCCGAGGCTCGCCGCCGCCTGCCACAAGGCGAGCACGGCGAGGGGCAGTGCCCACGGCAGGAGCGCACGGCCGACCGCGGCTGCACGGACGCCGGCGAGGCGACGGACATCGGCGGGTTCAGCAGCGACGGACGCGGCCGCCGCCGGAAGGACGGCGGCGTCATGCTGAGCGGGCGGGCTCATGGCAGGCTCCTTAGGTCCGCATCACGACTTCGGCGCGCGCAGGGCGTCGGCGATGCGGATGGGCTTGGGGATGAGGCCGAGGGCAAGAAAGGCATCCGCCACCTGCTGCTGCGCTGCCGCCACCTCGGGGGTGATCGGCTTCACGTCATACTGCTGGCGGGCGAGGGCGACCTCCAGGATGGGGGCAGGAATGCCGATAAGCGGCGAGAACTCGGCGGCGGCCGCCTTCGGGTTCGCCTTTACCCACGCGCCAACTTCGGCGACGCCCTTGAGCAGCACGTCCACCACCTGCGGCGCCTGATCCACGAAGGATCGGGTCGAGAGATAGAACTGGTAGTTTGAGACGATGCCCGTGCCGTCGGCGAGCTGGCGCGCCTCAATGGTCTTCTCCGCCGCCGCCTGGAAGGGGTCCCAGATGGCCCAAGCATCCACCGATCCGCGCTCGAAGGCGGCGCGGGCGTCGGCCGGGGTGAGATAGGCGGTCTTGATGTCGGAATAGGGCACGCCCGCCTTCTCCAGCGCCTTCACGAGGAGATAGTGGACGTTGGAGCCCTTGTTCAGCGCCACCGTCTTGCCTTTCAGGTCGGCGACGGTCTTCAGCGGGCTGTCCTTAGGCACGAGGATGGCCTCGCCCTGCGGGGCGGCGGGCTCGTAGCCCACATAGACGAGGGGCGCGCCGGCCGCCTGCGCGAAGATCGGCGGGGCCTCGCCCGTGTTGCCGAAGTCCACCGCCCCGGCGTTAAGCGCTTCGAGGAGCTGCGGGCCGGCCGGGAACTCTGCCCATTTCACGCTGTAGCCGAGCGGCTTCAGCAGAGGCTCCAGGAGACCCTTGTTCTTCAGCAGGATGAGGGTGCCGTATTTCTGGTAGCCGATGCGGACGACTTTCTCCTGCGCCCGGGCCGGAGCCGCCCCCAAGGCGATGGCGCCCGCAAGGCCGGAGGCGAGGGCAGCAAAATGGCGGCGCGTGATGCCGGTGCTCATGTCTCAAGTTCCTTGGAATTGGGGGATCAGAAGGACAGGCCGCGATAGCTGCCGGCCCAGTAGAGCAGCGGCTCGGCGCTCTCGGTGATGCGGGAGGCCACCACCCGGCCGATGACGATGAGGTGGGAGTGCCGCTCGATGGCGTCTTCCAGCTCGCAGTCGAACGCGGCGAGGGCATCGGCGAGCACCGGCGCGCCGGTGGAAAGGCGCGTCCACTCGGCACCGTCGTAGCGGGCCGGACCCTTGAGGCCGCCCTTGCCGGCGAAGCGGTCGGCCACCGGCTCGTGATGCGGCCGCAGCACGTTGATGGCGAAGGCACGCTCCTTCAGCAGAGGCGCGACGGACGACGTGGCGCGATTGACGCAGATGAGCAGCGTCGGCGGCTCCACCGAAAGGGAGGTGACGGACGTTGCGGTGAGGCCGGTGCGCGCGTCGCCCTGGCCCACGGTGAGCACGCTCACGGCGCCGGCCAGTTTGCGCATGGCGCTGCGGAAGGCGAGCGAGGCGGCCGAAATTTCGGGGGAAGGGGCGGGAGCCGGGGCGATCTGGGCCGGCTGGCCCGGTGCGGCGGAGACGTGCGCGTTCATCGATCTGCCTTTTTCGAACGTGCGGGCGAACAGGGTCGGGCCCGCGGGTTCTGCCCCTCGGGGCATCACGTTCCGTCCCCTCCGGATCAATCCGGATGGGGTGGATCGGAGAAAACAATAGACAGGCGGATCAAAGCGGGTCAATAAATTCTATCAAGTTTATTGAATTAAAGCCGGAGGGCGTGGGCCCGACGCTCCCGGCCCCATCCGGAGCCTGTCCATGACTCTCGCCGCGTCGTCCTCTGCCGCGATTTCTGCCGCCGACCCGAGCCTGCCCGCCGCGACCGAAGCCAACGTCCTGTGGTTCCTCCCCACCCATGGGGACGGCCACTATCTCGGCACGTCGCACAAGGCGCGCGAGGTCAGCCTCGGCTATCTCCGGCAGATCGCCCAGGCGGCGGACCAGCTCGGCTATTTCGGCGTGCTCATCCCGACCGGCCGCAGCTGCGAGGACAGCTGGATCGTCGCCTCCGCCCTTGCCGGGCTCACGGAACGCCTGCGCTTTCTGGTGGCGGTGCGCCCCGGCCTGCTCTCGCCGGCGGTGGCCGCGCGCATGACGGCGACACTCGATCGCATCTCCGGCGGCCGCGCCCTCATCAATGTCGTCACCGGCGGCGACCCGGTTGAGAACAAGGGCGACGGCTTCTTCGCCGACCATGCAGAGCGCTACGAGATCACGGCCGAGTTCCTCGACATCTACACCCGCCTTCTCAAGGGCGAGGACGTGAATTTCGAGGGCAAGCACTTCAAGGTGGAGGGCGGCAAGCTGCTCTATCCGCCGGTGCAGCAGCCCCATCCGCCGCTGTTCTTCGGCGGCTCCTCCGCGCCCGCTCATGATGTGGCGGCCCGACAGGTGCAAAAGTATCTCACCTGGGGCGAGCCCCCCGCGCAGGTGGCGGAGAAGATCAGGGACATCCGCGCCCGCGCTGCCGCGCTGGGCCGAGAGGTGACATTCGGCGTGCGCCTCCATGTGATCGTCCGCGATACGGCCGCTCAGGCCTGGGCGGCGGCGGACGACCTGATCCGCTATGTCGACGACGCGACCATCGCCGAGGCGCAGAAGGTCTTCTCCCGTATGGATTCCGAAGGTCAGCGGCGGATGAGCGCGCTGCATGGCGGGCGGCGCGACAAGCTGGAAGTGGCGCCCAATTTGTGGGCGGGCGTCGGCCTCGTGCGTGGCGGCGCCGGTACCGCCCTCGTGGGTGATCCCGAGACCGTGGCCGAGCGGCTCAAGGAATACATGGCGGTGGGCGTCGATACCTTCGTGCTCTCGGGCTATCCTCACCTGGAGGAGGCCTATCGCTTCGGCGAAAGCGTGCTGCCGCTGCTGCCGCGTGCATCCGGAACCGGTGCGCCCGGCGTTGTCACCAATCATCGCGGCCCGTTCGGCGAGATCATCGGCAATGCCATCGTGCCCGAGGCGCGCCGCGTCTCTGCCTCCTGATCGGACCGCCTCGCGAGGAGCAACGCCATGCTGAATGCCTGGGAAGCGCAAGGCGCAGAGCCGAGCCGAGACGCGCGTGGCACCGTGGTGGTCGTTGGCGGGGGCTTCAGCGGCACCCTGTTCGCGTTGGCCGCCGCTGCCGCGCGGCTCGACGTGGTGCTGGTGGAGCGGGAGGCGAAGGCCGGGCCCGGCCTAGCCTACGGCGCCTGCGACCCCTACCACCTGCTCAATGTCCCGGTGGCGCGCATGGAGGTCGGGCTCAAGCCGAGCTTTGCCCAGTGGCTGAAGGCGAGCGGTGCCGATCTTTCCGCCGCCATCGAGGAGGCCGGGGGCGATCTTGCCCGCGCCTTCGTGCCGCGCGCTCTGTTCGGCGCCTATCTCGCCGAGCGGCTGGAAACGGCGCTGGCGGCCCGAAACGGCCGTCTGCGCCGGGTTCGCGGCGAGGTGGTGCGCGTCTCCGATCGCCCCGTACCCAGCGTCACCCTGGCCGACGGGCGCCGCATCGATGGGACCCATGTGGTGCTCGCCACGGGAAACATGCCGCCGCGCCCGCCGCGGACCCGCGACGGTGGCGTCTATGACAGCCCGCTGTTCGTGCCGGACCCGTGGCGATGGCCGGACATCGATACCCTCTCACCTGATGCACCCGTGCTCCTCATCGGCTCGGGCCTCACCATGGTGGACGTGGCGCTGATGCTTGCGGCGCGCGGTCATCGCGGGCCGATCTGGAGCGTGTCGCGTCATGGCCTGGTCCCCCATGTCCATGCGGACGTGCCCGGCAGGCTCGGCGGCGTGGAGCCGTTTCTCGATCCGGGCGAGGCAGGCGACCCGGTAAAGGCGCTCCGCCTCATCCGCGCGGCCGTCCGGCAGGCGGCAACGCGCGACGTGCCGTGGCAGCGGGTGATGGACGCCGCGCGCCCGGCGCTGGCGGCCGTCTGGGCCGGCTGGTCGCTCAAGGCCCGGGAGCGCTTCCTGCGCCATGGGCGAACCTATTGGGACATCCACCGACACCGCATGGCGCCGCGCATTGCCGAGGCCTTCGGCGGGCTGACGCAATCCGGCCAGCTCACGGTCGTCGCCGGCCGTATCGCCAGCCTCGACCTTGTGCCGGGCGGAGTCGCGGCGACCCTGCGCCGGCGACATTCCGGCCGCGTGCTCTCGCTCGAGGTGGCACGGGTGGTGAACTGCACGGGCCCGCGCTCCGATTTCGCAGCCCTTGCCGTGCCGCCGTTCGAAGGGCTGCGGGAGGCGGGACGTATCCGTCCCGATCCGCTCGGGCTGGGGCTGGAGACCCGCGGAACAGCGCTGCTCGATCGCTACGGGCATGCCTCGACCTGGCTGCACGCCCTCGGCCCCTTGTCGCGCCCAGCCTTCTGGGAGGTGACCGCGGTGCCGGAGATCGCTGTCCAGGTCCACCAGCTCGTCGAGGAACTGACGCGTCCCGCGGCCCGGCGCCAGCGCCCCGATGCCCGGCTGATCGCGGAATTTGTCGATCTCGGCGAAGGAATTTGAGGCGGACCTGGTGGCTTCAACGCGGGGTCGCCGGTAGAACGATGGGGTGTCGGAACCCCTGTGGACGACCATAGTAAGCTGATTTAATTCGATTTCTCCGTCGCTAGTGGCGTCACGCCGTCCGAGTTTTCCACAGCCGGCAACAGATCGTATCGGGCTCAAAAACAAGGGTGTTGACAGGTCTGAGGGGCCCCCTTATAAGCCACATCACTGACGGGGCGCCGCCGCATGGCGGGACGGCGCTTCCCCGGAGCTCTCCTCTCCACTGTCCGTAGTGGCAGCCGGTCAAAAGCCGGGCGGAAGGGTGTTCTCTGGACCCTCCCAAGGGTGTGAGGCTCTCGCTTCGGCGAGGCAGATTTTGCCCGACCGGGCGCGCTGTTTGACATGTATGACAGAAGAAAGAGAAACGTGGACGGCGGAGTCCTTGCGGGGTCTCTTCTGGCAGCGATG